>NZ_AYYT01000003.1 GCF_001435955.1 Ligilactobacillus salivarius DSM 20555 = ATCC 11741 | reverse complement strand
TTAGCATCAGTTCTTTTTGACAAAGAACCTTTTAATCTTTACTTTGAATAACACAAAGTAGTCCACTTTTAAAACTAAAGCTAGCTTTATCCCCTACAAATTCATTACTTGCTAATGCAATGGGATAAGTATAATTAGCATTATTCAATTTATATTTTTCATCATATAAATTTAAATCTTTAATTTCTTCCAATGGTATGAATGCCAAGTAATCAAAGTTTTCCTCTTTATTTATAGTATACTTACCAGGCAAAAAGAAATTTATAATATTTCTTCTATCAATAATTTTTATTTTATCTGCATAAAATCTAAATTCTGGTTTTAAAACAAACATTATATTAGCCAATAAGTGATCTATTCTTCCACCTGTAGCTCCATAGATAGTAATTTTTTTAGGATGATATTTATCTATTGCTAACTTTACAGATAATTCAGTGTCGGTGTAGTCTTTTTCTGGTTTAAAAGTTATTAATTTAGGTACATTTTCCTTCACTAATTCTATCTCTTCTTCACTAGAAGAATCAAAGTCTCCGACTGCAAATAGTAAGGATTGGTGATGTTTAACCAAATCTACTGCACCTTTATCCGCTCCTATCCAATGATCTTCACTAAAACTGCTTTTCCAAAAGTTTTCAGGTAATTCTTCACGTGGTCCACCAACCAAAATATTTATTGTCATTTCATTGTCCATCATTTATACCTAACCTTTTTATTAGCTAACATATCTTGAAATTGTACATAATTAATGTATCTATTTTCCAAAATTTCACCCTTGTTTACTGCATCTTTAACAGCACATTTAGGTTCTTTTAAATGTAAGCATCCTCTAAATTTACAATTATCTTGATATTTAACAAAATCTGGATACATTAATGGTAATGTTTCTTTTGTTATATTTAATAACTCAAATGATGAGAATCCTGGTGTATCAGCAATCATTACACCATTAATATCTAATAAAGTTACTTTTCTTGTCGTATGTTTTCCTCTACTTAATGCTTTAGAAATCTTACCTGTTTCTAAATTTAAATCTGGCTTTAAATCATTAAGTAAAGTAGACTTACCTGCTCCAGTTTGTCCCATCACAACCACTATTTCATTAGTTAAATCACTCATCAAATTATTTAATACATTTTGTCTGTTTTCATTTTCAAATGAAATATAGCACGAATAATACTTACTATAATAATTAAAGTAAGATTCAAATTTTTCTCTTTGTTCTTGGTTTAACAAATCTGCTTTTGAAAAAAATAAAACTGGTCTTACATTATTACTTTCTAACATTACTAACTGTCTGTCTAATAAATTTGGAGAAAAATCCGGCTCTACGCACGCCGAAACAACAATAGCTGTATCTATGTTAGCTATAGGCGGTCTCACCAACTGATTCTTACGAGGATAAATTTTTAATATATATCCATCACCATTGTCGTCAATTTTAAAGTCTACCCAATCACCAACTACTGGTGTCATTTTCTTTTTCCTAAAATTTCCTCTTGCTCTTGTTCTATACTCTTTATCTTCTGCTAAAACATCATAATATCCACTTAGTGATTGCTTTATGCGCCCTTTTGTCGTCAAAAAATATCCTACTTCCTTTCTCATTAATATAAAAAAGTGGAGAAATACATCCTATATTTCCTCACTTTATTATTTAGCTAACACAACAATTACTTGTGATCCTCTCTCAACAATAGCATTGGGTGCCGGACCTTGTCTCACAACTTCACCACTTTTAAACTTATCAGATGCCTCGTACTGAAAAACTACATCTATATTCTGTTGCTTAGCGTAACTTTCAATTTGAGATTTATTCATCCCACTAAACATTTTTAACCTAAAATGAATGGGACCTTTACTAACTGTAAATGTAACGGTTGTTTGACTCATAACAACAGCAGCACTTGGCTTTAAACTTTGAGATGTTATTGAATCTTTAGCAACGTCATCAGTATACTTCAACTTCTTATAAACATGTACACCTTGATTTTCAAGTCTCTCTTTAACATCATCATAATTTTGTCCGCGATAATCGCCAAATGGTTTCTTATCTGGTCCCTTAGATATTACCAAACCTACCGATGTTTTTTGCCGTACATTTGATCCCTGCTTAGGATTAGTACTAACTATTTGACCATAATTATATAAATTTGAATATTTTTCCGTAACTTTACCTTTTTCTAATTTCTTGTTATCAAGAATGCTTTCAGCTTGCGTTTGAGTCATTCCTCTTAAATCTGGCATAGTAATTACTTTGGGAGTTGTAATTAAAGCAAAAATCACAACCGAAATAACAATTAAAGCTAATATTATTGCCCCAACTGTAATACCTCTTTTTTTTCTGCTCCACTTTTGTTTTTTCTCTCTAGTCTTAGTAGTTTCTTCGTTCTTTTTTATAGCATCTTCTGAGAGAATTAAAGTTTTAGTTTCATCTAAATTTTCGTCAATAAAACTATCTTTTATTTGAGGTAATATCTTTGTTTCTTCATCAACAAAATTTTGCGGTCTCCATACTTTTTCGTTTTTTCTATCTTCATCTAAAACTGTTCTTAAATCATCCGCCATTTCTGCCACTGTTTTATATCGGTCATTTAAATTTTTAGCAGTCGCATGCAATATGACATTCTCTAGGGATTGTGGAATATTATTATCATAATTACGAACAGATGGCATATCATTACGATAATGCTTTAAAGCTACAGAGATAGCTGTCTCTCCTTGGTACGGAACTTCACCAGTTAACATTTCAAACAAAATTATTCCCAAAGAATAAATATCGGATTGCTTAGTTACCATACTTCCTCTTGCTTGTTCAGGTGAAATATAATGTACTGAACCAACTAATGTATTAGTCTGAGTCATTGTAAATTCCGCAACTGCAACAGCAATTCCAAAATCAGTAATCTTAACTGTCCCATTCTTATCAATTAAAATATTTTTCGGCTTTAAATCTCTATGAATTATATTGTGTGCATGCGCATCCTCTACAGCCGATAAGATTTGTTCCATAATTTCTATTACACGTTCGTATGGAAGTTTATGATTTTTCTTTATGTATGCTTTTAAATCCATACCATCTACATATTCCATAACTAGATACTGCATACCATCATCTGTTTGATCAATGTCATAAATGTTAACTATATTAGGATTAGTTAATTCTGTTAATGACATCGCTTCTCTATGAAATCTTCTCAAAGAAGCAGGATCATTTTGTAAATCTAGTCTTAAAACTTTCACCGTAACTGGTCGATTTAAAATTAAATCATCAGCTAAATAAACATTAGCCATTCCACCTTCACCTAGAACACGTCGAATCTTATAACGACCATTCAAAACGTATCCTGGTCCCATTAATATTTCACCTCTTCATCAAACGACACAAGTAATACAGAAATATTATCATTTCCTCCTGCTCTATTAGCCTCATCAACCAATCTTTGACATTTATCAGGTAAAGATTCAGATATATTTAATAAACGTTCTAACTTCGTATCTTCAACCATATTAGTTAAACCATCTGTACATAACATCAAAATGCTATTTTTAGTAATTTGAAAAAATTCTTCATCTAATTCTGAATTTTCCGATATTCCTAAAGATCGTGTAATGATATTCTTTTTAGGATGATGCTCAGCCTCTTCTGGACTTAATTCACCCTCTTTTATTAATTCATTGACTAGAGAATGATCTTCTGTAACCCTAGTAAGATTTCCTTTTTCTAAAATATATCCCCTACTGTCACCTATATGTGCTAGTAAAAATTCTTGTTCAAATATGATAGCTACTACTAATGTTGTTCCCATACCACGTAAATCTTTATAGTGAAGAGAATTTTTTAAAATTAAACTATTTTCTTCATCTACTTTTTTAGAAAGCCAAGTACTTGCTTGAGAAATAGAAAAAAAACTTGTTTCACTAAAGTAATAGCCTAGATGGGATACTGCCATTTCTGAAGCTACTTCTCCCCCGTTATGACCACCTAATCCATCAGCCACAATTACCATTACTGCTCCAGCTTTATTGACAAATTTTCCAACATAGTCTTCATTATTTTTTCTCATTTTTCCTAAATCACTTAAATATGCAATCTCCATACTCATCAACTCCTATTTTTTACGTAGCGTTGCTATAAAGAAACCATCCGACATGTAATCATCTGGATATATGGTTAAAGAAAGTGTATCTCTTTCATCTTTTAATTTATTTTTTGTATAAGTCTTTTCTTGAACAAACTCTGGATGCTTTTTAAGAAAATCATCAATAACTTTTTGATTTTCAATATTTAAAATTGTACATGTACTATAAGTCAAATATCCACCTTTTTTTAATAAAGGTGCTACTTTTTCTAAAATATTAACTTGAATATCATGTAGACTATATGAGTCAGCCAGCTTTTTTTCATATTTTACTTCTGGTTTTCTTCTCATTAATCCTAATCCAGAACAAGGTGCATCTACTAAAATTTTATCAAATTTTTCCGAATCAAACTCCGTTATCGCCTTTCTCGCATCTAATTGTTTAGCTGATATTTTAGATATTAATCCTAATTTATTAGCATTTTCTTCTATCAATTTCACCTTATGTTTGTGAATATCTAAAGCCCAAACTTTGCCTTCACCTTTCATTAATTTTTCAGCTATTTGTGTTGTTTTACCACCAGGAGCAGCACAAGCATCTAGAACTATATCATCTTTTTGAATATCCATACTTTCAACAGCTAACATTGCACTTTCATCTTGAATTATCATCTTTCCATTTCGAAATTCTGAACTCTTTGGTAAGAAGCCTCCATCTACTATTAATGCATCTGGTGTAACTTCACTTTCTCTAATCGTATAGCCGTCATTCTTTAGTTCATTTACTAAAATTTGCTTGTTAACTTTATAAGTATTAATTCTTACACTATGCTTTGGAGAAGTATTTATTGTATCTAATATCGACTCAACTTTAGTAATTCCTAATTCCTTAATTAATTCTTCCACTAGCCACTTAGGGGTACTAGTCCCTATACTCAACCTTGTAATATCGTTATCAATTTCATTAACTTCTCTCAAACCATTTCTTCTGATTGAATGTAACACACCTGTAACAAATTTTCTAATACCAGTATGACCCTTAATTTTTGCTATTTCAATAGATTCATTAAATACAGCTCGGTCTGGAATTTTATCTAAATAAACCATTTGATACAATGATACTAATAATAATTCCTTAACCCATAATTGTAACCTGTTTGCCTTCTTAATAAATGGTTCTAACCAATATTCTAAAGTTAACTTATGTTGTATTACTCCATAAACAATTGTTGTTAATAATTTTGTATCTTTAACAGAAAGGTTATTTTCTTCTATCACTTTATTTAATGCTAGATTTGAATATGTACCTTGACTTTCAACTCTAGTTAGTAATTCAACTGCTAGTAATCTAACTGTCTTATTCTTCATCTTCAATTATCCTTTGTCCAATTTTTAATCCTTGTCCAACCCCATTTAAATATGAAGTTATATCCATTTTTTGTTTACCTGCCGGTTGTAATTCAATAATTGAATAAACAGTCCCATTATATGCAGATACTTTTAGCTCATGCTTATCAACATTCACAACGTATCCTGGAGCGAATTCTGTTTTTTCTTCAAGTGGTTTAATACTCCATAACTTCGTTCTCTTTCCTTTGAAATTTTTAAAATAAGCTCCAGGTGCTGGGCGTAATGCTCTCGTCTTCCAATCAATTTCTTTAGCTTCTAAATTTAAGTGTAAAATTTCTTCTTCTGGTTTGATATTAGGTGAAAAAACAACTTTATTTTCATCTTGTTTTACAGCTTCAACATTACCAGAAATAATTTTAGGTAATGTTTCTAGAAGCACATCTCTTCCTAAAATACTCATTTTTTCAAAAATAGTTCCAGTATCATCTGTAGATTCTATTTTTAATTCAGCTTGAGCTAGCATATCCCCAGCATCCATTTTCTTAACCATATAAATAATAGTTACACCTGTCTTATCATCACCATTCATAATTGAATATTGTACAGGAGCACCACCTCTATATTTAGGCAATAATGATCCATGAACATTAATTGCAGCAATTTTTGCACTTTCAATTAATTTTGTTGGTAAAAATTGACCGTATGCTGCTGTTACTATTAAATCTGGTTGTAAGTCTATTATTTCCTGCATTTCATCACTGCCACTTAATTTTACCGGTTGAAATACTTTTATACCGTACTTCAAAGCAACTTCTTTTACAGGTGAGGCATGTAGTACTCTCTTTCTTCCAACAGGTCTATCAGGTTGTGTGACCACAGCTAAAACATTATAACCATTTTCAATAATTCCTTCTAAAATTGGTGCAGCAAAAGCTGGTGTTCCCATAAATACAATATTTGTCATAATATCACGTCCTTAACTTAATTAAATTTCAATGGTTCTCTATCTATCACAATTTGTATACCTTCTCTTTCAATTCTTTGACTTGAAAGAAGTAAATCTTGTAAATAGTTAATTAATTTTGTTTCTTTTTTATATTTAATAACAATTTGATAATAATAACGATTATTTATTTTAGTAACCGTCTGTGGAGTTGGACCCAATATAATAGTTCCTTTAGAGACATTCATCCTTACTTCATTATTTATTTTAAAAATAGTTCTAGCCGTCAATGACTCTGAATTAGAACTTACTGTTATCTTTAATGTATAGTAATACGGTGGATAATTTAAATTATGTCTAAGTTCCATTTCTTTATAGAAAAAATTTTCATAATCGTGATTCTGAGCTAGTTTTATAGCATAATGATCAGGATTAAAAGTTTGAATAATAACCTCTCCATCTTTATCAGCACGTCCAGCACGTCCACTAACTTGTGTTAAAAGTTGAAAAGTTCTCTCACTTGCTCTAAAATCCGATATTCCAAGTGATGTATCTGCATTTAAAACTCCAACAAAAGTTACATTTGGAAAATCTAGTCCTTTAGCTATCATTTGCGTTCCAAGTAAAATATCAGCCTTTCCATCTCCAAATGTTCTTAATAGTTTCTCATATGCTCCTTTTTTTCTAGTTGTATCTACATCCATTCTCAAAATTCGGGCTTGTGGAAATAGACCTTTTAGCTCTTTTTCAATTTTTTGTGTTCCAGTACCATAATATCTTATTTTTTTGCTACTACAACTAGGACATTCATATGGTATTCTCGTTTCATATCCACAATAATGACACTTTAAAGATCTGCTATCTAAATGAACTGTCAAAGAAATATCACAGTTAGGACACTTTATTACATAACCACACTCTCTACACATCATAAACGTCGAATACCCTCTACGATTTAATAGAAGCACTATTTGTTCCTTTTTATCTAATTTTTCCTGAATTGAATTAACCATTTTAAGAGAAAAATCTGGAATTGGAGAGGTTTTTACTGCCTCTCTCATATCAATAATTTGCACTTTAGGTAGCTTTTGATTGTTAACTCTTTTAGTTAATCTTAACCAATCATATACTCCTTTTTGTGCCCTAGCTCTAGACTCTAGTGATGGGGTTGCACTCCCAAAAATAACTGGACATGAGTGGTATATTCCACGCCATTTAGCAACATCTTTTGCATTATATCTAGGCATTTCATCTTGCTTGTAACTAGATTCATGTTCCTCATCCACTATTATGACTCCTAAATTTTTCAAAGGAGCAAAAATAGCAGATCGCGCTCCTACAACTACCTGTGCTTCTTCTCTCTCTATTCTTCTCCATTCATCGTATTTTTCTCCTATAGAAAGCCCACTATGCAAAACTGCAACTTTGGTGCCAAACCTAGCTCTAAATCTTTTTACCATTTGCGGTGTTAACGATATTTCAGGAACCAATACAATAGCTGTTTTCCCTTGATTAAGAGCAGTATCTATTACTTGTAAATATACCTCTGTTTTTCCACTTCCTGTTACCCCTTGAAGCAAAGACACTCGCGCTTTATCGTTTTCGATATCATCATCTAATTTTTTCACAACTTTACTTTGTTCTTGTGTAAGCTTATGCTTTTTTTCATAATAACTCTTATAGTTAGCAAATGGATCGCGATATTTTTCAACTTTTATTACATCTATCCATCCTTTTTCACTAGCATTTTTTATATCAGCATTAGTAAAATTATATTTTTTCCTCAATTCACTTTGCCGTATTTTTGACCCCACAGGAAACTCTTTTAATGTATTTAGTAACTTTTTTTGTTTGCTGGCATTAGGTGCAATACTTCCTAACTCATTCTCATACTCTTGTAAAGATAATTTTGTCTTAATCACTGAGACTAACTTTGCTTTAGCCTTATTTTTTACAATGTAGTCTACTTTTATTTTTCCTTGCTTTCTTAACTGTAATAATTTATTTATCGTACTAGAATTTACTTTTTTATCACTATCTAATAAATCAGATTTGCCTGAAAATAGCTCTTTAACTTTCTCATCTTGCTCTCCAATATAAGTAAACTTTCGCTCATATTTAGCTTTCATAATACTTGGAAGCATTACTTGAAGACACCTAATTTTGAATGAAAAAGTATACTTTGACAACCAATCTGCAATTTCCAGCATTTCCTCATTCAATACAGGTTCTAAATCTAATACACTATCAATTTCTTTTATATTATCTATATTTTCACTACTAGACTTAAAATTTATAATAAATCCCTGAATCAATCTGTTTCCCTTTCCAAAGGGAACTACTACTCTCATTCCTTTTTCTAGTTGTCCCTGCAAATTTTCAGGTATTTTATAAGTAAATGGTTTATTAGTTTGCATTGTAGGTACATCTACAATAACTTCAGCAAAATTTTTTAAAATTTTAAATCACTCCTTAGACATAAGTTTTTCAACAATTACATCCAAAATTTTATGACTTAATTCTTTTTTATTAGTCTTAGGTAACTTAATAGGACTATTTTTCAAAGTAAATAGTGTTACTTCATTATTATCATTTCCAAATCCTATATCTTTTCTAGATACGTCATTTCCAACAATCATGTCCGCATGTTTGGAAAGTAACTTATTTTGAGCATTTTCATATAAATTATTCGTCTCAGCAGCAAATCCTACTAATATTTGTTTTTCCTTAACTGAGCCCAGTCCTTTTAAAATATCAGGATTTTGTACCAATTCTAATGTTAACTTTTCTCCAGTTTTTTTAATCTTGTTATTTGCTACTTTAGCAACATGATAGTCAGAAACAGCTGCTGCCATTATTGCAATATCGGCAGTTTTAAATTCTTCATTCATTTTTCTTTCTAATTCTTTAGTTGTTTTAATTCTGTTGATTTTTACACCTGGGGTTGCCAACAAATTAGTAGGACCACTTACTAATGTAACGCTTGCTCCACGTTCGAATGCTGCTTCCGCTAAAGCGTAGCCCATTTTTCCACTCGAATAGTTAGATATATACCTGACAGGATCAATTGGTTCGATTGTACTTCCAGCAGAAATAACGACTTTTTTACCAACTAAATCTTTCTTTGAATTTATTTTATTAATAATCCACTCAATGATCTCTTCTTCTTTAGGCAATCTTCCCTTACCAGTATATCCTTCAGCTAACATACCTGTATCTGGAGACATTATTTTTACACCATCATTTATCAAAGTTTGCATATTTCTTTTGGTAGCATTGTTCAATAACATTTTCTCATTCATCGCTGGAACAACAAATTTCGGCGTATCTATTGCTAACAGTGTCGTAGTAATAAAATCATCAGCTATACCATTAGCCATTTTTGCTATTATGTTTGCTGTAGCTGGTATAATCAAAGCAAAATCAGCCCAATCAGCTAATTCAATATGTGGTATTGGGTTATCATCCGTTATCTCAAATAAATCAGTATAGACTTTTTCATGTGTTAAAGCTTGGAATGTATATGGAGTTATAAATTTTTGAGAAGCTTCACTCATAGCTACTTTTACTTTAAATCCTTTTTTAATTAAGCCTCTAACAACATTTGCTGCTTTATAAACAGCAATTCCACCTGTTAAAAATACAGCAATATTTTTTCTCTCCATAAAGACTTCATCCCTTCAAATTTCTATCAATATCATAGAATAAATCTCATATACTATATTATACCAAGTGACATACAATTTCATTATAAAAAAGCCGTGGAGAACAATCTCTACGGCTTTAATATAGCTACTAATTATATATAATTAGTCTTCCTTAATTTTAACTTTACCAGCAGCTATTTCTTCTAATGCATGTCCAATATTTTTTGGTGACTCATAGTTGGATAATAATTCTGGGGAACCAGCATCTAAATCGTGTGCACGCTTAGCAGCTAACATAATTAAAGAATATCTAGAATCAACTTGTTCTAATAAATCATCTACTGATGGGTATAAAATCATTTTAATTCAACTCTCCTAACTGTTTTCGATAGTCTGGCAAGAAACGCTTTACTCTCCAGCGTTCTGCTCTAATTATTGTTTTAATTTTTTCGGCTGCCTTCTCAACTTCGTCATTTACAACAGCATAATCATAATTTTGCATCATTTCTATCTCATCTACTGCTTTTTTCATACGTTTATTAATAGTATCAATATCATCAGTACCTCGATTAATAATGCGCTGTCTCAACTCCATCAAATCTGGTGGTGTAAGGAAAATAAATAAGCCATCCGGAGCCTTTTCTCTAACTTGCATAGCACCTTTAACTTCAATCTCTAAAAATACATCCTTACCACTATCAAGCATCTCATTAACATACTTCAATGGAGTACCATAATAATTATCTACGTATTGTGCATACTCTAGCATTTGTCCAGCAGCAATTTCTTGTTCAAATTCTTCCTTTGATACAAAATAGTAATCTTTACCGTTTACTTCTCCAGGACGCATTTCTCTTGTTGTCATAGAAACAGAATAATGAAATTTATTACCTGGTTGTGAAAATATCTCTTTTCTGACAGTTCCTTTTCCAACACCTGAAGGGCCAGAAAGAACAATCAACATACCTCTTTTAGCCATGAATTAAAAAACTCCTATTTAATATGTACTAAAATTAATAATGCACTATCTTCATTATAAATGCAAGTAAACTTATCAAATTTTTATTAATATATAAATTACCAGTCATAAAGTAGCCGTATTACAATTCTAAAAAGCCCTTATCTTCCCTAATAGCTACTAACATATCATCAGCCATTCTCCCAAATTTTTTCTCAGGATGTGATAGATGAAAATTCAATATCTCTAATGCTGTTTTAAATAATAATACACTTTGAAGAGTTTCACTAGGAATTTCAAATGGTCTATTTTCTCTATAGCCCTTCAAGAAAGCATTTCTTAAATCCAAATCTTTTACTTCATTAAAAAAGAACTTCACAAAATCTTGATATGCTACTCCAATACGAGAACGTTCAAAATCAATTAATATTACTTGATCTTGATATTTTTTTATATTCCTAATACTAAAGTCACCATGCAACACTACTCTTGGTAATAATTCATACTCCAATTGTGCTTTTTCAAGACGTTCTTTAATAATTTTATTTACAACATTAATATCATCTATATATTCTGTGTTTTGCAGCGTTTTTACTAAAGTATCTATTTGTTCACCTAATGAATTTTTATCTTCATAAACAGATACATTTCCTGTTAATTTATTATGGAAATCTGCTAATAAATTACCATATAAATAAGCTTGTTCTCTAGAGATTTTTTTCTTATCCGTGTCCTCTAATTGTCTATCCTTAAGAACTACTACATAATTATCTTCAAAAATCACACTATCTAGATAAATCTCAGGATAATATACTTGATTTACATGTTGTTCAGCGTAAAACATATCTTTATTACTAAAAATCTTAACAAATAAATCTTTTTTATATAATTCACTATATCCAGATAAATGGACATTACCAGCAATATCATGAATATTTTTTAATTTTGCCTTATAATAATCATTTAAAAATTCTATCAAAAAATCTATTCCATCCATCGTGCCTACCTCCCCATAATTTCCTTCTGTCATTATTGTATTAAAAATTAGATTGCACCACAAGTAAATTATCATATTAATCTAATAAAAAAATTCGAACCATAATTATTAGATTAATAAATTATAGTTCGAATTTTCAATTTTAGAATTACTTTTTATAAAAATTCTTTGTACTTTTCTTCTTTAAAGCCACAAAGCACACTACCATCATCTTTTATTACTAAAGGTCTTTTGATTAACATTCCGTTGTCAGCTAACAACTTTGCTTTTTCTTCGATTGATAACTCCTTCAATTTATCTTTTAGATTCATTGTTCTATATAAGTTACCACTAGTATTAAAGAAATATGTTACCTTTTTTTCTGTATCTTGTAACCATAACTTGAATAAATCTTCCTGAGGTCTTTCTTCAGTAATCTCATAATATTTATAATCAATACTATGATTATCTAGCCATTTAATTGCTTTTTTACATGTACTACATTTTTTATAACAATAAACCTTTAACATAATTTATTCTCACCTCAGTATGTATTAACGAAATTCCTTACTACTGCTAAACATATAGCTCTTATTATGGTATCTCATGGACATTATTAATCCTATACCTATCATGTTTGCAATTAAAGCAGATCCACCTTGGCTTATAAATGGTAGAGGAATACCTGTTAATGGTAATAATCCAATACTCATACCAATATTTTCAAAAACGTGGAATAAGATCATCATAATAACACCTGTAGAAATATACGCATAAAATTCATTTCTAGTATCAAAGGTAACCTGAATCATTTGGAAAATAAGTAATAGATATATAAAAATCAAAATGCATCCACCAATGAATCCAAAATTTTCACCTATAACAGAAAATATCATATCCGATTCTCTAACAGGAACATATACATTAGAATGATTAAATCCAGTACCAAATAACTGTCCTGATCCAATAGCTTTCATACTTTGCCATAATTGATAACTATTACCCGTAGTGGATGCAGATGGGTTCAACCAAGCTTCAATTCTAGCAAATTGATAGGCTTTGAAACCTATTGCCATTAATAAATTTCTCCCATAAACAGCTAATAAAATACCTGCGGTTCCTAAGAAGGCAGCACCTCCAAAAAGAGGCGCTAATATCTTCCAAGAAACACCTGAAACTAAAATCACACCACTGAGAATAGCAAAGAAAACTAACATTGTACCGAAGTCATTTTGTAATTTCAACAATACAGCAACCGGTAATGTCCATAGAGCCAACTTTCCTATTAAATTCCAATCTGTTTTAATAGTATGTTCATAAAACTCTGCATTATGCTGTGCAACCACCCTACCTAACATTAAAATATAGGCAGGTTTCATCACTTCAGACGGTTGAAAAGTCAAAGGCCCGAAAGCCAACCAACTTTTAGCCCCAGTCTTTAAAGCATAAGCTCTACTATAAAAAATCAAAACCAAAACTAACAAAGTAATACCTAAACCATACGCAATAGGGGCTACTTTCCACAATTGTTCAGCATCAAACTGCATAATAAATATAATTGCACCTATCCCTATTGCATACCACATAGCTTGAGAAATAAGTGTTCTTGGTACACTCATTGTACTAGTGTCATGACTTGCAGCAACATAAATTGAAAGCATTCCTATTATTGCAAGAACCATAACAGATAGAATGATTCCCCAATCTATTCGTGCGTCTTCTTCTTCACGACGTTCTCGCGACTGTCTATCCTGCACTACTATCCTTCTCCTTTGTCTAACAAATTAGTTATATTGGTACGCTATTAACTTTTACTGTTCGTAGCTTATTATCTATGCAAATGATATTCTCTTAATAAAATTTCCATTGCTTCAGCTTGTGAACTGACTCTAAAAGTTTCACCATTTTTCAATTCTGCAATATATCTTTTTCCATCTTGCAAAATTCTACCGATCACTTCTTGATCCTTAGTAGTTAGTTCTGTAATTGTATTATTATCAACAATTTTTTCGACTTCAAGTATTTCAATATTCTTTTCTCGTTTCGACACAAAAAATCCTCCTACTTATCATCATTTCTAAAAATTGTAAACTTCTCCGGAACAACATCTACTCCACCCTCTACAAATGGATTACATCTCAAAATCCTAAAAATCCCCATTATAATTCCTTTAACAACACCATGCTTTTTTATTGCATCTATTGCGTAGTTAGAACAAGTTGGATAATATCTACACGTTGGTGGAAACATAGGAGAAATATACTTTTGATAACATCTTATTAAGAATATTATTCCCTTATTAATTTGATTTTTCAATATGGTCAAGTAATTTTCCTGTTCCTAAAGCAACATCATCCAATGGAGTTTCTGAAATCATAACTGGTACCTTCAAATTCTCTGAGAACAACATGTCTATTCCATCTAACAACGCACCACCACCAGTAATAACAATTCCTCTATCAATGATATCTGAAGCTAATTCTGGAGGAGTCGTACTTAATAGATCTTTAGCAGCAGAAATCATAGCTTGCATCGTATCATGCATTGCTTCTTCCGTTTCATCAGAAGTCATCGTAATAGTCTTAGGTAATCCATCAACTACATTTCTACCACGTACACTAAATGTTTCATCTCTGTGTCCTTTTAGTACAGAACCTATTTCCATTTTTACTTTTTCAGCAGTTCTTTCACCTATAATTAAGTTATGTTTATTTCTTACGTAATTTGCGATATCACTATTTAATTTATCTCCAGCTGCACGTAATGAACGACTTACAACAATATCTCCTAGTGATAGTACTGCTATATCACTAGTCCCACCACCGATATCAATTACCATATTTCCATGTGGTTGGAAAACATCTAAACCTGCACCAATTGCTGCAACTTTAGGTTCTTCTTCCAAGTATACCTTACTACCACCACCAGATTTTTCCGCTGCTTGTCTAATTGCTTTTCTTTCAATATCTGTAGTGTTAGTAGGACAACAAATTAAAATGTTAGGACGAGACATGAAACCTTTAACGTTTAATTTTTTTATAAAGTAGGACAACATTTGCTCAGTCATATCAAAATCAGCAATTACTCCATCTTTTAAAGGACGAATTGCACGAATATTACTAGGTGTTCTACCAACCATTTGATATGCTTCAGATCCAACAGAAAGAACCCTGCCACTCTTAGTATCTATAGCAACAACTGATGGCTCATTAAGGACAATACCTCTACCTTTAACATTTATTAAAACATTAGCAGTACCCAAGTCGATACCTATATCCTTCACCATAAGAGAAATCTCCTTTTACTAAATTTTATTTATCAAATTAATAATATATCTAGCTTATTATACCATAGACAAGATTAAATTTTAATTTTAATTCCTATTTAAAAACACTAAAATACCGTTAAACCATCTTATTTGATTTAACGGATTAAGAACTTAGTTATTGTAAGTTATTGACGTTTTTTAATTTTTCCTTTTTTATTTCAAATGATCTATCAGTAATATCATCAATTCTCTTAATATCAGCACCTAAAGAAGCTAATTTTTGATGGAAATGATAATATCCTCTGTCAAGATACTTTAGATTAGTAACTTGAGTAATATTTTTCGCAACTAATCCTGCTAAAACTAACGCAGCTGCAGCCCTTAAATCAGTAGCAGCTACCTCGGCACCATTGAAATCAGTTGGCCCATGAAGAACTACCGAATTCCCTTCTACTTTAAAATCAGCATTCATTCTTCTCAATTCTTCTAAATGCATGAATCTATTTTCAAACACAGTTTCAGTTAAAATACTTGTTCCCTCAGCAGCTAGTTGCAAAATTGAAATTTGTGGTTGCATATCCGTAGGAAAACCCGGATGAGGTAAAGTTTTAACTGTAGTTGGTTTCAATTTTTCAGGTCCTATTATTCGAATGCCTTCATTTTCTTCGATAACTTTTACACCCATTTCCTCTAGTTTAGAAATCAATGGGATATTATGTTCTGCAATTGCTTCTTTAATTAAAACATTTCCTTGGGTTAAAGCACTAGCAACCATAAATGTTCCAGCTTCTATTCTATCTTGAATAATAGCATGTTCAGTTCCGTGTAAACTTTCTACACCTATAATTTTGATTTTTTCAGTACCCGCTCCGTAAACTTTAGCTCCCATCTTATTTAAAACATTAGCCAAATCTACAATTTCTGGCTCTCTTGCAACATTTTCAATAATAGTTGTGCCCTTAGCTAGAGTAGCAGCCATCATAATATTTTGAGTAGCACCAACACTTGGAAAATCTAAATAAATATTTGCTCCCACCAATCTTCCATCGGTATGTGCATCTATGTAACCATTATGTTGCTCAATTTTAGCTCCTAACAATTCTAATCCTTTTAAATGTAAGTCTATTGGACGAGAACCTATAGCACATCCTCCAGGCATTGCTACTCTAGCTTTGCCTAATCGTGCTAATAATGGTCCTAACACAACAATCGATGCTCTCATTTTAGAAACATACTTGAATGGTGCATCATATGATAATTTACCAGTTGCGTCTATTTCAACTGATTTTTCATTTTCATCAAAGCCAACCTTAACGTTTAAAAATCTGATTACATTATTCATAGTATATACATCAGATAGCATTGGAACATTAGTTAGAATCGTTCTTCCTTCGCTGGGCAAGATTGCTGCAGCTAAGATAGGAAGAACTGCATTTTTAGCTCCTTCAATTTCTACTTCTCCTTCTAACTTATTTCCACCACGAACTACAATTTTTTCCATTACAATTCCTCACTCTGCATTACTTAATTAAAAATAGCAAATTGCGAATACTATCGATAAAACTTAAGAAGAATTCACTTGCTAAATACCCGATAGCTACAGAAAAAAGTACAAGTGCTAATCGGAATTTTCCTTGTTTTTCCTTACTAAAAAAATAATCTAGTCTTAATCCCTGAAAACTTATAAAAACGAGTGTTATGAAGAAAAAATGACTAATAATTGTAACTACTGCCATTAATCCTAAATACATATTAATATTATTCCTTTCTAAACTAATCGAACTCATAATAGCATAATTTATAAATTAAGTCATGATTTTTATAAAATTTTAAATTTTTCTACATAAAAAAGACAGTATCCAAAAAATACTGTCTTTCTATTATGATTAGTGTTTTGAAATGTTCAATCGATTTATAGCTCTACGTAGGGAAACTTCAGCTCTACGTAAATCAATGTCATTATTTTCGTTCTTAGCTTCTTCAATACGCTTTTCAGCACGTTGCTTAGCACGTTCCGCACGAGAAACATCAATAGTTTCTTTTCTTTCGGCAGCTGAAGCAACAACAGATAAAGTATTGTCTGAAAATTCCACAAATCCGCCACTAACAGCAATTTCATCAAAATTTTCATCATCAACTTTTACTCGAACTTCATCAATAGCTAAAGAAGCCAGCAATGGTAAGTGATTAGGCATTATACCTATTTCACCTACAGTAGTTTTACAAATAACTAAATCCGTAGTATTTTCATAAACACTTCCATCAGGAGTAACGACATTTATCGTCAATATAGATTTTTCATCCATCAGACGTTACCTCCTTAATTATTGCCAGCAAGTTTCTTAGCTTTTTCAACTACATCTTCGATTCCACCAACTAATCTGAAGGCTTCTTCAGGAAGATTATCATACTTACCTTCTAAAATTTCTTTAAATCCTTTTACTGTTTCTTCAACAGGAACATAAGAACCAGGGTTACCTGTAAATTGTTCAGCAACATGGAAATTTTGTGATAAGAAGAATTGTATACGACGTGCACGTGCAACAATAATCTTTTCTTCATCAGATAATTCATCCATACCTAAAATAGAAATGATATCTTGTAATTCACGATAACGTTGTAATACATGTTGCACTTCTGTAGCAACCTCATAATGTTCTTCACCAACAATTTCAGGTGTTAAAGCACTTGAAGTAGATGCTAATGGATCCACAGCTGGATAAATACCTTGTTGTGTTAAAGAACGTTCCAAGTTAGTTGTAGCATCCAAGTGAGCAAATGTTGTTGCAGGTGCAGGGTCAGTATAGTCATCAGCTGGAACATAAACAGCTTGAATAGAAGTTACAGAACCTTTCTTAGTAGAAGTAATACGTTCTTGTAATTGACCCATTTCAGTTGCAAGTGTTGGTTGATAACCAACGGCAGAAGGTATACGTCCCAACAAAGCCGAAACTTCAGAACCAGCTTGTGTGAAGCGGAAAATGTTATCAATAAATAATAACACATCTTGACCTTCAACATCACGGAAATATTCAGCTAATGTTAACCCTGTAAGAGCCACACGCATACGGGCTCCAGGTGGCTCATTCATTTGTCCGAATACCATGGCTGTTTTTTCCAAAACGCCAGATTCTTTCATTTCAAAGTATAAATCGTTACCTTCACGAGTACGTTCACCAACACCAGTAAATACTGAAATACCGTTATGTTCTTGAGCAATATTATGAATTAACTCTTGAATCAAAACAGTCTTACCAACACCGGCACCACCGAACAAACCAATTTTACCACCTTTAATATAAGGTGCTAAAAGGTCAATAACTTTTATACCTGTTTCAAGGATTTCAATCCCTGTACTCAATTGATCATATTTAGGAGCATCACGATGAATAGGATTACGTGGATGATCCTCATCAAATTCAGGCCCATTATCAATGGTATTTCCTAAAACGTTAAATACACGTCCAAGTGTATCTTTACCAACAGGAACACTAATAGATGCCCCTGTACCTTCAACTTCAGCTCCACGCTTTAAACCATCAGTGGAGTCCATAGCAACAGTACGCATAATACCGTCACCAAGCTCAAGTGCAACTTCGATAACTAATTCTGTACCGTCTTCACGTTTCACTTTCAAAGCATCGTCAATATCTGGTAATGATTCACTTAGAGGAAATTGAACATCAACAACGGGTCCGATAACTTGAACTACTTTACCAGAACTCATTAGTTTATTCCTCCCAATTTTTTACTATTCTAAGGCAGCCTGAGCACCTGTAATTTCTGTGATTTCAGTAGTAATAGCACTTTGACGAGCACGATTATACTGCAATTCTAATGAAGAAATAATATCCTTAGCATTATCAGATGCAGATTTCATTGCAGTAGAACTTGATGCATGTTCAGATGTTTTAGCATCAAGAATTGCACCATATACCAAAGATTCAGCATACTGTGGCAAAACTACTTCTAATATTGCATCTTCAGAAGGCTCAGTTTCGTATTCAATACTGTAGCCTTCATCGTTACTTGTTAAGTCATCATGTCCCATGTTTTCAGCTGAAACTGGTAACATTTTTTCAGCTCTAAATTCTGATGTTAATGTATTTACAAAATGACTGTAACAAACGAATAATTCATCATATACTTCTTTATCATACATACTTACAATTGCCTCTACTAAAGGTCTAGCATCTTTGTAAGTAGGAATATCACTTATTCCTCGGTACTCATAAGCAACGTTATAACCTCTCTTCTTAAAGAAATCTGCTCCAGTACCTCCAATAGCTATAATAGCTACATCTTCAGTACTATGATGATTATTTTCTATAAGTTCGAGAGTTTCTTTAATAACATTACTATTGTAACTTCCAACTAAACCACGGTCAGAAGTAATGACAACAATCCCTGTAGTTTTTACTGGACGCTGCCTTAACATTCCTAGAGTGTTTACCTTTCCATCACTATTTTTACTAGTAGTATTTACTGAATCTAGTAAATGTGATTTAGAAAGATGTGTTATAACACTGCGAATTTTGGTGGCATAAACTTGATAACTAGTCGCATGCTTTTGAATTTGACTAAGCTTAGCAGTTGAAACCATCTGCATCGCACTGGTAATTTGACTAGTTTTTTTAGTCGATTCAATTCGACGTTTAACTTCTTGTAGAGAAGCTGGCATTAGTTTTCACCAACCTTTCTTATTTTTCGCTAGCTTGGAATGTAGCTGCATATTCTTTGATTGCAGCATCTAATTTTTCAGTTTCAGGTAGTTTACCTGTATTTGCTATTTCGTCAAGTAAATCTTTATGATTTGCATCAAAATAATCAAATAAACCATCTTGATATGGTAAAATATCATCAACTTTAACTGGATCTAAGAATCCGTGTGTTAATGCGTATAATATCAATACTTGTTTTTCAACAGGAAGTGGTTTATGAAGTGGTTGTTTTAGTACTTCAACTGTACGACGTCCACGATTCAATTTTGCTTGTGTTGCTTCATCTAAATCAGAACCAAATTGAGCAAATGATTCTAATTCACTATAAGATGCCAAGTCTGTACGTAAAGTACCAGCAACTTTCTTCATAGCTTTAACTTGTGCGTTACCACCAACACGTGAAACAGATGTACCAGCATCAATAGCTGGACGAATACCTGAATAGAAACGATCACTGTCTAAGAAAATCTGACCATCTGTGATAGAAATAACATTAGTTGGAATATAAGCAGAAACGTCCCCTGCTTTTGTTTCAATAAACGGCAATGCCGTCATTGATCCTCCACCTAATTCGTCACTTAACTTAGCAGCACGCTCTAATAAACGTGAATGTAAGTAGAAAACATCACCAGGATAAGCTTCACGACCAGGTGGTCTTCTTAGAATCAAAGATAATTCACGGTAAGCATCAGCTTGCTTTGAAAGATCATCATATACTATCAAAACATGCTTACCATTGAACATAAATTCTTCACCCATAGCAGCACCAGCATAAGGAGCTAGGTACAATAATGGTGCTGGTGATGATGGGCCAGCAGAAACAACAATTGTATAATCCATAGCACCAAATTTACGTAAAGTTTCTACAGATGTACGAACTGTTGAGTCCTTTTGACCAATAGCTACATAAATACAGATCATATCTTGATCTTTTTGATTTATGATTGTATCGATAGCAACTGATGTCTTACCAGTCTTTCTATCACCAATAACTAATTCACGTTGTCCACGACCAATTGGAACTAATGCATCAATAGCTTTCAAACCTGTTTGTAATGGTTCTGTAACTGATTGACGTTCCATAACACCTGGAGCTTTTCTTTCAACTGGACGTGTTTTATTTGTTTTAATTTCACCTAAACCATCAATAGGTTGTCCTAATGGGTTTACAACTCGACCAATTAGCTCTTCACCAACTGGAACTTCCATGATTCGACCTGTACGTTTAACAGTATCTCCTTCACGAATTCCTTTAAAAGAACCTAAAATAATGATACCTACATCATTAGATTCAAGGTTTTGAGCCATACCGTAAGTACCATCATCAAATTCAACCAATTCGCCAGCAAGCGCATTGTCTAAACCATTAGCACGAGCAATTCCGTCACCAACATAAGTAACAGTACCAACTTCATCAACAGTAAGCTCATCTTGATAATTTGCTAATTGTTGTTTAATCAGAGCACTGATTTCCTCAGCCTTAATGCTCATAAAAGTCTCACCTCTTTAAATCATTTTAATAATAGACGTTTAATGCGTGCAATTTTTGTTTTAATAGATCCATCATAGATGTAGCTTTCAGATTTCAAAATAACTCCACCTATAATCTCAGGATCGATAATAGGGTCAATAATGACTTTTTTTGCACCAACAACATTAGCAAATGAAGAGGCTAGTTTTTGTTTGCGTTCTTCATCTAATTCGATAGCAGTTATGACTGATGCACGCACTGTCTTTTCGAATTCGTCATTTAATCTGTCAAATTCATCAATAATGCCTTCTAAATTAGTAATTCTACCATAGTCATAGAGCATATCTAAAAGATTAGTCATTAACTTTGAAGAATCCTTCTTCAAAATTTCCATAATCTTTAATTTAGCTTCAGGACTAATTTGATTACTACTCATAAAGACTTTTAACTGTGGTTCATTCTGGAGTATCTTCTTATATTCTTGCAATTCAGAATGAAATTCATTCCTTATTTTCATTTCTTCAGCAAGTTCAAATAAGGCTTTTCCATAACGATGTACTATCGTTTCATTATCTAGTTTCATTTTGCTTTCCCAACCCTTCGATATATGAATCAACTAAGGCCTTTTGGTCATCAGCAGTTAGTTCTTTACGAATAATCTTCGAAGCAATTTCAATAGATAACTCTGCCACATCATTTTTTACACTATCTAATGCTTCTTGGCGTTCTTGTTGAATATCCTTCTTAGCATTAGCTTTCATTGTCTGAACTTCTTCATGTGCTGAACTTACAATATTAGCCTTTTGTTGTTCTCCATTTTTCTTTGCACGATCAATAATTTGAGAAGCTTCTGAACGAGAGTTTTTCAAAGCAAGATCTCGTTTTTCAACTAACTCTTCTGCTTTTTGACGCGCTTGTTCAGCAGAATCAATATCATTAGAGATTTTTGTTGCACGTTTTTCCATCATATCCGTGATAGGAGTCCATGCAAACTTTTTAACTAGAGCAAGCAAAATCAAGAACGTTACGATGTAGAAAATAAAATCTCCCCATGCAACACCTTGTTCAGTAGCACTTAGTAAAAATGTTGTGTTCATTACTATTGACACCTCCTCAATCCAATATTTGTTAAATTAATTAAATTGAGAATTATCCTTTTGCAACAAGCAAGAAAGAAACAACAATAGCTAAGATAGGTGTAGCTTCAACCAAACCAACACCAATGAACATATTACTACGTAATTGATTTGAAAGTTCTGGTTGACGAGCCATACCTTCCAACATTTTAGAAATAACAAGACTGTTACCAATAGCACCACCAATAGCAGCACCTGCAGCAGCTAAACCTGCACCAATTAATGCTAAAGCACTCATAATTAAAATCCTCCTCGATTACTCTTTTTCAACTTTTTGAGAGATGTATACCATTGTCAATGTGACAAAGACATAGGCTTGGATACTTCCGATAAAGACAGAGAATCCCTGCCATATAATTTCCAATGGAATTGCAGGTATATATGTTAATACACCTTTAGAGTTTGCCATATTGTAAATTAATTTTAGCAAAACTTCACCGGCATAAATATTACCATATAAACGCAATGCCAATGTTATAAAATTAGTAAATTGTTCAAAAATACTAATAGGTAATAATGCTGGCATTGGACTAAGGAATGTATTTTTAAAATATCCCTTAAAACCAAATTTCTTTACTCCTAAATAATGGGATAACACTAGTATCATAAATGCTAGAGTTAACGTTGTTAATGGAGAAGATGTGGGACTTTTCACATATTCAACTCCATTAAACGTAAGCTCTATTATTAATCCCAACTGATTAGAGATAAAGATGAAAACAAATAAGGTAAAGGCTAACAAACCAAACTGCTTTCCTTCTTCATCTGGTAAAGCATTCTTTATAATACCATTTGTAAAATCTACAACCCATTCTAAAACATTTTGTCTACCAACAGGTTTCATTTGAATTTTACGAGATAACCAAAATAATACTACGAATACTATTACCGCTGAAACTAATCCAGAAACAATATTACCAACATTAAAAGGAATTCCAAAAAACTCTACAATTTGAGTTCCTTCATTCACCAAGTCTCACCTCTTTTCAAATTTTGTCCAGTGAGCTTAAAACAACTGGTATGCATTCAAAGACGGGATAAATCTTCGAATACTAAAAAGATAATACCACCATTTTGATAAAATTACAAAAGTCAATTTGAGAAAAATAATACAAAAATGATGATTTATCGCATTTAAATTCAATAAATCATCATTTTAAAAGTAATTATTAATAATTAAAATACTAACAAACTAATTATTTACTTAGTACCAAATAATCTATCACCTGCGTCGCCTAATCCAGGAACAATATATCCGTCTTCATTTAGATATTCATCTAATGAAGCTGAATAAATATCTACATCTGGATGTGCTTCACGAAATGCTTTAACACCTTCTGGAGCAGCAACTAAGCAAACAAATTTTATAGATTTTGCACCACGCTTTTTGAGTGCATCAACAGCCATGATTGCTGAACCACCAGTTGCTAACATTGGATCAACAATTATCATTTCACGATTTTCTAAGTCATCTGGCATTTTCACAAAATATTCATGTGGTTGTAGTGTCTCTTCATCACGATACATGCCTATATGACCTACTTTAGCAGCTGGGATTAATTCCAAGATACCATCTACCATTCCAATACCAGCACGTAAAATTGGAACTACTACCACTTTTTTACCAGCTAGTCGTTTAGTAGTTGCTTTTGTAATTGGTGTTTCTACTTCTACATCTTCTAAAGGCATATCTCTAGAAACTTCATAAACCATTAATTCAGCTATTTCATTTACACATTGTCTAAATTCTCTTGTTCCACAATTTTTATCTCTAATAATTGATAATTTGTGTTGAATTAATGGATGATCTAATACTTGAAACTTTCCCATGTTTAACGCTCCCTTGATTTAATTAATATAATTTTCTCTACTAATTTTATATGATATCACATCTAATTTCTACCATATTAATAAATAATTACTCTATTTATTATAAAATTGATTACCGGCTGATTTTTTTAAACGATTCATATATGCTAAACCGACACCTTCTTCAGGAAACGCTTCGGCTAAAATATACTTAATCTGATTGTCATCATCAAAATATCTAAGCCCTGCAAAAAGATTCTTAGCTGCACTTTCTACATTTTCTCCCAATGAATAAGTTTTATTTTCTAAGGCTTTACTCAATACTTCATCATCAGCTAATATTCCTACCTGATTTTTATTTTCATTTGCCCACTGTAGTGCACTATTCCAATTATCTTTATTAACTATTAACACTTGTGCTGATGGAGCATAGTGCTTATATTTCATTCCCGGAGCTTTAGGTATTTCATTTTCTTTAACTTTATGTTTATCACTATATACTTCTTTACCTATGACTTTTTCAATTTCTTCTGCTGTTACTGCTCCTGGTCTTAAAATTGTTGGTATTTCTGTACTCATATCAATAATTGTTGACTCTACACCGACATCAGTAGGTCCATCATCTAAAATACCTGCAATTCTTCCCTCTAAATCATGATAAACGTGCTGAGCAGTCGTGGGACTTGGCTTTCCCGAAGAATTTGCTGAAGGGCCTACAATAGGATTACCTAATGCTGTTATCAAGTTTAATGTAGTTTCATTTTTAGGCATTCTAAACGCAGCAGTTTTCAAACCACCTGTTACTGTCTTAGATAAACTACCATCTTTTATTTTTAGTACAATTGTCAATGAACCCGGCCAGAATTTTTCTATTATCTTTTCTACCTCTTTACTTAACGATGGAACAAATCTTTTTACCATCTCTAGTGATGATACAGTCACAATCAAAGGATTATCTGATGGTCTTCCTTTAGCCAAATAAACCCTCTTTACTGCTTGTTCATTAGTAGCATCTGCTCCTAATCCATATACTGTTTCTGTTGGAAAAGCTACAAGTTCTCCTAGACGTAATTCTTTTGCAGCTTCATTAAACTCACTTGGTTTATAAATTTTTGTGATTAACAAAAAATCTCCTTCTTCCTCTAAATTTTTACACAGATCATTCTATCATTACCATTGATATCTTTCTTTAAAGTAATTTCCGAATTTGGAAAACTATCTTTAAAGATTTTTTTTACTGCCTTTCCCTGTAAAAATCCTATCTCCATATAGATTTTGCTACCTTGTTTAAGAAGTTTACCACTTTCATTTGCAATTCTTTCATATATTTCTAGTCCATTATTTTTTGCAAATAAAGCTTGATGAGGTTCATAATTCAAAACACTCTTGTCCATATAAATTTTTTCGTTTTCCGAAATATATGGTGGATTAGAAACAATGATATCTTTTTTTCCTTCAATTTTTTCAAATAAATCACTTGTAGAAAATGATACATCTAAATTTAAATTTTGAGCATTCTCTTTAGCTACTTTTAATGCAGGTTCAGAAATGTCAGATAAAAAAATATTCCAGTTACTTCGTATAGATTTTAGTGCTAATCCTATCGCTCCAGTTCCTGTACCAACATCTAAGACATCGTAGTTCTCATTTTTTGAATTATCATTTAAAATCCAATCCACAAGTTCTTCAGTTTCTGGGCGTGGTATTAATGTATCCTTCGTAACTTTTAGTCTCAAACCATAAAAATCCTGATAACCTATTAAATACTGTAGGGGATAATCTTGATTATACAATTCTATCTTTTCTTGTAGTTCTTGGTAATTTTTATCATCAATACGTGTCCGGTAATTCATCAACAATTGTGTTTTATTCCAACCCATTTGACCACATATTAAGTAATCTACATCTTCTAATGTACCACCATTTCCCTTTATACAAGAAAAAGCCCATTTCTGGACTTCAAAAAATGTTGGATTATTCATTTTCCAACTTCTCCATTGCTTTAGTTTGCTCAAATAAAATTAAAGCATCAATAACATCCTCTAACTCACCATTCATGATGCGGTCTAATTTATTTAATGATAAACCTATACGATGATCTGTAACTCTATTTTGAGGATAGTTATAAGTTCTAATTCTCTCAGATCTATCCCCTGTACCAACTGCAGATTTACGATTTGCATCATATTCGCTTTGTTCTTGTTGAGCGTAGTAGTCGTATACACGAGCTTTTAATATTTTCATTGCTTTTTCTCTGTTTTGTTGTTGAGAACGTTGATCTTGCATAGCAACGACTATACCTGTAGGTAAGTGAGTCATACGTACGGCAGAAGATGTTTTATTAATATGCTGTCCACCAGCACCGGATGAACGATAAACATCTACTCGGATATCTTTAGGATCTAGCTCAATTTCTACATCTTCTTCTTCAGGCATAACAACAACTGTCGCAGTTGATGTATGTACTCGTCCTGCAGATTCTGTTACTGGTATTCTTTGAACTCGGTGAGCACCACTTTCATATTTTAACTTAGACCATACACTATTACCGTTAATTATAAGTGCTATTTCCTTAAAGCCACCAACTTCTGTTACGTTCTTGTCAATGACTTCAATTGACCATCCTTGGCGTTCAGCATACTTGCTGTACATAGAAAATAAATCTGCAGCAAATAAACTAGCTTCATCACCACCAGCAGCCCCTCTAATTTCCATAATAATGTTCTTGTCATCATTAGGATCTTTAGGTAGTAATAAAATTTTAATTTCTTCTTCTAGCTTTACCTTCTCATCCTTAGCATTTGACAATTCTTCTTTCACTAAAGATGCCATTTCATCATCTAATCCATCACTTAGCATCTCTTCATCATCAGAAATTTGTTGTGTTACTTCTTTATATTTATTATATTTTTCAACAGTTTCTCTTAAGTCAGCCATTTCTTTAGATAACTTTGTAAAACGCTTTGTATCTGAAATTACATCGGGATCTGATAGAAGTTCACCTAATTCTTCATATCTATCTTCTAACATCTGCAATCTATCAAATAACTTATCCATTTATTTCTCCTTCATCTTTTTCTAAATTATTAATAGGTGGATTAAAATAATGTTTTCTACATACTGGATAATAAGATTCATTACCACCAATCATTATCTGTTCACCACTATATACCGGTTTAGAATCATGCATTCTTAAATTCATAATAGCCTTTTTATTACAAAACCAACAAATTGTCTTCATTTCTTCTATTTTGTCAGCATATAATAAAAGATATTTAGATCCTTCAAACAACTCATTCATAAAATCATTTTTTAACCCAAAAGTCATTACAGGAATATTCAGTTCATCTACAATCTGAGTTAATTCCAATACATGATGTTTTTCTAAAAATTGTGCCTCATCAACTAAAATACAGGCAGGCTCTAAAGAAGATTGTTCTACTAGATCTTTAATATTAGTTTCACTAACAACTGGAATAGCTTTTCTTTTCAAACCTATACGACTAGAAACATAACCATAACCATCGCGATTATCCAAACCACTTGTCATGATAATAACATTTTTCCCTTGTTCTTCATAATTATGTGCAACTTTAAGGATTTCGATTGTCTTACCACTATTCATCGCTCCATAGCGAAAAAAAAGTTGAGCCACAAAAAATCACTCCATTGAATAAAATTTCCTAGTCTAGTATAGATTATTTCATAGACTAAAAACAAGCCTATATCATGCTTTTTTATAATTAATAATTATGATCAACAACTCTTTTTAATTTTAAACTTTCAACATTCTTTAAATTTACAATATCTCTGCCTTTCAATATAGTCCTTTTGATATGCACAACCACAAATTTATGCTATCATATTTTTTAGTATTATTAAATTCTTATGTTTTTTTATCAAACATATATCTGGAGGAACTTTAAAATGAGTTTGAAAAGTTCAGTTGCCATTACGGCAGGAAAAACTTCACATTGGTTTTTACACAAATTTACAAATGGTGGTACTTCTTTACCTGGAAAGATTACTTTAGCTATTGATCCTGATGTTTTAAAAAGTCTAGCAAAAGATTATGAAATAGTTATCATCACAGGTACTAATGGCAAGACGTTAACTACTGCTTTAACTGTTAAAGTTTTAGGTGAAAAATACTCCAACATTTTAACTAACCCTAGTGGATCTAATATGAAACAAGGTATTGTATCCGCCTTTTTAACCGCTCAAAAAACAAAGAGTGGAAAAAAACTTGCAGTATTAGAAACTGATGAAGCCAATGTTCCAATTATATCTCAATATATATCCCCTTCTATCTATGTCATGACAAACTTATTCCGTGATCAAATGGATAGATATGGTGAAATATATACCACTTACGATAAAATATTAAAAGGTATTAATATGCATCCCGATGCACTCGTTATTGCTAACGGTGACGCTCCTATCTTCAATAGTAGAGAATTAAAAAATAAAGTTATTTATTACGGATTTGATGATAAAGCAGATAGAGAACAAATGGCACCGGCTAACACAGACAGTTTATTATGTCCTAAATGCCAACATATTCTACACTATAAGAATAGAAGTTACAGTAATTTGGGGAAATATTATTGTCCTAACTGCGATTTCAAACGTCCAAAACTTTCTTATCGAATGAACCGTATTCTAAGTCAAAGTCCTCAAAGCTCGACTTTTGAAATCGATAATACTAACATCTCACTTCATATAGGTGGAACATATAATATTTATAATGCTTTAGCAGCATATGCTGTCGGAAATGAATTAGGCGTTTCACCTCAACAGATAGCACATGCTTTAAGCAGTAACGATGAAAAAGTCTTTGGAAGACAAGAAGTTATCAAGATAGGTGATAAAGAACTAACATTGGTCTTGATTAAAAATCCAGTTGGTCTAGATCAAGTACTTGATATGATAAAAACCGATACAGAACCATTTTCTTTAGCAGTGTTATTAAATGCTAACTATGCTGACGGTATCGATACTAGCTGGATTTGGGATGGAAGTTTTGAATCTCTTCCATTTGATAAGATACCAGCTATTTTAACTGGTGGTGAAAGATATCGCGATATTACTTTTAGATTGAGAGTCGCTGGTGTACCTGAAGAAAATTTCTCTCAAGAAGAAAAACTTCCTGACGTGCTTGAAAATATTAAAAAAATGCCAACTAAGCATATTTATGTTTTAGCAACTTATACTGCTGTGTTACAGTTACGTAAATTATTATCTGAACAAGGTTATATTAAAGGAGGCATGGATTAATCATGAAATATTCACTAAATTTAGCTCATCTATACGGTGACTTATTAAACACTTATGGTGATATCGGAAATATCCTTGCTTTACGCTATTATGCTAAACAAATGGACACCAATTTAAAAGTTGATATTATCTCCTTAAATCAAGAATTTAATCCTGAAAAGTATGATATTGCCTTTTTTGGTGGTGGCCAAGATTACGAGCAGATGATTGTTTCAAAAGATATTCAATCAAAAAAAGAAGCATTGACTAAATATATACATGATGGCGGGCCAATGCTTGCCATTTGTGGTGGGTATCAATTACTAGGTCAATACTATATTGGGGCTGACGGTCAAAAAATTGAAGGTATTCATGCCTTAGACCATTATACTGAAAGTCAAGATAATAATCGTTTCATCGGAGATATTGTTATTAAAAACGAAGAAACTAACCAAGAATATCATGGCTTTGAAAATCATAATGGAGTCACATATTTAGGAAAAAATGAGCGACCTCTAGGTACTGTTGTAAGTGGACATGGAAATAATGGAAAAGACAAAACTGAAGGTGCTATTTTTAAAAATACGTACTGTTCTTACTTCCATGGACCTATCTTAGCTAGAAATGGTGAATTAGCTAAACGTATATTAATTACTGCTTTACAAAGAAAATATCCAGATGCTGATTTATCAAAACAACAAGCTCTAGAAATCAAACCTACCTACTAAAACAAATAGAGGCTAGGAAAATAGTCTCACTAGGAAAATAGTCTCAAGACTTAAAACCCGCTAGAAATCACGTTACTAAAAACGTTGATTCCTAGCGGGTTTTAATATAACTATTTTCTAAAATTCATCTGAAAATATAGTTTTTCCCAGCCTCCTATTATTTTTTAATTAATAATTTCATCAAGAAAAGTAGATATAATTATATCTCTTCTATCTAAAAAGATTTGATTATTAGAACTTGGATGAACCCTATTACTCAATACTATTAATCCACATCCACTATCTCTATCTATTAAAACGAATGTACCAGTATATCCTGTATGATAAATACATGGAACTCTATCGTTTCTATACCTTAAATCCCAGCCTAGCGATCGCCCCAAAGTCCCGTTAGGAGTCCAATCATTAAACAATTTAGATATTGTCTTGTCTTTTAATACTTTGTTTTTTGAATTATCTATAATCCAATTAGAAAACTTAATCAAATCATTTAACGACATAAATAGACCAGCTGATCCACAATATTTACCTAAAATTCTAGCTTTAGGATCATGTACAACCCCTTTCAAGACTTTACCATTTTTTTGAACCTCAGTAGGAACACACAATCTCGGATCCGGATTGAATGTACTTTCAAATAGCTGCAATGGTTGTAACACTTCTTGCGTTATAACTGTCTGTACAGGTTTATTATATATTTTTTGAATTATTTCTCCTAATAATATTAATCCTGTATCTGTGTATATCACTTTTTTTCCTAACCAGTCTCCTACTTTTAGAGTGTACATCGCCTTAATTAACTCTTGTGCATTTAGCTCATTTCGGTGTGGTATATACCCATTTAATGCTGAAGTATGAGTTAATAAATGTCTAATTGTAACTCTATCATCTTTAAATAATGGTAGATAATCCATCACTTTGTCATCAATTGATATCTTGTTATCTTCAACTAACTTTAAAATTACAGTCGTAGTTCCTACAACTTTAGTTAAAGAAGCCATATCATATAACATGCCTGCTTTTAGTTTTTCTACTTTAGGAATCAACTGACTGTTTCCTATAACTTTAGTTAATACTTCTCCGGGCTTTATTACAGCATATGATACACCAGGAACAATGTTGTCTTTATATAAATTTTCTATTAAATCACAAGTTCTTTCAAACATCCTATTCTCTCTTTTCTTTATTTTATATACTAAGTGTACTCTAAAAATGATACAATGAATATTAAATGATTGTGCAAAGGAGTTTTTGTGTTTTGGCAAGTAATTCAGATTCTCTATTCTTCATCTTATCTTATATTAAAAGACATCCTGATGATTTAGTAAAGGCCATTCCCGCTTACGATAATGTTATTAGACTATTTATTTCTGATAAAGTTAAGGTTTCAGATGCAGAAATATATTTCCCTGATAATAGCCTTATGGTTAATAGATTAAAGCTTGACTTCATTTCTCAACATGGAAAATTATTAGACGATTTCTTTCAAATGACTGGTCGCCAATTACGTGGATACCATGAAGTTTGGGCTAGTACGGCTCATTTAACTGATAGAAATGTATATCTTGTCGAATTATCTTATGAATAATAAAATAAAAATCGCTAAAGATCGCCATTATTAAAACAATGCAATCTTTAGCGATTATTTAATTCCAATCTTTTTATACTCTAGACATTAATTACTTTGTCTAAAAATGCTTTAGTTCTTTCATTTTGTGGATTATCAAATACCTCTTCAGGAGTGCCCTCTTCCATCACATGTCCATCAGCCATAAAAACAACTCTATCTGCAACTTCTTTAGCAAATCCCATTTCATGTGTTACAACAACCATAGTCATTCCATCTTTAGCTAATTCTTTCATTACTTCAAGAACATCTCCAACCATTTCAGGATCTAGAGCCGAAGTAGGTTCATCAAATAGCATAATATCTGGTTTCATTGCTAATGCTCTTGCTATAGCAACTCTTTGCTTTTGACCACCAGACAATGAAGCAGGCATTGCATCATATTTATCAGCTAAGCCTACTGTTTCTAATAAATTCTTAGCTACAAATTCGGCTTGTTCCTTTTCTAGCTTTCCGAGCTCTACTGGTGCCAAAGTAATATTTTCACCTACTGTTAAGTTATTAAATAGATTAAAGTGTTGGAAAACCATACCGATATTTTCACGTGCTTTATCTATATCAGTCTTAGGATCACTTATATCATGTCCGTCAATGATAATTGAACCACTCGTAGGTTCTTCTAATTTATTTAGACATCTCAACAACGTACTTTTCCCTGAACCAGATGGTCCAATTAAAACTACAACTTCATTATTTTTTACTTTAAAATTGATTCCCTTTAATACATGATTACTACCATAATTCTTTTTTAAATCTGTAACATCTACTTTTAAATCTGTCATTAGTTATTTATCCTCCGTTCAATCCATTTGGATAATAAAGTCAAAATTGTAATTATTAATAGGTACATTATTGCTATAATACCCCAAATTCTAAAACCTTCTAAGTTTCTGGCAATAATGATTTTACCAGTTTGAGTTAATTCTAATATACCTATAATAGATAAAATTGAAGTATCCTTTAATGTAATTATAAACTGATTAATGAAAGATGGAATCATAATTTTAACACCTTGAGGTAAGATAACTTTTCTCATGGATTTGCCAAATGAAAGTCCCAAACTTCTAGCTGCTTCCATTTGACCTTTATCTACGGCCTCAATTCCACCCTTCACAAAGGCTGCAGTATATGCACCTTCGTTTAAAGTTAATGTAATAATTCCGGCGATAAATGCTGGAATTTTTGATCCTGTTAAACTAGGAATACCATTGTAAATAAACAAAGCTAGAACTAACAATGGAAGTCCTCTAAAAATATAAATTATTGTTGTAGAAATACCTTGAGCAAACTTGTTTGGCACAACACCTAACATTCCTATTAGAATCCCAAAAATAGTTGCACCTATAATCCCAACTACTGTCAACTTTAAAGTTTCTACTATTCCATCTAAGAAGGCCTTTTTATTTTGTTTTAATAGTCCTAAGACAGTATGACTATCTTTACTTTTCTTTTCATTAGCCTCTTTAGTAGCTGAAATTGCACTTTTACCTGTATATTTTTCAATTATCTTTTGGTATTTTCCATTTTTCTTAAGTTTATCTAAACCATCATTGAATTTATTCATCAATTCCTGGTGTGTTCCTTTTTTTACAGCAAAACCAAAATTACCAGAATTAGCTGGTTTAGTTACTATTTTTAATCCTAAACCTGTGCTAATACCATATTCTAAAACAGCACTGTCTTCAAAACATGCAACAGAATTCCCATTTTTTACATCATTATACATATTATCTGAATCATCAAAAGTTACAGTCTTGAATCCATATTTATCTTTTATAGAATTAGCATAATCCGCACCTGAAGTCCCCGTTTTTATAGCTACTTTCTTTCCGCGTAGCTGTTTTAAACTTTTAATACTACTGTCAGGTTTTACAGCCATAACAATACCAGATGAATAATATGGTTTCGAAAAATCAAATTTTTGCTTACGTTCATCTGTAATTGTCATTCCTGCGATCATTCCATCAACTTGTCCAGCACTAACAGATTGCAAAGCAGCGTTAAAACCAATTGGCTTCAGATCCACTTTAAATCCTTCTTCTTTAGCTATAGCATTCATCAAGTCAATATCAATTCCGACATATTTATTACTATCATTTGCATATTCAAATGGTGGAAATGTTACATCAGTAGCTATTGTATATGTTTTTTCATCTGCATGAACTAACTGTGGTTTAACAAAAAATGAAAGAAAGATTAAACTACTAATAATACTTAAAAATGTAATAAACTTCTTCATGTTCGTTCTCCTTACTATGATTTATGAAAATATTATACCACAATATTGTCACAAAATGATACATGATATTTTGTTTAATAGATAAATTCAATATAAAAACATTGAAAATATATATTATTTCGTGAATATCCAAATTTAATGTTATATAAAGTTACAATGGATACTGATGAACTATGAACTAATCTAACTGTTATATTAGAAATATATTCCTATACACCTTATTTTTTTCTCATTGCTTTATGTGCGTTACTTTTAAATATTACATATAACTTATTAATTTCCAATCTATTTATAAATTTATTTTCAATAAAAAAATAAAAGGATAAATCTATGTAAGATTTATCCTTAAAATATAGTATTCAATTAATAAAAAGATTGGGCATACAGGGTTCGAACCTGTAAATTATGGATTCAGAGTCCACTGCCTTACCAATTTGGCGAATGCCCAAAATTATTCATCTATTATATTTTAGTTCTCCATTTTTTCTTTGTCAAGAGCATTCAAAAATATATTTAATATAAATTATATATTACCTACTTCATAACTTAATATAATTTTCCTATAAAAAAGAGTACTGGAATGTTATTAACTCATCCAGTACTCTAAAAAAATATATTTTACTTTATTTCTTCATCTGTCTTCAATACAGCCATAAATGCAGCTTGAGGTACATCTACTGTACCTACTGCTTTCATTCTCTTTTTACCACGTTTTTGTTTATCTAGTAATTTAGCACGTCTATCTGGATCACCAGTATGAATTCTTGCTGTTACATCTTTACGATAAGCTTTTATATTAGTTCTAGCTATTATTTTAGCTCCAATAGCAGCTTGAATAGGAATTTCAAAATTTTGACGTGGTATGATAGTCTTAAGTTTATCAACTATTACTCTACCTCTCGCTTGAGCAAATTGTCTATGAGAAATAAAACTTAGAGCATCTACTTTATCACCATTAAGAAGTATGTCTATTTTCACCAAATCACTTGGTCTAGTTCCATCTAACTCGTAATCTAATGACGCATAACCACGTGTGCTAGATTTCAACTTGTCGAAGAAGTCAAAAATTATTTCAGATAATGGTATTTCATAAATAACATTAACACGATAATCGTCTAGATAATCCATAGTTACAAAAGTACCACGTTTTCGTTGGCATAACTCCATTACAGCGCCAACATAGTCATTTGGTACCATTATCTCTGCTTTAACGTATGGTTCATTAATTTGCTTAATTAGTGGTGTTTCTGGCATTTCAGATGGGTTAGATACATTAATATGTGTACCATCTGTTAATTCAACATCATATGTTACAGAAGGAGCAGTTGTTATTAAGTCCATATTAAATTCTCGTTCTAATCTTTCTTGAACAACATCCATATGCAACAAACCTAAAAAACCACATCTGAAACCAAATCCTAAAGCTTGTGAAGTTTCTGGTTCAAACTCTAAAGCAGCATCATTTAATTGCAATTTTTCTAACGCTTCTCGTAAATCATTATATTTAGCGTTATCTGTTGGGTACAATCCTGAATATACCATAGGATTCATTTCACGATATCCTTCGAGTGGCTTTGCTGTCGGATTATTAGCATTTGTTACAGTATCACCTACTCGTGTATCCTGAATATCTTTTATACTTGCAGTAAGATATCCCACGTCTCCAGCCATTAAAAAATCTCTCTTTAATGGTTTAGGTGAATTCACACCAACTTCAACTACTTCATATTCGGCGCCACTATTCATCAAACGAATTTTATCACCAGGCTTTACAGTTCCTTCAACAACTCTAATACTTAGAACTACCCCTCGATAATCATCATAAACAGAATCAAAAATTAAAGCTTTCAACGGTGCCTCTAAATCCCCGTCAGGAGCGGGAACATTCTGCACTATTTGTTCTAACATTTCTTCAATTCCAATTCCCTTTTTAGCACTAGCCAAAACAGCTTCAGAAGCATCTAGTCCTATCACATCCTCAATTTCTTGACGAACACGTTCTGGATCTGCTGAAGGTAAATCTATCTTATTAATAACCGGTACAATTTCTAAATCATCATCTAAAGCTAGATATACATTTGCTAAAGTCTGCGCTTCTACCCCTTGTGCAGCGTCAACAACTAATACAGCTCCTTCGCAAGCTGCTAAAGATCTAGAAACTTCATATGAAAAATCAACGTGTCCCGGTGTATCAATCAAGTGAAAAATATATGTCTCACCGTCTTTTGCATGATAGTGCAATTCAACAGCATTTAATTTAATTGTAATGCCTCGTTCTCTCTCTAATTCCATTGAATCTAAAAGTTGATCTTGCATCTCTCTTTTGGTTACTGTATCAGTCATTTCTAAAATTCGATCAGCTAGAGTTGATTTTCCGTGATCAATATGTGCCACAATGGAAAAATTCCGAATATGCTTCTGACGAACTTTCATTTGTTCTAAATCCATGAGAACACTCCTACCTTTTCTAAATATCTAATTATTAATTATACCTTTTTTTTACATATAGGGTCAATTCATTTAATAATTCACCTTTAAACAAATATACCTTTGACTAACGAAGCCAAAGGTATATTTCATCAATTTATCTAATTATTTTTTTCGTTTAGTTTTTTTACTCTTAGACCAACGTTCAAAGAAACTATCATCACCACTAGGATCTTCACCCATAGAGTCAGCAAAAGCCTTTAATGCCTCTCTTTGCTTCTTATTTAAATTCTTAGGTGTTTCTATTTTGACTGTAACACGTTGATCACCATTTCCACCAGCTCTTAAATGAGGTGCACCTTTCCCACGAAGTCTAAATGTTGTTCCTGTTTGAGTTCCAGCTGGAATTTTCATTTTAACCTTACCATGAACTGTATCCACTTCAACTTCATCACCAAGTGCAGCTTGGACAAAACTAATAGGCAAACTCAAGTATATATCTGCCCCATCACGTTTAAACTTATCGCTAGGTGCAACAGAGAAGTAAATATATAAATCGCCATATGGTCCACCATTTACTCCGGCCTCACCTTGACCACTCAAGCGCATTTGATTACCATCTTCAACACCAGCAGGTACTGTAACTTCAATAGCATGTTGTTCATTTACATGTCCACTTCCGTGACAAGTGGAGCATTTTTCTTTTATTTCTTTACCAGTACCGTGGCACACATCACATTCTTGTTGAGACATCATTCTACCCAAAGGTGTCTGTCGTTGAACCTGAATAAATCCTCTACCATGACATTTAGAACATGTTACAGGTGATGTTCCTGGCTTAGCACCTGTCCCGCTACAAGTTTTACAATTTTCTTCTCTAGTATATTTAATTTCTGTTTTCTTTCCAAAGATTGCTTCTTCAAAAGTTAGATGCATTTCATATTGAAGATCTCTCCCTTGACGAGGGCCATTATTATTTCTGCTTTGACCACCACCAAAGAATGAACTGAATATATCTTCAAAGCCACCTGCTCCAGATCCACCAAAATCAAAGCCACCGAAACCTTGGCCACCACCAAAGCCTTGCTGTCCACCTGTTGTACCAAATTGATCATATTGTGCCTTTTTTTGAGGATCACTTAAAATTTCATACGCTTCATTTACTTCTTTGAATTTTTCTTCAGCACCAGATTCATGATTTAAATCTGGATGATATTTTTTTGATAGCTTACGATACGCACGTTTTATTTCTTGATCAGAAGCATCTTTAGAAACTCCTAAAACATCATATGGATTCATTTTTTTCTCTCCAATTTTCAAAGTACAAAATGACTTTCATTTTGCCAAATTTACACAACTAATTATAACTTAAATAGTTAATAAAGATAAAGCCACATGCATAAAAGCATATGGCTCAATCCTATTTTACAAGATAGATACTACTTATTTTCATCAGGATCTACTTCTTTAAAGTCTCCATCAACCGTATTATCATCGTTTGTAGAGTTATTAGCTGAAGTATCACCTTGTGCACCACTAGCTTGTTGAGCCTGTTGTGCTTGTTGATACAATTTTACAGACATATCTTGAATTAACTTAGTTAACTCATCTTTCTTAGCTTTCATTTCATTGATATCATTTTGTTCTTGAGCTTTCTTTAGAGCATCACGCGCATCTTCAACACTCTTAACTTCATCTGCAGAAACTTTATCTTTAACTTCTTTCAAAGTCTTGTCTGTTTGGAATAATAATTGATCTACTTCATTACGCAAGTCAACTTCTTCCTTACGTTTCTTATCAGCAGCTTCATTTTCTTTAGCTTCCTTAACCATACGATCAATTTCTTCATCAGACAAACCAGATGAACTCTTAATAGTAATCTTTTGTTCTTTATTTGTTCCTAAGTCCTTAGCAGAAACATTAACAATACCATTTTTATCAATATCAAATTTAACTTCAATTTGTGGTACACCACGAGGAGCAGCAGGAATATCTGTTAATTGGAAACGACCTAACGTCTTATTATCTGCAGCCATTGGACGTTCACCTTGAAGAACGTGAATATCCACTGCTGGTTGATTATCAGCTGCTGTAGAAAATACTTGAGACTTAGATGTTGGAATAGTTGTATTACGATCAATTAACTTAGTAAATACGCCACCCATTGTTTCAATACCTAATGATAGAGGTGTAACGTCTAATAAAACAACATCCTTAACATCACCGGTAATAACTCCACCTTGAATTGCAGCACCCAAAGCAACAGCTTCATCTGGGTTAACTGATTCATTAGGAGTATGTCCTGTTTCAGCCTTAACAGCTTCCTTAACTGCAGGAATACGTGTGGAACCACCAACTAAAATAACTTCATCAATATCAGCATTTGTTAATCCTGCATCAGCTAAAGCGTTACGTACAGGAATCTTTGTTCTTTCAACCAAATCTTCAGTTAATTCATTAAACTTAACACGTGATAATGATGTTTCTAAGTGTAAAGGACCAGCTTCACCAGCAGCAATAAATGGTAGTGAAATTTGTGCTTCTGTTGTACCAGATAAGTCCTTCTTAGCCTTTTCAGCAGCATCTTTCAAACGTTGCATAGCCATTTTATCTTGAGATAGATCAATTCCATTGTCAGCTTTAAAGTTTTCAACTAACCAATCAATGATCTTATTATCAAAATCATCACCACCAAGATGTGTATCACCATTAGTTGATAGAACTTCAAATACTCCATCACCTAATTCAAGGATAGAAACGTCAAAAGTACCACCACCAAGGTCAAATACTAAAATACGTTCATCTTTATCTAATTTATCAAGACCATAAGCTAAAGCTGCAGCTGTAGGTTCATTAACAATTCTTTCAACTTTCAAACCCGCAATCTTACCTGCGTCTTTAGTTGCTTGACGTTGTGAATCGTTAAAGTATGCAGGAACTGTAATAACAGCTTGTGATACTTCTTCACCTAAGTAACTTTCAGCATAATCTTTAATGTATTGTAAAATCATTGCTGAAATTTCTTGTGGAGTATATTCCTTGTCTTCAATCTTTACCTTATAGTTTGCATCTCCCATATGACGCTTTATAGAAGATACTGTATTTGGATTGGTAATAGCTTGGCGCTTAGCTACTTCACCAACTTGTGTTTCACCATTCTTGAATGATACAACTGATGGAGTTGTTCTATTACCTTCTGGATTTGTTATAATTTTAGGATCTTTACCTTCTAGTACAGCAACAGCTGAGTTTGTTGTACCTAAATCAATACCAATGATTTTTGACATAAATGTATTACCTCTTTTATAAAAATATTAATTACTACTTATTGAGCTACAACAACCATCGCTGGTCGTAGTACTCTATCTTTTAGCATATATCCGTCTTGGAAAACTTGTACTATAGTTTCAGGTTCTTGACCTTCTTCAACAGGAACTGTTTTTACAGCTTGGTGTAAGGTAGGATCAAATACCTTTCCTAGAGAATCTATCTTAGTAACATTATTATTTTTCAAGGCTTTTTCCATATCACGAGCAACCATTTCAATACCCTTTTTCAGTTGCTGTGATGCATCATTATCTACTTCAATTTCTAAAGCACGGTTTAAATTATCAATAACTGGTAAAATGTCACGGGCTAAATCTTGACCCTCATATTTCAACAACATTTCCTGCTCTTTCTTAAAACGTTGTGTCATATTAGCCATTTCAGCCTCAGCTCGTAAATATTTATCTTCAATATCATCGTACTTCTTTTGAAGTTCATCTAATGCTTTTGAAGAATCATCTGTCTCCTCTACTGATTTTTCATTCTCAACAGATGAAGCTTTATCATCTTCTTTAATTTCTTTTTCAATATCTTCATTTTGCTCAGAAGCTTTTACTTTTTCTTCAGACACATCGCCACCCCTTTCAATTATCACTTATCAAAATTTCGGTAATAATCAATTAATTTTTTAGTTAGCTCTTTTTGGAAAACTTCAACCAATCCTATCATCTTAGAATAAGGCATGTTAGTAGGTCCTAAAATAGCAATCATGCCACGACCATGACTCCCAACATTGTAAGTTGCCGATACGAGACTGTAATCTAACAATAACCTATCAGACATCTCATCACCTATTTTAACCGAAATTCCATGATGATCATGTGGATTAGTCGTATTATCTACTAACCCACCAATCTTATCTGATTCATCATCAATTAATGAATACAGGGATTTGATCTGTTCTAAATTATTACCGTTAGCAAAATTCAACAAATTTCGCCTTCCACCAATATAAAACTGCTCTTTGATAGCTTTATCTAAGATTCCACCAAATACATCGATAAATCCATCAGATTTTTCAATATATTTAGTAAGTAACGGCTGCAATTCTTGTAGTTTAGAAGTGACTTCACTAAGGGAAGAACCTACCAATTTATCATTAATTAGCCTAATAACAGCTTCTAGAGACTCTCCATCTATGTTATTAGGTAAATTATAAATTTGGCTTTCAACTGATCCATCACTGGCAACGAGAATAACCATTACTTGGCCATTTCCTAATGGTACCATCCTGAATCCTTCGAGTTTTAAATCACTAGCTTCTGGTCTCAAAGTTATCGCCGTATAATTAGTTAAATCAGACAATATCTTTGCAGACATTTCTATTATTTCATCAACTCTACGATATTCATTTCCAAATAGAGATTGAATACTTCTTACAGATTTCGAATCTATTTTAACAGGTTTAACTAAATTATCAACATAATAACGATATCCCTTAAGGGAAGGAATTCGACCAGAACTAGAGTGCTCTTTAGTTATAAAACCTTGTTTTTCAAGAACTGCCATTTCATTTCGAATAGTAGCTGAACTAACACGTATAGGTAATTGTTCTTGCAAAGTTTTAGAACCAATAGGCTGTCCTAAATCAGTATAATCTCGGATTATTGTTTCCAAAATCAACAACTGTCTTTCAGTTAGCAAACCAACCACCTCTTTTAGCACTTAACACATTAGAGTGCTAAGTCAATTATTAATATAACCTAGTTAATAGGATTAGTCAAGAGTTTTAGACAAAAAATTAGCAGAGCAACCCTATAAGTGCTAATTTTTTTTCAAGTCTCCAAAAAAGACCTCAGTATCTCTTTTATCTTTATTTAATTGATCTATTAGTTCCTCAACACTATCAAATTTCACCATTTCTCTTAAAAATTTATACCATTTAACAATAACTTTTTCTCCATAAACACTTTTATCAAAATTAAATAGGTTTATCTCAACTGTTTTTTCTAAATCATCACCAAATGTTTCATTATGCCCTATAGATGCCATTCCTTCATACCATAAATTATCTTTATCTATTTTCACTTTAACAGCATATACACCCTCTCCTAAAATACGTTCATTCTTAGGGATAGAAACATTTAAAGTTGGAAATCCTATTTTTCTTCCTCTCTTAAAACCATGTTCAACAGTTCCATGATTTTCATATTGATATCCTAATAGCAAATTAGCAGCTTCCACATTCCCGCTATCTAAATCTTTTCTTATTTGAGTAGAACTAATTTTTTGATCATTGCGTTGTAAGTGGTCTACAGTTATTATTTCAAACCTTCCTTTTGCAAAATCCGAAATAGTATCCATATTAGCAATATCATGTTTTCCATAAGTATAGTCTTGGCCTGCAACAACACATATTGCATGTAACCCTACTACATACTTATCTATAAAATCTTGTGGTGAAAGATAAGCTAAATTTTCATCAAACTTAACAACATAAGCTATATCTACACCTAAATTTTTAAAATGTTCTAGTTTTTCATCCAACATTGTTAGATATTTAAACTTTTCACCATCAATATTTTGAAAGATGATTTTTGGATGTCTGTCAAAAGTCATTACTGCAACTTTTACACCTAAACTTTTTCCTTTTTCTATAGCTCTTTTTATTACTTCTTGATGTCCACGATGAACTCCATCAAAAAAACCTAAAGCTAATACAATTGGAGAATCAACAATTGCATTTTTATCATAAGGTTCCTTCAATTTTACGATTTTCATCTATATCCCTTCCTAACTTAAATCTATCATTCTCTCAGATTGATATCTATTTTTTTCTTTATTATATTGATAAATACATCTAATTCTATCATCATAGAAAAGATTCACTCTATCGTAATCTTCTTTAAAAGTATTTACGGATAAAAAGCCTCCATTTTTCACTATCTTCCATTGTTCTAATTTCAAATCATATCTTGGTAAATCTTTAACAGCATAATCAATAGGATATAATGATTCAGATAATTTATTTTCATGTGCTAATTTTTCTAATTGTGATAATGACTTCGCCATTCCAATTTGAAAGCCACCACTTTTAAGCCTTGTCAAATCACTCATAACAGCTGGAACACCTAATTTTTTTCCAACATCTACTGCTAAAGTTCTAACATATGTACCCTTACCACAACCGACTTCAAAATATATAGTTTGCTGTCCTTTTTCTTTATCAAATTTTGAAGGGAAAATTTGTTTAAAATATTCTATATGAACTCTTCTTTCTGGAATATCTACTTTTTCACCAGCTCTAGCATACTCATATAATTTTTTACCGTTAACTTTTATAGCAGAATATATAGGCGGAACCTGTATTATATCACCTATAAAACTAGACAAAATTTCATTTATTTTCTCATCTGAAAATGGTTCAGAAAGTTTTACTTTCGAAATTATTTCGCCTTCCAAATCTTCAGTAGTAGTAGCAAATCCCAATGTTATTTCGCCTTTATATACTTTACCTGAATCCATTAAATAATTAACCACTTTTGTAGCTTTTCCCACACAAATCGGTAAAACACCATCGACTTCAGGATCTAAAGTTCCACTATGTCCTATTTTTCTAGTCTTAAAAATTTTTCTACATTTTATGACAGCATCATTACTAGTCATTCCACGTTCTTTATACAAAGGTAGAATTCCATCCATTAAAAAATCCCTCCAAAAAAGAGAGTACGATTTAACAACCATACCCTCTTAAATACTTTCTTAAAAATACTAAAATTTATCTGTACTGTGAAGTTTTCTAAGAAGCTCATCGATATGATCTCCATATTGAACAGACTTATCACGTTCAAATTTAATTTCAGGAGTTACATAAATACTTAAACGATGACCAAGTTCGCCTCTAATCAAACTAGTTGCTTTATCCAAACCAGTTTGCACCTTTTTCTCATCAGAAGCCTTATCTGATAAAATACTATAATAGATAGTAGCATGTTGTAAATCACCAGAAACTTCTACACCTGTAATAGTTACATCTTTAACTCTTGGATCTCGCACTCGTTTAAGTAAGATATCATTTACTTCTCGTTGAATTTCTTGAGATAATCTTCCTACACGAAAATGTTGTGCCATAATTTCCTCCTGTATAATAAAGATTAATCAACTGGAACTTCTTCCATAATGTATGCTTCAATTTGATCTCCAACTTTTATGTCATTATATTTTTCAATCATCAATCCACATTCATATCCTTGTTTAACTTCTTTAACGTCATCCTTGAAGCGTTTCAAAGAAGCTAATTTACCTTCATAAATAACAATTCCATCACGAATTACACGTACACCACTATCGCGGCGAATATACCCATCAATAACATATCCACCACCAATTGTACCTAATTTTGAAACTTTGTATGTTTGGCGTATCTCTACTTGTCCTGTAATCTTTTCTTGATATTCAGGTTCTAACATACCTTTCATAGCTGTTTCAATTTCATCAATAGCTTTATAAATAACTCGGTGTAAACGTATATCAACATTATCTGATTCTGCTTGTTGTTTAGCTAATGGTGTAGGACGTACATTAAAACCAACAATGATAGCGTTAGATGCTTCTGCTAATGTAACATCACTTTCATTTATGGCACCTACTGCTTGGTGAATAATATTTACACGTACACCTTCAACATCAATCTTCTTAAAACTTTGTGCTAAAGCTTCAACAGATCCTTGAACATCAGCTTTTATAATAACTCCAACTTCTTTTAATTCTCCTTCTTTAAGAGTATCAAATAAGTTATCTAGAGTAACATGATTTGTTTGACTACGTTCTTTCAATAAAGCTCTTTCGGCACGTTTTTCACCTGCAGCTCTAGCGGTCTTTTCATCCTCAAATGTAATAAATCTATCACCAGAATCCGGTACTTCATTCAACCCTGTAATTTCTACAGGTGTCGCTGGTGTAGCTTTTTTAATATCATGTCCACGAGCATCCACCATTGTACGTACACGTCCAAATGTATTACCCACAACAATTGGATCACCAACATGTAACGTACCTTGTTGAACTAACAATGAAGCTACTGAACCTTTTCCTTTATCCAAACGGGCTTCAATAACAGAACCTGCCCCTCTTTGGTTTGGATTAGCATGTAATTCTAACATTTCTGCTTCTAAAAGAATCATATCTAATAATTCATCTAAGTTCTTACCAAATTTTGCAGATATCTCTACAAAAATTGTGTCTCCACCCCAGCTTTCAGGAATTAATTCATATTCCGTCAGTTGTTCCATTACATGGTTAGGATTTGCACCTGGTTTATCAATCTTGTTAACAGCTACAATTATAGGTACACCTGCAGCTTTAGCATGATTAATAGCTTCAATAGTTTGAGGCATAACACCATCATCAGCAGCTACAACTAAAACAGTAATATCTGTAATATCAGCACCTCTAGCACGCATGTTAGTAAATGCAGCATGTCCTGGTGTATCTAAGAAAGTTATAATCTTATCATCATGTCTTACTTGATAAGCACCAATATGTTGTGTAATACCACCAGCTTCGCCTTCAGTAACATGCGTATGACGTAATTTATCAAGTAAAGTTGTCTTACCATGGTCAACATGTCCCATAATAGTAACTACTGGAGGACGTTTTTCTAAATGCTCAGTGTTGTTTTGTTCTTCTTCAAAGAACTTATCAATATCAGACACATCCACTTCAACTTTTTCTTCTGCATTAATACCATAATCAGCAGCTAAAAGTTCAATTGTATCTTTATCTAGGGATTGGTTCTGGTTTACCATTACCCCCATCATAAATAACTTCTTAATAATTTCTGCAGGTTCTCTATGAATTTTTTTAGCAATATCAGCTACATTCATCCCTACAGTATAAACCAATGTTTCTGGCAATGGCTTATTTTTTCTTGGTGGAACAGGATTTCCCTTCTTAAAATTATTATTACGTTTATTATTGTTATTACGTTTATTTTTAAATTTATTATTAGAACGATTATTTCTATTATTACGTTGTCCGTTCTTTGCATTATTATTTTCTTTCATACTACTACCAGATCGCTTTCTATTATTTTTATGCACATTCTTATGATTATTTTCGTCTTTACTCCCTGTATTACTTTTTTGTACCTTTTTGGAATGAAAATTATCTTTATTTTTATTATGTTGTATGTGCTCTTTTTTCTTTGCTTTTAGACTTATACTTCCACGAATTTTATTCTGTTCATTTTCATCTAATGCTGACATATGGTTTGTAACTTTAAAATCATATTTTTTAGCAATTTCTATTACTCTCTCACTACTTATACCTAACTCTTTAGCCAATTCATAAATACGTTTTTTTACCATATTATCACGCTCCTAATTTAGTACCCTAACTTCAGAAGCCCTATCGCATTAAAATAAGAATGAACAATAAATTAATCAGATAATAGTTCTTTCATTCTATTTGCAAATCCAATGTCATTTACAGCAATAACGGAACGTTTTTGTCCAATAGCTGAACTTAACTCTTCTTTTGTGAAAGACTTACATAAAAATACATTGTAACTCTTACACTTATCAGTAAATTGTTTCAATGAATTTTTTCCGCTATCACTAGCAACAAAAACAATATTAACTTTGTTGCTTCTAATTCGCGATAAGACTAATTCTTGCCCTGTTACTAATTTACTAGCTCTTCTAGCTAAACCTAATAAATTTAATACCTTTATCCTATTTTCCATTACCAAATAATTTTGCTCTTTCTACTTGATGATCAACATATGCAATCAATTCATCATAAAAATCATCAGAAATACTAATACCAAAAGTTTTATCAAAAGTCTTATCAACTTTTGCTTTTTTTGCTACATCAACATTTAGATGGATATATGCACCTCTACCAGATTTTTTCCCAGAAGGGTCTATGCTTACCTCGCCTTCCTTATTTTTAACAACACGGACTAATTCCTTTTTAGGTACCATCTCACCTGTAACAATGTCTTTTCTCATAGGAATTTTACGTTGTGCCATAATTATTCCTCCTCAATTATATTGGAAGAAGAGTCTGACATCAATTGATCTTCATCATCAATATCATTATTATCAGCTTCCACGTTATTTAAATCAGCAGCATCGCTTTCTGATTTAATATCAATTTTATAACCTGTCAATCTTGCAGCTAATCTTGCATTTTGTCCACGTTTACCAATTGCTAAAGACAATTGATCATCTGGTACAACAACTGTACAAGCATGCTCATTTTCATCATCAAAACGAACGTCTAATACTTTAGCAGGATTCAAAGCATTAGCAATGTATTCTGCTGGATCTTCACGCCATTCAACAATATCCATGTTTTCACCTTTTAGTTCATTTACGATAGCTTGTACACGTTCACCTCTTGGTCCTACACATGTTCCAACAGGATCTACACCATCTTCATTAGAACGAACAGCTACTTTAGCACGATCACCGGCTTCTCTAGAAATTGAAACTATTTCTACAGTACCATCAAAAATTTCTGGAATTTCTTGTTCAAATAAACGTCTTAACAAATCTGGATGAGAACGGCTTACAAATACTTGAGGTCCTTTTGATGTGTTTTCAACTTTATAAATGTATACCTTAATTTTATCATGTGACTTGTATTCTTCACCTGGAATTTGATCTTGACGTGACAAAACAGCTTCAATTCTACCTAAATTAACGTAAACAAATTTATTATCTCTACGTTCTACTTCACCTGTAACAATTTCTTGTTCATATTGAACATATTCATTATAAATAACTTCTCTTTCTTCTTTACGAACACGTTGCATGATTACTTGTTTAGCAGTTTGTGCTGCTATACGCCCAAAATCTTTTGGTGTAACTTCTTCACGGATAGTATCACCAATTTCATAAGCTCTATTAATTTCAAGAGCAGATTTCAAACTAATTTCTAACTGAGAATCATACACTTCATTTACTACTTCTTTAACAGCATAAACATGGATATTACCTGCAATCTTATCAAATTCAACTTCCACATTTTGAGCTTGACCATAATTACGCTTATAAGCTGAAACTAAAGCTGCTTCTAATGCTTCAATCACAATTTCTTTCTTTACACCTTTTTCAACTTCTAAGGCATTTAATGCGTTTAGTAATTCCTTACTCATTGTTCTATTATCTCCTTAATAATTATTAAAATTTAATTGCCAAACGAGCTTTTGCGATTTTATTTCGATCAAAAGTCTTAGTTACTGTCCTTGTTTTTACTCTATATTCCAATGTCAAAGTTTCTTTGTTTAAATCAACCATAGTACCTTCATAAACTTTTTGTCCATCAATAGCTTGATAAAGAGAAATATGAATATACTTATTTAATGCACGTTCATAGTCTTTCTCTTTCTTTAAAGGCCTTTCAGCACCTGGTGATGAAACTTCTAGATAATAAGCTTGTGGTATTGGATCTGGGTCACAACTATCTAATTTTTCACTGAGTTTATCACTCACCAAGGCACATTCTTCAATGTTAATTCCATTAGGTTTATCAATATAAACTCTTAAATACCAACTTTTTCCTTCTTTTACAAATTCTACATCAACTAATTCAAAATGATTTTCATCTAGAATAGGGGTTACCAGATTAGTTACTGTTTCAACAACACTACTCACTTATGAGCCTCCTTCAACTAAATTAAAGCAATACTTCAGCAGAAATAGAACCAAAGTAAACTATTCCAACAAAAAGAGTGAGCATTTCTGCTCACTCTTTACGAGTTATCTAATATAACTTAGTTTAACATAGCTAAAATTAGAATACAAGAATTAACATTGCTCTGTTTTTCTTATTATACTGAGAATTTCTAAGTTTATTTAGTAGTTAAAATAAGCTTAATTGATTTTCATCTGGTAAATCATCCAATACATGATTTTCTGTCATAAAATCAATCAATGATTGAGATACTTTTCCCCTCTTACTTAGATCTTCTTTTGAAATAAATTCTTGTTCCTCTCTTGCAGCAACAATTTGCTTAGCTACGTTTAGTCCTAAACCAGGGATTGCTGTGAAAGGTGCCAATAATGTTCTTCCGTCTTCTTGAATAGTCCAGTTCTGAGCATCAGACTTATTAATATCTACCATACTAAAATCGAAACCTCTTTCTAACATTTCGTTAGCAATTTCTAATACTGTTAAAAGATTTTTCTCTTTAGTTGTTGCTTCATTTCCTTTTGAATTTATGAGTTCCATCGCATTTTTTACAGCTTCTTTTCCTCTAGACATTGAAACCAAATCAAAATCATCCGCACGTACTGAGAAATATGCTGCATAGTAAACAAGGGGATAATAAACTTTAAAATATGCAATTCTTAGTGCCATCAAGACATACGCAGCAGCATGTGCTTTAGGAAACATATACTTAATTTTTAAGCATGCTCCGATATACCACTCAGGAACATCTGCTGCTCTCATATCAGCTTGCCACTCATCTGGTATTCCTCTACCTTTTCGTACATGTTCCATAATCTTGAACGCTTTATCAGACTCAACACCCATATGAATTAGATCCATCATAATATCATCACGACATCCTATAACGTCTGGCATTGTTACAGTCCCATTTTTTATTAATTCTTCTGCATTTCCCAACCAAACATCTGTACCATGTGATAATCCTGAAATTTTTAATAACTCTGCAAATGTTTTTGGATGGGTCTCTTCTAACATTCCTCTAACAAATCGAGTACCAAATTCCGGAACACCCAATGTCCCTGTCGAAGATTGAATCTCTTCAGGAGTTACACCCAAAATATCTGTTCCTGAGAACAAAGCCATAACTCCAGGGTCATCTGTAGGGATAGTTTTAGGATCTATTCCAGATAAATCTTGTAACATCCTTATCATCGTAGGATCATCATGACCTAAAATATCTAATTTCAAGATGTTATCATGAATCGAATGAAAATCAAAGTGAGTTGTACGCCAAGCAGCTGTTAGGTCATCTGCTGGATATTGTATTGGAGTAAAGTCATAAATATCCATATAATCAGGAACAACAAGAATTCCTGCAGGATGTTGCCCTGTAGTTCGCTTTACTCCAGTAGCTCCCTTAGCTAGTCTATCTATTTCAGCACCTCTGAAATTTTGTTCAGTATCTCTCTCATAAGCTTTAACATAGCCATAAGCCGTTTTATCAGCTACCGTACCAATTGTTCCAGCACGATAAACATTATTCTCACCAAATAAGACTTTCGTATAATTATGTGCAATAGGTTGATAGTCACCAGAGAAATTTAAATCTATATCTGGAACTTTATTTCCCTTAAAACCTAAGAAAGTTTCAAAAGGTATATCTTGTCCATCTTTTATTAATTCTGTACCACAATTAGGACAGTCTTTATCCGGTAAGTCGTAACCAGAACCATACTCACCTTTTTCATAAAAATGCGTCCACTTGCATTTTGGGCATCGATAATGTGGTGGCAATGGATTAACTTCTGTAATACCTGTCATTGTTGCAACTAAACTTGACCCAACAGATCCTCGAGAACCTACTAAATATCCATCTTTGTTAGATTTATACACTAATTTTTGTGAAATTAGATAAATTACCGAAAATCCATTACCAATAACAGATTTTAATTCCTTATCCAATCTCTTTTGAACTATTTCTGGTAAAGTATCACCATACCAGGCATGTGCTCTATTCATAGTAAGATCATGTATGTCTTGCTCTGCACCTTCCATTTTAGGTGTATAAAGTTTATCTTTAACAGGAGTAATTTCTGAAATTTCATCTACTAACTTATTAGGATTGGTTACCACAATTTCTTTTGCTATATCTTCTCCTAAAAAGCTGAATTCTTCTAACATTTCATCTGTAGTTCTAAAATGTGCATCTGGTAATTTTTTTAATCTATTTAATGGGTTAGCTCCTGCTTGAGAATGGATTAATATCTTTCGATAAATTGCATCCTCTTTATTCATAAAATGAACATCTCCAGTAGCAACTATTGGTTTATCTAGTTCGTGGGCTAATTTGACCATATTTGTAATAATTTCTTCAAGATTATCATTATCTTTAACTAATTCTTGTTCTAATAATGGTTCATACAACGGCTTTGGTTGAACTTCTAAATAATCATAAAATTCTGCTTTTTGCTTAGCAATTGTATATCCCTTCTGCATCATTGCTGTAAATACTTCTCCATCAGCACAAGCAGACCCTACTATAAGTCCTTCACGATATTTTTCTAAAATTGAACGTGGTACTCTTGGAACTCTATAGAAATACTTAACCATAGATTCTGAAGTTAATTTAAAGAGATTTTTTAGCCCTTCTTGTGTTTTTGCTAAAATTATTGCATGCGATGGATGCTCGTGTTTATACGCATCATTTTCTCCAACATGCTTATTAAAGTCATCATGATATAATATTTGTTTCTCTTCAGCATCTTTTAACATAGCATAATATATAAAACCAGTAGCTTCAGCATCATATATAGCTCGATGATGATGTTCTAATTTTATATTCAATTTTTTAGCTAATGTATTAAGCCTAAATCCCTTCATTTCAGGATATAAATATCTTGCTAACGGTAATGTATCAATCCAAGGTTCCTGTATCATTTCCATATTATGACGTTCGTATCCTGTATTCATGAAATCTACGTCAAAAGTAGCATTGTGTCCTACAATAATGCAATCTTTACAAAATTCTTTGAATAACCTAAAAACTTCTTCCTCACTTTTAGAACCTCTTACCATGTCATCAGTAATACTTGTTAAATTAATTGTAGTCTGTGAAAGAGGATGACCGGGATCAATAAATTCTTCAAACGTATCAATAACATTTCCTTTTTCCATTTTTACAGCAGCAAGTTCTATTACTTTATCATATTGTGCTGACAAACCTGTTGTTTCAGTATCAAAAATAACATATGTTGCATCTCTCAAGTTTTTGTGTTGCTCATTATACGCAATAGGAACTCCATCATCTACAATATTTGCCTCAACACCATAGAGAATCTTGACATTATTTTTTTGCCCAGCAGCATGTGCTTCAGGAAATGCCTGTAACGTCCCATGGTCTGTAATTGCAATAGCTTTATGTCCCCACTCCGCAGCTTTAGATACGTATTCTGTAATGCTATTAGTAGCATCCATCATACTCATATTAGAGTGAAGGTGTAATTCAACTCGCTTTTCATTTTCAGGGGCCGTATCTTTTCTACTCTCATGTTTTATTTCATTCAAATCATATGCATTAATAACTAGGTCTCTCATATAGTTATCTTCTTGAACACTTCCACGCACCTTAATCCAGACACCAGAATTTATAGCATCGAACATTGCTTCATCTTCTTCAGTTCGTGAAAACTTCTTAACGACAAATGATGAAGTGTAATCTGTAACTTCCAGGATTAATAATTTTCTTCCTGAACGTAACTCTCTAACTTCTTTGTCGAACACGTAGCCTTGAACTGTAACTGAACGTTCTTCTTCAGTTATATTAATCATTTGCGTAATTTCTTGATCAGGTGAAATTTTCTTTCCTAGTTGGACCGGCCCTTCTATACTAGGAACTTCTGCTTTAGATTTTTCTCTTTGTTCACTTTGTTTCTTTATGGCTTCTACAGCTTTTTGAGCCAATTCGGCATCGCTCTTAGCTTTCTGTTCTTTAATATTCTCAATTATCTCCTGAGACTTAGTTTCATCAACTAGAGTATTAACTGAAAATTTAGGAAACCCTATCTTGTGATATGTTGATTCTAATGGACCTAAAGCTTGATCTACTAAAAAACGTTTTACAATTTCATTTTCTGCCAGTAAAATTACTCTATTATTATCTAAATATGGTACTTTACTTCTGGAAAGTTCTTGTATAAATGATGATTGAATACCACTATTAAATACAACCCATTTCCAATAATCTCCTAACTTTTGATTCGTTATAATGGGATTTTTTGTATGCAAAGTGATGTCAACTTTGGCAATATCTTTAAACGCTAACTGTAGTTGCTGATAAAATTGGTAAAATACTTCATATGGCAGTATATCTTCTATCTGTAAATGAAAATTCCAAACTTTACTCTCTACATGAACTTCAACTTTTTGAATTTCTGCATTCGTAAATACCTCTTCAAACCCACGTTTATTTTCCCAATTAATCTGTCTTAATAATTTCTTAAATAGATCTTGTTTATTGGTTTCCAAAGAAGTAGCTCCTTTCCCCAAATTCTTAATTTCAAAAAAAATAGTAACTGAGAAAAATTTAACACTTAATCTCAGTCACTTCAAATAAAAATATTAACTAATCAGTAATTGTTTCATTAAAAAGTATTTTTACAGAATTTAATAACTCTTCTAACTTAACTTCAATCTTTTCTCCATTTTGACGAAGTTTAATTTCAACAATTCCTTCATCTGCTTTCTTACCAACAGTTATACGAATTGGAAGTCCAATTAAATCTGAATCTGCAAATTTTACTCCTGCGCGTTCTTTTCTATCATCAACTAACACTTGATATCCTGCATCTTCTAACATTGCAGTAACTTTTTCACTTAGTTCTCTTTGTGTATCATTTTTTACGTTAACAGGAACAACATGAATATCAAATGGAGCAATTTCGCGAGGCCAAGCAATACCATTTTCATCATTATGTTGTTCAACTATTGCTGATAATAAGCGTGAAACACCAATTCCATAGCAACCCATTCTCATAGGAACTTGACGTCCATTTTCATCTAATACATCTGCACCCAAACTCTCAGAATAACGAGTTCCTAATTGGAAAATATGACCAATTTCAATCCCACGTGTAAATTTCAATACACCTTCGCCATCTGGTGATAGTTCTCCTTCTCTAACTTCACGTAGATCTAAAAATTCATCAACATGATAATCTCTATCAATATTAACGTTTATATAATGGTAACCATCTTCATTGGCACCTACACTAGCATTTATCATTCCTTCAACATCTAAATCTGCTAGTACTTTTAGATTTTCATCAATTCCTACAGGTCCTAGAGAGCCGAAGTTTGCACCTAAGAATTTTACAGCTTCTTCTTCTTCAGCTGGACGTAAATCAATAGCTCCTAAATGATTCTTTAATTTAACTTCATTTACTTCGTCAATACCTCTCATTAAAACAACAACAGGTTCGTCATCAGCCACAAATAGTAGAGTCTTAATTTCATTTTGAGTATCTGTTCCCAAAAATTCAGCTACTTCAACAATTGTTTTGGCATTAGGTGTAGCAACTTTTTCCAAATCTTTTGGAGTTTCATGAGATTGTTTAGGTATTCTCAAATTCTTTGCCATCTCAATATTAGCTGCATAATCAGACGAATCAGAATATGCAATTGTATCTTCTCCAACTTCAGCGATGGCTTGGAATTCTTTTGATCTATTTCCTCCCATTGCGCCTGAATCAGCAATAATTCCTCTAAAATCTAGCCCACAACGTTCAAAAATTCTTTGATATGCTTTGTCAGTATCATTAAAAACTTTTTCCATACTTGCATCATCAACATGGAATGAATAACCATCTAACATCAAAAATTCACGACCACGTAATAAACCAAATCTAGGTCTATTTTCATCGCGATACTTCATTTGAATTTGATATAAATATAGTGGCAATTTTTTGTAAGATTTTATTGCATCTCTTACAATTGTTGTGAAAGTTTCTTCATGAGTTGGTCCTAAAATAAAATCTCGTTCATGACGATCTTTTAATTTAAACAAAGTAGGACCGTAAGTTTCATAACGTCCTGACTCTTGCCATAACTCTGCTGGTACAACTGCAGGGACTAGCATTTCTACTGCATCAATTCTATCCATTTCTTCACGAATAATATTTTCGATTTTCTTCATTACTCGATATGCAAGAGGTAAGTAAGCATACATACCAGCTGTTATTTGTTTGATATATCCCCCTCTTAGCATTAATTGATGACTGACAACTTCAGCATCACTTGGAATTTCTTTTAATGTTGGAATTAACATTTGTGATTGTTTCATTTTTTTACTCCTCTCTGAAAACAATATCCATCTTTAAATCATTAATTATACTAATGTAAAAAATATCTTTGAATATCATTCCAGGTTACTAAAATCATTAAAATCATTAAAAAACCAAATCCTACCAAAGTAATTATACCCTCTTTTTCTGGATCCAAAGGCTTTCTTCTGATTGCTTCTACTACATTTAATAGCAATTTCCCACCATCTAACGCAGGTATTGGCAATAAATTTACAATACCTAAATTTATAGACAAAACTGCCATTAAATTCATAATACTCAAGATACCATAATGAGCAGCTTCACTCGTATAAGAGTACATTGCTACAGGTCCACCCAAATCATTCAAACTGAATCCCTGTGTAAACATTTTACCTAAAACTCCTATGATACTTGTTATTATATACCAAGTTTGAGTAAATCCATATGACAAAATTGCAACAATTGATTTATCATAATGGACTTTTGCCATAACTCCTATCATTCCAACTTTTTTACCATTCTCAATTTGAACTTTAGGTGTTATCTTTATTTTAATAATTTTATTTTTTCTATCAATTTTTAAAATAATTTTTTTATTCCCATTTTTTTGGATTTGGGCGGAAGCTTCTTGCCAAGTAGTAGTTTTTATATTATCAACAGCTATTATTCGGTCATTAGGCTTTATTCCTGCTTTCTGTGCAACCGAATTTTCTTGGACCTTTCCTATTTGATTATCTGTAGAAGCTACTCCACCTTGCACAAGTGCGATCACTAGAAAAGCTACAATTGCTAAAATAAAATTATTCATAGGGCCTGCAAAGTTTGTAAGCATTCTTTGAATAATTTTAGCTGACTGAAATTGGACATCTTTAGGTGCAATTTGCACTTCTGTTCCATCATTTTCAATTATGCATGCATCATGATCTACTTCATATACTTTTAGTTCTGAATCATTACCATTCTCGTATCCTTCGATCCACAACTTATCTTCTAAATCCCAATCAGAAATTTGAACAGGAACACCTGAAATTAAAGTTTTTTTGTTACTTGTATTAATTTTTACTACTTTATTTTCATCATTTATTAACAGGCTAACTGTCATTCCTTTTTTCAGAGGAACATCATCTTCCTCGGCGCCTGCCATACGCACATATCCACCTATAGGTAATAATCTGATTGTATATGTAGTACTATTCTTTCGATAAAACCATAGTTTAGGCCCCATACCAATGGAAAATTCTCTTACTAAAATTCCTGCCTTTTTTGCAAAAAAGTAATGTCCAAATTCATGTACAAAAACGAGGACTCCAAAAACAATAATAAATGCAATTATTGTGATAATCATTTAACCATCCTCTCTTAAACCTTGCTAAATTAACCCAACGAAATGCATTAAAGGTAAAACTAACAAAATTGAATCAAATCTATCTAATATTCCACCGTGTCCTGGTAAAATTTTTCCAGAATCTTTTACTCCATAATGTCTCTTAAATGCTGATTCAATTAAATCACCAAATTGAGCACCAATTGATAGAAATACTGTTATTCCTAACATAGTTAAAAAGCCGTATGGAAAAACACCTTGCTTAAAGAAAAGATAGATTCCTACGATAATGACAGCACTCACTGTACCCCCAATTGATCCTTCCCATGTTTTGTTAGGACTAATATGAGGAGCTAACTTAGTACGCCCAATTTGACGCCCGATTAAGTATGCGCCACTATCTGTAATCCAAGTAATCAAGAATGCGTATAAAATCATCCATAAACTTTCTTGGCGAGCATAAATCATATAGTGAAATCCTAATCCTGAATAAATAGCTCCTAAAATTATAGCTCCCACATCATCAAAGGAAAATCTATTACGACTAACAACTGTATATCCTAGTAATACTAGCGTGAAGAAATAGAATCCACTATAAAAAATTCCATTTGGAAAAAAATTGATCCAATTACTTGGTACTAATAGGCAAGCTACTGCCATAAAAGCTACTATTGCCTCAGGTGAAATTAAAAGTTTTCTTTTCATAGTTAAGAATTCTGACATTCCCACTAATCCCATTGCTACTACTAATATACTAAATAAATTTCCTCCCACTACTAGTAAAGGAATAAAAATCAGCAATGCTATGACTGCTGTAATAACTCTCTGTTTCATCTTTATTTTTTCTCCTCTTTTAATCCGCCAAATCTTCTATCTCTTGTTTGAAAAGTATAAATATTAGCCAATAAATCTTCTTCTGAATAATCCGGCCATAATGTATCAGTAAATACAAATTCACTGTATGCCAATTGCCATAATAGGAAATTTGATATTCTTTCTTCTCCACTCGTCCTAATTAACAAATCAGGATCATTGTATGGAGCAAGCTTTCCAGTCATTAAATTAGCATCTACTACTTTTTCAGTTATCTTTTCTATCTCTAATTTATTTTCACTTACTTCACTAGCAATGCTTTGAATAGCAGATACTAATTCAGCACGACCACCATAATTTAACGCAAAGTTTAAGATCATTCCTGTACAATTTGAAGTTTGTTCAATTGCATCATAAACAGCTTTTTGAGTTTTTTTAGGTAGCATATCTATATAACCCATAACATTTACTCTTACATTATTTTCAATTAATTCAGGAACAAAAGTATTGAAAAACTTGACCGGTAAATCCATAAGAAAATCCACTTCTTTATCAGGACGTTTCCAATTTTCTGTAGAAAAAGCATATAACGTTAGGACTTTAACACCTAGATTACTCGCTACCTTAGTTATATTTTTTACAGTTTCCATTCCTTGTTTATGTCCTGCTATTCGCGGTAAGTGTCTTTTCTTAGCCCAACGTCCATTTCCATCCATGATAATAGCTATATGATTAGGAATTAGTTCTCTTTTTAATTTATTCCTTTTTTCGTCTATATTTTCTTTTTTATTAAAAAAATCCAACATCTAAATTCACCTCCATAATGGAAATATACCTCTAAATTACTATAGCAGCTTTTTTTTAAACAATAAAGTTAATATACAATAAAAAAAGGGCAAAGTAACAAATCTTTACCCTCGTGATACAATAGTCTATTGCAATTATCCTTCGAGAACTTCTTTTTCTTTGTCCTCTGTAATTTTATCAATATTTTTAATAGATTCATCTGTCACTTTTTGTGCTTGATTTTCTAAATCTCTTAAATCATCTTCTGTTAAGTCACCATTCTTTTGAGCTTTCTTCAAAGCATCCATCATATCACGACGAATATTTCTAACGGCAACTTTTCCAGTTTCAGAAACAGCCTTTACTTGCTTTGCTAACTCTTTACGACGTTCTTCAGTTAATTGTGGAATGACTAAACGAATTGCTGTTCCATCATTCATTGGAGCAATTCCTAAATCTGATGCCATGATAGCATGTTCAATGTTCTTCAAAGAGGACTTATCATATGGTGTGACCAACAATACACGTGCTTCAGGAACTGAAATCTGTGCCATTTGATTTAAAGGAGTAGGAGCTCCATAGTATTCTACATTAATTCTATTCAATAAACTGGCATTAGCACGTCCTGCACGGATATTTCCTAATTCTCTTCGTAAAGAGTCCTCTGCTTTCGTCATTTTTTCTTGTGCTTCTTTAATAATAGGTTCTGTTATTTTCATAATTATTTTCCTTCCACTGTTGTACCAATTTCTTCGCCTTCAACAACCTTCTTAATGTTTCCTCGGTTATTCATGTTGAAGACCACTAAAGCAATATTGTTATCCATTGATAATGATGAAGCTGTAGTATCCATAACACGTAATCCCTTATTAATAATATCCATATGTGTTAACTTAGTATACTTTTTAGCTGTAGGATCAACTTTAGGATCCGCATTGTAGATTCCATCTACTCCATTTTTAGCCATTAAGATTACTTCTGCATTAAGCTCGGATGCTCTTAATGCAGCTGTAGTATCTGTTGAGAAATATGGTGAGCCTGTACCTGCTGCAAAAATAACAATTCTTCCTTTTTCTAGATGACGAATTGCTTTTCTACGAATATATGGTTCTGCTACTTGTCTCATTTCAATAGCTGTTTGAACTCTTGTAGGAACTCCAACTGACTCTAGACTATCTTGAAGTGCTAAAGCGTTCATAACAGTTCCCAACATGCCTATGTAATCAGCTTGTGCTCTCTCCATTCCTATTTCAGCACCAGCTTCACCACGCCACATATTTCCGCCACCTACGACGATAGCAATTTGTACACCTAAATCATGAACTTCTTTTATTTCTTCTGCAACTTTCAAAATTTCGGGCGGATTAATTCCTTTTCCTTGATCACCAGCAAGTGCTTCACCACTCAACTTTAGTAATACACGTTTATACTTGATGTCAGACATGTAAAATTCCTCCCAATATTTATCATAATTCATTCTATAAAATTTTATCTCTTCTAAAATTTCATTTTACCATACTTATCATAATGATAGTAGGTCCAAAAATAATTGCTACTTATTTTTTATTTTTAAATAAGTTCTTTAAATTTCTTTTAATAACTTGGAAGAAAGTTAATGAACGAACCATTCTATCTGCAGGAACATATTCTCTAATTGCTCGCAATACTTCTTTAGAATTTTTGGCAGAAAAAGTAAACATACCATTTTTTTTAGTTCTCAAAGCAAAGCGTGGTATCCATTTCCCTTTAAACATCACAGAAGCTATAACTACATCCACTTCTTCCCATGGAATTTGGATATATTTTCTAACATCTCTATCATTAAAAAATTCAAATCCCTTATCACCTATCATTATCTTTCCATAATCAGATAATCCCATATAAGACGTACCTGCCATTGTTAAATCTACTTTTGTATTAATTGACTGAACCATAATTAAATTCAACTCCACTTTTTACATTATTGTACTTATTATATCAGAAAACACCTCGTAAATGCTTACAATAATGGAATTATTACTTATTTTTCATGATCCAATAAATATTTCTTCCTATCTATTCCTCCAGCATACCCCACTAAATCTCCTTTACTACCTATCACTCTATGACATGGAACTATTACTAATAATTTATTTTTTGAAACTGCTCTTCCAATTGCTTGTGACGAAATATTCTTTTCACCAAAAATTATTTTGCCTAATTCTTTATATGATATGGTAGATCCATAGGGTATTTTTAATAATTCATTCCATACTTTCAATTGAAATTCAGTTCCTTTAAATTTAATTGGTAGATCTTTAATTAATGGCTTATTTCCTTTAAAATAGTCATCCAACCATTGTACTGTTTTTTCTAACACCACATTACCAATATTTTTTTCTTCATTTTCTTCCTCATCACTAAAATAACATTCTACTAAAGAATATCCATCAGATTTTAAAACTATATTTCCGATTGGTGAATCATAATTCATTTTATACATGCATATCACTCCTTAAAAAAAAGCAACACTAAGCGGATGATAAGATAGCTACCTATACCATCTTATCATCCGCTTAGTGTTGCTAAAACTATTATTATAAATAAACATCTATTTACTTAATTTTAATTACTGGCTTATGCTTCTTTTTTCTATCTATACTTAATTTATCAATTACCGGTTTATTATTTACTATAGTAACTTCTACTGTATCTTTTTTTATTGAAATCATAGGCTTACTCCTCTCTTTCATAAAAAAACTAGCTTACTAACTGTAAATATATAGCACTCAATAAATTAGACTATTTTATTAAGCAAATATTAAGAAATGATTAATTTTTAAATTCTATACTAATTAAAATAACATATATAAAAAAGATGAATAAGTCCACAAAATGACTTATTCATCTTAAAGTTCACTAATACATTTCTAAATATTGATCTCTTTCCCACTGTGAAACTTCTTGACGATAAGCATCCCATTCTAAACGCTTTGCTTCTAAGAAGTTTTGATATAAATGTGGTCCCATAGCATCTTGAACAACCTTATCTGTCTTCAATGCTTTTAATGCATTGTGCAATGTTGATGGTAAATCTTGAATGTTATTTGCCTCACGTTCTTCATCATCCATTGCATAAATATTTCTATCAACAGGAGCTGCTGGTTCAATTTTATTACGTAATCCATCTAAACCTGCTTCTAGTAATGCAGCTACTGCTAAATATGGATTAGCAGATGGATCTACTGAACGTAATTCTAAGCGAGTTGAATTTCCTCTTGCAATTGGAACACGAACCAGTGGTGAACGATTATGTCCTGACCAAGCCACATAAACAGGAGCTTCATATCCAGGTACTAAACGTTTATAAGAATTTACAGTAGGATTCATAATAGCAGTAAAGTTACGTGCATGTTTCAATACGCCACCCAAGAAGTAGTATGCATCTTGTGATAGTTGTTCTTCACCTTTAGTATCAAAGAATGCATTACCGTCTTTATGGAACAATGACATATTTAAATGCATGCCTGAACCGTTAATTCTATCTAATGGTTTTGGCATAAATGTTGCATGTAATCCATATTTACGTGCAACAGTCTTTACAACAAGTTTAAATGTTTGAATATTATCACATGCATGCAAAGCATCCGCATACTTAAAATCAACTTCATGTTGTCCAGGAGCTACTTCATGATGGGAAGCTTCTACATCAAATCCCATATTTTCCAACTCTAACACAATATCACGACGACAATTTTCACCTAAATCAACAGGAGCTAAATCGAAATAACTTCCCTTATCATTTAAGTGGATTGTTGGACGTCCAGTTTTTTCATCTAATTTGAATAAAAAGAATTCAGGTTCAGGCCCGATATTAAATTCTGTAAAGCCCATTTCCTTCATTTCATCAAGTACTCTAATTAAATTATTACGAGGATCTCCTAAAAATGGTGTGCGATCTGCATTATATACCTCACAAATTAAACGAGCAACTTTTCCATGTTCTCCACCCCATGGAAAAATCATCCATGTTGATAAATCTGGATATAACCACATATCACTTTCTTCAATACGTACAAAGCCATCAATGGATGAACCATCAAACATCATCTTATTATCTAAAACTTTATCTAACTGACTAATTGGAACTTCAACATTTTTAATTGTTCCATATAAATCAGTAAACATTAAACGTAAGAAACGTACATTTTCTTCCTTTGCAATGCGTCGAATGTCATCTTTTGTGTAGTCGAATTTTACCATCTTTTATTGCTCCTTGTCGGGTTGTTAATTTAAAGTGAACGGTTATTACGCAAAGAAAAATCATTATCTTTCATAAAACCACCAGCAGATACAAACTCATCACGTAAAATGCGTCGAACATCAGCATCTGTTAATGTATTATGTTTATCAGCTTTTTCTTGTTCTTTTTTAGCTTTTTCTTCATAAATATGCTTAATTCCCGCCATATTTATTCCTTCACCTAAAAAATCTTTAATTTCTAAAAGCTTATCTATGTCATTCAAGGAATACATTCGCCTATTTCCCGCATTACGTTCAGGTATAACCAATTCTTGTTCTTCATAGTATCTAATCTGGCGTGCAGTAAGATTTGTTAGTTTCATAACAGTTCCCATAGGTAAAACTGCAAGTGAACGTCTAAGCTCTTTTTCTCGCATAATCCAACCCTCCTTTAAATTACGTGTTAATGATATCAATAAGACAGACAAATGTCAATATCCCATGTAATATTTTCTTACACGAATTTTTTATTTATAAAATGTTTCTAGCACCGCTTTAGTTATAGCAATTTTTACATGTGCATAAGTTAATCCACCTTGAATATATAATGTATATGGTTCTCTTAAAGGACCATCACTTGATAATTCTATTGTGGACCCTTCTGTAAAACTTCCAGATGCCATAATAATTTTATCTTCATATCCATCCATATAACTTGGAACTGGTTCAACATATGCATTCATAGGAGAATTATGTTGTATTGCTGCACAAAATTTGACCATTGCATCAGGATTACCAAAATTAACCGTTTGAACCAAATCTGTCCTAGGCGCATCCCAGCTAGGTGATACATCCATTCCCATTTCTTCTAGTAATGCTGCTGTATAAATCGATCCTTTAATTGCCTCTCCTGTCACATTAGGAGCCAAGAAGAAACCTTCGTAAAAATCTCTCATAAATGGATATGTGGCACCTTCATTCTTTCCTGCTCCTGGAACAATGAGCCTTGCACCGCATCTATCAATAAGATCTTTATTCCCAACTAAAAATGCACCTGTTTTTGCAATTCCACCACCAGCATTTTTGTATAGGGAGCCAGCCATCAAATCAGCTCCATAAAATGTTGGTTCTTCAGTCTCTGTAAATTCTCCATAACAATTATCAATAAAAATTATCGCTTGAGGGGCATATTTTTTTACAAATTTTATCATCTCAGCTATTTCAGAAACAACGAAACTATCTCTTGAAGAATAACCTCGCGAACGTTGTATAGCTACCATTTTTATCGAAGAATCTTTTTGTAAATCTTCCTTCGCTCTTTTATAATCTACTTTCCCATTATCTAAAAGTGGTGTGTAAGAAAAATTAATTAGATGTTCTTCCAAAGTTCCTGGATTATTTCCAGCTACACCTATAACTTCTTGAATAGTATCATATGGCATTCCTGTTAAATAATGCAATGTATCATGTGGACGCAACACTCCAAAAAATGCAGTTGAAATGGCATGGGTACCAGATGTCAATTGCGGTCTAACCATAGCATCTTCAGTTTTAAAATAATCAGCAAACATAGCATCAAGTTTATCTCTACCTATGTCATCATAACCATATCCTGTTGAACCAACTAAGTCTTCCTCAGCGACATGATGCTTCCTAAATAATTCTAATACTCTTCGCTGATTATTTAATACTATTTCTGTTATATCCTCTAATTTTGAAGATATTTTCTCATCTACTATCTCTATTTTATTTTGTAAATCTTTAGGTAAATCTTCTGACCATTTACTCATTATCACTTCACTCCTTAATATTTATATCCAATCATCAATTAGTTTATATATTTTCTTTATATCTTCAGGGTTATTAACTAAATCAAACCAAACTACATTCATTTTATTCCTAAACCATGTCAATTGTCGTTTAGCATATCTACGTGAATTTCTTTTTACTAGTTCAATAGCTTCATCTTTAGATATTTCACCATCAAAATAAGGATAAAATTCTTTATAACCTATTCCTTTACCAGCAGGTAGTGTAGCTCCGCCTAAATCATATAGGTACTTTGCTTCCTCAATCAATCCAGTTTGAATCATTATATCTACTCTTTTATTAATTCTTTCATATAGGGTACTTCTTTGAGTATTCAATCCTATTAATAATGGCTCAAATTCCTCATTACTTTCATCATGTTGTTCAGAAAAAAGGCGTCCAGTTTGTTCAATAACCTCCAAAGCCCTTATCACTCTTCTAGAATTATTGATTGGAATTTTCCTAGCAGCTACTACATCTAATTTTGCTAGTTCTTCCCACAATCTTTCTTTTCCATTTTTTTCCATAAAAAGTTGCCATTTTTTTCTTCTTTCAATACTCAATTGATCAAAAGTATCTCCACCTAAACTATAACCATCTAAAAGTGCTTGCAAATAAAAGCCTGTCCCACCAACGATGATAGGTATATTATCATCATTAGCTATTTCCTTTATATCTTTACGGCAGTTATCTATAAAGTCAGCAACAGAAAATCTTTGCTGAACTTGTAAGATATCTATCATATAGTGCTTTATATCTTCCATTTCATCAGGTGTTATCTTTGCTGTTCCTATATCCAAATTTTTATAAACTTGCATTGAATCGCCTGAAATAATTTGTCCTTTATATTTCTTAGCAATATCAATTGATAAAACTGTCTTTCCTACTGCTGTTGGGCCAACAATCACAATAACTTTTTGTGTCATACTATCTTCCCTTAATTATCTTTTTATAAAATTAGTATATCATTATTACTTAAATTATAACTATTTTCCTGGATATTTTTATCAATATCATTCATAATGTATATAGAACCACTTCGAAGGAGGTACTCAATATGAAAAAATTTAATTTAGGTTTCTTACTAGGTGTTACAACAACATTAGGTACTTTAGCTGGTGCTGTTTTTACTTTTAAGAAAAATGTTGTTGAACCAATTGAAGAAAAAGAAGCTATTTTAGAAGAACATCGTCGTCGTGCTTTACGCAAGAGTCGTTCTGCACATCAAGGATAAAAAATAGTAATTGTCTTATATCAAAATAGCAGCAAGCTAGATTTATTAGCCTTGCTGCTATTTTTATTATTAATATTTGCTCTTCTTCTTTTTTCCATTCCAACGATCATAGCCTGATTTTAATATATATAAATCTCTAAAACCGTCTTTGTACAATTGAACAGCTGCTCTTGTAGCAATTGTTCTTCCAGTTTCATATAAATATACTGGCATATCTTTACGGAGACTTGATTTATAGATTTTAAATTGGCTATATGGCATATTACGTGCTCCTAAAATATGTCCCGCATTAAAAGTGTCAGGTTCACGCAAATCTATAACTTGAGCTTTTTTCATTCCCTTTTTAAATTCTTCATTATCAAGCATGGTAGATACTCTCTTCCCAGAAATGTAGGTATATAACTGCATTCCTAGAAGATAAGCTACTAATAAAATTAGAATAATGTTTACCCATGCCCATACAGAAATATCAGCCAAAAACATTGTACTAAGACCTCCTTAGCTGTAATTATTAAAAAATATTAACTACTTATTAAATTTTAAAGCTAGTGAAGCTGCACCTATAACTCCAGCTTCATTTCCTAATTCAGCAAGTTTTAAAGTAGTTGATTTTTTAACTGAAGGGAAAGCAAATTCCTTAAAGTAACTATCAACCTGATCTAATAAGAACTTACCCGCTGCAGAAACGCCACCACCAATTACAATATATGATGGATTGATAAGACTACCAATATTAGCACAAGCAAATCCTAAATAGTAGCAAACACGATCCACAACACGTTCAGCTAAAACATCGCCATCTTTTGCTAAATCAAATACTATCTTAGAACTAATATCTTGCCCATCATCTAACATTTTCTTTAAATCAGATTTTCCAGCAAATTCTTCAGCCATATCACGTGCAACACGTACAACACCTGTTGCAGAAGCATAAGTTTCTAAACAGCCATGATTTCCACAAGTACACAAATAGCCATTTGGTTGTACATTTATATGACCAATTTCACCACCAGCTCCAGCTCCGTGAACCATTTCACCATTAGTGATGACACCACCACCAACACCTGTACCTAATGTAACAAATGTTACTTCATCATCATTTTCTCCGGCACCTTTCCAGCGTTCACCCAATGCTGCTACATTGGCATCATTATCTACAGCAAACTTCATACCAGTGCCCTTTTCAATTTCTTCTTTTAGATTTTGCTTTTCTTTCCAGTTCAAGTTAAATGCTGCTTCAACTGTACCATTTTCAATATCTACTGTTCCCGGTGTACCCATTCCAATTCCAACAAATTGTTCTGGTTTCATATCATATAAATCTAAATGATGATTAATTGATTCAACAATATCAGGAACAATATGTTTACCATCGTCTAAAATATTAGTTTCAACACTCCATTTTTGTTGGATTTCACCATCTAGTGTCAAGATAGCAAATTTAATTGTTGTACCGCCTAAATCAACGCCAATTAACTTCTTATTCATTCCTCATTCTCCTTAATAGTAAATTTTACAGGTGACTTAGCTCTTTTTTCTTCAACACCATGTTCTCGATTAAGAACTAACTTTGCTGATAAAAAAGTTTGCTTGTCAATTACTCCTGCTTTATATAAATGATCAAGTTCTAGAGCCATTAACTCAATGTCCCACATACGTTTACCAACATATACAAAAATACCAAAATTTTTTAATAATTGCTGTACATCATATAACGTTTTCATGCTCTATCACCTCAACGTTTAATTATACTTGAATTGTACTTAACTTGTAAAACCAAAATTTAAGATTATCAAATTTATAAAAAGTAAAATTACAAAACTTACAATTCTTTTAACTTTAGGGACCCTACCTAAATTAGGGACACCAACGACATAACCTAAAAGAAAACCACTTACTAATCCACCTAAATGTCCTGTCAAATCCGAATTTCCAAACATACCAAAGAATATATTCAATATTACTAACAGAAAAAATTGACGAGACATAGTTTGTAAATATGGATTTCTTCTGAAAGATTCTCCCAACATCAAAAAAGAACCGAACATACCAAACAATGCTGTACTAGCACCTGCAGAAATACTACTAAAATTAAATGCAAAACTTGCTATATTCCCACAAATTCCACTTACCAAATAAATTATTAAGAACCTTGTCTTTCCAAAAATATTTTCTAATAAAGTTCCTAAAAAATATAAAGTTATCATATTGATAAGTAAATGTTGTAATCCTATATGAATAAACATAGGAGTTATCAAGCGCCAATACTGACCATTGATAATATAAGGGGAATACTTTGCTCCAAAACGCACTAAATTAGCAATATTTTCTGTTCCACCAAATAATGTCATTACTATATACATTACTATATTAAGAATAATTAACGTATAAGTGATACTAGGTTTATTTTTTAAATATTGCAACATAAACCGCACCTCTTTATATTCTTATTTGATTAGTAATGTAAATATCAAAACTATCAACATCCCACTGAGGTTCTTGGAAATATCTACTTCTATCAACAAGTGCTACCTTATTTCCACGATAATCACTTAAATACTTATCGTAAAATCCTCCACCGAATCCTAACCTTGCTCCATTTTCAGCAAATGCCAAGCCTGGGACAATGATTAAATCGATATTTTCTTTATTAACATAATTCTCACTTTCAGGTTCCAAAACACCAAATTTAGTTCTTACTATTTTGACATCAGGAGTTAATTCAACAAACTCCATCATTCTATTTGGCAAAGTCTTAGGTACTAAAACTTTTTTATTTTGTTGCTGAGCAGTTGAAATTATAGGAAAAGTATCTAACTCAAAATCTTCACTCAGTGTAATTGCTACATTATCAGCTTTTTCCCACTCAGTAGTTTTAAATAACTCTTTATACAGATTTAGTTCATCTAACTTTTTTTCCCAAGTTTTACTTAATTTCTGTAATTTTTGAATTTGGTTTTTTCTAAATTCTTTCTTATTCATTGACATTGCATCACCTCATGTCGTACATAAAGAAAAAAACAACAGGATTTTTTCCTGTTGTTATTTTGTTTCACGATGTAAAGTAACTTTGTGATCACGTGGGCAATATTTTTTCAATTCGATGCGATCAGGATTGTTACGTTTATTCTTGCTTGTAAGATATGTTTGTTCATGACATTCTGTACATTCTAAAGTAATATTTACACGCATGTTTTAAACCTCCAAACATGTTTTAGATTTCAAAAAGACATAACTTTATCTTCGACGTTTAATATGATACCATCTTTTCAAACCTATTTCCAGTTTTTTTTATTATTTGTTAAGGAAATTAACTTGACACTATTAACATATGTTAGACTATTCATTATTTTGTAAATCACTTAATTCTTTTTCCTTATATTCTAATACATTTTGATATGATTGAACTTTAACAACTAAATCATTATATACGGCAGTTATCTTTGCTACATCTTTTTCATTATTAATAAGCTTTTCCTTTAATTCTTCAATCTTTTGATCAATTCCATTATATTCTTTTAAATCGTCTAATATAGTCTGTATATTTTCTTGAATAGTTTCATAGTTTACTTTCAAAATATTCAATTGTTCACTATTTTCTAACTCTGATTTATTATATTTTTCTACTTGTTTTTCTTTCTGACTTAAATCAATTTTAATAGAATTCAATTCAATTTCAGTTGCAGTGATAGCTGCTTTGCTTGCTTCAAATTTATTTTCTTCTCTTCTTAAAAGCCCTTTATTCTTTATCCACTCTTCACGTACCAATTCTGATAAATTATTTTTCCCTCTTAATCTATCTCGTAGTACGCTAATATTTTTATTCAAAGAATTTAAATCATCTTCCAATTTCGTAATCCCAGTCATATCAGGACCCTTTTGGGCATTTTGTAACTCTTCTTCCAACGCTATTTTATTCTTATTTTCATTTTCCAATTGACTATTAAGATCACTTAATTTTATTAAGTTTCCAGCTTGCTCAGCCTTTAATTCGTTGATCTTTGCTTCTATATTTTTCTTTCCAAAATCAGATATGACATATGAACCATTAGCTTTTATATTGTTATACGCAAATTCAAAGTGAATAGCTAAATTGTTATCAATTCCCACAGCCATATAGTGTGTACTATAGCCTTTGCTTTTATTTAAACCAAGTAACGTTTCTAAATGGCCAAAATTATTTTTAGTGTCATTAAATAGGAAATCAACTAATACTCTATAAATCACAGCCTTTAAATCAGCCATAGTCATTTCATTATCACTAAATTCATTAAAATACTCTTCACCATTAGCCAATTCTTCATCCTTGCTATCATAATCCTCAAAAACACTTGGAGTTTGGTTCCACAGATCTGACAATCCTTCAATATCATGTCCTAAACCTAATTTATTACTTTTCTGACTGTAAAAAGTTTGCCAATTATCCTGATTATACCTATCTACCACTGCTTGTGTGAACTGTATAGAATCTGGAGTAACCTCTATTAACCTACTTCCCATTTTTTCTCGTAATGGATTTAATAAACTTGCTACAAAAGTTGAAATTTCTATTAATTCCTGCAGTGTAAGCTTTGTTACATCTGAAATTTTATTCTTATCATCAATTTCTGAAAAATTCAACTTCTTATTATTAAGTTCTAGGCCTGGAGATATTATATCTGCTACTTCTTCACGAGAAATTTTTCCATAATCAAAATTTTCAAAGAGCACTTGTGTGTAGTCTTTAGGTATCCTAATTTGTGGCAATAAGTCTATTTTATTTTTTTCTTTTTCTATTGCACTTACTAATTTAGATAATATAGATTGTAGTTCATCCTTTTGCTTTTGAACTGTATCTATATTTTCCAAATTCTTATCTATTTTTTTCTGTACTTCTTTGACTAACTCATCCGTAGTTGGTAACTTATCTTTTTCTTTTTCTAACTGTTTCTTCTTACTAGAAATATCATCCTTACACCGAGCTATATCTTTTTCTGTACTCTCTATTTCTTTTTTCTTACGCATCCAATCTTCATAAGAAATCTTTACTTTTCTATCAGCACGTTCTACATCTCTTTTTATTATTTCTGAACTATCTTTAGCATTAACTTGCTTTTTTTCGATATTGCTAACTTCTTCCTTTACATCATTTAAATCTTCTTTAGCTTGAATCAACTTTTTGTGGTTATTATTCCACTGTAATTCCGTCTCGTGTAAAGATTTCTCTACTCTTTCTAGAGATTTTTTATTTCTCTCTAACTCTTCTTTTTGACTCTCTTCACCTTCATTTAAAATTTTTTCTTTTATGTTAACTAACTTTGCATATTCATTTTGTAATGTTATTTGTAAATTTAATAAGTTGTCTAACTCAGACTCTTTTTCATTTTTTAATTCTGTGAATTCAACTATATCTTTGTTTAAATTTTTGATTTCATCTTTTAAATTTTGTTGAGGTTTTTGGACCTTATCTTGTGCGTCTGCTATGTCATTCTGTACTATTCCTTTATTGTCCATTACACATCCGCCTCTTTCTTCCCAGCAAACTAAAATATACTACCCTTATTATAATAAAAATATTGCTCTTAATATAGTTACTTTTTAATTTTTTATCATATTTAAAATATTTAATAAAAAATACCAGTAAATTCCCACATTTACCAGTATTTATAGTTTATTTTTTTATATTCAACGTTTCACTATTTAAATCTAATCTAATAAAAATTTCCCCTATTTTTTCAGCAAAATCCCCCATATATAATATGGAATCTTTCATAAAGACATTTGATTCACTATATAACTGATATAGTTTTCGATTTGTTCTTTCTTCCATATTTAAAGCTATTGCATATGGTAATAATTTTTCCCAAAAATTTTCGTCACCAACATCATTCAATTCTAGCTTTTCTATATTGCGTAAACTTCGATATAAAATCTTTAATCTTCTCAGTTCTATAAATATTTCAGGTTCATATTTATAAACATTAATAAATATATATATCAAATTTATATCATTAACAATAAGAATTGTAGCTATAATTATCCCTAACCATTTAGATACAATAAAAAATAAAATTACTCCTGCTAGATTGAATAGTGTCCAGAGTATTAACCATTTTTTAGTAAAATAACCTTTTAAATTACGTTTATGTTCCAGTTTAAATAGATTATCCACTTCTTCTTTAATTTTCCCTTGCCATTGCTTATAAGTTTCAGTAACTTCTGAAATCTTCATAAGATTGACAGTTTCTTCTATTTCAGATAACTTAATTTTATTGTCAGAAGTAAGATTACTAAATAATAATGTATTCAATCTATTATTTTCTATAAACTGTTCATCTTTAACTTGCAATTCGTAGTCATATATAGTCTGATAATTTTCAGTTCTTAGTGGATTTAATACTAGATCACCCTTATTTATTAAGTCTACTATATATGCTGCGTAAACATTTCTGTTGGGCTTTCGTTTAGGAAATAAAATCGATCTAACATATTTAACCGATATATCAGGAATATCAAATGAATACTTTGTAAACTTAAGATAATTTGATAAAACTAAATTTTTAGATAACACTCTCCAACTGAATATTCCCATAATTGTCATAACAATTAATAATATTGTTATAGAAATATACTTTCCAGTATATTTTAGTCTACTATCCCTCTTTACTTTATCACTATTTTTGTATTCATATCCTGAAATACTACTTTCTGTTGGTATAGGGGTTTTAAACATATTGTTAGTATTATAAGCAAATAGATCTTTAGAACATATTAGTCTTAAATGTAAACTCTTATTTTCGGGAAGCCTATTCAACTTAAAATTCACTTTTCCATTTTTCTTACTAGTCGTTATTTTACCATCGGTTGTTCCTCTCACCCACGCTCGTAAAATTTGTGGATTTTTTTCAGGTAAATCAAATGTTATATCAATATTGCTAAACTTATGTCCCCAATTACTCAGTATATTCCAATTTAATTCTGAAATATTACTATTACCATAATTTATAATCGCATTTGGTACATTATATGTTAGTTTGTATGTAACTCTCTCATTTTCAACTGGTTGATATATTCTTACTTTTACTTTAGTATTTGTTTCTGCTAAATCAGAAGTGACAAAATATTTACCAGCATTCATCTTGGCCTCTTTAGATATATCTGCATTAGTCCCTTTTTTTAATAAGACTTGCTTGTTATTTTTAATTTCATACACTTCCACATTATTAATCGTATCCACATCTTTTGGTAATGCTTGTGGAATAACTAATAAGTCATACTTACCATGAATATTATATTGTACACGTGTCGATACTCCTATAGAGCCATCATTTTTTAATTGAATATTAGAATTATAATCTTCAATATCGTAGTGTCTTTTGTTAATATTTTTAATAACTAAAATTATACTCAATACTAATATTACTAATAAGCAATATTTCCAATTCTTTTTGAAAAGACTTATAACTTTTTTTTTCAAATTCGACACCCCTATCATAAGAATTATGACAAAGTTTCAACCTGTTGTCTACTTTAAAAAAATATTTCTTAATAAAAAAGTCATTATGTTTCATAAACACAATGACTTTTGATTAATTTGCTGGATTAAATCCATTAGGGTAACGTTTATTTAACGTTTCGATGTTTTCTTGCGCTACTTCATCAAAGGGTATATCTGCCCATTCTGCAATTTGTGATAAATACCAAAGTACATCCCCAAGTTCATGTACTAATTTTTCTTTATCTAAATCTTTTCCTTTAAAAGTATACGCCTTAACTAAATCAACAACTTGTCCTGTTTCCCCAGCTAATCCTAATGCACAATTTGTAAGAACTTGCTCATTTCCATATAATGTTCGATTAGCCGCTTCTTGATATTCATTAAATTCCATAATATTCCTCACAATTATTAATTAACTTTGGTAATATCTTCAATCCAATCCCAAACTTCATCTTTACCTGTTTTATCAACAGCAGAGAATAAAATTAGTCTATCATTTTTTGTCAATTGTAGTTTTTTTCTAATTTGACTTTCACTTTTATTTCTTTTGCTTTTAGGAATTTTATCTATTTTCGTTCCTACAACTAATACAGGTATATTGTAATAATGCAAAAATTCTATCATTTGACAATCTAATTCTGAAGGTTCATGGCGAGCATCTACTAAACTGATAGCTCCCTTTAGCTCTTGTCGAGTAGAAAAATATGTTTCTATCATTCTAGCCCATTTTTCTCTTTCTTTTTGTGAAACTTTAGCATATCCGTAACCTGGTACATCAACAAAATATAATAAATCCTCGATATTGTAAAAATTCAGCGTTTGCGTTTTTCCGGGTTGACTTGACGTACGGGCATAATTTCTTCTATTAATTAATGTGTTAATTAATGAAGACTTTCCAACATTGGAACGACCAGCAAGTGCTACTTCTGGCAATTTAGCATCTGGATATTGTTCTGGTCTTACGGCACTAATTGTTAAATTGACGTTATGTACTTGCATTAAATAATACCACCTTAATCTAAATTATAATAATAAATAAGGAAGTGACTGACTTACATCTACTCACTCCCTCAAAAACTAATTACTTCTTACCATAATTATTCTTCATTGCATTCATCATTTGATGCAATTTCTTTTCAGATGGTTTTTGTCCCATTTGAATCATCATAGTACGCATCATTTGTTCATTAATAGGTGGATTCTTCTTTAAATAGTCTTCCATGTACTTTCGAGCAGCAAAAAAACCACCAACAAAGCCTAGCACAGCAGCAATAATGACAATAAGCACCCAAATACCTGTACTCATCTATAAGTTCTCCTTCCTCTAATAAGATTAACCTATCTAATAATTTAAAAAATTAATCTTACTTTTTAACGCTTATTATATTATATCATTTGTAATATTACCTATCAACGCTTACACTAAGATAAATTAATCATCTCTTAGACCACGTTCTCTTTGAATCTTTTTTACCTTTTCAGGTGTTACTTCTTTACCATTTTTATCATATACTTGTAGCATTTCAATATGGCTTCTAAAATTTTCTCTAAATAAAGAAAGATAGGTTTCTCGTAATTCTTTTTGTTCTGCTAACTCTTCAGATGTTAGGCCTTCTTCTTTTTTCTTTTTAGAAAGTTCATTTATTCTATCTATTAACTCTTGTGGAATTCCTTTATTATCAGCCAATCGTCTCACTCCTTTGTGATTTACTCTATTTGACATATTATCAAAAAGCTTACAAAAAGACAAGTTATAAACACGAACGTTAGTTTGACGTTCTTAATAATTCTATGCTATAATCAAGTTATTATATTAATATTGGAGTGTCTAGAATGACAAAATCAGAGAAACGTCAACATGATATTCTTCGTTATATATTTTCACATGTATCTGATAGTGGCTACCCACCTACTGTTCGTGAAATTTGTAACGCTGTTGGTTTATCATCTACTTCAACCGTTCATGGACATCTTTCTAAGCTTGAAAGTAAGGGCCTCATTAAACGCGATCCTACTAAACCTCGCGCCATTGAAATTACTTTAGCAGGCTTAGAAATGTTGGATGAGTTACCTAACAAAACTCAAATTCCCATTGTAGGTACTGTTACTGCTGGTGAACCTATTTTAGCAGTTGAAGAAAATAGAGATTATTTTCCTCTACCACCTTATTTTGAATCTGCTGATGATCTTTTCATGTTATCTATTCGTGGCGAGAGTATGATAAACGCTGGTATCTTAGATGGTGATCAAGTTATTGTTCGTAAGCAATCTTCTGCAAATAATGGAGAAATAGTTATTGCTATGACTGAAGAGAATGAAGCAACTTGCAAACGTTTCTTCAAAGAAGATGGATATTACCGATTACAACCCGAAAATGATACAATGGATCCTATTATCTTAGAAAATGTAACTATTTTAGGAAAAGTTGTTGGATTATATCGTGATCTTATTTAAAAAGCTAGGATGTATTGTTTTTATACCAATATATGGTGTTACACAATACCAAATCCTAGCTTTTTATTTTGACATTTTAATTAATTCTTCTGCATGTTTCAATGTTAATTCTGTAATTTCAGATCCAGATAACATTCTTGCTATCTCTCTAATTTTTTGTTTTTCATCTAATTCTTTTAATGAAGTTTCTGTTCTACCATCGTTGACAGATTTTGAAATATAGTAATGATTGTCTGCAATTGCTGCAACTTGCGGTAAGTGAGTAATGCATAAAACTTGTGAATTATTTGAAATTTGGCTTATTTTTTCAGCAATCGCTTGAGCTACACGACCGCTAACACCAGTATCAACTTCATCAAAGATAATACTTGTGACACCCATCTTTTGAGAAAAAATTGTTTTTAAAGCTAACATTATTCGTGAAAGTTCACCACCTGAAGCTATCTTAGCTAATGGGCCCATTTCTTCACCTGGATTAGTTTGAATATAAAATTCAACTTTATCGATACCTTTAGAATACAATTTAGAATTATTTAAACATTTAACTTCAAATACAGCTTTGTCCATATATAATGCACTTAATTGTTCATGGATCATTTTTTCTAATTTTTTAGCGCTTTTCTTCCGCTGTTTCGAAAGTTTTATTGCCAATTCTTTTACTTTTTCTAATGCCTCAGATAATTGTCTTTCTTGCTTTTCTGAATTTTGTTCCGCATTTTCCATTTCTCTTAATTCTTTTTCAATTCTACTATGATAATGCAAAATATCCTCTATTGTATCACCATATTTTCTCTTCAATTGGTGGATCAACTCTAATCTTTCCTCTATTTCATTTAACCTTTCTCCATTCCACTCCATTGAATCAAGTTCATCTGAAATATCACGAGCGGCATCTTCTAGACTATAAAAAGCATCTGAAATTTTAGTATTGATTTCTTGAAGATTTTCTGATAAATCTGAAACATCGCTTAACTCATTCATTGCATTTCCTAAATTTCCAACTACATCTATTTTTTCACCAGATAAAATTTGATAACTTAATTCTAAAGCATCATGTATTGCTTGAAAATTATCCAATTTATTTTTTTCTTCGACTAGTTCATCTTCTTCATTAATTTTTAAACCAGCTTCTTCAATTTCTTTGACTTGGAAATTTAGCATATCTAGTCTTTGGGCCCAGGCCTTCTCATCAGCTTCTTTTTTTTCCATTGATAATTTTAGCTTACGATAATTTTGATACACAACTTGATATTGATTTCTTAACTGGGATGTTTTTTTATCATATTCATCTAACAAATCTATATGGTTTTCTGGCTTCATCAATTCTTGGTGCTCATTCTGCCCATGAATATCAATTAATGTTTCTCCTACCTTTCGTAAAGTTGCCAAATTTACCATCATTCCATTGATGCGACAAATATTTCTTCCGCCTCGATATAAATCTCTTTGCAAGATTATTTGTCCATCTTCAGAATCTATTCCGTATTCTTCCAAAATGTTGTAAGTATTAGCTTCTCTAGGTAATGTAAATAACCCCTGAATAACAGCTTTTTTCTCACCCTTACGAATAAATTCAGTAGAACCTCTGCCTCCTGCTAATAAGCCCAGAGCATCAATAATAATTGATTTACCAGCACCTGTCTCACCCGTCAATACTGTCATCTTAGGTTGAAATGATATTTGTATTTCATCTATAATGGCGAAATCCTTTATTGATAATTCTTGTAACATATAATCACCCTATATTTATCAGATTTAACAACTTATTCTCCATTTTTATTGCATCTTCTTCTGAGTAAGCAAATATCATGACTGTAGCATCATCTCCTAAAGTCGCAAAAACTTCCGGATATTTTGCTTGTTCAATCAGATTAGCAACTGCAGGTCCACTACCAGGTAAAACTTTAAATACACATAGTTCTCTATTTTGTGCTGAAGAAACATATGATTCACTTAATGTATCACTCAATTTCTTTTCTACATTAATTTCTTTTAGCGTAGGCATACTATACCTATAACTACCAGTTTGTGTTGGCAATTTAACTAGTTGCATTTCTTTTACATCGCGAGAAATAGTTGCTTGCGTTACATTTATTCCACGAGCATTTAACTTTTCTACAATATCTTCTTGCTTATATATAACATTTTCTTGGAGGATTTCCTTGATAAGTTTCTGTCTGACTTGCTTTCTCATTCAGTTCATCCCTCTCTCATATAATTATGCTTTCTTTTTAATATCTAATGTAGCATGAGCTTGTTTCACAATTAACTCAGGATTTACACTAGGCGAAATATTTCCAACACTTTCCTTAGATACCAGATGAACTAAAAATTCAATATTTCCTTCCCCACCAGTGATAGGTGAAAAATCTAATTCAACAACATCGTAATTTTCTTCAGCTGCAAAACTTATGATTTTATTTAGTACTTCTAGATGAACCTTTGGATCTCTTACAATTCCATGTTTTCCAACTTTTTCTTTTCCTGCTTCAAATTGGGGCTTAATTAAAGCTATTACATCACCATTATTTTGAATAATCTCATGTAAAGTTGGTAATATTAACTGTAAAGAAATAAAAGAAACATCTATTGTAGCTAAATCTGGTTGTCCTTTAGTAAAATCTTCTAATTTACTGTATCTGAAATTTGTATTCTCCATAACAACAACTCTGTTATCTTGACGCAACTTCCAAGCTAATTGATTAGTTCCTACATCTAAAGCATAGCTTAATTTGGCCCCTTTTTGTAGAGCTACATCTGTAAATCCTCCAGTAGACGATCCTATGTCTAACATAGTTTTATTTTTTGCATCAACTTTAAATACCTTAAGTGCTTTTTCGAGTTTTAAACCGCCTCTACTTACATAAGGCATTTTTGTCCCCTTAAAATGTAACTCAGTATCTACAGAAATTTTCATTCCGGGTTTATCTAATCTTTCTTCGTTCTCTCCTAAAATTTCGCCAGCCATTACAGCCCTTTTAGCTTGTTCTCTTGTAGAAAATAATCCCTGTTTAACTAATAGTACATCTACACGTTCTTTTTTCATAATTACTTCCTTACTTTAAAATAATCTAACAATTGCTCAAATAGGTCTATTGCAATATCATTATTCGCCATTTCTTTTAATAAATTCTCAGTATTATTTAAAACTTCAACTAAAGCTTCCTTGGTCCCCTGTACTCCTAAAAGAATTGGATAAGTATTTTTATTTTCTATCTCATCTTTATGAACATTTTTGCCTAAAGATTTGGCATCACCAATTACATCTAATAAGTCATCATAAATTTGAAATGCTAAGCCAAAATTCTCACCATATTTTCTTAGTAACTCTAATTGATTATCAGAAGCATCACTCAAAATCCCTCCGGCAACACAAGCATATCTTAACAATGCACCTGTCTTACCTGCATGAAGATGTTTCAATTCTTCCAAATTATATTTTTTACTTTCCCCTAAAATATCATCAGTTTGACCACTTACCATCCCCTGTGGTCCAGCAGCCAAAGCTAATTGTGAGATTAATTTTATTTTTTTATCGTTATCAATATCAGTAAGAGATAGCCATTCAAATGAAGTCGTTAACAAACCATCCCCTGCTAAAACTGCTATTGCTTGCCCAAATTTTTTATGGTTAGTTGGCTTTCCTCTTCTTAATTCATCATTATCCATTTCTGGTAAATCATCATGAATTAATGAGTAGGTATGCAGAAGTTCCAAACTACCTGCCACTTGATAATCACTTTTTGAAATTTTCTTACCTAAAGAATACGCTGAAATTAACACCAATAAAGGTCTTATTCTTTTTCCACCAGCATCAACTGAATATCTCATAGATTCTTTCAAAATTTGATTACTATTCAAAGAATTTAAATAAAGATCCATCTCATTCTCTAATTTTGGGAGTGAGATTTTTTCAAATTCAGTTAAATTACTAATCCTCATTTTCTTTTTCAAATAATTGTTCATCTCCATTATCATCTATTACTTTAGTCAATGTTTCTTCTGCTTGTAGAAGTGTATTTTGTAATTTTTTACTCAAATCCATCCCTTGTTTAAATTTTTCAATTGCTTCTTCTAATGGAATGTCTCCCTGCTCAAGTCTTTTTACTATTTCTTCAAGGTTCTTCATATCTTGTTCAAAAGTTACTTTTTCTGCCATTATTTCTTTTCCTCTCTGGTTTTTGTTATTCTAGCTTCAGCACTACCATTTTCAAAATAAAGTGTTACGTCATCATTTGGTTGCAATGATTTAACATTTCTTACTGTTTTACCATCTTTTAAAATATAACTATATCCTCTATTCATAACTTTTAATGGACTCAACATATCTAAAGATGACATTAATTTTTCTAATTTATAGCTTTTGTCATTAAAAACGCCTAACATCCCTAGATGCATTTTTTCTAATAATTGTTGTAAATTATTTTTTTCATCTTTAATTCTAATGCTTGGATTATTATGTTGTAAATTACTTTCTAATAACTGTAATTGTTTTTTATTTTGATAAACTAAATTTTTAAAAGCTTGATTTTTTCTATTAATCAATGAATCTAAATTTTGCACATATCCTGTATATAATCTATCTGGTTGTTGCAAAATATATGAACTGCATACCTTATCTAAAATCTGTTGATAACTGGATATTTTATTTTTTAGAACTTGTATTATTCTTAAACGATACTGCTTAATCTTAACTATTTCTTCGCTCAATACAGGTGTTGCTAATTCAGCAGCTGCTGTAGGTGTAGCAGCTCTAACATCTGCTACTAAATCTGCAATTGTTGTATCAGTTTCATGACCTACAGAAGATATTACTGGTATCTTGCTATCACTGATTGCCCTAGCGACCTTTTCTTCATTAAAAGGCCACAAATCCTCTATTGATCCTCCACCTCTACCAATAATTATTGTATCAAAATTTCCATCTTCGTTTACTTGTTTTAGTCTTCCAACTAAAGAATCAGCAGCATCATCCCCTTGAACAACTGCTGGGAATAAAACTAATTGTGCAATTGGATAGCGTCTACGTGTTGTAGTAATAATATCCCTAATAACTGCACCAGATGGGCTGGTAATAACAGCAATTCTTTTGGGATATTTAACCAAAGGCTTCTTTAATTCTTCATTAAACAATCCTTCTATTCGTAATTTTTTTACTAATTGTTCATATGCTTGATATAATGCCCCTACTCCATCAGGTTGCATTGTATCAATAATTATTTGATATCTTCCGGATTTTTCATATAAATCAACTCTCCCAGAGACCAAAACTTTCATTCCTTCCTCTGGTTCAAACTTTATTTTTGAAAAGGCACTTTGGAACATCATTACACTTATCACAGCATTATCATCTTTTAAACTAAAGTACTGATGTGTAGCTCTACGTCTAAAATTAGATATTTCACCTGTTAAATATACCCTTCTTAAATAAGGATCACGAGTAAATTTAGTATGCAAATATTTTGTCAGAGCACTTACCGTTAAATATTCTTTACTCACCAGCAACACTTCTTTCTGCTAATTCTACTGTTTGTTTCATCAACATTGCAATTGTCATTGGCCCTACACCACCAGGAACTGGGGTTATATAGCTGGCTACTTTGCTCACACTTTCCATATTAACATCGCCAACTAATTTTCCATCATTATTTCTGTTCATACCCACGTCTATCACAACAGCTCCTTTCTTTACATAATTTTCATCTATAAACTCACCTTTACCAATAGCAACAATCAAAATATCAGCTTGCTTTGTCACTTCAGCTAAATTCTTGGTCTTACTATGCGCTATTGTTACAGTAGCATCACTATTTACCAACAATGCAGCCATTGGTCTACCTACAATATTACTTCTACCAACAATTACAACTCTTTTTCCTGAAACAGGAATATCATATTCCTTGAAAAATTCCATAATTCCTCTTGGGGTACAAGGTAATGGTCCAGGTATATTCATAAATAGTTTTCCGATATTTAAAGGATGAAATCCATCTACATCTTTTTCGGGTATAATTCTATGGGTTACTTTATTTTCATTTATATGTTTTGGTAACGGCAATTGTACTAAAATACCATGAACAGTTCCATCACTATTTAATTCATCAATTAACCTAATTAATTCATCTTCTTCAACATTTTCAGGCAATCTAATATCTACAGCTTCTATACCTAACGCATGTGCAGTTTTTCTTTTATTTCTTACGTAAACTTGACTAGCAGGATCTTCGCCTACTAAAATTACTACTAATTTTGGAGTTATCCCTTCTTGTTTTAATAAGCTAACTTTTTCAGATACATTAGTTCTTATTTTTTTAGATAACATTCGCCCATCTAATATTGTTGCTACCATAAAAATTTCCCCTTTAAACATTAATTCATAAAATAAATTTTACCATAAATGATCTATCTAATGCGCACGTTCTCAAAATAATTAAAAAAACTAATTATATAATCAAAAATACAGCTATATCAGTGATATAACTGTATTTCATTTTTATATTAAGTTTTGTAAAATAGCATTTACAAATTTATATGACTTATCATCACTGAATTCCTTTGCCAATTCAACAGCTTCATTAACAGCAATTTTACTAGCAACATCACTATACTTAATTTCAAATATAGCTATTCTCAAGATAATCAAATCAGTTTTATTAAGTCGACCAATATTCCAATTTTTTCTCAAATATTTAGTAATTTCCATATCAATTTCACTTTGATGGTCTAGAACACCATCTACAAGTTCGTTTAAATATGATAAATCAGAATCATTGTTATCTTCATCTAGTAATTCTTGATAAATGTCTTCACTATTTGCATCTGGATTACTTCCTAATGCAAACAAAGTTTGAAATGCTATTTTTCTAATATCGTGTCTACTCAAGCTCATTATTCGTCACCATTTTCTTCAAATAGGTTGTTAGGATCAACTGTAGGTTCTTCTTTTTCTGGAACCATACCTTGAATATGAACATTAACTGCCGCTAATTCTATCCCAGTCATAAACAATACTTGTTGTCGTACTTTTTCTTGAATTTCATTAGCTACTTTAGGAACAGAGACACCGTAATTAAGGAAAGTATATACATCAACAGCTAAATCTGTATCTGTATTACTTAGTTTTACACCTTTACCACGATTTTGACGACCAAGAAGTGCAGAAATATTATTAGCCAATGATCCTCTCATTGAATAAACTCCATCAACCTTAGCAGCTGCAATCCCAATAATAATTTCTAAAACTTCAGGCGCCATCTCTATTCTACCTAAATCATTTGTTTCTTCGTTTTTTAAGACGATATTATCTGCCATTAAAAACACCTCTTAACTAAGCACGTGAAATGTAAGTACCGTCACTTGTATTAATAGTTAAAACGTCTCCTTCACTAACAAAGAAAGGAACTTGTACTACTAAACCAGTTTCCATTGTAGCTGGTTTAGAACCACCTGAAGATGTATCACCTTTAATGCCAGGTTCTGTTTCTTTAACTTCCAAGTCAACTGTATTAGGTAATTCAACACCTAATGTTTCTGTACCAAACATGATGATACTTACTACCATGTTTTCTTTCATATATTTAAGTTCTTCTTCGATTTGTGAACCTGGTAATTCAAGCTGTTCGTAAGTATTTGTATCCATAAATACATAGTTATCACCATCAGCATATAGATATTGCATCTTTTTACGATCTATTTGTGCTTGATTTACCTTTTCACCCGCACGGAATGTTTTTTCTTGTACAGCACCTGTACGTAAATTCTTTAATTTAGAACGTACAAATGCAGATCCCTTACCTGGCTTAACATGTTGAAATTCAACAACACGCCATAGTTCACCATCTACTTCAATAGTTAAACCATTTTTAAATTCGTTAACTGAAATCATTTGTTTATCCTCCTAAAATTATGTTAGCGAAATACAATAATAAAAGACATAAGTATTCCCATCAATTAGCTACCTATAAATAGTATCAAGAATGAATACTCTTTTGCAAGCTTATTTCAAATTATTCTTAGTTTTATTGATTAAAATAATCTTCTATCTCTTCTGGACTTATCCCTAATTCTACCAAGCCAAATTTTATTAACATATGCCACGCATGTACAAATTCTGTACTTTGATGATTAAAATAGCACTTATTTATCTGTTGTTGAATAATTAAATAAACACTATTATATGATTTACTATGCCATTTAGACTTAAAATTTGATATTTGTTCTTCATTTAATAATAATAGATAGAGCCATTTCTTTTCATTAGCAATACTTATAAAATATACCATTATCTCACAAAAATATTCTATAAGTTCTTTTCTATTCTCATTACGAACATTTTCCATCATCTTTGCCAAATAAATATTTAAACCTACATAGAGTCCAGCTACTCTTTCTTCTGGATTTAAAACTTTTGTTGGTAAAAATAACTTAATTTCTCTTCCTCTAACTTTTTTAGCTATTTCGTTAATATCCATATAAATTAGACCCTCAATAAAAATTTATAATTAGAAATATAAAGGATTAGATTGTATTTCTAAACTACTTAAATTATCTAAGTACCATGTACGAATGAAGTCATATTGGAATAATAAATCAAACCAAGATACTTTATGATCATCATCTGTAACAACTAATCCCCACTTATTTAATGTAGCACTACTATCTTCTATTGATTTATCGTAAATTGTAACTTCAACATCATTATCCAACTTCAAAATAGCTTCATTATGCAAGCCTGTTACTAACATAAAGTTTTCTCTCGCAGCTTGAATAAACAATTTATCTAGGGCGGCTTGAGGAATACCTGAATTACCAAATTGATAGAATGTACTATTGGAAGGATCCATAATGTTAAAGTCTACATCAAATCCATAATCTTTTTTGAAATACTCTCCCAAAGCCATTAAATACATCTCAAACTTCTTCACAGTTTCATAATTGTATGTCTTGCTATAATCAACAACTAATAAGTTAGTGATAGCTCTACTATTGAAATGCAAAATTCTTCTTTGAAAGTTAAGATAGAACAAAATTTCACCTGTATTTTTTTCAGTATAGTAAGCCCCACCTTCTTCTGTATTATCTATTCTAAAAGTGAAGTAGCCATTTTGATTTATCCCTGGAAATTCATGATACAATTCATCATTTCTATCGGATGACTGTAGTATAACCTGTTCGTTTTGATGTAACTGTAATAATCTATTTAAAAAGATCAAATAATAATCAGATTGACTATATTGTTGAGGAAAAACTAAATAAGCCGTATCTAGTTGAAATAGAGTCAGTTCCATTGCAGCTCTTAATAAATTTTGGGAATCCGTAGTTTCTATAAGTTCATCCAATAACTCTGTGAACTTCAATCCATTATGTAAACTATCTTTTAGTTGATTGTTATATGAAAGAAGTCTTCCTTTAGTACTTAAAGAGTGTACATCTTCCTCACTATTTTCATAGTTATTAGGGTAAAAGGTAACAGTACCATTGCTATTATTTTTTTCCATACTAATCTACTCTCCCTTTTCTTGCAATTAAATCAGCAATATAATCACGATATAGAGAATTATTATGGTCAATAAAGTTTTCAAATGTACCAAACTTTGTAATAATACTTTGCTTTTCATAGCCTAATAATGTATCTTCTTTCGATAAATTCAAAACTTTTTCTTCATTTTCACGAATCTTTTGATACGCATTATTTGCTGCTTCATCTAAATCAGTTAGTTTTGATAACTCCGACATTAACTTTTGTCTTTGTTCCTTTTGTTTAGATTGCTCCCAGAAACTTACTTTTTCCTGAGATTGTCTCTTCAATTCTTTTCTTATTTCATCTTTACGTTGATCACGACTGTCTTGTCCGTCTATTAACTCTTGTAAAGAATCTGTCTCTTCAGAAATTTTATTAATTTCATCTGTATTATATCTTTTATTCTCTACTTCTAATTCAAATGCTCGAGATAACTTTTCGTATTCTTCAGCATTAAATTTGAATTCGACATTCAATACATCTAATTCACCAAATAAGCGTCGTCCCCACCAATTTCCAAAATAAAATTGAAAACGCCCTACACCTATCTCTTCAAAATAAAAGAAAGGATACATTTCACGTAAATAAGTAATTAACTTTTTACTCAAAAAAGCACTTATTTTATCATGAACATCTAAAATTAAACTTTCATTTTCTATATCTGCTACGCTATGTTTTGCTTTTAAAATTTCTTTGGAGTAGCGTTGACCGTCTATTAATTGATAAACTAATCGGTCGTCTTGCTCGTCAATAGCATCGTTTAAAACCTTTAAATATTCTATTTTGCTTATCAATGAGTTAGATAACTCTTTTGTCGCATAGTCATGGTCTGATAAATTAAATTGGTTTGAATCCGCCATTTGAACTCTCCTTAATAATCATTAATTTTTAAATAAAACTATAATCTTATTTTACCAAATATTCCTTTAGTTCTAAAGCTTGACATAATTAAGATTAGAATAAAAATTATTTAAATTCTATTTTTATATTGTCTTTGATTTTCCTTTATGCCTGTTAAAACAAATTGAGCATCATCCATATCTAAATCTAATTCACTATTATTTTCATAATGTAAGCTCCTTAAATAAATTTTTTCGTACTCTTCGACAGAAATACGTGTTCTTTTTTGTAGAAACTCATTTGTTGTATTCATTAAATATTTACGATAATCCTTTCTCAAAAGCATAGCAAAGAATTCTCCCTGTGCTCCAGAACCATAACTAAATAGACCTAATCTGTCACCAGATTTTAAATCATCATTGTTTTCTAATAATGATAATAGGCTTAAATATAAGGAACCCGTATACAAATTGCCTACTTGTCGATTGTACAAGCGTGAATCTTCAAATCTATGAGCTAATTTAGCTGACACTTTAGCATCTGCATCTTTTTGTGCTTCTCGTAATGCTTTTAATCCCATTTTAGTATATGGCAAATGAAATAAAAGAGCTTCAAAATTATCAATAGTAAATCCAGTCTTATCTTTATAATTACTATAAACATTATTAAAAAAGTCTAAATATACGTTTGATGAATATTTTCCGTCAACTAAAGCCTCGCTATGTCCAAGAGGTCTCCAAAAGTCCATTATATTACGTGATAGATATGTCGAACCTCCTTCAAATGACAATAATTTAGGATTAGCACTAACTAACATTGCAACTGCTCCACCACCTTGTGTTACTTCACCAGGAGTATTCAATCCGTATTTAGCAATATCTGCACCTATAATTAACGCTTTACTATCCGGATTTAACGCAACTTGTGCTTTAGCCATTTGTAACGCAGCTGTTGCACCATAACATGCTTGCTTTATTTCAAAAGTTCTAATATCATCTCTTAGACCTAACAAATCAGCAATATAAGCAGCTGCTGATTTAGAATTATCTATTCCTGATTCTGTCCCCACAATTACCAAATCAATGCTTTCTTTATCTTCATTTGTGAGCATAGATTCTGCAGCATTCGCACCCATCGTAACTATATCTTGAGTATGTGGAATTACTGCCATTTTACTTTGACCTATACCTATAAGATATTTATCTGGATCCTCATTTCTGGCAATTGCTAGTTCAGTCATATCTACGTATAAATTAGAAGTAAAAAAATTAATTTTATCAATTCCTATATCCATCAATATACACTCTACTTTCAATTAGTTATCTAACTTATGTTATCACGTTTTTTAAGGTTATTAAACGTTCATGTCTTATTTTTTAGTATAATGATAACAGGTGGTGATAAGTTTGAAAAATTATAAGATTATTGTTTTCGGTACCGTCCAAGGTGTTGGATTCCGTTATACAACTAAAGCTATCGCTGATAATATGGGTATTAAGGGAATTGTACGTAACCAAAGCGATGGAACTGTTTATATTGAAGCACAGGGAAATAGTCTATTATTATCGCAATTCATATCTTCTATAAAAGCTCCAAAAAATCCATTTGCTAAAGTTACAAAAATTGAAGTTTCAGAAATTCCTGTAAAAACATATAATGACTTTTCTGTAACTTATTAGTTGTTTAAACAAGCGTTTCACTGTATCCGCTTGTTTATTTTTATATTGAAAAAAAACGTTTAATCAAGTATAGTATTCTACAGAATAAATATGAAAGGGAATTATTAATGAATAAAAATAAAAAATACATACTATTACCTTCATTTCTCACAATCGCTCTATTATTAAGTGGTTGTGTACAAAGAACCAAGGATGGAAAACCCTATGGATTCATTTACGAAAAATTAGCTATACCTACTCAACATTTATTGGAATGGCTATCCGGTGTTCTAGGTGGAAGCTATGGCTGGTCAATCATAGTTATTACTTTCATTGTTCGATTAATTATGATGCCTATTATGATTAATCAATCTAAAAAAGCAACCATTCAACAAGAAAAAATTGCAATGATTAGACCTCAACTTGCTAAAATTCAAGAGCAGCAAAAAAATGCCAAGACTCCTGAAGAGAGAAATGCTGCTAGCCAAGCTATGATGAAACTTTACCAAGAAAATAATATTTCTATGGTTGGTGGAATTGGTTGTCTTCCATTACTTATACAAATGCCTATCTTCGCTGCTTTATATGCGGCAATACAATATTCTCCTGAGTTATCTAAGACAACTTTTATGGGAATTAACTTAGGTCATAGAAGTTTTACTTTTGTTGTGCTAACATTTGTTATTTATGCTTTACAAGGTTGGTTGTCTACATTAGGACTACCTGAAGAACAAAAAAAGCAAATGCAATCAATGATTATTGTATCTCCAGTAATGCTAACTGGAATGACATACATTTCCCCTGCTGGTTTAGGATTGTATTTCTTTATTGGTGGTATTTTTGCTTGCATTCAAACTCTAATTATTAATTTCATGCGTCCTAGAATTCGTAAGGATATTAAAAAAGAGCTGAAAAATAAACCAATTAAAGAAGTTACCGTTGAATCACCTGTAAAGAAGACTGATGATGAAAAGAAAGTAACCTCAGTTTCTAAGGATATGCATGAAAAAAATCGTAAAAGAAACGCTGGTAAGCAAAATCGTAAGAAATGATCAAATATAACTTTTTATATCGAGACTAGAAAAAGCCGCTAGAAATCACGTTACTAAAAACATTGATTCCTAGCGGCTTTTAATATAACTATTTTCTAAAATTCATCTAAAAATATGGTTTTCCCCTAGCCTCTTTTTTAACCAATTTCATTCTTAAAGCTATATAAAAAATAAGAAGTATGACTTACTTGCCATACTTCTTATTTTTTATTATCTAAGTCTACCAATGGTAAAGAAATTCTAAATAAGGAACCCTGTCCTTCGACACTCTCAACAGACATAGATCCATGATAGCCTTCAACTAACTTTCTAGCAATTGACAATCCAAGTCCATTACCACCCTTATCTCGGCTACGTGCCTTATCAACTCGATAAAACCTATCAAAGATCTTATCTATATTTTCCTGTGAAATTCCAACCCCAAAATCTTGAACAACAAATTCAACCAACTTACTATTCTTCGAAATTGACATATGAACTTCTTTTCTATCTTGAGAATATTTTACTGCATTATCCATCAGAATAATTAACACTTGTTCCAAATGATTTCTATAAATTTTTACTGGTGTATTATTTTTTAAATCATTATCCAAAACAAATGTAAAATCTGGATGTATCATCTTGAAATTATTGAATACTTGTAATCCTACTTCTCTTGCATCGCTAACTTCATTACCAAATTGCAACTCTACTTGTTCTGCTCTAGATAAATCTAACATTTCCTGAACTAAACTTTTCATTCTTGTTATTTCCTGTAATGATGCTGAAATAGATTCTTCCAATATCTGTGGATCATCCTTGCCCCATCTACTTAATAAGTCCAAATGTCCTTGAATAATCGCCACAGGTGTTCTCAATTCATGCGATACATCTTCTACAAATTGTTGTTGTTGTTGAATGTATCTTTCCATTCTATCAAGCATATCATTAAATAAATTGCTTAATTCTGATAGTTCATCATTTTGATTTAGAATCGGAACTCTAACGTTAGCTAAGGAGTCTCTTTCATCATCTGTATTTATTTTACCAATTGTTTCATTTATAAGTTCTATTGGTCTTAATAACCATGCTGAAAGTACATATCCAACTAAAGCACTAGCTAACCCAGCAGTTACACCAAAAACAATAAATATCAATATTAACTTATGTCTAGTAGCATCGTAATCTACTAATTTATTAGTGACTTGTACATATCCAATTAATTTATTACTTTTATTTGAATAAACAGGTCTTCTAACTATATATACAGTTTGTCCATTGATTTTCGTGATTTTTTGTTTATTTTTGCTAGAAAAATCTACTAATACTCCTCTAGAAGCAAATAGCAATTCTTTATTAACACTATAAACACTAATTCCTATATTTTTTCCTGAAGTTGCAGTCAAAACAGAATCAGAATATATTGCTGCTTGTTTCCTATTCTGAATATCATCATTCCAAGAAGAGCTAAGAATATCCCTTACACCAGTATCTGTAAGTGTACTATTAGATTGCGCTAACCTTAAAGTTACAGCATTCATCGCCTCTTCTGAATGTCCCTTTTCTTGTCTTATTAAAAGACTGGAAAAACTTTGAAATAAAAGTGTTGCAAAAACGGCAAAAATTATAACAACACCTAGACCTGTTCCCAACGACCATTTTAAGTTAATCGAAAAAAACTTTTTCTTTTTCTTTTCATTCGTCGTTTCCATATTATCAACACCTTAATTTTTAGGAACGCATTACATATCCAGTACCACGAACTGTTTGGATATAGCTGTCTTCTCCAGGACGATCAATCTTATTACGTAAATAACGGATATAAACATCCACAACATTTGTTTCTATTTGTGTTTCATATCCCCATACTTTCTTCAAAAGTGTATCTCTAGCTAAAACAACATTTATATTTTCCATCAACGTTAATAGTAGTTCATACTCTCTCTTAGTTAATTCTATGATTTCATCTCCACGTCTTACAACTCTATTTTCCTTTTCAATAGTTAAGTCGCGATATGTTAGTGTTGTTTGTTTATTTCCATTTTGTTCATTTTCTAGCTCTACACGACGCAAAACGGCTCTTAATCTTGCTAGTAATTCTTCAATAGCAAATGGTTTTACAATATAGTCATCTGCCCCATGATCTAGACCTGAAACTCTGTCGATAACTGAATCTCTTGCAGTCATCATGATAATTGGTGTATTCTTCACTTGACGAACACGACGACAAACTTCCAAACCATTTAATTCAGGTAACATTAAATCTAATAAAATGGCATCCCAATCTTCGTCCAGTGCCAATTCTAAACCTTGTCGTCCATTTTTACATACTTCTGTCTCGTATCCTTCATGTTGTAATTCAAGTTCAACAAAACGAGATAAATTTTTTTCGTCCTCAATTATTAAAATTCTGCTCATATACGACACTCCTATATAATAATGACAAATAAATTATATCTTAAATTCTACTCATTGCAATTTTAACATTTTACCACAAAAATGCCTATCATTAAAGTTACACTTAAAACTATTTATAGTAATCATTTCTAATATCATTTAAAAAATATTCTTCTAACAAAAAATATTATTATTTAGAAAAAATCAATTGACATTTATAAGTATATACCATATAATAATTTTTGTTGTGATGGTCTGGTAGCTCAGCTGGATAGAGCATTCGCCTTCTAAGCGAACGGTCGTGAGTTCGAATCTCACCCGGATCATTTCATAATTGTTAGATCAGGATTTTGTCCTGATCTTTTTTATTTTTAGTTGCAGATTTTGAAGTCTGCAACTTTTTTTATTAACTTAACATTTGTGGATTCCATATATTCGATACATTAAATACTATCGGTTCTGTATTTTGTACTAGCTCTTCATCTAATTTAATTCCACTAACCGTAGCTTGCCCATTTGCTTGATAATAATAAGTCCTATCCTCTGATACCGCAACTGCTCTATAAACTGTATACGTCGGTCTATGTGCTTTACTCTTAGGAATTGAAACTGTATCTAATATACCAAATGCTAACGATACGGCTTCATCGCGTGTTTTAGGCATATCAACAAGTTCCTTTAAATAAGATGCACGAATAAATCTTTGGCTTGGAGAGTAAGATCCTGGTGGTGTCTTCTTGCCACCCAGTTTTCCAGTAGTTACATGAAATTTTCCATATTTAATCGAATTTTCTTTAAATTCATCAGTAAATTCCATATAATTTTCTAATTTTGCCAACTGACGCTCAAATTTAGGCATATTAGTTACTACCCCTAAAGGATTATCAATTATTCTCATTGGGTGCTGACTAGGTTCAACTACAATATTTCGTCCACTCTCATCTGAAAGACTAAAATGTAACTCTGATCCACCATGTTTTGTATTATTAATTACATTACTCATTAGTTCAATTTTCTCTATATTTTCTTCTACTTCAGTTACTGAAGAAAAATTTCCAAGTATATAAGTAACAAATTCATATGCTTCAAGTTGGATTTTATCATCATGCTTATCATCAACCAATTGTGCTCCATTAGAAAATGTCAATTTTTGGGCCATCAACCCACATTCATTAACTCCATCACTTAAATCAATATAATTATTATCTTGAAAACCTCCACCAACTATAGCGTATTTGTTTATATATTTTTTATTATCAAATGCTGATTTCCACTGATATCCCCTGGGAACATACATAGGTTTCACATAAAGATCATACCAATCCATTGTTCTTCCCATAACATGTGTTCCATCTTCAGAAATAACACTAACACTTGTACACATTTCATCACTTCCTTCAAATTACTTTTATCATATAATTATCTCAAAATACAAGTATTTTAAACCAAAAAAACAGAAGCATATTATAAAATACACTTCTGTTAATATATATTTTATTATTCTAATCCCACGCGTTTAAAAATATCATCTACATGACGTAAATGCCAATGATAATCAAACGCATCATCTAAATCTTCTTTGGATAAACGCTTAGAAATTTCTTCATCTTGCTCTAACAAAGGACGGAATGGAACTTGCTTATCCCAAGATTCAGCAGTTTTTGGTTGAATTAAGTCGTATGCCTCTTCTCTACTCATTCCTGTATCGATTAATTTCAAAAGTACACGTCCACTATAAATCAATCCGAATGTTCTATCCATATTACGTTTCATATTTTCAGGGAAGACTGTTAAATTCTCAACAATCTTTCCAAAACGATGTAACATGTAATCAATCAAAATTGTAGTATCAGGTAAAATTATTCTTTCTGCTGATGAATGAGAGATATCACGTTCATGCCATAAAGAAACATTTTCAAAGGCAGTTACCATATGTCCTCGGCAAACTCTAGCTAATCCGCAGATATTTTCAGAACCAATAGGATTACGCTTATGTGGCATTGCAGAAGATCCCTTTTGACCTTTTGCAAAATATTCTTCTACTTCACGTGTTTCAGATTTTTGCAATCCTCTAATTTCAGTTGCAAATTCTTCCAAACTTGTAGCAATTAAAGCCAATGCAGATAAGTATTCAGCATGTAAATCTCTTGGTAAAACTTGACTAGAAATTTCTTGTGCTCTAATTCCTAATTTATCACATACATATTTTTCAACAAAAGGATCAATATTTGCAAATGTACCAACAGCACCACTAATTTTACCAGCTTCTACACCTTTAGCAGCATGTTCAAAACGTTCAATATCACGATTAATCTCAGAATACCATCTTGCTAATTTCAAGCCAAATGTAGTAGGTTCTGCATGGACTCCATGAGTACGTCCCATCATAACAGTATTCTTATACTTTTTAGCTTTACGAGCAACAATTTCTTTAAATTCTTGTAAATCTTTACGTAAAATATCATTTACTTGCTTTAATTGATAACCATAGGCAGTATCAACGACATCTGTACTCGTCAACCCATAATGTACCCATTTCTTTTCATCACCTAATGTCTCAGATAAAGCACGCGTAAATGCAATAACATCATGATGTGTTACTTCTTCTATTTCTGCAATACGATCTACATTTATCTTTGCATTTTTCTTTAATTTTTCAACATCTTCATCAGGAATATGACCAAGCTTTGCCCAAGCTTCATCCGCAGCTAACTCAACTGCTAACCAACATTCGTATTTCTTTTCATCATTCCAAATTGCTGCCATTTCTGGACGTGTATAACGTGAAATCATTTTACTCTCCTTTAATCCCATACATGAGTTGATACAATCTCATCAAGTGTTTTATTTATATCATCTGTTAATATTGTAACATGTCCCATTTTTCTATCAACACGAATTTCACCTTTACCGTAATCATGGAATTGCCATGTAGGTTTTTTTGATATCAATTCTTGTGTTTTCTCAACATGTTGTCCTAAAACATTCACCATCACTACTGGCTTTAATAGCTCAATTTTAGGTAATGGCCAATTACATATAGCTCTATTATGAATATCAAACTGTGAAAAATTACATGCTTCTATTGAGTAATGTCCCGAATTATGTGGTCTAGGTGCTAATTCATTTATGTAAATCTCATTATCCTCGCCTATAAACATTTCAATTCCTAAGATTCCACACAAATTCAAACTTTCAGCTACTTTTACAGCTGTTTCTTTTGCTTTTTCTTGTAATTCACTTGAAATTCTAGCTGGTACAATACTTTCATGTAATATCTGGTTACGATGGATATTTTCGCTTACTGGAAATACAGTAATCTCACCTCTAAGGTTTCTTCCTACCATTACCGAACATTCCATTTGAAAATTTATTTTTCCTTCTAAAATGCATTGTCCTAACTTTATAATTTCATCAGCTTCAACTAAATCTTTTTCTGAATTGAGAACTAATTGTCCCTTACCATCATACCCTCCTTCGCATGTTTTTAAGATTGCTGGATAACCTATTTCATTTATCTCTTTTTCTAAATCTGAAAATTTATTTATCTCAGCAAATGGGGCTACTTTTAACCCACTTTTTTGCAAAAAAGTTTTTTCTCTTATTCTATCTTTAGTAATTCTTAATAATTCCGTACCTTGAGGGATTTCTACTTTGCTACTAACATTCTCTAATGCGTTAAGATCAACATTTTCAAATTCATAGGTTAATACATCGGCCTTATCAGCTAGTTCCTCTATTGCGTCTATATCATCATAAGGTGCTACAATCTGTTCATCTGAAACTTGTCCCGCTGAGCAATCTGGATTAGGATCCAAGATTATAACTCTCATTCCAGCTTTTTTTGCAGAAAATGACAACATTTGCCCTAACTGTCCTCCACCGATAATTCCAATTGTTTTTCCTTGCATTATCATACTATCCAAGTTGCTCACCGCTCTTTTCTGCATCATCATGCTGTTTTTTTCTAAATAAAACTAATTTTTCAGCTATTTCTTCATCATTAATTCCCAAAATTTGCAACGCCAATAATGCTGCATTCTTAGCACCTGAAGCACCAATTGCTGTAGTAGCTACCGGAATTCCAGCTGGCATTTGTACAATCGACAATAATGAATCCATTCCATTTAATGCACGAGATTTAACTGGGACTCCAATAACCGGTAGTATAGTGTTAGCTGCTACCATTCCCGGAAGATGTGCAGCACCACCAGCTCCAGCTATAATTACTTTTAACCCTTTATCCTTTGCAGTTTCAGAAAAGACGAACATTTCTTTTGGCATTCTATGAGCTGAAATAACTTTTTTATCATAGTTTACTCCAAAATTTTCTAAAATTTCAGCTGCCTCTTTCATAGTATCCCAATCAGAAATACTACCCATTACAATTGCTACTTCTCTTTTCAAAATTATCCCTCCTAGACAAACATAGAATAGCAAAATGCGCCTTAGATGTCAAAGTAAAATTCGAATTTTATTTTTAAATACGTGATAAAAAACACCCTTATATCACAAAAACACGAACTTTATCATTAAATAATAATATTTTGGAATTATTGCTTTACTTAAGGTAAAATTAAATGTAAGTTTATTTTAACGGAGGAATTACTTTTGATAACTTTAGCTGGAATTATTGGTTCTGGAAAGTCTAGTTTAACAAAATTATTATCTCAAGAATTAAATACTACACCTTTCTTTGAACCAGTTACTGATAATCCTGTTTTACCACTATTTTATAAAGGAAATGAATTGGCAGCAAAAAAAAGAGCTGCTGGCGCTACCGATGTAACCAATCCTTATACTTACCTTTTACAAACTTTCTTCTTAAATCGTCGTTTCAAAATGATAAAAGAAGCTATGCGTGGGGATAACAATATATTAGATAGATCTATTTATGAAGATGCTATGTTCATGAGAATGAATACAGAATTAGGTAATGCAACCCAAATAGAGTATCAAATTTATCAAGAATTATTAAAAAATATGCTAGATGAAATTAAATTAGCAACCCCTAAAAATCATAAAGACTTGATGATTCTAATTAAAGTTTCTTATCCTACAATGATCAAGCGTATTGAAAAACGAGGACGTGAATATGAACAGGTTACAAATGATCCTTCTTTAGTAGATTACTATAAACGATTATTAGAATTCTACGACGAATGGGAACGTACTTATGATAAATCCCCATTACTAGTAATAGACGGCGATAAATACGATTTTGTAGAAAATAAATCAGATCGTCAATTTGTTCTCAATACTATTGCTGATACTCTTTTAGACATGGGAAAAATATCTAGAGATGAACATTTAAAACTATATACTGAAAATTAAAAAATCCGTTCAAGAATTTTAACAAGTTCTTGAACGGATTTTTATTTAATTATTGTTCATTTACTATTTACTACGTTTTTTATTTGATATTTCTTTACCTTTTACATATCTCTTAGAATGTTTCTTTAAATATTGTAACAACTGTGCCTCATTTCTGAATTCACGCGGATGTTGCTGTCCATGTAAACGTAAGGAAATCTTATTAATCTTAATTCTTCCAGTCCATGTATACGTATATTCGACGATAAAGCGATTATTCATTGTTTTTTCATCGATTCCAAATTTTAATACATAAACTCTCTCAGGAACCATTAGTGGATTAACGTGTTCTTTTTCATAGTAAACTCCATTGGCCTTCAAAAAATTCTTTGTTTTCCTCAGCATGTCCAACCCTCCTTTGACAATTTCCTACAAAATTCTTTCACATGTAATTATACCATACATTAGCTATAAAGAATCTTAATTTTAAAATTGATCACTATATTTATACAAAATTTGATTATAACATAATATTATTCTTTTACAAGTGCTGAATTATTATTTTATTTAACATTAACTAAGTAGTATTTCCTATACGACAATCGACATAAACTTATTAATACTATATAAAAGTATAAAAAAATTGCCATAAACGTTGATAAACCAACATTTACAGCAACTAAATTAAATATTATTTAATTTGAGACATTACTTCTTCAGCAAAGTTTTCTTCTTTCTTTTCGATACCTTCGCCAACTTCATAACGAACAAAAGATTTTACCTTACCATTCTTAGAAGCAACATATTTTGCAACTGTTAAATCAGGATCCTTAACAAAGTCTTGATCATCCAATGCAACTTCTGCAAAGAACTTGTTCAAGCGACCAGCAACCATTTTTTCAATGATTTTTTCTGGCTTACCTTCATTCTTAGCTTCTTCTGTAAGAACTTCCTTTTCATGTGCAACTTCAGCTTCTGGAACTTCATCACGGTTTACATACTTAGGATTAATAGCAGCAACGTGCATAGCAACATCCTTAGCTGTAGCTTCATCAGCACCTTCTACTACTGACAATACAGCAATACGTCCACCATCGTGTAAGTATGCACCAAAGTTGTCAGCGTCTGCCTTTTCAACAACTTCAAAGCGACGTAAACTAATCTTTTCACCAATAACTTGTGTAGCTTCAATTAATTCATCGTTAAGAGTACCTTTATCTGTCTTTAATTGTAAAGCAGCTTCTACATCAGCAGGTGTGTTTTCAGCAATAACGTCTGCAATATGCTTTACTAATGCTTTAAATTGATCATTTTGTGCAACAAAGTCTGTTTCAGCGTTAACTTCAACAATAACAGCCTTATTACCATTTACAGCAACGTTTGCTAAACCTTCAGCAGCAACACGATCACTCTTCTTAGCAGCTTTTGCCATACCTTTTTCACGTAAGAAATCAATAGCTTTTTCCATGTCACCTTCTACAGCAACTAAAGCTTTTTTAGCGTCCATCATACCAACGCCTGTTTTATCACGTAACTCTTTTACTTGAGCAGCAGAAATCTTTGCCATCTTAATTGGCCTCCTTAAAATTAAAATTACTAAAAAAGCTGTCTCAAACTGAGGCTATTTGCCCACAAATTCGAGACAGCCTAAGTTAACTAACTATTCAGCATCTGTGCTATCATTGTCGCCTTCTACAGCTTCAACGATATCTTCGATTGAATCAACTTGATCATCTGTATTTTCAAATGTATCTTCAGTAACAGGTGCATCATCTTCACCTTGACGACCTTCAATGATAGCATCTGCCATCTTAGAAGTGATTAAACGAACTGCACGAATTGCATCATCGTTTGATGGAATCTTAACATCAATTTCATCAGGATCAGCGTTTGTATCAACCATAGCAACAATAGGAATGTTCAACTTTTGAGCTTCCTTAACAGCGATACGTTCTTTACGAGGATCAACGATGAACAATACATCAGGAATACGTGGCATATCTTCAATACCACCAAGGAATTTTTCTAAACGATCTCTTTGTTTAATTAACAAAGCAACTTCCTTCTTAGGTAAGCGATCAAAAGTACCATCTTCAGCCATTGCTTTGATTTCTTTTAACTTCTTAATACGCTTTTGAATTGTATTCCAGTTAGTCAAAGTACCACCTAACCAACGATGGTTAACATAGTATTGACCTGCACGCTTTGCTTCTTCTTCGATAGCTTCTTGTGCTTGCTTCTTTGTACCAACAAATAATACTACGCCGTCATCACTTGCAGCATCTTTAATGAAGTCATATGCATCATCAATTAACTTAACTGTTTTTTGTAAGTCAATGATGTAGATACCGTTACGTTCTGTAAAGATATACTTCTTCATCTTAGGGTTCCAACGACGTGTTTGGTGACCAAAATGTACACCAGCTTCTAGTAATTGTTTCATGGTAATAACTGCCATTACAATTTACCTCCAAATAATTTGTTTTTTTATCCTCCCACATGTTCAATTGTTAAAAAACTCTGACGAGCAACTTTTTAACTATCGCATGCAGTGTGAATTGTGTCTTACACACTTAAAAGATTATACTTTATTATTGTATGAATTGCAATGATTTTATTAATCATTCAATTAAATTTCTATCTACACCATGTTCAACTAAATATTTATTTTTCTTTTCTCTAGATTGATGCTTAAATGCATATTCTTTTTTTAAAGCCATACTTTTAGAACTAAATTTTTCATGATAAATCATTTCAACTGGTCTACGTTTTTTTAATCTTGTGTATTTAGCACCTACTCCATCATTATGTTGATTTAATCTCCTAATTAAATCAGTCGTAAATCCTCCATATAAAGTATTGTCTGCACACAATAATACATAGAAATAATAGCTATTTTCCTTTACCATATAAAAGTTCCTCTATAACATTAGTATATTTTCCATTATCTTCAGACACAATTATAGGTGGAAGGTAACGAATCCCACCATCTTTTCCTGCTTTTATACCTTGAACTAATACAATATTAGCTTCCTTATCTTTTTTTGGATATACTAATTGAATTTTTTTTGGAGCAATATTGTGTTTTCTCATTAAATCTAACATTTCAAGTAGCCTATCAGGTCTATATACAAAATTAGCCTTCCCACCAAATTTCAAAAGTCCACTTGTAACTTCTATGACTTGTTCTAGAGTTACCTTAATTTCATGTCTTGCAATAGCATAGTACTGATTAGGATTTTTTTTACTTGTTTCCAAATTAGCGAAATACGGAGGATTACATACCACCATATCAACCGAATCTTTTGATATCAAACCTTGTAAATTATTTAAATCCTCATTTAAGATTGTGATTTTATCTTCTAAATTATTCAGTAATATACTTCTTCTAGCCATATCAGCTAATCTTTTTTGAATCTCTACTTGGATTATTTTTCCATTCACTTTCTGACTCAAAAAAAGACCTACTGCACCATTTCCTGCACATAGATCCACTATCTTAGAATTCTTTTTCTTCAATGAGTCTGCAAAGTCAGCCAATAAAACAGCATCTATTGAAAAAGAAAAAACTTCGCTACTTTGAATAATTTTTATCTTTGATGAATACAATTGATCAATTCGTTCATTAGATAGTAATATATCCTCATGCATTATAAAACCTCATTTTTTACTTGCAACTTAAAAATTTTTTTCATACTATATGATAGTAGTATAACAAATTATAGAAAGGTTGTCGCTCAATGTTTTATTCTTTCATTCGTGTGATAGTTCGTATTATAGTTTACATTGTTAATGGAAAACCTACATATTTAAATAAAGAAAAACTTCCAACTGGAAATTATATTTTAGTCGGCCCACATAGGACTTGGTTCGATCCTTTATATTTTGCATTAGCTGCTTCTCCAAAGAAATTCTCTTTTATGGCTAAAGAAGAATTATTCAAAAATCCTATATTACGATTCATTCTTGTACACGCCAATGCTTTTCCTGTTAATCGAGAAAATCCTGGACCTTCAGTTATTAAAACTCCTGTTAAATGGTTAAAAAAGAAAGATTTATCACTTATCATGTTTCCATCTGGAACTAGACATTCTCAAAAACTAAAAGGTGGAGTAATTTTAATTGCTAAACTTTCAGGAGTTCCTATTGTTCCTGCTGTGTATCAAGGGCCATTAACCTTTAAAGGACTTTTAACTAGAAAAAAAACTACAGTTGCTTTTGGAGATCCAATCTATTTAGATAGGAAAATGAAAATTAACGATGAAAATCAGAAAATTATTATTGAAAAAATGGAACAGCAATTCAATAGTTTAGATAAATCTATTAATCCTGATTTTAAGTACATTGATGTGTCAAAAAAATAATCCAGTTTTCAAAAAAGTACGATAAAATTATTATCTCAAATTTTATCGTACTTTTTATTTAGTAAATATTAAAATAACGCTTTTCTTTCTGAATAAAGAAAAGCGTTATCCAAGTTATTAAAGGGCCATGGTCCCTTTAATCTTAATTAATATTTCGATTACTTAGTTTTTACAACTTCCTTGTCACCATAGTATCCACAACTTGGGCATACATGATGTGCTTTACGTAATTCACCACAATTTGGGCAAGCACTCATACCAGGTACTTGTAACTTGTAATGTGTGCGACGTAATCTCTTGCGAGTTTTAGATGTTCTACGTGCTGGTACAGCCATTATTAGACACCTCCTTAAAACAATAAATAAATCTACCAAGAAAGATTCTACTTGTTATTCACAAAATTTGCAATAGCTATTACTATTTATCTTCATCAAAGAAATTCTTTAACTTAGCTAATCTTGGATCAATATTATCTTTCTTATGATTGTTTTTCTGCAACTGTTCCTCACGAATGACACTCCAGTCATTACCAGACGGCATAACCGCGTCATCTCGTTTCTCATCTACAGATAAAACCTGCATAGGAATTTGTAACAATATATTGTCTTCTATAACATCTGCAAGATTCAGTATATCATCTTTTAATACAATAACGACATCCGTATCTTCAAAATTTGATAAATTCGGATTATAATGACTTAAATAATGCTCTGTTACATCAAAATTAAGTTCTAAATCGACTGGTTGAAATGAACGACTAGAAGGTAAGGTTACTGTACAGTTAACCTTCATATAGCCTAAAACTCCTAATTCGTCGACAGAAAACATTCCATCAACATGTACTGTTGAAACTTTTATAATATCAGATCTTCTAGATTTTAATGCTTCATTCAAATCTAAATTCTCTGTAAAATGGATTGGAGCTTCACTTGCTTGATTTAGCTCTTTTAAAGACCATTTCATGTTATATTCCTCCCAATGCAACAAATTTGATTATAACTTTCATTTAAACCTTTGTCAATGTTTTTTCCTTGACACCTCAAAATATCAATGGGGCTCTTTTTAAATCTTGCTCTTTATAATTTTGAGATTGATAAATTTTCCCAGCTCTATAATCAACATGATAAAAGTCATCTTTATCTTGTTGGGATATTTTAGCCAGTAATGGTATTTCACTATTTTTCTTCATTATATTCAAAGCTTTCTGTCCATTTTTCGTAAATCCTAATAAATGCACATAAGGAAATTTATTATACAAACTAACATCATTAACTTTCATTCCTACTAAAGTAGCAACTGATAATCTTGTTAGCCTAGTGTATGTGAATCTTTTTGATTTAACAGCTTTTAGCCATTCATCAAATGTCGCTTCCGTCTTTAGTTCTAAAGCTTTCTTTTTCATTCTATATTGAATTCCTTCAGCCATCCCGTAAATATTAGCTAACTCATCAATATCACTAGATATTAGTTTATATCTTAGAAATGGCCAAAAATCATCCCAAGAAACATATTTTTCATCCCTTAAATCTTGGTAGGAAGGAAGATACTTATCAACTAAATTATGGTCTTTAGAAAACAAAACTTTTCTGATTGCTGTAGCACTTGCGATATTACTATCAGGAGACAAAGACTTATCATGATAACCTGCAACATTTCTAGAGATTGGATTTAACTTTAACTTTTTTCCAAATTTCAAATTTGCCTTAGCATATGCCAAGCCTAAGACATCATTAGGTGAATCTATATTATGTCCTATTTTTGCCGCAACAGCTTCTTGGAATGCTTCAGCATAAGATATATTTTTTTTTGAAAATTCAGTACTATCTAAATTTTGAACCAACTGTGCATATGTCATAAAATCATACTCAGCATGTTCAGCACCAAAGAAAAGTTCTTCACATCCCATATTACTTAATATTCGTACCCCATTCTCAGCAAATCTATCGGCAGGTTGTACGCATCCAGCAATCGGTATCTCTACAACTACATCTACACCATTCAACAATGCTTGTCTTGCTCTTACCCACTTATCAACAATTGCAGGCTCCCCTCTTTGTAGAAAATTACCACTCATAGCAACAATTATGATTGATTCCGGATAAATCTCTTTAACTTTTTCTATTTGATATAGATGACCATTATGAAATGGATTATATTCTGCTATAATACCAATAATTTTCATTACTATCACCACTTATTAAATACTACATTTAAAGAACCAACGTTCAGTTTGTTTTTCTATATCTTCACGTCCAAATTCGGCACTTACTTCTATCTGATTAAAGCCAGCTTCTTTCAGCAATTCAATATAATCTCTTAATTCGTAAGTTCTTTCTTTATGAAGTTCATTAACTTTTTTATATGCATTAATACTTTCATCAAAAATGAAAAAAGTTAAATCATGTTCAACACTATGTTCATATTCTCCTAAGTATGTTGTCCATACAAAAGTTTGCTCATCATCACTGTAATTATACATATATCCTGGATATATTTTATCAGTCTTATATGGCGTTATTACATCAAACAAAAAAACACCATCTTTTTTTAAATGTTGTTTCACTTCTCTAAATACATTCTTTAATATTCTTTTATTAGGTAAATAACATAAAGAATCAGCAAAACAAGTTACAACATTATATTTTTCTAGACCTGATAAATCTTGCATATCACCAGCAACTAATGTTAATTCTATGTTTTTTTCATATGAATGCTGATATGCTAATGACAACATTTCTTCAGATAAATCAAATCCGGTTACATCATAGCCCTTCTTTGCAATTTCCACTGCAAATCTTCCAGAACCACATGCTAAATCTAAAATATTACTATTTTTTTCAAATTCATATCTATCAAAATAAGACACCCAATCCTTATACATTTGCGGATCCATTAATTTGTCGTACAATTGGGCGAACGTTGTATATATCATATTATTTTATCCAATCGGCAATATTTACTAATGGTGCATCAGACCATAGTTTTTCTAAATTATAAAACTGTCTAGTTTCTGTCTTGAAAACATGAACTACTACATCTCCTAAGTCTAATAATATCCAGTTTGCTCCATCTTTTCCTTCAATATCTTTAACATCAGCACCAGCTTCATAAACTTGTTCTTTAACTGCATCAGCAATAGCCTTTACTTGTCGTTCAGAATTAGCTTGTGTAATTACAAAATAATCCGCTAAAATACTAATTCCTTGAACATCTAATGCTACTGTATCCTCTGCTCTCTTACTATCAGCAGCTTTTACAACTATTTCTAAAAGTTTCTTACTATCCATTAATCAAAATCCTTTCAAATAATTACTCTGCTACCCATTTATTATAAGTTAATATAGCTTTAGGGTAGATAACTTTATCCTGACTTAACAAAAATTCTAAAACATGTTTAGTTTCATAACTAACAGCATCGTCTAAATTTGCTTTAGCAATTGTTCTAGCTAGCTTTACTCCTGGAAAACTGCGTCCCTCTTCAATGTAATCGGCAACATATATAATCTTATCCAAAGTTGTCATCTCAACATCACCTACAGTATGTCGTCTAACAGCATTTAAAATTTCTTCATTTTTAATTTGCAATTCATTTTTAATGATTTCTGCACCAACTACACCATGCCAAATAAAATTATTCCAATTTAGCAAATCTTTAGACAATTTTTCATCTAAAATTGTTTTTTTAAATTCTTCTGGTGTTCTTTCCTTAGCATAATCATGTACTAAAGCAGCAATACTTGCTTTTTCTGTACTATAATCATTTTGCTTAGCTAATTCGATTGCTGATTTTTCTACACCAAGTATATGTTTAAATCTTGACTCTTTTACTGATTCTTTTACTTTTTTTACCAATTCTTCTCGCGTTCCGGGAAAAATTCCCTCTGTATATTCTAAATCTAGATTATTCACGATACAAACCTTCTTCATGTATATAGTTTTCCACTTCTGGTGTCACTAAATATTTTATAGAACATCCTTGCTTTACATTTCGTCTAACTAAAGTTGAACTAATATCTGTCATTGGAACATCTACCCACATAATTGGATATTTACTTTCCTTTCTATATCCAGGTCTACCAACACCAACAAATTTTACTAATTTAATTAGTTCTTCTATTCTATGCCATTTTGGTAGATACTCAACCATATCTCCACCAATTATAAAATAATAGTCTACTTCTGGATTCTTCAATTTCAATTCCTTAATTGTGTCTATTGTATAACTTACACCTTTACGTCGTAACTCTATATCACTAACTTTAAATCCAGGCTCATCCATCGTACTAAGTTTCACCATTTTTAGTCGCTTTTCAGCAGAAATAGCTGTTTTTTTATCAATATGAGGTGGTTGGTAATCGGGGATAAACATTACTTCATCTAAATTTAATTGGCTTTTTACTTGTTCTGCAATAATTAAATGTCCTAGATGTGGCGGATTAAAAGTACCACCTAATATTCCTACCCTCTTATGTTTCATATTCGTTATTAATTCAGCCATGACTTTTATTTCAGGAATTGTTATTGTTTTAACCATTGTATATCCCTCTAATTTTTATAATTCTGCAACTTTTACTGAAATTTTTTGGTTTTCAGCCTTACCAGACTTTTTAAACAGAACTAACACATTACCTATTGTTTGAATAACTTGTGCATCACTATTATTCTCTATAAATTCTTTAACCTCTTCAACTTCCACTAGTGAATTTTGCAAAATATTAACTTTTAATAATTCTCTTTTATCTAATGCTTTTAAAACTTCATCTAACCATACTTCACTCAACCCATCTTTACCAATTTGAAAAATAGGTTTTAAATGATGAGCTTCACTACGTAAATATCGTTTTTGTTTTCCTCTAAGTTTCATATTACACATCTCTTTCTATACTTAAATCATTGCTTTTCTTATTAATACTCCTACACCTTCTGGAGCCCAACCAGCAACAATTGTATTTGGACTTAAACTTATCCAACCTAATCCTGAAAATACTAAGTCACTTTTTTCACTTATCTTAAATTCAAATCTGGTTAGTTTAGGCATTTTTTCCAATTCTTCTCTAGTAGGTGGTTGTAATAATTCTCCTGCATGTTTTTCATAAAATTTATCAGCATTTTGTAACTTTGTGCGATGTAATGGTAAATTATTATCAAAATATGCAATTACACTTGTGCGTCCGCCAGAAATATAATCAAATCTTGCTAAAGACCCTAAGAAAATGGTTTGTCCTTCATTTAATTGATAAACTTTAGGCTTGATTTCTTTTTGAGGAGAAGCAAACTTTAACGATTTTCCTGTTAAATAATGAGCCATTTGTTGCTTGTGAATAATTCCCGGTGTATCTATCAAATTTTTACCATCATCAAATGGTATTTCAATTTTATCTAATGTTGTCCCTGGAAAACGCGAAGTTGTAATTAACTCAGAAATACCTGTTTGTTGCTTAATTATACGGTTAATAAGTGTGGACTTACCAACATTAGTAACACCTACTACATATACATCTCTGCCTTTACGATACTTATCAATTAATTCTAATAAATTATCAATTTCATACCCTTTACTTGCACTAGTTAGTGCTACATCTATAGGTCTCAAACCTTGTTTATTAGCTTCTTGACGTAACCAGTCTTTAATCCGTGAACGTTTTAAAGACTTAGGTAACAAATCAGATTTATTACCTACTAACAAAACGTCATTCTTACCAACAAATCTATGTAGTCCTGGGATAACTGATCCATTAAAATCAAATATATCTACAACATTAACAATCAATGAATCTGATTCACCAATTTGATTTAGTAATCTTAAAAAATCATCATCTGTCAAACTTACATCTGCTATTTCATTATAGTGTCTCAATCTAAAACAACGTTGACAATACAACTCTTCTGTCTCTAACCCTTTTTTTACAGCAGATTCTGGTGTATACCCTAGTTCATTTGGGTTTTTAGATTGGATTTTAGCTCCACACCCAATACAATATAAAATTTCATTATTAGTTTCTGTCATCTAAGGAATGCCTCCATGATTTTTCCATTTTATTATTTTTTATTAAATTATTTTTTATGATTTTTTCTAACATCCTATTTGGCTTAGTATTCCATGCATCACTTTTAACTAAAGGTTTAACTAGAATACTCCTAATACCAGCATTATTAGCAGCAGCAATATCTGTCATTAATTGGTCTCCGACCAAAACAACTTCGTTATTCTTTAAATTATATCTCTTCTTAGCAATATTTATTCCTCTAACAAATGGCTTTAATGCCCTTGAGACAAATGGAAGTTCAAAACGTTCTACCGCTCTTTTTATACGCCTATGATTATTATTTGATACAACTATAACTGGTATAGATTCCTCTCTCATAACTTTTAACCAATTTCTGAGTTCTGGTGTACCATCTGGATTATTCCAAGCAATTAATGTATTATCTAAATCCGTTAAAATTGCTTTAATTCCATGATTTTTAACTTCTTGTGGTGTTAAATCATAAATAGATTCAATCTTCCAAGTCGGTATAAATCTTTTAAACATTGAAAATTCTCCTAATATTTTATCAATTTAAATTATATCATATTTTCCCTGAGCAATCTGTTTATACAAAATTATAAGTAATTTTAAGGATATAAAAAAAGCAAGAAGGTAAAATACCTTCTCACTTAATTAAAAAACTAAATTATTCAGCAGCTAAAGCTTTCTTTGCTTCATCAACAAGTGCTGTAAATGCAGCTGCATCTGTAATAGCTAAATCAGCTAACATCTTACGGTTAACTTCAACATTAGCTAACTTCAAACCATGCATTAACTTGCTGTAGCTAATGTCATTTTGACGAGCAGCAGCATTAATACGAGCAATCCATAACTTACGGAAGTTAGACTTTGTCTTACGACGATCACGGAATGCATATTGGTATGACTTCATAACTTGTTGCTTAGCAACTTTGAATTGAATATGCTTTGCTCCGCGATAACCTTTAGCTAATTTGATAATTTTCTTACGACGTTGGCGTGTAACAGATCCACCTTTAACACGTGGCATGACAATTCCTCCTTAAAAATTCAACCTTTATACTAGGTATAGTTACATAATTAAGTAACTTTTCTTCTTTATAATATTTATCTTAGATATTCTTATTTCATTTGAGAAAGCATTTGCTTGATACGTTTCATATCTGAAGCAGATACCATTGAAGCTTTACGTAATTGACGACGTTGCTTCTTTGTTTTACCGTGGAAACGATGTGATGTGTAGGCGTTTGAACGTTTCAAACCACCATTTCCTGTACGCTTAAAGCGTTTTGCTGATGCACGGTGTGTTTTTTGTTTTGGCATGATTATAAATCCTCCTAAAATAAATTGTTTTATTATTTTTCAGTTTTTGGTGCAAGCATTAAGAACATGCTACGACCATCCATTTTTGCTTTAGACTCTACAGTTGCAACGTCTTCAGTTGCTTCTGCAAAACGATTAAGGACATCACGACCAATATCCTTATGAGTAATTGCACGTCCCTTAAAACGAATGGAAACTTTAACCTTGTCTCCTTTAGATAAGAACTTACGTGCATTCTTCATCTTAGTATTAAAGTCATTCGTATCAATAGTTGGACTTAAACGAACTTCTTTGATGTTAACAACTTTTTGCTTTTTACGAGCTTCTCTTTGTTTCTTTTGAAGTTCAAAACGATATTTACCGTAATCCATGATTTTTGCAACAGGTGGCTTAGCTTTAGGAGCAACTAAAACCAGGTCAAGATTTGCATCTTCAGCCATTTTTAGAGCTTCTTGCTTAGTCTTTACACCTAATTGGTCACCATTATCGCTAATCAATCTTAATTCTCGAGCACGAATGCCTTCATTAACCATTTTATCGACTGCTATGATATTCACCTCCAAAAATAATTCAGAGAGAAAATGCAGAAAACGGACATCCAAAAAATCAGAATGCCCGTCTTAATAATCCGTTTTAATTAGAATTAATATCATAATTTCTGCCCGGAAACCTACATTTCCTAGGCGAGAAGCGGGTGCCTCTGCTTTTTTCTCAACTTTATAAGTATATCAACTACACTTAAAAGCGTCAAGACTATAATAGAAATTATTTTTCTCTACTATAATTTTCTATATCTTCAAACAAAAGATTCTTAAATTCAGCTTTTGTCATAGTGTTAGTCTTTTCTTCACCATATTTACGAACTGTCACTGTTCCGTTTGAAACTTCTTCATCACCAATAACAAGTGTATAAGGTATCTTGTTTACTTGGGCTTGACGAATCTTATATCCCATTTTTTCATTTCTATCATCAACAGTAACACGAATGCCATGTGCTCTTAATTTACTGCTTAAATCATTTACATAATCCATATGTAAATCATTCTTAACAGGAATAATATCTACTTGGTGTGGAGCTAACCAAGTTGGAAATGCACCCTTATACATTTCAGTTAAGTAAGCTGTAAAACGTTCCATAGTTGAAACAATTCCACGGTGAACCATAACTGGTCTATGTTCCTCACCATCAGCACCAATGTACTTCAAATCAAATCTTTCTGGTAATAAGAAATCTAATTGGATAGTTGATAATGTTTCTTCTCCACCTAAAGCTGTCTTAGTTTGGACATCAATCTTAGGACCATAGAATGCAGCTTCGCCTTCAGCTTCAAAATATTCTAGACCCATATCATCCATAGCAGCTTTTAACTTACTTTGAGATTTTTCCCACATTTCATCATCATCAAAGTATTTTTCTGTATTCTTAGGATCTCTATAACTTAAGCGGAAACGATAATCTGTAATATCAAAGTCATTATAAACTTCCGTCATTAATTTAATTAAAGTCTTAATTTCATCTTCAATATGATCTGGTTCAATAAAGTCATGACCATCATTCAAAGTCATTTCACGAACACGAGACAATCCTGTTAATGCTCCAGACTTTTCGTATCTATGCATCATACCTAATTCAGCGATACGTAATGGCAATTCACGATATGAACGCTTGTGATGATTGTAAACTTGAATATGGGATGGGCAGTTCATCGGACGTAATTCCAACATTTCACCATCGCCCATATCCATTGGTGGAAACATATCTTCACGATAGTGATCCCAATGACCAGATTGCTTATACAAGTTCAAATTTGCTAGAACTGGAGTATAGACATGTTGGAATCCCCATGCAACTTCCTTATCAATTATATATCGTTCAATTACACGACGAATTGTTGCACCATTTGGCATCCAATATGGTAATCCTGCACCAACTTTAGGATCAACAAAGAATAAATCTAATTCATTTCCAATTACACGATGATCTCTTTCACGAGCTTCTTTTTGACGTTGTAATTCAGCATCCAAATCTTTTTGCTTATAAAAAGCTGTACCATAGATACGTTGTAACATTGGATTGCTTGAAGCACCTTTCCAATATGCACCAGCAACAGATAATAGTTTAAAAATCTTTACTTCACCAGTTGAAGATAAAACTACTCCATCAGTGATATCAATGAAATCACCTTGCTTATAAGCAACTACTCTACCATTATTTTTATTAGCTACATCTCTAACTAATTCTTCTTGATATTCGTCACCTGATACTAAATTCAAAGCTTCTTCTTCTGAAAACTCAACTCGTTCTATAGGTAAGTTTGCCTTTATTATTTCAGACATTTTTTGAGAAATCTTTTCAAAATCTGTTTCTGCAACTTGGCCTTCAGAATTATCAGTATCAAAATAGAATCCATGCTCTGTAACATCACCCAAACCAAATTTCATATTTGGGTATAATTCATGTAATGCATTAGCTAAAACTTGTGCTGCTGTTCTCCACAATACAACTAATCCATCATTAGAATCTTTTGTAATAATTTCAATAGATCCATCTTCTTTTAATGGTTGATTTAAATCAACAAAATTACCATCAACTTTTCCTGCAACAGCTTTTTTAGCCAAACTGATACTAATTGATTTAGCAATTTCAGCTGTTGTTACACCAGCATCAAATTCCTTTACTGAATTATCTGGAAATGTAATTTTTATACTAGACATTAATTCTACCTCCTGAATTCTCTATGAAACAAATAACGTCCCTAACACACCAACATTGATGTATTAAGGACGCTATTAACGTGGTTCCACCTTTAATTTTTAGCTTTAAACAAACTACTCATTGTGCTGTTAACGGTCGCACCGGTCTAACTTTTCATTAAACAATACATGAAAGTGGTAAGAATACTACATTATTGAAAGTTTTCAGTCAAGCCTTTCATCCCTGAATCATAGTAATCCGTTTGTCTTTCACGAAATCTACAGTTTTATTTAACCATTATCTTGAAGATTATTCAAGGGTTTTTCATTATTTATTTCTTCTATTTTCACCATTAATAACTACTTCATCAACTAAAAATCTAATTCTTTCCATGATTCTTTTTGCTTTCAAGGGTTCTAACTCACCTCTCGTATTCTGCGTTAAGTAGAATTCTTCTAAGTCATCTAAAGCAATATTTGAACTAAAGAAAGTTGGTAATTCTTCTTGCATACGATATTGTAAAATCACACCTAGAACATCATCTCTAAACCAACTACTTAATTGATCAGCACCTATATCATCCATCATTAATACAGGAGCTTTTTTCAAAGCATCAACTTTTTCCATAGTGGTATTTTTACCAATAGAATTTTTTATTTCTACAGCAAAAGATGGCATGTGAACTAAAGTTACTTTTATCCCCTTTTCTGCTAATTTATTAGCAATCGCTCCCAGTAAATATGTTTTTCCTACTCCAAACGATCCAGATAAATATAGTCCTTTATGAAAGATATTAGGCGTTTCAGTATAGTTCGCAACAAATTCTATAGCTTTTTTTAAAGCTATCATTCTTCCATCATCATCTCTATAATAATTTTCTAGTGTTGCTTTACGAATACTTTTAGGAAGATTGACAATATTAATTCTATTATTTATTTCTCTTAGTCGTCTCTCTTCTATCAATTTTTTAGTAGGTACATATGTTACTTCAATGTGATGATCACTAATAGTTAATTGTGGCGAATACCCTGGGGCAAAAACTTCTTTTCCTTCTGCTATTTTTTGTTTTAAGTCAACAAATTCATATAACTTACTTGCACCCTTTAATATTTCTTGATGACTTAGTCTATCTTTGTTTTCACGTAAAAACAATTGCACATCATCATCTTTTATACTTTTTTCAATTATTTCTTTATACTTTTTTTCCCACTTATTTTCTACTAGTCTTTTACTAAGTTCCTTTCCCATATCTTCCACATAGCTCACCTACTTTCCATTTATTTTTTTCAATAGCTCGTCAATTTCTTTATTTTCTTTCTTTCCAACATCTGTTAGCTTATTCTTTCCCTTTTCTTTAGCCCATTCAGGTAATTTCTCTTTAACAATTACATTACTTTTGCGGCCTTTTGAATCTTTTTTTGTCGCTTTGCGTTGTAGTGATTTTTCTCGAGTGAAACTTTTAACGTAAGTCATCGCTTCTTGAGCGTTTTTTATTTTTTTCTTTGTCCAATCAGCAGCAATTCTTTCAAATGTTCCTTTTAAGATGGTAGAACTATCTTGAACAACTAACAAATAATGAATTAAAACATTAATAACTTCATTTGGTAACATCTGCTTTTCTACCAATGTTTTTACAGCATACCTTTCATTAGCAGTGACAAAACTTCCTAACTCATTTTTTAGAATCTCTAAAAATTCTAATGGAACATAGGCTTTAAAAGCATTAACTAAAGGATCAATATTCTTATCTTTTTCGTCATCTTTAGCTTTAGCCGTTTCTACTATCTTGTTTTTCTTAAAGTTTCTTCGAATTCCGCTATCAAAATTTTTTTGAGCTAATTTTTTAAATTCATTATAATCAATCTTATTATTTGTTACATTAATTGCTTTTTCTAAAAGTTTTACTAATTGAAATTCATCTATACCATAAACTAATTTGACACTTTTAATAATATCTAAGTGATTCATAACATCATCTGAACTTACATATGAGTTCTTTATGAAATCACTAAAAACTGTCATGTCTAATGACACCTTTTGACGATTAATAAGAGATTCATCATTTGAAATCTTACTATTATTTAATTGAGCTTGTAAAACAATATTATCTTTATTTAAATTAAATACATCAAAAAATTGCTTTGTAACTTCTTTTTTATCATGATAATTATTATCAAATTTATTCCATAAAGATAATTTTTTAAATTTTTCATTTCCAACCATTTCTAATAACGCCGTGCTTAATAAATCATCTGTAAAAAATTTCACTTCGTTTAATGGTTTTTGAAGTTCATAGATATGATACTTACCTAATTTATCTTCACCTTCAAACGTTTTTATAAGCCCAGTAGCCTCAAGCTTCAAACGTGCATCATATAACTCAGGGATACTTATCCCTAAGCCATCTATAATATTCTTATTCAGTTTTCTCTCACTTAATATTAATTTAGAGTCAATTTCGAAACGTAAATATGAATATAATGCTACTGCTACAATACCTATTATTGGCTGATACAGCACTTGAACAATTTCAATATCATGATTATCTATATAGGTAGATGCAGATACCAAATATCCATCTTTTGGTGATAGTTTATTCAATGCGCTATCCATAAACTCATCCTAATCTTTCGAATTATTTTCTTCACGATCCATTAATTCCCTTAATTCATCAGCAAAGGCGTGCATATCTTTAAATTCCCTATAAACACTCGCATATCTAATATAGGCAACTTCATCAACATCAGCCAATATTTTCATTACATATTCCCCAATTAATTGGCTTGAGACTTCGGTTCCTCCAACAGAGCGTAGTTTATTTTCAACTTTATCAACTATTTCTGTAATTTCATCTATTCCTACAGGACGTTTTTCAGCAGCTCTTACAATTCCCCTTAGCAATTTTTCTCTTTGAAATTCTTCCCTTGTTCCGTTCTTCTTAATAACTAATAAAGGGGTTACTTCGACTCTCTCAAATGTTGTGAATCGATATCCACACTGCTCACATTCTCGGCGTCTTCTAATGGCATGTCCATTATCCGCTGGTCTACTATCTACAACTCTAGAACCGTTTTTATGACAATTTGGGCATTTCATAGTTGTAGCTCACCTCATTTCTCTAACATTAAATTATTTCTCTCTAGCCATTCTATCACTTGATTATGAGTATCTTCAATACTTCTTGAATTATCAATGACAATATCAGCTTTGGAATTTCTTTCTGCACTATCTAATTGAGCAGATATTCTTTTTAACGCTTTATCCCTAGTTAGTCCATCTCTTTGTATCAATCTTTCTATTTGTAATTCTTTGGGAATGTATATGACCATTGTAAAATCACACATCTTATCATATCCACCTTCAAATAACAAAGGAATATCTAGGATTAATACATCTGCACCTTGCTTTTTATAATATTCAATTTGATCAATTATTTCTGTGCGTATTTTTTTACTCAATATTTTATTAAGTAACTCTCTTTTGTCCTTGTTTTCAAAAACTACTTCACCCAATTTTTTTCTATTTAAACTTCCATCAGATTGTAAAATATCATTTCCAAAAAAATGACTAATTTCTTTTAAACCTTCTGTATGTGGCTCCACAACTTTACGAGAAACTTTATCAGCGTCAATAATTGGATATCCCATCTCTTTTAAATATGTGCTAACAGTCGTCTTTCCTGAAGCTATTCCGCCAGTTAATCCTAAAATTTTCATGATTTTACCACCTGACACTTAGGACAAAAATGTGTTCCTCTCTGACCTACAACAATTCTTTGAATTGGTGTTCCGCATCTCTCACAAGGATCTCCTGTTCTTTGATAAGCATGTAAGCTAAACTGAAATCCTCCAGAATGTCTAAATGCATCTGTATATGATCTAATTGTAGTTCCTCCAGCTTCGGTAGCTAACGCTAACTCTTTAATAATATTATCTCGTAAAACTTTAACTTCCTCTTCAGTTAATTTATTTGCTGGTGTTTCAGGATGGATTTTACTCATCCACAACACTTCATCTGCATAAATATTTCCCAAACCTGCCACTATTGTTTGATCTAATAAGGCATTTTTTATAGCTTTTTTTCTCCTTTTCAAATTTTTAGAAAAATCTTCAACTATAAATGTTTTCTCTTTAGGTTCTGGCCCTAATTTAGCTAAACCAGCAGTTTGTATTTCCATTCCTGTTTTAACCAACTGCATCCTGCCAAACTTTCTAACATCGTTATATCTAAGCGATGTTCCATCTGTAAAATCAAATACTACGTGGGTATGTTTTTCAACTTCTTTTGTACTTGGTTCAACGAAATATTTTCCTTCCATTCTCAAATGGGAAATCATTGTCAAATCACTACTAAATCTAAACAATAGATATTTCCCACGTCTATCAATTTTTTTAATAGTTTTATTTGTTAATTTTTCTATGAATTCTGATTCTTCATTAACTATAGTTTTTGAATACAACACTCTAATATCTTTTATTTTTTTATTTAAGACTAATTTCTCTAATCCTCTACGTACTGTTTCAACTTCTGGTAATTCAGGCATTATCTCACCTTCCTACTTCGTATCAAACCAAGTTTGTCCATGCTTACTTTCAACTTTTAGCGGTACATCTAGCTTAACTGCTGAATCCATAACTTTTGGAACCATATCCTCTAATAATGGAATTTCTTCTGTTGGTGCTTCAAAGATTAATTCGTCATGTACTTGAAGTAGCATTTTTGCTTGTAAATTCTTTTCTTTTAACATTTCTTGCATATTAATCATCGCAACCTTGATAATATCAGCTGCACTACCCTGAATTGGTGAATTCATAGCCGTTCTTTCAGCAAAAGAGCGTAAATTAAAATTACGACTCTTTATATCAGGTAGATATCTTCTTCTGTTAAAAATAGTTTCTACGTATCCATTTTCTTTAGCGAATTCAACAATTTTTTCCATATAATCTTTTACGCCTGAAAATGTATCTAAATAGGTATCTATAAATTGTTTAGCCTGTTTTCTTGATATTCCTATATTTTGTGATAAACCGTAATCGCTAATACCATATACAATTCCAAAATTAACAGCTTTAGCTTGTCTTCTCATATTAGGAGTTACTTCATCCGGACTATCTACATTAAAAATTCTCATCGCTGTACTTGCGTGAATATCCATGCCTTCCTTAAAAGCCTCTTGCATATTTTTGTCTTTTGAAATATGTGCCAATACACGTAATTCAATCTGTGAATAATCAGAAGAAAATATTTCCCATCCCGGATGACTTGGAACAAAAGCTTGACGTATTTTTCGACCTTCTTCTAAACGAACAGGAATATTTTGTAAATTTGGATCAACTGAAGATAGTCTTCCCGTTGAAGTTAATGTTTGAGTATATCTTGTATGGGCCTTCCCATCTTTCTTAGAAACTACTTTTAACAATCCCTCAATATATGTAGATTGTATTTTAGCTAATTGACGATATTGTAAAATATTATCAACAATTGGGGACATACCTCTAAGTTGCTCTAATACACCTACTGCTGTTGAATATCCTGTTTTTGTCTTTTTAATAACTGGTAACTTTAATTTTTCAAACAATATAACACCTAACTGTTTTGGTGAATTTAAGTTAAATTCTTCTCCAGCTTCATTATATATTTCCTGCTCTAGTTCACTTAATCGTTCCTTCAATTCACTTTGCATAGTTTCTAGTCTATTACTATCCACTTTTACGCCCGCAATTTCCATATTTGCTAATACAATCGACAATGGACGTTCTATTTTTGTATATAGATCTAGTTGCTGATTTTCTTCTAACTCATTAAATAATTTTTCTTTTAAATTATTTATCGCTTTTACTTTTCTCACTAAATGTTCAAATAAAACTTCTTTATCTTTTGGCACAGCATGTTTAGCACCTTTACCATATATTTGCTCATCAGATTCTACATCATAATATTCGTGCTGTTGTGCCAACAGACCTAGATCATTACTATTTTCACTATTATCTAGCAAGTATGATACAAGTAACAAATCAAAATTAATTTTCGATAAAGTAACACCTAATCTATTTAAGCCAACATATTGTCTTTTGCCATCAAATAGATCTACTTCAACTTCATCTGATTCCAACAAATTCTTGATTTGTTTTTTCTTTAGTAAATCTATATCATCCGACACTAAATATTTATCATCTATTTTAATAGAAAAACCAATAATTTCAGCTGTATGATAATTTTCTCCATCTATTTCTAAATTAAATACTATTTCGTCATTATCACTAACATTTATATCATCTAAATTTTCTTCTGTTAATTCAGTAAACTCTATATTACTTTTAGATTCAAAAATATCTAATTGTTCACTACTTTCATCCTTTAATTGTGATAAAAACTTTCGAAAATCTAATTTTTGATATAACGTTATTAGTTTCTCAATATCTTTTCCAGTCCATTCAGTTTCTTCTAAATCTATTTCAACTGGAGCGTCTTTTCTAATTTCTGCTAAATCTTGGCATAAATAAGCAATTTCCTTTTCTCTGATTAAATTTTCTTTCATCTTAGACTTTTTCATTTCATCTATATTTTTATAGATTCCATCTAAAGTACCATATTGTTTCAACAATTTAATTGCTGTCTTCTCACCAATTTTTGTAACCCCAGGATAATTATCAGAAGTATCCCCCACTAAAGCTTTCATATCAACGATTTGTTCAGGGATTAAACCTATTTTTTCTTCAACATGACTTGGAGTATATTCTTCAATTTCACTAACACCCTTAACTGTTACAGCAACTGTTATTTTGTCAGTTGTTAATTGCGTTAGATCCCTATCTCCTGTAACAACTACAACATCATAATTTTTCTTTTCAGCTTTTGCAGCTAATGTTCCGATAATATCATCAGCCTCATAATTTTTTAGCTCGTAAGTTTTTATTCCATATCCTTCTAGTAAATTTTTTATTTCTGGAAATTGCTCTGATAATTCTGAAGGAGTTTTAGCTCTCCCACCTTTATAATCAGTGAATTTTTCAGTTCTAAAAGTAGTTTTACCAGCATCAAATGCTACTAATATATGTGTAGGGTTAACCTTAGTTAAGATGCTATCTAACATATTCTTAAATCCATAAATTGCATTAGTATGTAGTCCTTCATGATTTACAAATCTACTTAAAGAATTGTGCAAAGCAAAAAAAGCTCTAAATGTGACACTATTTCCATCTATTAATAATAATTTATTTTTTTCTTCTACCATAATACACTTAGCTGGAAGTCCAACTATATACTCCCTTCGTTTTCTTCTAATCTTATTGTACCAATAAACTATATTCTATTAAATAAAAAAAGACTTGGGAAAAATCCCAAGCCTGAAATATTAATCTTTGTTTCCACCTAAACCAGTAAAAATATTTAATAATTGTATAAATAAATTTACGAAGTCTAAATATAATTGTAATGCACCCATAATCGCTAAATTTGTCGTATTAATTTGATTTCCATATTGAATATACATTTGACGAAATCTTTGTGAATCCCAAGCTATTAAAGCTGCAAAGATAACAACACCTATAAATGAAAATGCCAAAGTTATAATTGAGCTTCTTAGGAAAATATTAATTATCATTACAATAATTAAAGCTATCAAAGCAGCCATTGCTTGACGACCTATTCCTGACAAATCTTTCTTAGTATTTGTTCCCATTAAAGCTAATACTGTAAACATAACAGTTGCTGAAACAAATGCCATCGTTACATCTTGGCTTGAATATACCTGAACAATTAGTCCAAAGAATAATCCTTCCAACACTGAATATAATCCTAATCCAGTTAACGACATAGCAGGTGATCTATCTGCCTTAAAAGACATTGACATAACTAAAACAACTTGCAAAATCAAAATTCCCCATACAGCCCAACGATTATTAGAAAAAAAAGTTAGGGCTTGTACTTGATATACATTAGAAATCAGATAAGCTGTGACAGCAGAAATTGCAACTGCACCAGCCATAAAACCATACATCTTAGCCATAAAACTATTTAGTCCAGCTTGATTTCTATAAATTTCATTATTATTCATTCTCAATATCAAATCCTCTCATATAGTCTAAAGTATTAAAAAATCTTAGGTGGCTTTACAATCACCACTGCATCAATAACACGATCTCCATCTTCATTTTCACCTTCAACAGAAATCGTAATAACTTCTTTCATGCTATCAACTTTAATAACTTCAAAACTAAATGTTACCATCTCATCATGATAGACGGGAAGGATAAAATTAGTTGATAAATTAACTACATCACTACCTGGTCCCGGTAAAACTTTAGAAATTGAACTTGTAATAATACCTGTAAGTAATACTGGTGGAACGATTGGCTTTTGATACTCAGTATCTCTTGCATAATCATGTTGGATATATAGAGGATTATTATCGTTTGTAATACCTAAATATAATAACAGATCTCTATCGCTTATACTTTCAGTAACAGTTAAAGAATCTCCTTCTTTTATCTCATCAATTGTTTTACCGCGCCTATGCACATCTTCAGACATGACAACACCTCCACGTTTTCTTAGACATATCATACCACATATAGATTTTTTTAACAATTAATTAGACAGGCGTCTGTTTTGATATTTTTTAGAATGATCTTTTAATAACTAGTTATTTTTTAGACTCAAATTACTTAGCAAATCTTCATATGCATGTTCATATTTTTGAATATCTCCTGCTCCCATAAAAATAACAACATCGTCATGAAAATCTAGTAGAGGGGACATATTATCTAATTTTAGAACCTCTCCACCTTTACTAATTTTCTTACCTAAATCTTCAGAAGAAACTTTTCCATCATGTTCTCTAATAGAACTAAAGATATCAGTTAAGTAAACTTTGTCTGCTAAACTTAAACTTTCAGCAAATTCATCCATTAACGCAATTGTTCTACTGAAAGTATGTGGTTGGAATACTGCTATTATCTTCTTATCTGGGTATTGTTGACGGGCTGCATCTATTGTTGCTTTTATTTCTGCTGGATGATGTGCATAATCATCAATAATCACCATATCTGCCACACGTTTTTCCGTAAAACGTCTCTTAACACCCTTAAATGTTAACAATTCTTTAGCAATTTCTTGTTGATCTACTTTTTCCATATAAGAAACAGCAATTACAGCTAAGCTATTTAAAACATTGTGTTCTCCAAACATTGGAATATCATAATTTCCAATAAATTCATCATGGAAATAGACATCGAAATTAGAACCCTTTGTTGTACGTTTAATGTTTTCAGCTCTAAAATCATCATCCGACTTAGTACCATAATAATGCACTGGAACTTTTGCATTAAGTTTACGCAAGTTTTCATCCTCGCCCCATACAAAAATTCCTTTTTTAGTTTGCATAGCCAATGTTTCAAATGCATCTCTAACATCATCAATATCTGTGAAATAATCTGGATGATCAAAATCAATATTAGTCATAATCGCATAATCTGGGTGATATGCAACGAAATGACGACGATATTCATCTGCTTCAAAAACGAAGAAACGTGCATTAGGAGTTCCCTTACCAGAACCATCGCCAACTAAATAGCTTGTTGGTGATACTCCGCTTAATACATGAGCTAGTAAACCTGATGTACTTGTTTTACCATGTGCACCAGCAACACCTATACTTGTTGTTTCTTCAATAATTTGTTCTACTGTTTCTGGGTATGTTTGTACTGTCAATCCCATCTCATGAGCTTTTTTAATTTCTACTTGATCATCACCAAATGCATTACCAGCAACTACGATCATATCTTCCTTAATATTATCTTCATCAAATGGTAAAATTTTTATTCCAGCATTCTCTAAACCTCTTTGTGTGAAAGTGTACTTATCAATGTCAGATCCTAGAACCTTATATCCTTTATCATGCAAAATTAAAGCTAAAGAGCTCATTCCAGTTCCTTTAATTCCTACAAAAAAATATGTTTGTTCACTATTCATAATCTACGTTTCCTCTTTTCTAACTTCCGATCATTTCAATGATACCATAAATATAATTATTTTTATTATTTAGACTTAATTTGTTTCCTTCATTTTTTCAAGTTTTTCAGGAGTTAAATATACGTCCCTAGGTTTAGACCCCTTTGCAGACGAAATGTATTGTTTACTTTCCAAATCATCAATAATTTTTGCAGCTCTATTATAGCCTATTGAAAATACTCTTTGAAGCTTAGATATAGAAATTCCATCTTCATTAACAATATATTCTAAAATCTCAGGCATTAGATCATCTTCATTTTCAGTCTGTGTCTCTATAACTTTTAACTTATCTGGATTAAAAGCATATGTCGGAGTTCCTTGTTCTCGGATAAAGTCTGTAATCTTTTCTATTTCATCCTCAACGTACGTTCCTTGAATACGTCTTGCTTGACTTTCACCATTTCCTAAATACAACATGTCTCCTCTACCAAGTAATCTTTCTGCTCCAGACGAATCTAAAATCGTCCTTGAATCAACTTGACTAGATACCATAAAAGCAATTCTAGTAGGTATATTACTTTTAATAACACCAGTTATAACATCTACACTTGGACGTTGCGTTGCAATTATCATATGTATCCCTGCTGCACGCGCTTTTTGTGTAATTCTTATAATATAATCTTGAACTTCAGAAGAAGCGACCATCATTAAATCTGCCAACTCATCTATAACGATGACAATATATGGCATTTTTAATCCATAATCTCCATTTTCCTCAGCTTTTTCATTGTACGATTCTATATTTTTAGCTCCTGCAGCCGCTAAACGTTCAAATCGTTCTTCCATTTCATTAACTGCCCATTTTAATGATGCCGTAGCTGCTTGAGGATCAGATACAACAGGAGCTAATAAGTGTGGAATATCATGATATGGAGCCATTTCAACAGCTTTAGGGTCAATCAGTAACAGTTTTAGCTCTGTCGGTGTTGCTTTATATAATAAAGATACTAACATACTATTGATAAATACTGATTTTCCCGAACCTGTTGCTCCCGCAATCAAACCGTGTGGCATTTTAGCTATATTTGTAACTTGAGGTTGTCCAAATAAGTCTACACCTAATGCTACAGTTAAAGGTGAAGTTGCTTCTTTGAAGACTTTAGAATTTAAGACTTCTGATAACATAACTGGACGTGACTTTTTATTTGGTATCTCAATTCCCACACTTCGTTTTCCGGGAATTGGTGCTTCTATTCTAATATCTTTAGCCGCTAAAGCTAATTTTAAGTCATCTGTCAAATTTGTAATTTTATTAACTTTAACTCCCCTATTTAACGTTACTTCAAATTGAGTAACTGTTGGGCCAATAGTCCAATTAGTAACTTCAGCTTTAACATGAAAAGCCTCTAAAGTCTCATTTAGAATATCTACTTCTTGTAACACCCATTCATCCATCTCATCTTCATCATTAATTACAGGATCTGGTAGTAATGACATTTCCGGGAATTTATACATTAAATCTTCTTTATTGTCACCTTTTTGCGACTGATTAAATAAGGATAAGTGACTTTGCATATCATTCTTTTCTTGTTGCATAATTTCATCTAAAGAACGATCTAATGCTTTCTTCTTAGGAGCATTATCATCTTGCTGCTTAAGTTCTACAGTTTTTTCAATTTCTTCATGATGATAATTTCTAGCTGTTTCGTAAGGAATTACTGTATCCATACTATTATCATCACTTTCTTCTGAAGAAATAGTATCAGTATCATTTTGTTCTTCTATAGAATCTTCTGAAATTTCTATCTCATTCCTACCTATATCTTCTGTCTTCTCATTTCCTTTATCTTCTTCATTATCAGTAGGCTCGCTAATTTCTTGTTCTTTATTAACTTTAATATTGCCATCAGCGTTGTCATCATTTATTTCTTCAATTGACTTACTATCTGCTGGTATTTCTAATTCATCTTCAGGTAATTCATTTTTATCTTCAATTTGTTGGAGATTATTTTCTTCAAAGATATTATCATCTACAATATCTTTAGGCTCTTGAAAATCATCCGTAAATAACCATAAATTATTAAATTTTAATCTCAATTTTGCTACTAACTTACTATATTTTTCTTTGTCATTCTTGTTAGTAAACTTAATAGATGAAGGTGGTACATATGTAGGGCGAAATGAACGTGTTCTATAACTGTCTAAAGTTGTGCTTGTCCGCACAAAAGCTCTTTGACGTCTAATATTTCTTCCTTCAAATTTATGACTAGCTTTCTTAAAAGAAGATGTAGAAGAAACATTTGAACTTTTTTTTGCACTATTTTCATCTATATTACTTGATCGACCTTGTCTACGAAAAAAAGCTGGTCCATCATAATGTTCCATTCTATCTCATCCTATCTAAATTCTTTATTTTCCTATAAAAAATAGGCTAATATTTCAAAATAAATTTGAATACTAGCCCATTCTATCATATTATTACGCTTTATTTACAAATAATTCTGCACCTTTTACAAAATTAAACTCTTTTCCTACTTCAAAAGCATCGGTTTCAGGTAAAACCAAAATTCCTCTCTTTTGTGGTGCATTAGGTAACTCTAATTCTCTAGCAGAACAAATCATTCCCATACTTTCTACACCACGTAATTTTCCAGGAAAAATCATAGCGCCATTTGGCATCATTGCTCCTACTTTAGCCACTACAACCTTTTGCCCTTCGTCTATATTTGGAGCACCACATACAATTTGCAATTCTTGATCATTATCAACTTTTACTTTGGTAATGTGTAAGTGATCAGAATCAGGATGTTCTTTCATACTTTCTACGTACCCTACAACAAATTTTGGATTAGCATCTAAAATTAATTCTGGATCAAAATCATTTTCTTCAAGTAATTTATTCAACTTATCCACTTGTTCTTGATTTAATTGTTCCTCTCCATGTCCTTGTAGGTCCGCCAACACAGTTGAAATACCAAAAAAGTTATATCCTAATGTTGTATTACTTTCAGCGTCAAAAATTCTTACAACATTTCCCTTTTTTTCTGATTTTTGTTGGATTGTATCAGGTCTTAGAACAACAACCAATACATCACCTATACTTTTAGGATTATAACTAGCAATAAACATCTGATTCTTTTCTCCTTTATTAAAATTTTAGATCGCTTTTAAGAAATTTTCTACTTCTTTCTTAGTCTTTCTATCTTTATTTACAAAACGATCTACTTCTTTTCCATCTTCATAAACAATGAAGCTTGGAATTCCATATACATCTAATTCTTGACATAAATCAATATTTTCGTCTCTATCAACTTGAATAAAGTTAAAATCTGAAAATTCTTCTTCAATTTCAGGCATAGCTGGTTTTATAAAACGACAATCAGGACACCAACCAGCTGTGAAAAATAGTACGTATTTTCCCTTTGCTAATTTTTCTTCTAGTTCTTGTTTATTCATTTTTGCCAATTGTTCCATTACAGACACTTCCTTACTTTTTGTAATTAATTATGCCTTAATTATAACTTAAAAAAATAATAAGTAAAATATATTGCTTATTCATCAAATATTTGATATTACTATAGTTAGTTTGAAAGGATTGATGACTGTGAAAAAACTGAACTTACAATTGCTTTTTGCTCTGCTTATTGTCCTTTGTCCTTTATTTTTGCTCATCTTCTATTTAAAAAGGAAGTATATCAAAAATAGCGAGACTGTTTTATCAAAGATAAGAGACGAATTTTCCAAACAGTATATAGTCAAAGATTCCTGGATCCACGTATACCCTCGTCAAAATTATCAATTTAATCAACCATTAACTTATGCTGGTGGTGTAAAATGTATTGATCCTTCAGGAAAAACCATTAATTATACCTTTACTGCAGATGCAAAAACCGGAAAAATTATTGACTCACATATTATCAACTTAGAAATGGGCTTCTAATTTAAAAATTGGTTGCCCTTTTTTACTAAATTTTTCCTCATATTCTGTCATTACATTATCTTCAGCCTCAGGAGATGAATGTAAGTCCAACCAAACTCCGTCAAATTTCATTCCAAAATTATTCATGCTAACTAAAGAATATTCAAACAATCCTTGGTTATCAGTTTTAAATTCAATATGTCCATCTGAATCTAATACCTCTTTATATTGTTCAAGAAAAGTTTTGTACGTCAATCTTCTTTTAGTTTGACGTTTCTTAGGCCAAGGATCAGAAAAATTCAAATAGATACCTGCAATTTCACCTTTTTCAAAATATTCTCCTAAGCCACTACCATTAGCACATATTAACTGAAGATTAGGTAGTTTCTCTTCTAACTGTTTCTTCAAGGCAATTCCTACAGCAACTGTCTGTAATTCTAATCCAATGTAATTCTTTTCTGGATTCTTTTTGGCCATTTCAACAATAAAACGACCTTTTCCCATTCCTATTTCGACAAAAATTGGATTATTATTTTGAAAACGTGTGTGCCATTTTCCTTTTAATTTTGTTGGTTCTGTTACTACAAAATCTGGATTTTCTTCAATCAAAGGCTTAGCCCAGGGTTTATTTCTTAATCGCAATACTAGTCCTCCTACAAAAAATAAAAGATAGAGGGGTTAATGTACTAACTTCCTCTATCTCAACAATTCTACATTTTAAAAATTAAGTTCATTAATTAATTCCGATATTTTTAATATGTCTTGGTTCATTTCTGTGAAACGACCACGTTGATGATAGTATTTAACATCGAGCAATAAATTTATCAATGAATACCAGTAAATTCGATACCATAAATCTCTATTCACTTCTAAACCATACTGACGTAACCATTGCTCCCAATTTTTACGTGGGACATATTGACACATTAACATACTAAGATCACTAGCTGGATCAGCAATTCTAGCTGATTCCCAATCCACTAAATAAAGCTTTTCTTTATCTGACAACAACCAGTTTTTATGATTTAAATCTCCATGACATACTTCATAAAAGTCAGACTTTAAATCAGGCTGATTAGCCTTTAGATAATTTGCTACTTTATTCAATAACGGATGCTGATTTAAATCATCAGGAAGTCCTTCAAAGTATTTTCTCACTAAATCAATTGGCGTAACTACTTTCCCACCAACTTGAATTAACATTTTTTTAAGTACAGGAGTATGGTGAACTTTATATAATAAATCAGATACCGATTTTTGTCCCATTTCACTCCTATATAAAGATCTACCATTTAACCACTCTTGAGCAGTCAAAGTATCACCTGTTGAAATCCTCTTCGTCCATATTAGTCTAGGTGCTATTTCTTCCAAAGACAATGCTGCTAAAAAAGGAGAGGTATTTCGTTTTAAAAATACTTTTTGATCACTTTTTATTCCCATATATGCTGTATCTGTGTCACCACCGATTGGGAGGATTTGCCATCCATTTTCTAAATTAAGATTCATAATGACTTACTCCTCGCATTTAGTGCTAACTAAACTAAGTCTACAAATATATCTATTAAGTGTCAAGATTTTTCTAACCTTAAATTTGCATATCCATAAACAAACAGGATGCTTTCGACTAATACAAGGGCAAGGAAGGCTCCTGAGAGTAGTATGTTTTGGATAGCGATATATACGGCTATGACTGATATAAGGGCATTGATTATCAATAAAGCTAATAGGATGCTTTTGAATTCTTTGCCTTTACTGTTGGTTTCAAGTGGATATAGATGTACGAATACATTATCGTCAAAGTACTTGTATAGTGGTAACATTTGGAAGCCGATTAGGTAGATAAACAACATTCCTATTACCAGGCTAAGCCAAAATTTAGGGATAAAGAGTAGGACAATGAACTCGATAACGGTTAGGCGTATATACAGGCCACTATATTCACCATTTCGGATGATTGCCCTAATGAATAGGTAGCCATATACGTTTTTAAACTTAGGTATGAGCCAGTCTAGATACTTTCTGCGCTTAGCTTTCTTCTTTACTTGGGGAACATCTGTAAATAGATTGAAGAAACTGTATTTTCTCATCAGTCTTAGTTTTTCTACGTCTATCAAATAATTCCACTGAATGATTTTATTTTTAGGCAATGATTTCAAATACAGAATTAGTCCAACGGTAATCCCCAATGCGAAATATATGGATGCATACAAGCCAAGCATATAAACGATTAAAGGTACCACATAATTAAAGATAAGACTATATTTGCCTGCTTGATACTTCGCTTCAAAGGCTCGGATAAAGAATAAGTTTACCTGGGCAACCTTTAAAGCTACCTGACTTAATAATAGGATTATGCTTTCTACTAAGTTTAAATGGACACCATAGTAAATGAAAGGCAGTAAAACGATCCAGACAACGATTTGAATAACGCTGTTTGAAACCCAAGCTCGCTTTTGTGCTCTCATTAAATACTCTCTCATACCCTTTTCTTGTGGCAAAAGAAACACTTTATCAGGCTCATCAATTAATGTCCCTACCTTTCCAAACTGCAACATCACAAGTAAGACAATGATTACTACCGGCTTGGCCCATGGGTACGATAGATCTACATTTAAGGACTTTATGAAATTAGAGTATGTGTAGCTTATTCCACCCAGTAAAAAGAGTAACGCAATTACAAAATGATCGTTGAATACATAGCGATAGTACTTGATCATTCGCTTTAGATACAGGTTTAATCGCTTCTTCCATAGATTATTCATTGGCCTTTTCCCCTTTAGTCAAACTCAAATAAATCTCAGAAAGAGAAGCATCTTGCTTATTAAATTGAGCTCGTAATTCTTCCAATGTCCCACTTGCCTTCAATTCTCCATGATTGATCATTACAAATCGATCGCAGTACTCTTGGGCCGTTCCTAGTACGTGCGTAGACATTAACACAGCTGATCCTTCCTTTTTAACGTCATCTATGAGCTTTAATAGATCATCTGTAGCCAATGGATCCAATCCCAAAAACGGCTCATCGATAATAAAGAGCTTAGCCTTAGTAATGAAGGCACACACGATCATTACCTTTTGTTTCATACCCTTTGAAAAGTTGGCCGGAAACCAGTCCAATTTATTCTGTAACCTAAATATTTCCAATAGCTCATTTGCCTTTTTCCAAGCTTCATCTTTATCTAAATTATATGCCAATATCGTCAACTCTATATGTTCCTTTAACGTTAATTCATCATATAAAATGGGCGTTTCTGGAATATAAGCAATCTTACTCTTGTATGCTTGTGCATCTTCATCAATAGTTATCCCATCTATCTCAATTGAACCCTTCATAGCATGTAATAACCCTATAATATGATTAATTGTCGTTGACTTTCCAGCACCATTCAGACCAATCAAGCCCACCAATTCGCCATTATCAACACTAAAATCAATCCCTTTTAACACTGGTATTTGGGAATAACCACCTACTAAATTCTTAACCTTTAACGTCATTCTACATTCCTTCTATTTCTTAATTTAATATCATCTTAGCAGCAGTTAAAAATTATGTCTAGTAATCGCCTAATAGGTGTATAATTGTAGATAGATTAACTTGAAAGAAGGTAGAAATTTATGGAAGATTGCATTTTTTGTAAAATCATTGCTGGTGAAATTCCTAGCACAAAAGTCTATGAAGATGATGAAGTATTAGCTTTCCTAGACATTTCACAAGTTACTCCTGGACATACTTTGGTAGTTCCAAAAAAACATGTAGCTAATATTTATGAATACGATACAGATTTAGCTGCTAAAGTTTTTAGTCGTATTCCAATGCTTGCCAGAGCTATTAAAAATTCTAATCCTAATATTTTAGGCCTTAACATCCTTAATAATAACGGTGAAGTTGCTTATCAATCTGTGTTCCATTCTCATATACACTTGATTCCTCGTTATAGTAAAAAAGAAGGATTTGGCCTTAGATTTGATGATAATTCTTCAAAATATGATAGTAAAAAACTTCAAGAAATTGCTAATCAAATTGCTTCTAAGGTTGAGAAATAATCTATGAAAAAAAGAAAACTTATTATTCCAATTGCTCTGGGTGCTGTTGGATTAGCTTATTACAATAGAAAAGCTCTTAAAAATGAATTTCTTATCTATAAAGATTACTATGAAAACTTATCTAAAGAACTTTCACAAGTTTCTTTTGCTTCAAAGAAAGTCTTGTTTAATGTAATGCAACTATTAGATCAGGTTAGTGAATCCTCAGATACTATTGAAAATTTATTAACTGAAATTGACACTTTTTCTCAAGAAGTCAATAAAACTTTAGATAGTCTTTGATTTTTAGACTTTTTCTTTTATTTTTTTGTAAGATTTAGTTTTTTTTACTATCATTTCAATATCTATGGTATAGTTATTATCGTTAATTTAAATTAATTGAATGGATGTGTATATTTATCATGAAAAAGAAATGGTTAGTTGCCATATCTGGTATTGTTTTAACTTTCGGTCTTGCTGCTTGTTCAAAGACAGTAGCTACAACATCTGGCGGAAAGATTACTGAAAGTGAATACTATAGTAGTATGAAGAAAACTTCTTCTGGTAAGCAAGTTCTTCAACAAATGATTTTAAATAAAGTTCTTGAAAAAGAATATGGTTCAAAAGTTTCTGACAAAAAAGTTAACGAACAATATAATACTTACAAAAAGCAATATGGTTCTTCTTTTGATTCTGTTTTAGCACAAAATGACATGACTAAATCTAGTTTCAAACAAGAAATTCGTTCTAACTTACTTTTAAAAGAAGCTGTAAAAGATAATACAAAAATCACCAATAAACAATTAAAAGCTCAATGGAAAGAATATGAACCTAAAGTTACAGTAGCTCATATTTTAGTATCAAAGAAAAGTACTGCTGAAGACATCATTAATAAATTAAAAGAAGATGGAAGTTACGCTAACTTCAAGAAATTAGCTAAGAAATATTCTACTGACTCTTCTACTAAGAACGATGGCGGTAAATTAGCTGCTTTTGACAACACAGATACTTCATTAGATAGTACTTTTAAGAAAGCTGCTTTTGGATTAAAGCAAGGATCATTTACAACTGAACCTGTAAAAACAGAATATGGTTACCATGTAATTTATTCTATTAAGAACCCTGGCAAAGGTAAAATGTCAGATCATACTTCTGAATTAAAATCACAAATCATTGATTCTAAGATGAGTGATTCTACAACTCTACAAACAGTTGTATCTAAGGTTCTAAAGAAGGGTAATGTATCTATTAAAGATAAAGATTTACAAAATATTTTATCTAGCTACTTAGGTAGTTCTTCTAGTTCTAAATAGAACAAAAGGCACAAGTCAATTTCGACTATGTGCCTTTTTATTTTCTAATAAAAATAATATCTACTTGATATCTTTATTCTTTAGGTTTATAGAAATTACGACCATCAAGGCCAAAAATACGTTCAGAAAATTCACCAGATTCCGTATGACTTAATGAACTCTTCATCATTTGAATCGATGCATCAAGTTGATCGATTTGATGTAATACCTCAGCTTCCATAATATGTGGTCTGACCGGTGACCCATATTCTAACAAGCCATGGTGTGATAATATCATATGTCTTAGCAAAATTACTTCTTCGCTATTATAATCTATCTGCAATATCTCACACGCTTTTATAATTTCTTCGTCAACAATTACAATGTGCCCTATCATGTTACCTTCTAGTGTATATTTAGTTGCTATCGGTCCAGATAGCTCTTTTACTTTCCCCAAGTCATGAAGAAGAACTCCTGCATATAACAATGACTCATTTAATACATCATATTCCTTGGCAATCGCTTTAGCTAACCTCAACATAGATACTGTATGAAATGCTAATCCTCCAGAAAAAGCATGATGATTTTTCTTAGCCGCAGGAAATGAAAAGAAACTATCATGATATTTATTTAGCAAATATCTCACTATTCTATTCCATTTAGGATTAGTAATTTCAAAAAATGTATTATTAATTTCTTCTTCAATTTTTTTAATTGATTCTGGTGCAGTTTGTAAATAATATTCAGGTTTGTTAGGTTCATTTTCTGTAGCAATTCTTAAATTAAATATCTTAATTTGCGGATTATCTTGATAATTCTCTCTTTTTCCTTTTAATCTGACAACTTTTCCTTCTTTAAATTCTTCGATTTCTTTTTCAGTTGCATTCCAGAATTTAGCACTTATTTCACCTGATTTATCAGCAAAATTAAAGGCAATAAACTTTTTCCCGTTTTTCGCCACTCTTACTTCAGCACTTTTAATCAAAACAAAAATATCCATATTTTCATTTATTGAAAAATCTAATAACTTTTTTTCTTCCATTCCTACTTTTCCTCACACTTAATGTTTCTCTAAAACTTATTTTAAAATAAAAACTCCCAGTTAAGCAACTCTGTGCTTCCATGGGAGTTAAATCTTAACCTTCTATATCATATACTTCACTTAAAGGTTTAAAAATTATTTTATTCAAATCATCAATCAAAACACTGATGGCACGTTCTTTTTCCATCAATTCCATCATTAGTGGATATTGAGAAGCTTCTTGACTAATTTCTTGTAATGATTTCATCACTTTTTCGTCAAGTGTTCCTTGCATTTGTTGTTCTTGTAAAGTTTTTTGTGCTTCTCTTAATTTCTTATAAACTGCAAAAGTAGCATCATCTGCTTTAACTTTAGCAACAACTGCTTGTAAATCTTTGTATTCTTGTGATTCACGTAAATCTTTTTCTAATTGATTAGCTGTATCATAAACATTTATCATAATAATTCCTCCAAAACCTTTATGTTCTTATTTTAACATATATTCTTATTGTCCAAACCATTCTTGTAATTTTTGTTTTCCTTGATCAAACAAAGATGAAGCCTTACTTCCCCAATCAGATGCTGATTTAGAGAATGAATCATCTAATGTTTCACCTGCTTTTCTAAATGTATCCCATACATTTGATGAACTCGAAGAAGCTCCACTTTCTTGGGCTACCATAGTTGAAGCTGGTTTAACAGTAAACGTATTTCCAGCAGTATGAGGCAAAATACCTTCCATTTCATTCTTAAATAGACTTGCTCCACCTCTAATGCCTTCTTCACTTAACGAATACTTAGTAGAATCAAAACCTACCCAAGTTGCTACTACTACATCAGGTGTATATCCTATATACCAATGATCGTTTTCATTTGAACTATTAGATGCTGTTAAACTTTCGGTAGAACCAGTTTTCCCAGCAATCGTATATCCACTTGGACTAGCAGATTGACCTGTCCCACCTGTTCTATATACATCCATCATCATACTAGTCATCTCATTGGCAATTTTTTTAGTCATTATTTTTTTAGAATCATTCTCTGTATTATCCACAATCACTTTGCCCTGTGCATCGACTATCTTTGTAATAAAATGAGCAGTATATAATTTTCCTCCATTTGCAAAGGCTGTATAAGCATTGGCCATTTGATAAGGCGAAACTCCCTTCTTCAAGCCACCTAATGCTAAACTTAGATTTTCATCATCTGAAGTTAACTTTATTCCAAATTTTTCGACAGACTTATAACCTTTAGAAACTCCAATTTTATTTAATAGCCATACAGCAGAAGTATTTTTACTTTCAGCTAGGGCCTGGTACATAGGAATTTCTCCAGAGTACACGTCATTCCAGTTATGAGGCTCATACTTATCTTTACCATATGCCTTTAATTCATCTTTTACATCAGTATCATAATGATATCCTGACTGAAGAGCTGGGGTATATACAGCTAGAGGTTTTATCGTTGATCCTGGCGATCTTACTAATTGTGTACCACGATTATACCCTCTAAATACATGAGTTCCTTCTCTTCCACCTACAACTGCAGCTACACCCCCATTTTGAGGATTAATAGCAATAGATGCCCCTTGTGCTTTAGTTCCATCTTCTGCATTATATGGGAATAAACTACTGTCAGCAAAATCATCTTGCATTTCATTTTGATAATTTTGATTCAAGGATGTATATATTTTATATCCTCTATTCATAATATCTGTTTCGCTTAGCCCATACCTATTCATCGCTTCGTTAATAACTGCATCAAAATAATATGGATATCTATAACTAGATGTATATTGATAGTTATCATTTGTTGTCATTGGAGTTGCTTGATACTGACTAACTTGTTCTGCGCTTAACTTTTTATTATCCTCCATCAATCCCAAAACTACATTTCTTCTATCTCTTGAAGCCTGGGGATGATCTATTGGATTATAAGCTGTTGGACTCTTTAACATACCTGCTAAAGTAGCTGCTTGTGGCACACTCAATTCACTAGCATGTACACCAAAATATTTCTCAGCTGCATCCTCTACTCCCCAAACACCATTTCCAAAATAAGCGTTATTTAAATACATTGCTAAAATATCTTTCTTTGAGTAATCATTTTCTACTTGCATAGCAATAAATATTTCTTTAATTTTTCTTGAAAATGTCTGTTCTTGAGAAAGAAATGCATTTTTTACAAGTTGTTGCGTTAGTGTACTACCACCGCCACTTATATAATCTCTGTGTAAAATCTTGTTTTTAGCATATAAAAGAGTAGCTCTTCCAATACCAGTAATAGAAAAACCGTACTCATGATAGAAATTACGATCTTCTGTAGATAAGACAGCATTTTGAACATTATCAGATATCTTATCAAGAGGTACCCATGTCCCTTTTTGTGAATATAATGCTCCTGCTTTTTGTCCTTTATAATCATAAATCTCAGTAGAGGTTTGTAATGCTGATTTTAACCCTCTAACATTTGTCTTTTTGGCTAAAAAAACTCCATAGCTACTAATTAAGAAAAATATACTTAAAAAGACTATTGTTAACCATCGCCATCCTTGATATCTTGTCCATTTTTTCTTAAACCAAGAACCAAAAATTCTAGAATTGGCTAAAAAGTCATCCTTTATCTTTTCAAAAAAATCTTTTATCTTCATTCATTAACTTCCTTGTCAATAAAATTACTCAGTATATTTTATCACAATTATGTATCTATTTACTCATTTAAGCCTATCTTCATAGGAATTTCTTAAATTCTTCAATTGCTTTGTTAGCTATTCTCATATTTCTTTCCTTCTGGAGAAGAACTCTTTTTTGTCTTAATTCTTTTATTTTTTTGTTAACTGTTACACGTGTAGTACCTAATATTTTAGATAATTTCTCTTGATTTAATGATCGGGGTAATTCATAATGTCCATGCTTATCTTTCTCATCTATAAATATTGCATATAGTCTACATGTCCTATCTAATGCTTCTAGTTTATTACGATTACCAATTTCTTGAGATAAACTCTTTAAAAAATCCAGTTCCTCAATAATATCATCCCAAACTAGATTACAAAATTCTTTACCTGCTCTAACTAATTTCTCCATAACATCATGTTTAATAACCAATACAGTCGCTATTTTAGAAGCAACTGTTACTCTTTCACAACATAACTCTTCATTTTGACTAAAATTAGGGAAAAATCTTCCCCTACCTTTATAAAAAGGAACCTCCCTATCACCGTATAACTTTGTAATTTCAATATTTCCATTTATTAAATAGTAATAGTGTGTACGATCATCAACTTCATTGTAAATAGTTTCTGCATACTTGAATTTTTTTATACGACAAGCTCTTGCTAAAATCTCCTGTTCTTCATTACTTAAAGTGAATTCTTTTTTTATTATACTTCTCATAATTCCTCCTTAAATTAAATATTTTCTATATATAGTACCTAATTATTTACTCCATTTGTATATCTTGCTCTTAATTCTCATTATTAATTAATTATTTTACAAAAAATTTTGCAACATTATTTTTACAATTTAAATTTCTTGCTTTTTTTGATATGCTTAATTTAGTCATTTTCAGAAAGGATGGGAATTTTGCTTAATTTTTGGTTGGAATCTAATATCATTACTAAAAAAGTTAGCACTGATACTAATATTTTCAAAAAATATATCGATAACTTCAATTGGGATGAATTACTTTCTAAAGTTATAACAACAACTATTTTGTTGCTGTTAGTCTCGTTGCTATTTTATATTTTTCATTATATTGGTAAGAAAATTATCAAACGAGCTTTTAAAAAAAATCGTTTAGTTGAGTCATTGTCTCCTGGAAGAATTAATACAGCTTACACATTATCACAAAATATCTTCCATTATTTTATTTTGTTCTTCTATTTTTATGCGGTATTATCTTTGTTAGGAATTCCAATAGGCTCTTTAATTGCTGGTGCTGGAATCATGGGTGTTGCAATAGGTTTAGGTGCTCAAGGATTTGTTACTGACGTGGTTACTGGATTTTTTATTCTTTTAGAACAACAATTTACAGTTGGTGATGACGTTAAGATCGGGACTATTTCTGGAAAGGTAGCAGCTTTTGGTTTAAGAACGACACAAATTCTTGACTATGATGGTACCCTACATTACATACCTAATCGAAGCATCACAATTGTTAGCAATCTTTCACGTAATGATATGCGAGCCCAAATTGATATCCATGTTAAGCCTAACCAAGACTTTGATAAAATTAAAACTGTTATACAAAATGTAAACAAATCCTTAACTCCCAAATTTGATGATATTACCAAAAAACCGCAAATTTTAGGTGTAGTTGAAACTCCAAATGGTCTTGTTTACAGAGTAATTATTTTTACTAAAAATGGTGCCCAAGCTCCTGTTCAAAGGGCATTTCTCGCAAAATATTTAGAGGCTTTAAAACAAGCTGGTTTAGAGATGCCTATTTCTCCTATTAATCTATCAGCTAAGTAATCAATTATATATAGCAAATACCCCGTAATTATTAGATAAAAATCTAAGTAACTACGGGGTATATTTTTATGAATAAAAGACACATTCAAAATACATCTATTTATTTAAGCTTTCTTGTCTATTTTTAAGATAACCTGTGATTGCATTTACACCTAACATAATTGCTTCTTCTTTAGGTGCTAAATATTCAGAATGTAGAGAATAAGGACTATCTACTCCTAACCAAAACATTGTTCCTGGAATTTTTGAAATTAAATAGCCAAAGTCTTCCCCTGTCATCGCAGGTAATGTTTCAACAAAATCTACATCATCTTCATTTTTCATATAATTAATGAAAGCTTCTGTTGTATTATCATCATTTTCAACAGGATAATACCCGCCTTGATGTAAATCGATTTCCAATTCACAATCAAAACTATGTGCTATTCCTTCAGCAATTGTACGTACACGCTTTTGAATAAGCAAATTATTTTCTTGAGTTAAAGCTCTGATTGTTCCATCTATTTGACAAACACCAGAAATTACATTTCCTGTTGTTCCTGCAGAAAAATGACCTAAAGTAACTACACCTGATTGAATTGGATCGACATTTCTACTTACAATAGTTTGAATTTGGTTAACGAATTGAGCTCCTGCAACTACCATATCATTAGCTTGATGTGGATATGCAGCATGCCCACTTTTACCAATAAATTTCACATGTATTTCACATGTACCTGCAAACAAAGTACCTTTACGACAACCAATTGTACCAGCAGGAAGTTGTGGATTATCATGTAATGCATAGATTTCATCTGGCATCCATTCGTCTAATTCACCACTTTGATAAAGTTTCATTCCACCACTTGCATTTTCTTCCGCAGGTTGGAAAATAAATGTCATATTATATTTAGGACGATGACTAGCAAAATAACTTAATACACCTAAAGCAACCGTCATATGAATATCGTGTCCACATGCATGCATCCTTCCTTCATGCTTTGATGAAAATGGCAAACCTGTTTTTTCCTCAACTGGTAATCCATCAATATCAGTTCTATAACCTATGGTATAATTCTTATTTTCACCATTAAGATGAACCAAGATAGCTGTCTTCCATCTTTTTATCTCTAAATTCTCTTGTGGTAAGCCGTTAATTATTTTTAACAAATAATCAGAAGTTTCATATTCCTCCAAACCGATTTCTGGTATTTGATGAAGATCTCTTCGGATTTTTATTAATTCATTTTCTTGTAAAGTCATAATTACACCCTTTATCTATTTTAATCATACTCATTATACTCTAATATAACCAGATTAAATAGTCCTATAAACAAAAAAACATGTGAAACAACTTATATTTCACATGCTCTTTATTAATTATAATTTACGTAAATCATCAACAATTTCAGTTTTAGAATTATCCACTTGGGAAACATCTTTAACTTTCTTAGCAGGCATTCCCATAACTACAGTGTAAGGTTCTACATCTTTAGTAACAACAGCGCCAGCACCTACCACTGCACCTTTACCAACACGTACACCTTCAAGGACTACTGCATTAGCTCCGATTAAAACATCATCTTCAATCACAACTGGTTGTGCAGAAGGTGGTTCTACCACACCTGCTAATACTGTTCCAGCACCGATATGACAGTTCTTGCCGACAATCGCACGGCCACCTAATACAGCTCCCATGTCTATCATTGAGCCTTCGCCTATTTCAGCACCAATATTGATTACAGCTCCCATCATAACAACAGCATTATCACCAATTTCAACTTGGTCACGGATAATTGCGCCTGGTTCAATTCTTGCATTGAATTTCTTCTTATCTACCATCGCTACCCCAGTATTTCGACCATCATTTTCTAGATGATAACTTTCAACAGAGGAATCCTTCAAGATAGGTTCTACATCTGCCCAATCACCAAACATAACACCAACATTGTCAGTAAAGTATGTTTCAACATTTGAAGGTATGTCTAAAGAATTTAAATCTCCCTTTACATAAACCTTAACTGGCGTCTTCTTTTTTGATTCAGCTATTGTTCTAATAATATCATGAGCGTCAAGTTTTGCCATTATTTTTCCTCCTTATTAGGCCTAATTATTTAGGTTCAGTTACATAAAAATTATCAAATTCATGTGATAAATAATTCATACTTTTTAATAATTCTCTTCTGGTAACAATACCTAAAAAACGATTATCATCATCTACAACAACTAAAAAAGGTTGATTAACTAAGCGATGCAATATCTCCTCACAATCAGCTGTCGGTTTTATTGTTTCTACCTCTGTCTGCATAACATCTTTAACTTGTTTTTTTGAAAGACATCTTGCATCGATTCCTTTTAATCCTAACATTTCTTCAGTTATCATAGACAATGAAAGTAATCCTTTAAATTTTTGATTATGATCTAAAACAGGAATTTTAGCATATCTCACCTTAGTCAATACCATAAAAGCATGATCTAAATGATTTTCTTCTTGAACATTTGCTACAATATCAGCTGGAATTAAAAAATCCTCACTGTTTCTCATTAACATTTGTTCAATTGGTTGTGACATCATATGTAATTTCCTCCTTTAATCACTAATAATATTCTAGTGTATTGTTTGAATATATTGCAACTAAAAACACTATTTTCACAAACTTTTTTGATTTTTGAAAATTATTACTCTAATTTTCAAGTTGCTTATTGACATAGCTTTAATCACTCATTATTATAATATGAGTATTAATATTACTTACATACATATAACATATATCTTTAGGAGGATAATATGGATTTTCCATTATTTACACGATTAGCTGCAGAATTTTTTGGAACTGCAATTATGCTTATGTTAGGTAACGGATCTGTAGCTGACGTTGAATTAAAAGGAACTAAAGGCTACCATAGTGGTTGGATTACAATCTCTATCGGTTATGGTTTTGCTGTTTTGGTTCCAGCTTTGATGTTTGGTAGTGTTTCTGGGGGACAATTTAACCCTGCTATGACTTTAGGTTTAGCTATCAATGGAGCATTTCCATGGAATGAAGCATTTTTATACATATTAGCACAATTCTTAGGTGCCATCGCTGGTCAATTGGTCGTAGTTGCTTGTTTCTACCCTCACTACGATATTACTGAAGACCCTGAAAGTATTTTGGGAACATTCTCAACTATTTCTGCAACAAATAGTCGTTTCAATGGTTTCGTTAACGAATTCTTTGGAACATTTACTTTAGTTTTTGGCGCTCTAGCAATTACTCATACTTCATTCTTTGAACATGGTAACCAAGGTGCTGGATACATAGGTATCGGTTTACTAGTTATGGTTTTAGTTACTTCATTCGGTGGACCTACTGGACCTGCTTTAAACCCTGCTCGTGACTTGGGTCCTCGTATCGTTCATGCATTACTTCCATTAAAACATAAAGGTTCTTCTCAATGGGATTATGCATGGGTTCCAGTATTAGCACCTATTTGCGCTGCTGTTTCAGGCGTTTTAATTTATAATATTATTTTTGGACTTTAATGTCTGAACTATAGCTAACTTTTCTTATTTATAGAAAGGTTAGCTTTTTTATTATCAAAAAAACCAGTAAAGGATAGTAACTTACTTCTTTACTGGTTTTTTCATCATTTTCATTGATCAGAATCACTTTCTGCCGATGAAGATGATGTATCTATTGATTCTTTTTTGTTGGATTTTAATGTGTTCTTTACACTTGATACATTAGCTTCATTTTGATCTGTTGTTGTTAATTCAGGTGCGTCTGAACTATAATCATCAATAGTTGTTTTATTTCCATTTTTAGACCATAGCGATGTAGACTTCTTTCCTAAATCCTCTTGAATCTTTAAAATCTGACCATATTGATTAGTGTAGTTATATTTCTTAGGATCAACAGGAGTAAATCCCGTTGGTATATAAAATCTTAAGAGATTCTTGTTATTCAATGTATCTGATAAGGAGAGTTCGGTATTAACCTTTTCCCTATCCTTCTTTATCTCATCTTTAACTTTTTGACTAGGATGGGTTAATATTTTCCCCGTACTATTTTGGTAAATAGTATTACCAACCACTGTATATTTTGGAGTTATAAAATCTTCATTTCTAAATGCAACTACTTGATCGTGTTTTGATGAAAATAAATCTGTTCCAAATTGAATGTAATCGCGAGAATCTATTCCCAATAGATGCAGTAACGTTGGCAATACATCTATTTCTCCACCATATTGAGTTTGAACACCACCATCTTTAGTACCTGGTATATGTATCATAAATGGCACTCTTTGCATTTGAGTATTATCAAAATCACTCCATGTGGATGAAGATTTACCTAACAATGAAGCTAATTTTAAATTCCTAGTATCAGATATTCCGTAGTGATCACCATATAAAACGATAATCGAGTTATCATATAATCCTGATTTCTTCAAATATTCAAAAAATTCTTGCACAGCTTGATCTAAATAATGAGCTGTCACAAAATAATTATTTATCGAAGCATCTGATGTATTAGCCTTATCGAATGATGTATTTTGATCATCTAAAGCAAAAGGAAAATGATTAGATACAGTTACAAATTTAGCATAGAAAGGTTGTTGAAGTCTTTCTAAATACTTAACAGAATCATGGAATAATAATTTATCTTTTAATCCATATTCAGTTAAATTATTTGCATCAGTATTATAGTAACTAGAATCAAAGAAATAATTATATCCTAAATTCTTATATACATTATTTCTATTCCAAAATGATCCAGAATTCCCATGAAAGACAGCCGAGGTATAACCTTGAGACTGATCTAATATAGCCGGAGCACCCTCAAATGTATTATCAGTTCCAAGTATTGAAAATAGAGAACCTTGAGATAGTCCATACGTACTGGTTTCCAACATATTTTCAGCATCAGAAGTTTTCCCCTGTCCTACCTGATTAAAAAAGTTAGCAAAACTATATGTCTCTTTACTATTGTATAAACTATTTAAAAATGGGGTAACTTCCTTATCATTTAGTTTGTAGTTGATCAAAAATTGTTGAAAACTTTCTAAATGAATAACGATTACATTACGTCCCTTTGCTATTCCATACATTTTAGAATTTGGTTCAGCATAATGATTACGCGTAAAATTAATAATATTATTTAAGTCTGAACTTCCAGCTTTATTACGAACTTGACTGTTCCTTGCTGTCTTCAATCCATCATAAACCATATAGGTATCTATTCCCAGATACTTTACTAGATAATTCCTATCAAAAGTTCTTGACAATAACTGTGGACGGCTAATTTCACCTAAAGTAATATTCAATACTAAGCAAAATAACGAAAATGAAGTTAAAGCTAATGCTTGCACTCGTGGAATTGGGCGTTTGTCTAAATGAAGAAACCCGGTGATAAAGCCTAAAGCAACTATTATTATATCTGCAACAATAATAATATCTTGTGGTTTCAACAATGCAAACGAGCTTCCACTCAATCCCTGTGATACCGTAGAGTATCCAAATATCGTATTAATTGTCATAAAATCTGTGAATTCACGATAATAGATGACATTAAACATCAGTAAAGCTGTATTCGCAATATAAATCAATCCCATAAATATATATGATGGAATCGTCCTTTTAATATATAAAGCTATCCCCAATAAGAGCAGTGTCGTAGCTAAAGGGTTAACTAAAAGTACAAAATATTGATAGATGCCCTTAACTCCTAAATGAAAGTCTATAAAATAAACTAAAATAGTCTTTAACCAAAATAAAAAGACTAGCAAGGAGAAAAATCCCCAGCGTGTGTTAAGGAACTTTTTTATTCGGAGTAAATTCAAGATAGTTACGTCCTTTCTCAATCTTAACTAACTTATAATTTTACCCCTTATCTAATTTATACGTCAATTAAGATAAAGATAAATTAAGAAATGCTTATTATCTTATACTGATATTTAAGGGATTGTAAGGAAAATTAATAATTTATCTTCATTTTATATGTTCAAATTTACTATTTTACGGTATAATGTAAGCGTACAATTATTATTAATAAGGAGAGAATATATAATGGCTCATATTTCATTTGATAGCTCTAACTTAACTAAGTTTGTTAATGACAATGAACTTGGCGAAATGCAAGCTTTAGTAACTGCTGTTGATAAAGAATTGCGCGAAGGTACTGGTGCAGGTAATGACTTCCGCGGTTTCTTAAATTTACCAGTTGATTACGACAAGGACGAATTTGACAGAATTAAAAAAGCAGCTAAAAAAATTCAATCTGATTCTGAAGTTTTAGTTGTTATTGGTATTGGTGGTTCTTACTTAGGTGCTCGTGCAGCAATCGATTTCTTACATCACCAATTCTTCAACTTATTACCAGCTGAAAAGAGAAATGCTCCACAAATTTTCTTCGCTGGTAACTCTATTTCTGGTTCTTATGTACATGACTTAATCGAATTAATCGGAGATCGTGATTTCTCTGTTAACGTAATTTCTAAGTCTGGTACAACTACAGAACCATCAATCGCATTCCGAGTATTTAAGGAAAAATTAATTGCTAAGTACGGTGTTGAAGGTGCTCGTGAACGTATCTATGCTACAACTGATCGTGCTCGTGGTGCTCTAAAGACTGAAGCTGACGCAGAAGGTTACGAAACATTTGTAATTCCTGATGATGTTGGTGGTCGTTTCTCAGTACTTACACCAGTTGGTTTATTACCTATCGCAGTTTCCGGTGCTGATATTGATAAATTGATGCAAGGTGCTGCTGATGCTCGTGAAGAATATTCTGATGCTGATTTAACAAAGAATGAAGCATACCAATATGCTGCTTTACGTAATATTTTATATCGTAAAGGTTATACAACTGAAATTCTTGAAAATTACGAACCAACATTACAATACTTTGCTGAATGGTGGAAACAATTGATGGGTGAATCTGAAGGTAAAGATGGTAAGGGTATCTATCCTTCTTCAGCAAACTTCTCAACAGACTTGCACTCACTTGGTCAATACATCCAAGAAGGTATGCGTAATTTAATGGAAACAGTTATCACTGTAGGAAATCCAACAAATGATACAGATATTCCTAAAGAAGAAGAAAATCTTGACGGCTTAGGTTACTTAGAAGGCAAGTCCATGAACTATGTAAACTCAAAAGCTTTCCAAGGTGTTGTCCTTGCTCATACAGACGGTAATGTTCCTAACATGATTGTTAACATTCCAGATCAAACAGAATACACATTAGGTTACATGATCTACTTCTTCGAAATTGCAGTTGCTATTTCTGGATACTTAAATGGTATTAATCCATTCAACCAACCTGGTGTAGAAGCATACAAGAAGAACATGTTTGCTTTACTTGGTCGTCCAGGTTACGAAGAATTAACAAAAGAACTTCAAGATCGTTTGAATAAATAATTATTAATACAAATAAAAATCACAGTTCTGAAAGATTCAGAGCTGTGATTTTTTTGTTTAGCTAAATTACTATTTAGTTGGATCAAAGAACCAATAATTTCCATCCTTAGCTAGTAGTTCATCAGAAATTTTTGGTCCCATAGTATTACAATTATAATTTGTCAATTCATCAGGGGTTACATCTTCATTATCCCATGCTGTTCTAACGGAATCAATAAATCTCCAAGAATAGTAAACCTCTTCCCAATGAACAAAATTAGTAGCATCGCCTTTTACCGCATCTAAAATTAGTTTCTCATAAGCCTCTGGTGTAATTGCTTGTGTTGAGATATCATGACGGTAGCTCAATGCTCTATTTTCCAATTTATATCCTGATTGACTAACTTTCTTAGTATTAAGAGTTAAACTCATACCTGGATTTGCATCAATATCAAATGACAAAACATTAGGTAACAATTTCTTATTAGCATTAAAAATGTTATTAGGCATATTCTTAAATACTACGTCAACACGAGTAGATTTTGCAGCTAATCTCTTACCTGTTCTAATATAAATTGGAACCCCAGCAAAATTCATACTATTAACATGAAGTTTTCCAGCAACAAAAGTTTCAGTAGTCGAATTTGGATCTACTTGATCTTCTTCACGATAACCATTTAAATCTTCTGTATGAGCATATTGTCCACGAACAAAATATTTTTTAACTTCTTCTGGAGTATACAATTGTAAAGCTTTTAATGCACTAATTTTTTCACGGCGAATATCAACATCAGTAAAAGTTACTGGTGCATTCATTGTTAATAATGAAACAATTTGTAAAATATGATTTTGAACCATATCCCTCAATGCACCTGCTGTTTCATAATACCCTGCTCTATCTTCAACACCTAGAGATTCACTCAAAGTGATTTGAATATTATCAATGTATCTATTATTCCATAGAGCACGGAAAATATTATTACCAAATCTAACAGCTAAAATATTTTGATTCATTTCTTTACCGAGATAATGATCAATACGATATACAGATTCTTCAGAGAAGTATTTTGCAATCTCATCATTTAATTCAACTGCACTTTGTAAGTCATGACCAAATGGCTTTTCAATAATTACCCTATTATAACCTTCATCTGTCACAATTTCTTCAGATTTTAGATACTTACATATTGTTCCAAAGAATCGTGGAGACATTGCTAAATAGAATAATCTATTACCATTAATTTTATATTTCTCATCCAGTTTCTCTGCCAATTTCTTCAATGTAACGTAATGTTCTACATCATTTACATTATGAGATTGATAATAAAAATGGCGAGAAAATTCTGTCGCTTGGGCAGCAGTATCTTCCATTCCGGAAATAGAATTCCTTACTACTTGTTGAAAATGTTCATCAGTCCACGGTCTACGTGCAGTGCCAATTACAGCAAATCTTTTACAAAGAAAACCTTTTTTATATAAATTAAATAAAGAAGGGTATAATTTTCTTTGTGCTAAATCACCAGTAGCACCAAAAATTATAAATAATGCATTCTGCTCTTTTCCCTTTTCAGTCATAACTACACCACTTTCGATAATCTTTATCAATAATACATAATTACATTATATACTATATTTACTAATTAAATAAACTAAAATGGTTTTAATTATAAGTTCCATATTTATAAAAAAGTTGAAAGAGACTCTCTCTTCCAACTTTTTAACTATATTAAATGGACTCCTTTATCCACGTAAATAACATCGCCTACGACACCTGTTGACAAGTCACTCATCAAGAATGCACATGTTCCGCCTACTTCTCTAATTGTTACTGATTCCCCATCAACTGTCCTTTCTTCAGACATTTTTAATAACTCTGAATGACCTTTAATTCCAGTAACAGCCAATGTCTTTATTGCTCCTGCAGAAATAGCATTAACTCTAGTACCATACTTAGCCATGTCACGAGCTAAATAACGGACACTAGCTTCTAGAGATGCTTTAGCTACTCCCATGACATTATAGTTAGGGATAGCTCTTTCTGAACCAAAATAAGTTAATGTTACAATACTAGATGGATCATTTAAAATTTCACGACCGTACTTTGCAACCGCAATTAAGGAATATGCTGAAATATCTTGAGCTAATACATATCCTTCGCGACTAGCTTGCATAATTTCTCCACCCAATTCTTCCTTGTTAGCAAAAGCAATTGCATGCAAAATTCCATCTACTTTTCCAAAGCGTTCATTCACTAATTTAAAGGCGTTTTCAATACTTGCATCATCTGAAACATCACATTCTACTAGTTTTTCTTCTTCAGAAACTAAACGACTCAAACTTTTTTTTATTCTGTCATTTTGATATGTGAATATTAATTCAGCCCCATTTTCCATCATCATCTGGGAACATCCCCATGCAATTGAACGCTTATTAGCTACTCCCATAACAAGGATTTTCTTTCCTTTTAACAAGTCTGACATTAATTTCATTCCCTTCTAAAATTTTCTATATCTCTCTTTTCTTCTTTTTACAAGTTCAAACTTTGTAAGTGAAGTTAAATTTTTTAATTCTTGTGCCAATATTTTCTTTATCTCTTTGCAAACTTTTCGATGTGAATTAGATTCTGGAATTATTCCTTCAATAATTTCTTGTTTTAATAAAGCCTCAGGAGTTAACTGCATTACTTCTGCAGCTTCATCTGCCCTTTTACTATCTTTCCATAAAATAGAAGCAAATCCTTCGGGTGATAAAATAGAATACATACTATCTTCTAACATCCAAACTTGATCTCCACATGCCAAAGCTAAAGCTCCTCCACTGCCTCCTTCACCATAAATAAATGAAATAATTGGTACCTTTAGATCACTCATTTCTAGTAAATTCCTAGCAATAGCTTCACCCTGTCCATTTTCCTCAGCAGATCGTCCGGGATAAGCACCTGAAGTATTTACAAAAGTTACGATTGGTCGATTGAATTTTTCAGCTTGTTTCATTAAACGTAAGGACTTTCTATATCCTGACGGTTCTGGACATCCAAAATGTTTCGCTATTCTCTCTTCAGGAGTACCACCTTTATCCGTTGCAATAACTGTTACAGGGATTCCATTAAATAATGCAATCCCACCTATAATTGCTTCATCATCTGAATACTTGCGATCACCATGAAGTTCAAAAAAATCATCAAAAATTCCATCTATCAATTCATTGGCAGTTACTTTTTTTAACCCACGAGCAGCAGCTACAATTTCAGAAGCCGTTTTTTTCTTCTTTAAAATTTTAGGCATCTAAAAAGCTCCTTTCATTGAATGAATTTTTACCAACCATGCTAATTTTTCTTTTTGATCTTCACGTTTAATAATATTATCAATAAATCCATTCTTTAAAACAGTTTCTGCATCTTGTAAGTCATCTGGTACCTTTTGGTGAATAGTTTGTTCTATTACACGTTTACCTGCAAATCCCAGTAATGCTCTTGGTTCAGAAAGAATTATATCTCCCTGCATTGCAAAACTTGCTGTCACTCCACCTGTAGTAGGGTCTGTAATGACAGTTATGTACAATAAACCTGCATTTGAATGTTCCTTGACTGCTTGAGAGATCTTGCTCATCTGCATTAAGGAACTAATTCCTTCTTGCATTCTAGCACCACCAGAAGCTGCAAATAATATTACTGGTAAATTCTTCTGAGTAGCTCTCTCAAACAAACGAGTTATCTTCTCGCCAGTCACAGTTCCCATTGAGCCCATAATGAAGTATGGATCCATTATGCCTAAAGCAAATTCAACATCATCAATCATTGCTATTCCAGTTAAAACTGAATCGTTAAGTTTACTGTCTTGTTGTGCTTTAATTAATTTTTCTTTATATCCAGGAAAATTTAATGGATCTTTAGTTTCTAAATCTGTATCAAATTCTTGAAAAGTATCTACTAACCATTCTAATCTCTCACGAGCATGAATTCTAAACCCATAGTAACAATTTGGACATGTTTTATACTTACCTAAATCTTTATGATATATAGATTGTTGACATTTAGGGCAAGAAATCCATAATCCCGAAGGAACTTTTTCTCCAGCTTTTTTGTTAGCCTTAATATGCTTTTTACTAATTGTTTTTAATTCATCAAATAGCTGCATCTTTATGTTCTTCCTTCCATTTAGGTAAAAAATTCTGTTCTAAATATTCAGTAGTAACTTTACCATCTAAGAAATTCTTATCTTTTAAAATATCTAAGTAGAAAGATTGATTGGTTTTTACTCCTGTAATTAGCATCTCACTCAATAAGCGTTTTACTTTTTCAATCGCCTCATGTCTGTCTTGACCTAAAGAAATTACTTTAGCAATCATTGAGTCATAAAATGGAGTGATTTCCCAACCTGCATACAAATCAGAATCTATTCTCATTCCCAAATTTCCTACTGGGAAATACAAATAGCGCACCTTGCCAACCTGTGGCATAAAATTCTTAGATGGATCTTCTGCATTGATACGGCATTCAATAGCACTTCCGTTAATTTGAATATCATTTTGATTAAAAGGTAACCTTTCCCCAGAAGCTACTTTTACTTGAGCTTTTACCAAGTCAATTCCTGTAACCATTTCTGTCACAGTATGTTCTACTTGAATACGCGTATTCATTTCCATAAAATAAAAATTATGTTGACTATCCATTAAAAATTCAATTGTTCCAGTATTAACATAGTTAATGGCATTGGCAGCTTTTATTGCTATATTTCCTAGCTCTTTTCTTTGCTCCTCAGTAATTAAAAGGCATGGACTTTCTTCTATCATCTTCTGTTTATTTCTTTGTACTGAACAATCACGTTCAGGAAAATAAACTACATTTCCTTGCTTATCACGAAAAATTTGAACTTCAATGTGCTTTACATTTGTCATTATTTTTTCTAGATACATTCTTTTATCACCGAAAGATACTTGAGCCTCACGCTTAGCCTCTTCAAATAATGATGTTAATTCATTATCGTCATTAACCTTTCTAATACCTTTGCCACCACCACCAGCTGCTGCTTTTAATAAAACCGGATATCCAACCTTATTTGCGACTTCCTTGGCTTCTTCAACAGTTTCAATGAAACCTTCACTTCCTGGAATCACAGGAACTCCACTTTTTTGCATTTGTTCTCTTGCATTAGCTTTATTTCCCATCAAATCAATTATTTCAGAATTAGGGCCGATAAAAGTTATACCTACAGCTTCACACATCTCAACAAATTGACTATTTTCAGATAAGAAACCAAAACCGGGATGGATTGCTTCCGCACCAGTTCCAATAGCAGCTGCTAAAATATTTTTCATGTTTAAATATGAATCTTGTGGACGGGCAGTTCCTACACATACAGCTTCATCTGCTAATTGTACATGTAAACTTTCTCGGTCAACAGTTGAATAAATAGCAACCGATTTTATGCCCAATTCTTTAAGTGATCGAATAATACGAACTGCAATTTCTCCACGATTAGCCACTAATACTTTCGAAAACATATTTCTACCTACCTTACTACTTACCTCTTACCTATCCAATCATAAACGTTAGTTCAGCTGTACATGCTTTTTTTCCATCTACAGTTGCAATAGCTTTTCCTAAACCAACATTATTTCGAATCTTCTCTAAAGTTACTTCTAAACGCAATGAATCACCAGGTCTAACAACTTTTCTAAATTTAGCAGACTTTATTCCACCAAAATATGCTGTTTTTCCTTTAAATTCTGGTAAAGATAATAGAGCAACAGCACCTGTTTGTGCTAATGCTTCTACAATTAATACCCCTGGCATCACTGGATTACCAGGAAAATGTCCATTAAATAATTCTTCATTGATAGTAACATTTCTTTTAGCTACTGCTTTTTCCCCTGGAATCAATTCTTCTACTCTGTCAATTAACAACATGGGATAGCGATGCGGAATTATTTTCTTTATTTCAGTTATATCTAGCACTTAACTAACCTTCCTTAATTTTAAATAAAGGTTGATCAAATTCAACTAAATCTTCATTATCAACCAAAACTTCTACAACTTCACCTGTATACTCACTCTTGATTTCTGTCATCATCTTCATGGCTTCAATAATACATACAACATCGCCCTTATGAACATGTGATCCAACAGAGACATAAGCTGCTTTTTCTGGTTCAGGTTGAAGATATACCGTTCCAACCATTGGAGATTTTATCAAACTAGCATCATCGAGATCATCGTTTTTACTGCTTACAATACTTTCATCGCTAGCTTCAATAGCTGGAGAATCAGCATAATTTTTATTATCTTGGCTAATAAATGGTGCTTCATTTTTACTCAAATGAATATGAAAACCATCCGTTGTGATTTCAAGTTCTCGTGTAGGAGAGTTATTGAAGTCTTCCATTAACTTCTTCACATCATTAAAATCCAATCTTATTCACTCCATTTTCTTAACGCTAATACCGCATTATGGCCACCAAATCCTAATGAATTACTGATAGCATATTCTAAATTAGAAGTGGTAGTCTTATCTTTTGTAACTATATTAATATTACATTCTTCATCTAATTCATTCAAACCTACATTTTCAGGTAATTGTTGCATCTGAAGAGCTCTTACCGTAATAGCTGCCTCAATTGCGCCAGCAGCTCCTAACAAATGACCTGTCATACTTTTAGTACTACTTACCATTACTGAGCTATTTTCTCCAAATACTTTATTAATTGCTAATGATTCACCACTATCATTTGCATGTGTAGCAGTTCCGTGAGCATTAACATAACCTACTTTATCGGGAGTTATACCAGCTTCATCAATGGCTTGTTTCATAGCCCTAGCTGCACCTTCACCAGTAGGATCTGGAGATGTTATATGAAAAGCATCACACGTACTACCATAACCTACAACTTCTCCCAATATCGTAGCATTTCGTTTTTGTGCATGTTCTAAGTTTTCTAAAACTAAGGTAGCTCCACCTTCACCCATTACAAATCCAGAACGATTTCTATCAAATGGTAGTGAAGCCTTTAAAGGATCTTTCTCAGGTGAAAGAGCAGTTAGAGCCGCAAATCCAGCAATTCCTATTTCGTTAACCGATGCTTCAGAGCCCCCAGTTAACATCACCTGTGCTCTACCTTCTTTAATTTGTCGATAAGCTTCCCCAATTGCATTAGTTGCAGATGAACATGCTGTTACAACTGCTGTACAAATATTTTTAGCTCCAAAATGCATCGCAATATTTCCAGCAGCCATATTAACTATGGAAGTAGGTACAAACATTGGAGAAACTCTTTTAGGACCTTTTTCATGCATCTTTATAACTTGCTCTTGAATAGTAGTAAGTCCTCCAATACCTGATCCGTAAATTACTCCCATGTCATATGAATCTGTATTCTCTTCATTTATTCCTGCTTGTTCAACAGCTTCAATCGCACTATGAACTGCATATTGAGAAAATAAATCCATTCTTTTAGCAGCTTTTTTACCAATAGAATTTTTAGGATCAAAGTCTTTCACTTCTCCAGCAACTGAAATTCCAGTCTGTGTAGCGTCAAACTTAGTAATCTTTTCTATTCCTACTTTGCTATCAAATATGTTCTTTAAGAAAGTTTCTCTGTCATTTCCGACAGGACCTACTATTCCCATTCCTGTAATAACAACTCTGTTAGTCATTAGAACCCTCCATTAAATTGTCATTCCACCATCAACAGTAATTACCTGTCCCGTTATATAATCATTTTCAGCTAAAAAGACTGCAGTTTGTGCAACTTCTTCTGCTTTTCCAAAACGATTTAAAGGGATAGTAGTGAGAATGTTTTCTTTAACTTTATCGCTTAAAACATCTGTCATATCACTAACTATCATTCCTGGAGCAATCGCATTAACTCTAATATTTCGCATAGCTCCTTCTTTTGCCACACTTTTAGTTAATCCGATAACTCCGGCTTTACTTGCTGCATAGTTAGCTTGACCAATATTTCCATGCTGTCCAATCACACTAGCAAGGTTTATAATTACTCCTGATCGTTGCTTATACATTTTCTTTACAACAGCTTGTGTCATTTGGAAAGTTCCAATTAGGTTAACATCAATTACAGATTTAAAATCTGCAGGTTTCATTCCAATTAGTAACTTATCATTAGTTATTCCGGCATTGTTAATTAGTATATCTATTCTACCAAATTTTTCGATGGCTTCTTTAACAATTCTTTTAACATCACTTTCTATACTGATATCACCAAGAATAACATCATAGTTACAACCAATTTCTTCCATCTTACTAATCATATCATTAGGTATTTGATGGCGTCCATTTAAAACTACAGTACTTCCTTTTCTAGCAAAAGCTAATGCTATTTCTGCACCAATTCCTCTTGAACTTCCAGTGACTAGAACTACTTTTTCTTTTAATTCCATTTATTCACTTTCTTTCACACTATCTATGAATTTTTTAAAATCACTTAATTTACTAATGTGATATCTTTTAATACTTTTATCAATTTGCTTAGTAAATTTGCTTAATGTTTTCCCAGGACCTATTTCAAGTACCGTATCTATATTTTTATTATTAATTAAATATTGAACACATTCACCAAAATGTGTTGGTTTAACGATTTGTTTAGCTAATATTTCTGCTAAAGAATCTTTTTCAAAAGGACGCATTGTAGTATTACTTACAACTAAGTTACTTCCTTCAGTAAATGCCACATTTGATAATCTCTTTTTCATCTTTTGACTTGCATTAGTAAAAAGTGGAGTATGAAAAGCTCCACTTACCTTTAACTCTACTACTTTCTTAGCTGCATTTAGACTATCTATCTTATCTACAACATCTACTAATTCTTCGCCATCTCCACCTATTACTGATTGTTTAGGCGTATTATAATTAGCTACATATACATTTGGATAATCGGTACATAATTTTTCAATTACTTCTATTTGAGGGTCAATAATTGCTGCCATTTTACTATCAACTTTATTAGCATCATCTTGCATGTAAATAGCACGATCTTTAAGTACTGACATTCCATCGCTAAAAGATAATTTCTGACTTGCAATTAAAGCACTATATTCTCCTAGAGATAAACCAACCATGCCTTCAACAGCTAACTTATCACCTAGAGTATTCTGTAACATTTTCCAGATACCTATACTCATAGCAACTATTGCAGGTTGAATATATTTTGTTTCAGAAAGTTTATCTCCATCGTTAGCAAATACTGAAGTAATTTTAAAATCTGCAATCTCACTAGCTTTATCTACACAGTCCTTAAAAATTGGACTTTCCTGGTAAAAATCTAATCCCATATCTGTAAATTGGGATCCTTGACCACTAAATAAGATGGCTAATTTCATAATTAATTACCTTCTATTTGTTATCCAATTCTTTTTTCACGTAAGTAACTACATCTTGAATTGTTTTGATGTTTTCATCAGCTTCTAACTTAATGTCTAAATCATCTTCTAGTTCATTCATAATTTCAAAAACATCTAAACTATCTGCGTCTAAATCATCTTTGATATCTGCTGTTAAAGTTACATCATCTACATCTACATCCAATTGTTCTACTACGATATCTTGTACTTTCTTTAATACTTCTGCTTCTGTCATTTCAAATTCTCTCCTTAAATTAATATTTAATAATATGAGTACCGACTGTTAAGCCACCACCAAAGCCACTTAATGCTAGCGTCATCCCTCTTTTTACAATTCCATTTTCTATTAACTCATCTAATAAAAGAGGTTCACTAGCTGCCGAAGTATTTCCAAAACTATCTATGTTAATTGGAAATTTTTCTTCATTTTGCTTTAATTTTTTAGCTACTTGTCGAATAATTCTTGAATTTGCTTGATGCAAAATAAAATAATCTATATCTTCCAAACTAAGGTTAGCTTTTTGCACTGCCCTTAGAATAGATTGGGGAACCTCCCTAGTCGCAAAAGTATATACTCTTCTGCCATCCATTTTGAAAGTCGTATATTTCCTTATGCTATCCAAATCTGGAAATTTTTCTAACGGATCAGTTATTCCTGCTGTTAAAAACTCAGCTTCATTTCCAATAGTTTTCAAATCACTGCTGATAAATTTAGAATCTGTATCTTCTTTTAACTCAATCAAAGCACCTGCTGCACCGTCCCCGAAAAGTACAGCCGTTGATCTGTCATTCCAATCTATCAACTTAGAAATATTTTCACTTCCAATTAGCATAGCCCTTTTTAAATTCATATTCCTTAGCATTGCTTCAACAATACTTAAACCATATATATATCCTGAACATGCAGCTGAAATATCAAAACAAACTGCATTATCAGCACTTATTCTTCCTTGAACAATAGCCGCTGTTGCTGGTGTAAAAGAATTAGGAGACATTGTAGCAACTATTATTAAATCTAAAGAATTAGGATTCCATCCACTTTTTGTTAATAACTTTTCTGCTACTTTCTCTGCTAAATCAGCTGTACTCTCATTTAAGCTTATATGCCTCTTCTTTATTCCAGTTCGTTGGCTTATCCATTCATCAGATGTATCCATAAATTCTGTTAATCTTTGATTATCTATAACTTCAGGTGGAACATAACGTGCTGTATAAGATATTTCTATATTTTCCAAACCTAGTTCTCCTTAGTTAAGAGTGCTCTTTTAGAAAATCTTCTAAATTATGAATGGCTTTTTCAATAGTTTTTATTTCATCTGGATTTAAATCCTTCAAAAAACTTTTAACCATCATCCTATGAAAAGCATCATGTGCTCGATAAACTAGTCTACCTTTTTTAGTCAAACCTATTCTAATAATTCTCCTATCATCATTCCCTCTAATGCGTTCAGCATAACCTTTTCGACATAGTCTATCTATTGTTGCAGTCAACGTTCCAGGGGTTAAATGAAGCTTTTTAGCAACTTGTGAAGCTGTTTGATGATCATACATTGAAATTGCATTTATTGCATGCATCTCTTTAATCGTGATATCACTAAAAACACTCTTACGTAACTCACTTTCTTCAATCCATACAATATCAGCATAAATTTTTTCTAAAGCATCATTTATTACTTGATATCTTTCATCCATCCCTATACCGCCTTATCTTTCGTATTCCAAATAATTTGATTATCAAAATAATAACCGAAATAAGACTACTTTGCAACTACAACTTCTTGTCTCTATCCGCAACGATAAACATTAATTCAGCTGTACAAGCTTTCTTTCCATTCACGATAACTTGAGTATCTACTATCCCCATATTCTCGTGTTTCTTTTTCATTTCGACATTTAATTTTAAAACATCGCCCGGTCTGACAACTTTTCTAAATTTAGCTTTACTTATAGAACCTAAATAAGCTGTTTTCCCTACAAATTCTGGAGATTTCAAAATAAGTATTGACGCAGCTTGAGCTAAAGTTTCAATTAGTAAAACTCCCGGCATTACAGGATTTCCTGGAAAATGTCCTCTGAAAAAAGATTCATTAATTGTTACATTTTTTGTTGCGATAATTTTCTCACCAGGTACTAGCTCATCAACATAGTCAATGTAACAGATCGGATAACGATTAGGAATCATATCCATTATTTCCTGTGCATCCATAATTGCCACACAAAGCACCTCACTTAAAATTATTTCGAACATCAAAATATTCGATGAACAAATCATAATTTATTGATTTTATTTTGTCAAATCACGCAAAAATGACTATGAAAAAAATTCATCAAATAAAAAAATATATTTTTACAAAACAAAATAAATGGATATTTTGATTTCTCAAAATATCCACTATATGCCATTAAAATAGTTATTCTTCAAAATATTGTTCTTTATATAATTTATATAACTATAACTAATTTATTATTTATACAGATGATACTATATAATTTTTACCTTTTAAACATATTTTGAATATCAAAATTCTAATCAAAATATAATTTTAAAAAGAAAAATAAACTACTTTTGTGGTATTATAAATATACGATATTTATAGTTGTTAAGGAGATGAATATAATGTTTCTATCAACAAGTGGTCTCAATCAATCTTATATTTTAAAGGGTATAGTTAATGCTACCGTGAAAAGAACTCTTAAAGCAGAAGAATTAAATGAAGTAGATCAATTTGACAATCTTTACGCTCAAGTTCAAAAAAAATTGGAAAATAAAGCACTTGAACTTGATGCTGATGGCGTAATTGATATTCGCTTTGTCCCTCAAATAGTCCGTGTTTCTGTTGGTCCAAAGTATATGTTATTACACGGATACGGAACTGCTATTAGCTTTCCTAAAAAGAACTAGCATTATTGCAAATAGTAATACTTTATTGTAAAATTACTATTGTTCTTGCCTCCGTGGCGGAATTGGCAGACGCGCAACGTTCAGGTCGTTGTTTGGTTTTCCAAGTGCAAGTTCGACTCTTGTCGGAGGCATTTTTATTGATTTTTACTAACTTCTAATCATTGCTAAATCTTATTTTATAGTTTTTTGATTATCTTGGATCAGTATTAATTATTACTGAAACTGGTGGCGTACTATAGTTTTACTTATCTAGTATAAGATTATAAAGGTGGTTTTTTATGTTATTTGATTTATTAAATGATACTAGTAAACATCAATTAGACAACTTAGAAGAGTTTGATAAATTTATTTTTTATCATTACACTACTTTTGACGACAATAAAATTGAAGAATTGATTCATCTTCGTTCTTTAATAGATTTAATAAACGATAAAAATTCTCAATTAGGCAAGTTTTTAATTGAAAATGATGTAACAGTAGATATTTCTAATCTCACAGTAAAATTTAGGAATGAGCCCCCTATATTATTAAAAAGTGGTGCTGATCCAGTTTGTATAAATAACCTATATCAACGTTTAACAACTGACTATACTATAAGCGGCTTTTTAATAGATGATTTTTGGGATTATTCATCTATTTCTGAGTATCCTGAGATAATTTATACTTTGAATGATGTTATAAATAAAAGCTTTATTACTGATATCGATCTGTGCGAAAAATGGAAATCTAGAAATTTTTCTACTTATCAAATTAAATGTATTGCTCCTGTAGCTTCTTCTAACAGTCCACAGCTTAAAAAAAATATTGTAAATGCTATCAACAATTACACCTCTCTAAATAAGAATTACAATGATTTCCTCGTAACAGATATTGATCCAAAAAGTATAGAGATTCTAGATATTAAAAAAATAACTATTTAACACAATCGCAAGAGATGACATCTTCTTTAATCACTAAACACTATAATAGAAAAATTAGACGGCTTGATTGTGGAATTTTAAATTTTTCCTCAGTCAAGCCGTCCTTGTTTATATAACACACCTAATGTTATATACAATTTTTTAATAGATTGTTCTAGTCCTTCAATAATTACTTAGTCGTTCTTCAAAACTAGTCTTACTTCCATTCATTTTTGAAACTCTTTTTTAGCATATATGACCTTAAGTTAAACTAATTATACCAGCATCTAAACTAAATTTCCTAAACGTAGTCTATTTTAATAGTTCCACAGAGTCCTTTAGCTGTTACTTTGGAGATTCCGTGTGAAATTTCTTAAGTATTGATAGTTTCTCTTTTACTGAACATTTAGATTTTCTTCTCTATAGAAATCCCCCCTAAGTATCAGATATATTTTCATTTTGTCTGTATACTCAGAGGTTATTATAATCTTTAATATTATATAACTATATTATTTAATTAGTACTACTAGTCATCATTTATATATGACTCCATAGCTTTTCTTACATCTAAATAATACTCATAAATAATAAAATCTGGTTCTTCAATATTAAATCCCCGCTTAAACTTAAAATGGACTCTTTGGGCATAATTCCCAGGTAAAATTAACGCATTATATGTTGTCTTTCTTTTCATCTTTTCATTAGTTACAGATATATTTTTTAAAAAGAAATAGTACGCAACTTGTTTATAATTGATACTATCAATTTTATTATAATACTTTGCATCAAAGATATATTGTGTATCACCATCATCCAAATAATAATCTGGTTGTATATTTTGTCTAGGATTAGCAGAATTAGGATAAAAAGTTGCCTTTTCAAACTTATTTACCATACTCCTATTGTCTTTAAAAATTAATCTATTATCATCTATACCTTCAAAATGGTAATTTAAGTAGTGATTAACCATTTTTTCCCATACGGAACTAAAAGAATAGTGTTTTAAATAATAGTTACCTCCACCTGGTAATTTTTCAAAAAAAGAAATCAAATTGGAAATTAATTTTTTATGTATATCTTTAAAAAACTTATTCTTTAAGGAATACAATTCTCTAATAATAAAATCCTTATTACTTAACAAATCTTTTTCTAAACTTTTTCCACCTACTTGTGGCATATCTAGAAATAAAGAAAATTGCTGTAAAGTATAATCAATAGCATAAGACATACATTCACTAATTAATACTTGATATCTCTTTACTTTTTTTATCTTTAACGGCAAAAATAATATTCCTTTTTTATTAATAACTGTTGCTGACTTTTTTATCGTGTCTCTCCAAGAAACATTTCCATTATATCCATCATATATTTCAGATAAATTTTCATGGTAAATACCATATTTTTGATAATAATCATATATTTCAAAAAATTCATTAAATGGATAATTTGTTTTTATATTCAATGTTTTTGTAAAATATAGCATTTTATTTTCTTTATAATGTTTATTAATAGTATCAAATAACAATTGTATATCCAAAATATAATCGTTATCATCAATTAATTCGTAATGCTTCGGGAAAGATACAAATATCTTATTTTTTTCAAGAATTATACCTGCAAAAGACAGCACTTCTTTTTCTCCCTCATCAGTGTCAATTATAGAAGTATCCCTTTTATCAAAAAAAAATGGTATATTATCAGTATTTATCACTTTTCCTTCATTAGAATAATAAAACTTCAACTCATCCATTCTATAAAACTCCATCAGGTAACTCGAGCGCTTCAAAATAAGTTAAAAATGTGTCACTAAAAAATTGTTTTTCCTTTTCCATTGCTCTATATAAATCAGAATAATTTGTTATTTCTTCATTAAATAATTTTACTGTTGTTCCATATGAAGCTGATTCAACATCATCCCATAAATATTGAATTAACTTATTTTTTATCTTATCTTCTATTATCTCTTGAGGCATTTTCTTAGAAAATTGAATAAAAAATTGACCAATCTGTTTATCCTCACTTAAACCTAAACCATGTCTCCTATCTGTTATAAAACTATTAAGTTTCATATAGAATTCATGCCAATTTGTTTCCACTTCCCTACTACCATATTTTAACTTTAATAAAACATTATCTTCTTCAAACAATGTACCATCCTTATTTCTTACAGGATCTGTTGAAATATATCTCCAATCAAATCTTCTCTTAAATGCAGTATCCATTACAAAAACATTTTGATCACTAGTATTAACAGTTCCTAGAATATTAAAATTTGCAGGTAACTTTACCACATCATTATTATCATCTATTTGTGGAATTTCTTTAGCTATTACAGAATTTCTAATAGGGTACCTGCTCACATTCTTATCATTTCTATCTAATAATTGAAATATATCTCCAAAAATAGCAGCCACATTTCCACGTGACATTTCTTCAATAATCAAAAATACCGGTTTAGATAAATCATTATAAGCTTGTCTAAGCGCATTAGTGAAAATACCACGTTGATAATCATAGGTAATTTCGTCATCTTTAACAACTGGCAGTAATTGTCCTGTGAAATCCGAATAGGTATACTCTGGATGAAACGTTACCCTAAATATTTGATTTTCTTCTATCTTCAGCTCTTTTAACTTTTTATCTACTACATAACTTTTTCCAGTCCCTGGAGCACCATAATAAATTAACTGTAGCGTAGACATTAAAATCTCTCTCTTTCTTTTAATTTTTTAGCGAAACTAATAAATGGTTCTAAATTATTTCTTCCTTTACCATATACAGATAAAAAACGTTGTATTTCAGTAACATCAATATCATACATTTCCTCATCTGCTAATAATAACGCCGGATAGGCTTTTATTACAAAAAATCTATCTGAGCTTCCAAAACTACTAATATTATCCTCTTTAAAAGTTGACGTTGTAAATTTTATTTTCTTATTTTTATAATCTAACACATAAAAGTCAGTATATATTATTCCCTGTGGTCTCTTAACTGTATCATTACTAATGAATCTTGAAAATTTTATCAAATCCCCTTCAAATATTCCATCTGGCAACTTATTGTCATCAAATAATTGAATATATCGTATATTCATTAAATTCATTGCCATTATAGTTTCTTGCATAGATTCTGTAACAGGATCTATGCTTCCATTTATAAAATAAATTGGTAAGTTAGCAAATTCATATGCTGGGGAAGAAATGTAATAATTAATAAGATACGATAAACCTGGAAATAGTTGTTGAGCACCAAAAATATTCCTAGAACCTAGACTCGGATTACTTATATATACATACGCTAATGTTTTCTCCTCATCCTTGACATATTTTACAATCTTTCCGGCATTTAAGGCTTGTTTACTTAAAAAAGGAAGTGGTTCATCTACAAAATTTATACTATCAACATTATATTTTGAATTTCTTTCATTTACTTTTTCCAATATTTTCTGATAATATTCTTCAATATTTATTATTTCTTTTTTTCTTAATGCTTTCAAATTATTATTTTCTTTTATCTCTGAATTTTTTCCCTTATTTTCTCCAATCCATGCTTCTTTTAATTTTTTATTTAATAAAATAGTTGCCCCCATAAAAAAAACTCCTTTCCATTAAAAATTTTTAACTAATATTTCACTTCTTGGATATCTACTTCCAGTTTTTCCTATTTCCACAATATTAAAACTATTATTATCCACCCATTCTTTAAGTAAATTATTTATTTTCCCCTGATGTTCCATTACATTTGAAAGCATAAAATAATATCCAGCTTTATCTAGCTTGGATAAATACATCAATAGCTCTGCTTCTAATTCTGAATTCCATCCTTTTAATCCTCGTTTTCCATCATTATACTCCGCTGTAGTAATTAAATAAGGTGGATCAAAATAAAAAACTGTCCCCTTTTCAAACTCTGTATAATCAATTTCTTCAAAGCTTCCTTTACGCATAATTAAGTTAGGTGTCTTAGGAGAAAAATCTAAAATTCGTTGTCTTAAGTTATCATTATATCCAGCGTTACCTACAGGTGTATTAAATTCAAATTTGCTATTAAATCTTATTAAATTTTGAAAAGAAAACATGTGTAATATAAATAAATTTATAGCCTTTTTTTCTAGTTTATTATATTTATTTCTAAAAGCTAAATATTCATCTTTTTTCTTGTTATCTAAACTATTTGATTCAATAATTCTTTCGATTTTTCCTATTAATTCTTTTTTATCACTATTCATCAGCATTTCTATAATTTCAAAAATAAAAGGATTGAATTCATTGTATACAACGGTATTAAGTGCTGTTACATTAGCTCCGACATTAAAAGCTCCTCCCATAGCATCAACAAATGTTCCTACATGTCTTGGTAATTCTCTATAAATAGACGGCAATAACGTATCTTTACTTCCCGAATAATTTAATGGAGATTTAACAAGTGTTCTATCTTTTTTAAAGTAAATTACCACTTCAAAGAGTTCTTGTCCATTTCTTTTTTTACTAGAATTTAAATTTCTATATTCCCTATAAGGTACTCTTTCAATATTTACTTCACCATTAACTGCAAAATGCCGTGCAAGATCTATTAACTCCTCAATTGGAACTAAACTTTGATTACTATAGCTTATTAATATATGATCAAATTGGATCTGTCTAAACATATCCTCAAAAGACTCTTTTGCTTTTTGTTTTCGACTATAATCTGACATCTTTCTACCATTTTGTCTCCTACCAGTTTTACCTGCGATTTTAGGAAAATCGTATCTAGCTATAGTTTCCAACACGTGATATGCTGATGCATATTGTGTAATAGTATATGGCGTATCTATGTAGGCTATGTCGCCTGAAATATATCTTAATAAAAAATTTGTATCTTCATTAAAAGAAAGATTCCCACTATTAATCGTCTTACTACTTTTCATTTCTAATGGTTCAATTTTAAATTCTTTATTTGCTCTAGATTCCCAAAATTTAAAGAAAGCTTCATATGTCCCAGAAGTATTAGATACTTTTGTTACACTTTCTAACAAAGAACCTAATAAAAAAAAGTACTCTTCTTCAAAGATAATATTTTTTCGATATAATTCTTCAATATCTATTCTCATGCCGTCTATTTTTAATGCATTCTCTTCAGTAAAAAATTTTCTCTCGGCTTTTGGTGTATAATTATTATAAATAAAGTAATGATCACTTGGTTTATATTTTCTTTTATTTAACCAATCAAAAGGATTACTATCATAATTTTGTTTAAACTTTAAAAAGTTTGGCTGAGTTTTATTCATTAATTTAGCTTTACTAAATACATAAGAATAGTACATGAAATCATTTGAATATATTCTATATTTATCTTTCATATGATCTCCTACTGCTGCAGTTCCTGCAAATAAATCAGCAAAAACTTCTCCTTTAATATTATATTTTTCTATTACACTATCTATAAAACTCAATAGTCTTGTTTTATTGCCTAAATATCTCACTTTTATACCATTATCCTTCTCTATATAGTATTAAAACTTTTGTTTCGTCATAAACTATAATACTAAATTTTATAAACCATAACAATTTTATTTATATAGAAATTTTATTTTCGGTTAATTCTATTTTTTCATTTTCTACACAGGACCAATTTTTTAATTTCTGCAATTTCTGATTTTGAAAACGATTATTTTGAATAAATTAAAAAATTGGTCCTATATCTAGATTTTAATATCTTGCTTTTTCTAATATTTTTCTTCATCATACTTTGCTTTTAACTTAACTTATAAGAGATAGATTTTATATACAAAAAAACTCCAAAATAGTCTAATCACTATTTTGGAGTTCTCTTAAATTAGTCTTTGATTAATTCATAGATGGATTCTGCATAGATTGCAGCAGCTTTCATTACATCATCTACTGGGATAAATTCGTTTGCTTGGTGCATTGTGTCTTCAACACCTGGGAACATAGCGCCAAATGCTACACCACGTTCTAGCAATCTACCATAAGTTCCACCACCGACAACCATGCCATGAGCTTCTTGACCTGTTTGACGACTATAAACAGCCAATAATTTTGAAACCAATGGATCTTCAGGTGAAACATAATGTGGTACCATTGCATGTTCCTTCTTTTCAAATGAAACAGCTTCTAATTTAGTTGCTGCCTTTTTAACAGCATTGAATACATATTCATCATCAATACCTCTAGGATATCTGAAGTTCAAAGTAATTTCTCCACCTTTGCCAGCTTCAAATGTAAAGATACCAGCATTCATAGTTAAATCACCCATTACTTCATCAGTATAGCTAATTCCAAAATTATCCATACGTGAATCTTGATGTAAGTATTCAGCAGCAAAAGCTAAGTATCCCTTGGCATCCTTAGCAAAATTGTACTTATTCAAGAATACAGCTAAGTAAGTTCCTGCATTTTCGCCATTACGTGGTTCTTGTGCATGAGCAGCCTTACCAATTAAGGATAATTCTAATTTTCCATCTTTAATTTCTGCATCGCCACTTAAAACACTATTTTCAGCAACATATTGCTTGAAATCAGCAGCTATACTTTCAAGATCATTACCTTCAACAATGGCTACCGCATCGCGTGGAACCATGTTGTCACGTAAACCAGAATCAAAGGATAATAATTTTAATTCATCACCATTTTTACCATCGAATTTTACAAGCATACTGAAATTACCTTTTTCACCATTGATAATTGGGAAAAATGCATCTGGTGAAAAACCAATTGTTGGCTTAGGCATTTTTTCAAAGTAGTGAGTCATTCCTCTCCAACTACTTTCTTCATCAGTACCCAAAATAAAACGTACACTCTTTTTAACTGGTAATCCTAATTCTTTAACAATCTTTAATCCATAATATGCTGCCATACTTGGTCCTTTATCATCAGAGGCACCACGAGCATATAATTTTCCATCTTTAATAACTGGATCAAATGGATCTGTATCCCAACCTTTACCAGCTGGCATTACGTCAACATGTGCTAGAATACCTAAATCTTCTTTACCATCTCCAAATTTAATATGTCCAGCCATACCATCAAATTCTTCAACTTCAAATCCATCACGTTTACCAATATTCAAAAAAGCATCTAGAGCTTCTTTAGGTCCAGGTCCTAAAGGTGCATCAGCTGTTGCTATGCTTTCATCTCGTACACTTTCAATTCGAAGCATTGTTTTTAAATCTTCGAGAATATCATCTCGTCTTTTTTCAACTTCTGCTTTCCAATCTATTGCCATTCTATAATTCATCTCCTAAAAAATGTTTACTATTTAATAATAGCATAATTTTTTCAAAATAAACGAATTTTGAATTATAATAATTATATCTTAAAAAAAGGCTGGTGTACTATTTATGGAGATTACACTTGATATTTTACAAAAGGTCATTAAAAAACGTAAACCTAACAGTCATAAAGGTAATTTTGGTAGAGTATTACTCATTGGCGGAAATATTAACTATGGTGGAGCTATAATTATGGCTGCTTCAGCTGCCGTTCATGCTGGCGCTGGGTTAGTTACTGTCGCAACTAATAAAGAAAATCTATCTTCACTACATTCCGTCGTACCAGAAGCAATGTTTATTAATTTTTTTGATAAGGTATCTCTTACAACTGCTATTTCAACGGCTGATGCAGTAGTTGTAGGCCCTGGATTAGGTACTGATAATAGATCTAAAGAAGTTCTTGAAGTTACATTAAGTAATATCTCTGATAATCAACTTTGCATAATTGACGGTTCAGCAATCACTCTCATATCTGAAAATGATTCCTTAAAAGAATTGATTGCTAACAATAAAAAAATTATTTTTACTCCTCACCAAATGGAATGGCAAAGACTATCTGGTATTCCTATAGATAAACAAATTGATGACATCAACTTACAAAAACAAAGATTGCTAAATGCTACTGTTATTTTAAAAAAACACCATACTACTATTTATCATCAATCAGGAACTATTGATAATTTAACAATCGGTGGCCCTTTTATGGCAACTGGTGGTATGGGAGATATCTTAACCGGTATCCTAGCTGCATTTATCACACAGTTTAAGGAAAGTTCACTAGATGAAAGAATTAACGCAGCTGTTTATTTACACAGCTATATAGCTGAAAACTTATCTCATAAATACTATGTAACATTACCAACAGATATTATTAAAAAGATTCAAAAAACGATGTTGAAAGTTATTTCTGAACAAAAATAAGGAGAAGGGACAAATTTAGTCCTCTTCTCCTTATTTTATTAAATTTAATTCTTTTTCTGTTAACTCCCTATATTCTCCTCTTTCCAAAGTATCGTCCAATTCAAGTAGTCCTATCTTTACTCTATCTAGTTCTAACACTCTTTGAGACACCGCTCCAAACATTCGTCTAACCTGGTGATATTTTCCTTCATGAATGATAACTCTAACTTTGCTAGTATCATCCTTCTCAGAATAAGATATTATATCAAGTTGTGCAGGCTGTAATTTATCCCCATTGGCCAATTCCATGCCTTGAGAAAATATTTTAACCTCTTTTTCTGATATTTTTCCAGTAACTACTGCTTCATATGTTTTAGATACGTGTTTTTTAGGAGAAATAATGTTGTGAGCAAATTTTCCATCATTTGTAATAATTAATAATCCTGTTGTATCTTTATCTAGTCTACCTACAGGAAACAGATCTTCTTTTCTCCCAGGAAAATTTATTAAATCAATTACCGTCTTATCTTTATCATCCCTAGTAGCTGACACAACTCCTGCAGGTTTATTTAACATATAATATACTTCTTTGTTATTCAAAGCTAAAAGTTCCCCATCTAAAAAAATTTTATCTGAGTCTTCGTTTATTTTTATCTTTCCGTCTTTGACAACTTCACCATTTAACCTTACTCTCTTAGCCTTTATAACCTTTTTTGCTTCCGCTCTTGTGAACTTTCCTGTTTGACTTAAAAACTTATCTAATCTCATATACATCACGCTATTTAATTCTCAATATTCTTCTTAAAAAGTTAGCTCTAGCACCTAAAATATCATCAGCTAGTCTTGCCTTCAAACTTAAGAAAGCATAAATATATCCTCCAATTCCGGCTCCAATTATTAGCACAATGGTGGATTGGAATTTGCTATATGTATTTGTTACTTTTCCTAAAGCAAATGATATAACGAGTACTACAATAAACATAAATAAACTAAATAACATCATCATATTAGTATTTTTCTGTAATTTATTAATATTTAAATTATATTTGAAATACAAGTATCTAAAAATTAATACATTACTTACGGTCATTCCTATACCTGTAGCTGCTAAAGGACCATATACATGTAAAAATGCTGTTAATGGGAATTGTATTATAACTTTGACAATCATTCCAATTACCGCAAATTTAATTGCTATTGTATTTTCATATATTCCTTGAAGTAAAGCTGCTAAAACCATAAATAAGCCTAATGCTAAAGCTATATATGATGAAAAGGCTAATACAAAGATACCCGTATAATCATATGGATAAAATAAAACATATAGTGGTCTAGAAACTGCAGCCATTCCAAAAGAACAAGGTAACATTACAAAAAAGAATAATTCTACCGAATCTAATAAAGCAGCTGAAACTTCTTCATTATCATTTTTTGTAACAGCTTGAGACAATAATGGAATTGCAGTGTCAGCCATCGCAGCAGCAACTGAAATAGTAATCATTATCAATTTATTGGCATTTCCCGCAAATAAAGCATATAATGCATTAATTTCTTTAGTACTATAATCAGTAACAAAACTCATAATTGTTGGAAAACTAAATTGATCAAATAAATTATACAAAGTTGTAGTTGATCCAATAATGATGAAAGGTATCGATTGATACAATATTTCCTTTATTAATCTCTTATCAGAGACTTCTAGTTTATTATTACTGTGAGCTAAAAGATAATTCATAGTTGGTCGTTTTCGCCAATAATGCCATAATAAAACTAATAAGCCACCAACAGCTCCTATAAATGCTGCAAAAGTTGATTGAACTACTGCGCTCTGGTAACTTCCATGTAACACCTGAGTAATTAGATATGTTGCTGCTAACATATAAACAATTCTAGCAACTTGTTCTACTAATTGTGATATAGCGAACGGAGCCATATCAAAATATCCTTGAAAAAAGCCTCTAGTTAAACTCATTACTGGAATTAAAAGCAATGTAACTGCTAAAGAACGATATACAGGAATAACTGCTGCATCCCCTTGAGAAATTAATGGTGCAATAAACCACAAAATCATTGCACTGATAATTCCTAAAAACATCATTACACCTAAACTTCGCTTAAATAATCGCCTACCGATTCCATATTCATTAAGAGAATTATAATGTGCAACTTGTTTACCCACTGCAGATGGAATTCCAGCAGTAGACAGCATCAAAAATAATGCATAAACAGTATATCCCTTAGTAAATAAGGCATTTGCTTGTAAATAATTAACTCCAAACCAAGTTGCCCATGGAATAATATAAATTGCTCCCAGAATTCTAGAAAAAATACTCCCAGCTGTCATCCAAGCTGAGCCCTTCAACATTTTTTCTTTAGAAGAAGTTTCTTCTAAATCTTTTTTTATTTGTTCATTATTATCATTCATTTTTATGTAATTCCTACTTCCAAAAAATACTTAGCCCATTAATTTTAAATCATTTTACTAATGACTGCAAATAAGCATTTAAAAAAGCCAGTTAGGATAATTCTAACCAGCTTTATAAACTACTTTCTAGCTTTAAAGAAATATATTGCTCCCAAAATTCCAAACCAAACTATTGAAAAGATAAGTGACATTAATGTATTGGTATTAAAAGTTAATAAAACTAATACTAAAACAAAAAAGATTATTGTTATAACATTACTTACCGGATACAATGGCATCGGAAAAATTTTTTCATTATTATTTGGGCTATTTTTTCGATATTGATAGTGACACCAAACTAATGCAATCCATACAAAAACAAAGCTAACTGTTGCTACACCAGAAATAATATCAAAAATACTCTTAGGTAGTACATAATTCAATATAACTATTAAAAATAATGAACTTGAAGAGAATAACAATGATTTAACTGGGATACTCCGATTATTAGTTTGACCAAAAGATTTAGGTGCATGACCACTATGTGACAAAACAAATAAAGTTCTACTTGTGCTAAAAATCGCACTATTACATGCTGATAATGCAGCTGTTAATACTACAAAATTGATAATTCCAGCAGCAAATTTGATACCAATTCCATTAAATACTTGCACAAATGGACTAGAAGTTGTAACAATTTCATTCCAAGGATAAATACACATCAATACGAACATCGAACCTATATAGAACAATCCTATTCTAAAAGGCAATGTATTGATTGCTTGTGGAATATCTTTTTCTGGATTAGCAGTTTCTCCAGAAGCTAGACCGACCATTTCAATACCAGTAAAAGCAAATATAACCATTGGAAAAGCTGCCATAAATCCTATTGCCCCTTTAGGAAAGAAGCCACCATGATTAAATAAATTCATGATACTAACTTCATTCCCGCCTACATTTGCCTGGGTGAGCAATAAAATAATACCTGTACCTATTAATGCTAAAATCGCTAAAACTTTAATACTAGAAAACCACGATTCTAATTCACCAAATAATCCTACACTGAGTAAGTTGAAAATTAATAGAACAAGAATGATTATCAATGCTGTCAACCATTGAGGAAGATTCGGAAACCAATATCTTAAATAAATACCACTAGCAGTTAAGTCAGCCATTGCCAAACTTGCCCAACATAACCAATAAGTCCATCCTATAATGAACTCCCATCCTCTTCCCATATATACCTTAACAAATTCGATAAATGAATTCTTACTTTTATCAGATAAAATTAATTCACCAATTGCACGCATCATAAAAAAACAAAAAATACCCGCAATTAAGTAGGCTAGTATCAGAGCTGGTCCTGCCTTTTGGATTGCTGAACCTGATCCCAAGAACAACCCTGTACCTATCGCACCACCAATTGCTATCATCTGGACATGCCGATGAGTTAAAGCTCGAGATAATTCATTTTTCATGTAAAATCTCCTTTATAATTTAGGATTTTCAGAAAATTTTTATATTGTAACTACCATTTTATAAAAAAATTCCTTAAGTAGCAAGTATACTTCCGAATAAATATATTTTTCTCTTCATAAATATTCACCTTTTTGTGCTTCGTAAATTCTCAGTATTATATGTTAGAGAGATTGACTATAATAAAAAAGATTCGCATCTCATGAAATACGAATCTTTTAATAATACTAATGTTTAAACTTTATTTTGCTACTACAATTGATACTAACTTACCAGGAACTGCAATAACTTTTTTAACTTCTTTATCCGCAAGTTCTTGTTTTATTCTTTCGTCGTTCAAAGCTAGTGCTTGTAATTCTTCACGACTAGCATCTTTAGATACTTGTAGATGTTGTCTTACTTTACCGTTAATTTGAACAACAATTTCTACAACATCTTCAACCAACTTGCTTTCATCATAGGTTGGCCACTTAGCATATGCTATGCTACCTACATGACCTAACTTAGACCATAATTCTTCTGTAATATGAGGAACAACTGGTGATAACAATTTTACTAAGCCTTCTACATATTCCAATGGTAATGAATCTGCTTTATAAGCATTATTAACAAAGACCATTAATTGGGAAATTGCAGTATTAAAGTGCATAGCCTCATAGTCTTCTGTAACTTTCTTAACAGTTTCATTATATATCTTATCTAAATCATGATTGTTAATTGTAGTTACTCTATCACGCAAATTGTCATTTTCATCAATCAATAAATTCCAAACACGGTTAATGAACTTATGTGCGCCACCAAGTCCTTCTTCACTCCAAGGGATAGATGCATCTAAAGGCCCCATAAACATTTCATATAAGCGTAATGTATCTGCTCCATATTGTTCAACAATATCATCTGGATTAACTACATTTCCTTTAGACTTGGACATCTTTTCATGATTAGAACCTAAAATCATTCCTTGGTTTACCAATTTTTGGAATGGTTCTTTAGTTGGAACTACACCTAAATCATATAAGAATTTATGCCAGAAACGAGCATACAATAAATGTAATACAGCGTGTTCAGCACCACCAACATACAAGTTTACAGGTAACCATTCTTTTAATTTTTCATAATCTGCTACTTCATGGTTGTTATGTGGATCTATATAACGTAGGAAGTACCAAGAACTACCAGCCCATTGTGGCATAGTATTAGTTTCACGACGTCCTTTTCTACCATTTTCATCAACAACATTTACCCAATCATCTAAGTTAGCTAATGGACTTTCACCAGTTCCTGATGGCTTAATATCTGTTGCTTTAGGTAAATATAAAGGTAATTCATCTTCTGGAACTAAAGTTGTTTCACCATCTTCCCAATGAATTACAGGAATAGGCTCACCCCAGTAACGTTGTCTAGAGAATAACCAATCTCTTAAACGATAGTTAACTTTCTTTTCCCCTACTCCATTTTCTTCTAGCCAGTTATTTATAGCATCAATGGCTTCGTCTTTATCCATACCATTTAGGAAATCAGAATTGATATGAACTCCATCACCAGTATATGCTTCTTTTTGAACATCTCCACCTTCGATAACTTGTACGATAGGCAAATCAAACTTTTGAGCAAATTCATGATCTCGTTCATCATGTGCAGGAACAACCATTACCGCACCTGTTCCATATGAATTTAAGACATAATCAGCAATCCAAATAGGTAATTTTTCTCCACTTACAGGATTTACAACATAACTACCTGTAAATACACCTGTTTTATCTTTAGCTAAATCTGTTCTTTCTAAATCTGATTTATGAGATATTTTTTCTATGTATGCTTCTACCTCATTTTCATGTTCAGGAGTTGTTAATTGCTTAACCAATTCATGTTCAGGTGCCAATACTAAAGCTGCAACACCAAATATTGTATCTGGACGAGTAGAAAATACCTCAATCTTTGTATTTTCATCTCCTGAAACAGGAAAGTTTATTGCTGCACCAACTGAACGACCAATCCAATTACGTTGTTGTTCTTTAATTGCTTCTGGCCAATCTAAATCATCTAAATCATCTATTAAGCGATCAGCATAAGCTGTGATTTTTAATACCCATTGACGCATTGGCTTTCTAATAACAGGAAAACCACCACGTTCAGTTTTACCATCAATAACTTCTTCGTTAGCTACAACGGTTCCTAAATCTGGACTCCAGTTAACTGGAACTTCAGCTTCATAAGCTAACCCTTTTTTATATAATTGTTCAAAAATCCATTGAGTCCATTTATAATATGCAGGATCTGTCGTGTTAACTTCTCGATCCCAATCATATGATAAACCTAAAGATTTAATTTGGCGTCTAAAATTATTAACATTTTTTTTGGTAAATTCACGTGGTGAGTTTCCTGTATTCAACGCATATTGTTCAGCAGGTAAACCAAATGCATCCCATCCCATTGGGTGTAAAACATTATATCCTTGCATTCTCTTCATACGAGCCATTATATCTGTAGCTGTATACCCTTCAGGATGACCTACATGAAGTCCTTGCCCAGATGGATATGGAAACATATCTAAGGCATAATAATTCTTTTTATCATCGTCTTCAGTTGTTTTGAATGTTTTGTGTTCTTCCCAATATCTTTGCCACTTTTTTTCTATTTCAATATGCTTATATGACATCTATTTCCATCCTTTCAAAAAAATAATAAACTTCTGTAGATAAAAAAAGCCTATACGAAATAAAACTATTCCGTATAGGACGAAAAACTCGCGGTACCACCTATATTCCAATCAAATGATTAGCTCTCTTCTTTTCTAACGGAAAGTACCGTCTTCACCTACTAATTTCAATGAAGAAACATCTAAGGCGAGTTCAAATCTCTATTTAGTACATTCACACCAACCATGCACTCTCTTAAATTAAAATATAGACTCTACTATTCCTTATCTACGTTCATATTATAATTTACAATGATAATACCAAAATAGTATATCTATTTCAAGAGAAATTTAGAAATCTAACTCTTTCTTCAATTCATTTACCTTATCAGTTTTTTCCCATGGTAAATCAATATCTGTTCTACCAAAATGTCCATATGCTGCAGTTTTCTTATAGATAGGTCTACGTAAATCTAACATTTTGATGATTCCAGCAGGTCTTAAATCAAAAACTTTTCTAATTGCATCAACTAACTTTTGATTTGAAACTTTTCCACTACCAAATGTATTAACGGAAACTGAAACTGGTTGAGCTACTCCTATTGCATAAGATATTTGAACCTCAACTTGAGATGCCAATCCTGCAGCTACGATATTTTTAGCAATATATCTTGCAGCATAGCTTGCTGATCTATCTACCTTTGTAGCATCTTTACCAGAGAATGCCCCACCACCATGATGAGCATATCCACCATAAGTATCAACAATAATTTTTCTACCAGTTAAACCAGCATCACCTTGTGGTCCACCTATTACAAAACGACCAGTTGGATTAATAAAATACTTTGTATTTGAATCTAAATATTTATCAGGTATTACTTTAGTGATAACTTGATCCATTACATCTTTTCTAATTTGATCTAGTGAAATATTTTCATCGTGTTGTGTAGATAAAACAACTGTATCTATTCTTAACGGTTGATTATTGTCATCATATTCAACTGTCACTTGTGCTTTAGCATCAGGTCCTAAATAGGCCAAAGTTCCATTTTTTCTAACTTCAGCTACTTTTTTCATTAAATGATGACTAAGTGAGATTGGCAATGGCATCAATTCTGGTGTTTCATTTATAGCATATCCAAACATCATTCCTTGATCACCTGCACCAATTTGGTCAAGTGGATCTACATCTCCATTTTTTACTTCAAGAGAATTATCAACTCCTAAAGCAATATCTGGAGATTGTTCATCTATAGCTGTTATGACGGCACAATTATCACCATCAAACCCATATTTACCATTTTTGTATCCAATTTCTTTTATAGTTTCCCTAACAACTTTTTGTATATCAATATGTGCTGTTGTGGAAACTTCACCCACTACTACTACTAATCCTGTAGTTACTGTAGTCTCAACAGCGACCCTTGCCTCAGGATCTTGTTCTAACATTGCATCTAAAATTGAATCACTTATTTGATCTGCAATTTTATCTGGATGACCTTCTGATACTGATTCAGAAGTAAAAAGGTGTTTTTCTGTCAATTTAATTCCCCCATTATTATAAGTAATTTGGTTACAAGGCATCTTCGTTTAAAACGAATCCTTTCGGGAATGGATTGTAACTATTAAATTTTATCACAATAAAGTATTAAATAAAACTCAAAGCGATACATAATATCCCGTGTATTAAGTAATGTAATAAAAAAACTATCCTAAAAAGGATAGTTAAAAAAATTAGTCACACGGTCCTAGCCGGATTTGAACCGGCG
>NZ_AYYT01000029.1 GCF_001435955.1 Ligilactobacillus salivarius DSM 20555 = ATCC 11741 | reverse complement strand
TTGTCTAACTTTTTTGTTGCACTTCACCCACCTGTTTGGCAAGAGCTTTTTTATTTTTTGCTTGATTTTATTTTGCAAAGTTGATAAATTGCAAATATAATCATACAATTAGCTTAGGTAAATATTAGGGAGTGATATCAATGGATATGCTAGAAAGACATGCTGAAATATTGAAGCAAGTTAAAGAAAAAGGAACTGTAAAAATTTCTGAATTAAGCAAAGAACTTAATACTTCACGTGAAACTATTAGAAAAGATATATATATATTAGACAAGAAACAAAAGCTATCTTCTATTAGAGGAGGTGCAACTTTCTTAAAGAAAGGTATTGAAGAAACAAGATACGGACAGCGAACAGTCTTAGATGTCATTGAAAAAAAGGAAATTGCCAAATTAGCTCTTAACTATATAAAAGACGGCAATACTATTTTCTTGGATTACGGTACTTCTGTTGTAGAATTGGCAAAAGCTATCGAATCTAGCCCTTTACATGATATTACTGTTATAACTAATTCCCTCAATGTAGTAGATATTTTCAGATATAGTACAAAAAACTCACTTATTCTTCTTGGTGGTGGTTTGCGATCTGAAGAAGGCTCTTTATCCGGTCCTCTTACTCTAACTAATATAGATAATCTATATTGCAATGTTGGATTTTTTGGATGTAGTGGACTTTCGATCCAATCAGGAATTACCAATCACTACTTTAGTGAAGTTGAAGTTTCTAAAAAAATGCTAAGTCATTCTATGAATAAGGTTTTACTTGCTGATCACGATAAATTTAATCAAATAGCTTTGTATAAAACCGCTGATGTTAGTGAATTAGATGTCATTATAACTGATAAAAAAACACCACTTGATATTATCAATAAGTACAAACATATCGGTATCCCAGTTATAAATTCTTCTTCAAAAATTAAATTAAGTACGTTAAAGGATTAAAAAGTAAATTTACTTTTTAATCCTTTTTATTTTTTTCTAAATTAAGTATTGACATTATTTGTGAAAACGTTATTATATAACTGTAAATATTTTGCAAAGAAAAGACAAGGAGATGCAAATATTATGACAATAAATTATTCATCAAAAGAATACTTAGAATTAGTAGATAGATACTGGCGTGCAGCTGATTATGTTTCTGTAGGTCAATTATATTTGAAAGATAATCCTTTATTGGATCGTCCTTTAGTTCCAACAGATGTTAAAGTTCATCCAATTGGACACTGGGGAACAATTTCAGGACAAAACTTCATTTATGCTCATTTGAATCGTGTAATTAATAAATATGATTTAGATATGTTCTATATCGAAGGCCCTGGTCATGGTGGCCAAGTTATGGTTTCTAACTCTTACCTTGACGGTAGTTATACAGAAACATATCCTGAAATCACTCAAGACAAAGCTGGAATGCAAAAATTATTCAAACGTTTCTCATTCCCTGGTGGTGTTGCATCACATGCTGATCCAAAGACTCCTGGTTCAATTCATGAAGGTGGAGAATTAGGTTATTCACTACTACATGGTGCAGGTGCAATTTTAGATAATCCTAACTTAATTGCTGCTACAGTTATTGGTGACGGTGAAGCTGAAACAGGTCCTTTGGCAACATCTTGGCAAGTTAATAAATTCATTAACCCTATCAATGATGGTACTGTATTGCCAATCCTTGATTTAAATGGTTTCAAGATTTCCAACCCTACTGTTCTTTCACGTATGTCACATGAAGAGCTAACAAGCTACTTCAAAGGTCTTGGATGGAATCCTCATTTTGTTGAAGGAACAGATCCTAAAGAATTACATGTCAAAATGGCAGATGAATTGGATAGCATTATTGAAGAAATTATGGCTATTCGTGAAAACGCTGTTAAGAATAATGATGAATCTCGCCCAGCATGGCCAATGTTAGTATTCCGTGCTCCTAAAGGTTGGGGTGGTCCTAAAGAATGGGATGGAGATATGATTGAAGGTTCATTCCGTGCTCACCAAATTCCAATTCCAGTAGATCAAAATCATACTGAACATCTTGATAGCTTAGTAAGTTGGTTAAAATCTTATAAACCTGAAGAATTATTTGATGAAAAAGGTGTCCTATTAGATGATATTAAAGCTATTATCCCTGATAAAGATCATAGAATGGCATCAAATCCTGTTACTAATGGTGGTAAATTATCAAAACCTTTAATTTTACCAGATCCAGCTGACTTCGAATTTAAGACAGACCATGGTACAGAAGATGGCTCAGATATGACTGAACTTGGTAAATATATCAAGGCTGTATTTGAATTAAATAAAGATAATAAGAATTTCCGTGGTTGGGGACCTGATGAATCCTTATCTAATAAGTTAAGTGCAGTATTTGAAGAAACAAACCGTCAATGGTTGGAACCAATTCATGATGGTAGCGATGCCCTACTTGCTCCTCATGGTCGCATGATTGACTCCATGTTATCAGAACATATGGATGAAGGTATGCTTGAAGCTTATACATTAACTGGTCGTCATGGTTTCTTTGCAAGCTATGAATCATTCTTACGTGTTGTTGATTCTATGTTGACACAACACTTCAAGTGGTTACGTAACTCCCATGAAGAAACTCCTTGGAGAGAAGATGTTCCATCATTGAATATTATTTCTACTTCAACTGCATTCCAACAAGATCATAATGGTTATTCTCACCAAGATCCTGGTATTGTAACTCATTTAGCAGAAAAGAAGACAAAATATATTCGTGAATACTTCCCTGCTGATGCTAACACTTTAATTGCAGCATTTGATAAATCCTTACAAACAAAACAAGTTATTAACTTAATTGTTGCAAGTAAGCACCCTCGTTTGCAATGGTACTCAGCAGCTGAAGCTAAGGAACTTGTTAATAACGGATTGAAGATCATTGATTGGGCAAGTAATGTTCCTGAAGGCGAAGAACCAGATGTAGTATTTGCTTCTGCTGGTTCTGAACCAAACTTAGAAAGTCTTGCTGCAATCTCTATTTTAAGAAAGCAAGCACCTTCTTTGAAGATTCGCTACGTTAACGTTGTAGATCTTTTGAAGTTAAAGAAAGATGATCCTAGAGGTCTTTCTGATGCAGAATTCGATGCTTACTTCACTAAAGATAAACCAGTTATCTTTGCTTTCCATGGTTATGTAGACATTCTTAAAGATATCTTCTTTGATAGACATAACCATAACTTACACTTACATGGCTATAAAGAAGAAGGAGATATCACTACTCCATTCGATATGCGTGTAAGAAATGAACTTGATAGATTCCACTTAGTTAAAGATGCACTTGAAGTTGTTCCTGGAGTTAGCGAAAAATATGCTACAGTCTTACAAGATATGGACTTACTACTTCAAAAACATCATGACTATATCCGTAGCGAAGGTGACGATATTGAGGAAGTTCGCACTTGGAAATGGGATCTTGACTAATTAATTCCTCACAATACTTACACTTTTACATCAAAACAACTCCTAAAGATAAAGCCGATGCAATTAAGCATCGGCTTTATTGGTATATTATACATTATATTTTATTCATTTATATTATGGTAATACATTAACACAATATTGTTATTTATCTTTTATGCTAGTTTTAAAGATATCTATTCCTTGTATTCCAACTTTATAAGTCCATTCCTTTATCTTACTCATATCATTATCGTAATAATAATCAGAAATTAACTTATTCCATTCATCCCAACAATACAAAGGAATGTTGATCAATCCCACGCCATTATCAATCATGTATTTATTGGCACTAAGGCCGCTGTTCTTTTATTTCCATTCCAAAAGATTTTATTCTTCATTAAATGGTACATTATCTCAATTGATTTTTCTGTAACTGATTTATTCTTATCTTTTAGTAATTCTTGTAAGTAATTCTCTTCTGCGTGTTCATCAATACTAGATGACATAAGTTTTCCTATTGATGTCGAACCATCCTTGAATTCTTCTGGATTCAAATTAACAACTATACTATTAATATTCTTCATCACTCTCATTAATATTGGGCGATCTTCATTTTTATATATTGCCATCCTCTCTTTAATTGGACAATCATATTAATATCGTCAATAGAAATACCATTAATCCCTACACCATCAATAATCGTTTGTGTTTGAGGTAGTGTAGTATTTACACCTACAAATTTTGAGTTAGTAAATACTAATCTCGTTAAATTCATTTTAGCAAATCTTCTATTCTGATCCTGGCTGAAACTATACTTATCTTCAAACATTTTTTCACCGACCTAATTTATAATTAAAATATCATTCCCATTAATTGCTATAAAAATAACCACCAATATGGCGGTTAAATTTTTTATCTCTCTTTTTTTAGGAATCCGAAGAAAGATTTGTTTGTTTCTTTGCTTCCTCAGTATTTTTCTCATATAATTTCAGAATTTCTAATCTCTTAACTAACGTTTTATAAACATAATCTATAATAATATTTTCAAATAACGTTAAATCTCCGGTTTGTCTAGAATAAGCTAAGGCTTCCATATATTTTTCCCTTGATTCCCTATCTGGTTGAATATTAATTACTGGATATTCCTCTTCGGTTAATGATAAGTTCATTAATAATCTAGCTGTTCGTCCATTACCATCAGAGAAAGGATGAATTGAAACAAACTTTTGATGTAAATCTGCAGCATAGATAGCTGGATGTAAATTTTCTCTATTCTCTTTTGACCATCTAATCAACTGTTCCACTTCTGGTCGGATATTAAATGGTTCTGTGTATGGATGATCCTCATATCCACTTGGCCAGGCCTCTGTAATTCGATAAACACCAGCAAGTTCAGGACTCATTGCTGTATTTAAAGTTGCAAGTCTATTTAAATCTCGAATAATTGTTTCAGATAAATCTTGTTTTTCCGAAACTAAACTCATCATATATTCATATGCCTCACTTAAATTAATTGCCTCTAAAGTTTCTCGTACAGATTTTCTATTTACAGTAATTCCGGTATCAATAATACTCGCTGTTTCATATCTTGTAAGTGTACTACCCTCAATAGCATTCGAAGACCAAACATGTTCAATTTTTACTTGTTTATCCAATTGTTCGACCATTTCTTTCGGAAGTGGCCTATAAGAATTCATTTCATCTTTTAACTTTGAAAGTTGTTTTAATTTTTCTTCTCTGTTCATTTCTGCATCACCTCAATCTCATTCCTACATTTAGATTCTACTTTCCACCAAATATTTTCCCAAAGAATCCTTTTTTCTTTTTATTTCTCTCATCCATTGCGTCAACCACTTGTTTAACTAGATCTTTTTGTAAATCCATTTGAATTTGTGCTTGCATCTTAGCTTGCCTATATGTTTCCTCTTCCTTTTCTTTCTTATCAGTAATTCCGTGAGTATCCTCATACTTTTTGCGAAGAACAGGCTCTCCCATCCATTTATCGAAGTTATCTACATCGATCATGAATCCAGAAGTACCATACTTACTACTATCAGAAATTTCATACTTACGCGGAAGATTATTATAGTACAACCCCATCTGTGAACTACCATTATTTTTATTGGTCCCATCTGACAATTTATTAAACGCTTGTTTATTAAATTGTGCTTGTAGCTTTCCATTGCTTTCTATAAAAGAAAAATCATCTGGTTCTTTTACCTGTTCTATTAACATATGCCAATCTGACTTACCTCTATATAAAGCATAGTCATAGTTATCTTTTTCAAAAAATTTCTCAATTTCTTGAAAAAGATCATATTTAACAAGTAAGTCCTTTAAGATTTTCTTAATTGGATACAAAAAGTCTGCCTGAATTTTTATAGCATCCTCTTCTGAAATATCTTTAAAATATTCTTCCAATAATTGTTGGCATAAGTAATATAGATCAGAGTCAGCACGATTTAGTAGTTCATCTACTTTCAAATCTCCTTCTTTACTGTTACCTTTAAATGATGATTCAAAAGATAAGAACCAAATACGTCTTGCAATTTCATGACGATTAGATACAACGCCCTTAGAATCATCTTCTTTATTCATCGTAAATATTGCAGTAGGCATAGGACCGGTTATAGAGTTTGAATTGCGTTTAATCATGTCTTCAAAATATTGTCTAGTTGTTAAATCAGGACGAACATCATCAATCATTAATGGACTAACTGGACCTGATGTTTGTAAATATTCATTAAGGACTTCACTTATTGCCTTGTTTACATACTTACTTCTCGCTTCAAACTCACCGCTACCTGTAAAATTCAATGCACCTGTCAACTTAGCTGCTAGTCTTCTACCTAGCGTCGATTTTCCCGTTTTACCTTGTCCAATTAAAGCAACTGCTATTGGAACATCTTCTCTATGTTTGCTTTTATCTGCTAAATCATATAAATCTCTTACTCTCCAAATAAAAGGCGCTTCATATAAATATAATAAAAATCCTAACGTCTGCCATCCTTCTCCTGATAACTTATACGTATCATACTCGTTGACAATATCGCAGAATAATTGTAATTTTTCTTTTAATTCTTCATCACTCAATGAAACTTGTTTTAAAACTTGACCACCTTCGCCTACTTTGGGTGCAGTAAATAATTTTTCAAATTCATTATTCCAAATTAAAGCTGGTTTAGGGAAATAATCCACATCACTTTTTTTCTTAGATGATTTTTTTGAATTTTCTTGATACTCAATAATTTGATTTAAGTTTAAGATTTCACTAGTAGCTTTCTTTAAGGTCTTTTCTTTTCTCAGATTACCTAGTTCTGTAAATAACTTAATTGTTTGGTTAACAGCTACAGCTTCCTTTTTACCTAAATTACCATTTTGGATTTCCTTAGTTGTGTCATTTAAATACACTTTTACTTCATCAGAAGGAAAGTTTACCTTTTCATCTGTATCGGCAGAATTACTTAACATATTGATAGAATCAGTGTACACATTAAGCTGGGTTTGTTTTGAATTATCTTTTACAAGAAAACCTTTTAAGCGTTTTGAATCTAGATATGTAGCAGAACTTTTCTTTATATCATCATACATTTGCTTATACAATTGATATAAATCATCGTTTTTACTTCCATAATCCCATATCAATTGCTCAAAGTTCTTTGACACTGCAGTTTCAGTTAAATTCATTGAACCTGTGAAACATTGATAAGTATTCTGTTCTTTATTTTCCATCAAATAAATTTTAGAATGGATCAAATTATCTTTAGTAAATCGCAATCTTAAAGAGCCGTCTAATATTCTTTTGGCAAACTCACTTTCCAAATTATTCTCAACATAATTTACCCACAAAACACGCTTATCCATTAGCTCCTGCATTCTTTGCCCGATCGAATTATTACCATTATCTGATAATCCTAGAATTAGCTCTACATCTTGATAAAATGGTAATAAATTTTCTTCAATAAATTTTATAGATGAAACAAAGCTTACTCCATAAAAACAATTATTTTCTTCTTTCCTACTTAATTCCCAGAAATTTCCATCTGGATATAATTTATTTTTTCCTCTATCTATAATTTGTAATGTCATTCTGCTCACACCCTTTCTTTTCTTATTTAATCGTTTGATTATACACTAGACTCTTAATATAGCTTTCTTTGTCATTATAAACTTTTTTGTTTACTTTTTCATATTTAACTTCTTGTTATAATATAGATAGTTAAAAATTAATTTTGGTTCGTTATTTAAAAGGAGGAAGTTATATGACATATTTTTGGATTAAAACAATTGCTGGTATCCTAGTAGTAGCTATCATTTCTACATCATACTATTTAAAAACCGGACACACTTGGATTTTTATTGTTGCGATAATATCTGCCCTAATAGAAATTCCTTTATCTTATTATCAGGAAAAGAAGAAAAATAAATAGCCCAAAAGTTCAATAAACTCTCAGGCTGTTTATCAATAATTCCATTCCAAAAAGCATTGCCGTTCGCTACAATAAACATCTCTAACCATTTTAGAAAAGTACATTTAAAACACTTATCCATTTCCATACCTGGATAAGTTAAATAATCTTTTTCTTGCTTATAGTGTCTAATATTGATACACATTTCACCATAATCACGGAAAAGTAGTATAGGAATTAAGTCTTTATCTATTGATTCTTGATATCTGTTTAGGATTTCCTGTCCAGAATAAATTTTACAAACAGGGCCGCCTAATTCCATACCTTGGAACTCATCTTCGAATAAATTCAATCCATTAGTACAACTTAGTAATTCAATTACTTCATCCGGTAAATTAAGATCAATAAGTTTATTTGCTACATCATTAGGAATTTTATCAAAAAAAGTTATTCTAAAAATAAATACTCCACCAAAATCAGTGACAGGGTATTTCTTATTTCCATTATCTGATATTTCTTTCAGCATCGAAATAATACTTTCAGCTGTCATATTATCCCCTCTTTAATTCAAATGAACGTATCTCTTCCTATTATATATGATAAATTTCAAAGTGTAAGGGTAGTCTATAGAAATAAATATTCAATCCACAAATATTATAGATATATATAATGTAAAAAACACATAACATTACCACAATGTATAATGTTATGTGTTTTTGATACTATTTTTACACTTCGAAAATTTAATTGTACTCGAGGTGTAAAAATAGTCTGTATAAAAAAGACTATTTTTACACTCCGAATAGATTCTGTCCCTTTTTCTTTTATTTCCTTACATTCTAACTTCTTTTTTTATCTCTATTTAGACTATTCTTACACTTCGAAGTGGTCAATATGGCCATTTCGGAGTGGAAAAATATCTTATTCCCCTTTTTCTTTTATTTCAAAAGACTATTTTTACACTTCCAAAAATTTGTAGACTATTCTTACACTTCGAGCATTATATTGTTGCAAAAAAGGCCTTAAATTGCGCATGTAAGCCTTGACATATCAAGATTCTTCAATTTTAATAAAATTATCGATTATATACTAAAGTGCTCTTTTCTCACTGTTATTATATTTCTTGTAATTCGCATAATTACAAGCTTTATCTATGTAAAAAGTGCATAAGACCGGGATTTGTTTATGTCGAGGTGTAAAAATAGTCTGTAATGTATATCTATTTTTTCGCTGTGTAAAAATGGTCTATAAATTCATTCAATTATATTGTAATTATTAATTCTATATGATTATAATAAACATAATGATAATTTATAGATGTTTCTATGATAATTCTTAGTTACATCTTGTGTATTGTGAGGTGTTTGTATGTCTAAAGAACCTGTTGTCCAACAGGAAATTGTAACAGCCTTCCCTAATACCAAGGAAGTTCGTTATGATAATGAATTAAATCGTATTCCTATTGGGTTTATGAATGAAAGTGAACAGAATATTTTCTTCGCTATCCTAAGTCAGGTTAAAGAAACTAGTGAAAGAAAGACCAAATTATCTTTTACTCAAATTCGTGAATTAGCAAGTTTTCAGAAGACTTCAAACAAAGAATTAATCAAGTCTCTTGATAATATGACAACAAAACTAGCCTCTTTAAATGTTCGAATCCATAATCAACAACAAATCATTAAGTTTACCCTATTCCCAACTTTTCAAATAGATGGGAATCAACAAACTCTAACTGTTGCTGTTAACGAAGATTTTCGCTATATCGTTAATGATTTAGCCAAAGGATTCGTAACTAACTTTGACATTGAAGAATTTACTTCTATCAAATCTAAATATGCGAAAACAGCTTTTCGTTTAGCTAGAGAACACGAAAATGAAGTCTTTGATGTTGTATTAAAGGATTTTAAAGAACTTTTCTCTATTCCTAAATCTTATCGACCAACAGATATCAATAGATTAATTTTAACAAAAGTCAGTAAAATCCTACAGGAGTATTTTACTGTTTTTGAAATTACACCTGTACAAGATGAAAAAGGTAAAGCTCATCGAATCATAGCTTACCGTTTTAATATTGGAAAACGTATTTTAAGAAATCTTGACGAACCACGTCAAATTTCATTACTGGATAACTAAATAAAAAAGCCCCTTACCGACCAAAGTAAGGAGCCTAAAAACTGTATGTGACCAGCATACAGTAAAATCTCAGTCAAGTACCACCAAGACTAAGAACAAATAATTAATATCAAACTTACGATAGCTCTTTATAAAAGTTAATTAAGCACCACCAAAATTAACTTGAGTTTTTTGTACTCATTTTTCGCTATCTATGTTTCTAATTATAGCATTATTGTGTCTTTTTTTCATCACTTTTAGTCTTGTGTGTACTTCAAATATTTTTTATGGAAGGAAGTTTACACAATGAAAAGTCTTACATCTCGTGCATTTTTACCAATAAACACTGATTTATTCAATAATCCTAAGTATCAAGAATTAAGTTGTGATGCTATGATTTTATATTCACTATATTCTCAAAGAAAAGAAGTATCTGCTTTTCATTCTCAAACTGGTAACGATACTTTTACAGATTCAGAAGGGATTTTTATCTATTTTTCTAATGATGAAGCTGCAAAAATCCTTCGTATGTCTGTAAGAAAAATTTCTACTTTACGCTCTCAACTTATTGACTGTGGCCTAATAAGAGTTGTTCGTTATGGTCTTAAGAATTTTAAGATCTATGTAAATACACCAGAAACAACTCCAGCTGAAACAGATCTTGTTTTGCCTTGGGCTAATTTTGACTTTGAAAAGCCTATTAAATCCGTTCCTGCAGATTCTGCTAGTACGAAGTCGCAAAAATTGCCTATAAATCAATCTAACAATAATCAAACTAAATTATTATTATCAAGAGAATCAAATGAATCAGTATCACAAAATCAGAGTAATACTCTAGTCACACCCAAAAAGTCAGAAAAAGACGTATTAAATGAACTATCTTTAGATTCAATTATTACAAGACTTAAAGATACATTTAGTCTTCCTGTAGTGTCTAGATTGAAAGTATTAGCAAATAATTCATATACAAAATTGAAATGGTTTAGCGACACTATTTTTAAAGCTAAAAGTCAAGTAACGAAGAAATTACTATCTAATACTAGATGGTTATATAATCCTGCCAGTCAAGAAGCAACTCGTTTTGAATCCAATGATTTATTGAAAAGAGGATTAGAATCTGCTTTGCTTCAAATTGCTGAAATAGTTTATAAGGGTAAAGAAAAAATACAGAATAAGGCAAAGTTCATTTACGTTTACTTACGTAATTTCATGGCAAATGCAGTAAAACAATATTTAATAGACAATTATGAATTAACGGAAGATGATGAGATAGAATTAAATTTACTGTTGAGTTTCTAAAAAAAGAACCTGTAATAATACAGATTCTTACAAGTAGTTTTTAGATTAAATTAATCTAGATTTTGCCCATTAGAATTAATAACTTTAGCGTACCATTTAGCTGAATCTTTGGCAAAACGCTGATAATCACCTGAACCATCTTCAGCTAAATTAACATAAATTAAGCCATAGCGTTTGGAAATTTCGCCGGAACTAGCACTGATTAGATCTATACAACCCCAACTTGTATATCCTAATACTTCAACCCCATCTTCAGTGACTGCGGCTTTCAATGCTTGGATATGATCGCGAAGATAATTAATTCTGTAAATATCATTGACTTTATTTTTAGCTGATAAAGTATCTTTTGCACCAAGGCCATTTTCTACAACGAATAATGGTTTTTGATAGCGATCATAGAGTTCATTTAAAGTAATACGAAAACCAAGTGGATCTATTTGCCAGCCCCACTCACTTGTTTTTAAGTATGGATTCTTTAAAGAAGCAAATAGGTTTCCAGCTGTTTGATCTTGATCAGCCTTTCCAATAACACGGCTATTGTAGTAAGAAAACGATACGAAGTCCACTGTACCTTGCTTTAATATTGTTAGATCATCAGTATCTTTGGATAACTCAAAATGTATCTTTTCAAAATATTTTAGAGCATAGTTGGGATAAGCCCCACGAACTTGAACATCAGAGAAAAAGTAATTTTTACGTTGTTCAGTCAGACTGTCCCATGCGTCAATAGGATTGCAAGTGTTAGGATAAATACATCCTGCAGCTAACATACTACCTATTTGATTTGAAGGATCAATTTTATGACCTAATAGTACAGCTATAGCACTTGCGATTAATTGGTGATGAGCGGCTTGGTAACTAACATGGAGTTTATCTTCATCCTCCTTGAAAGTTAGACCTGCTGATAAATAAGGAAGATGTAGAATCATATTAATTTCATTAAAAGTAAGCCAATAGTGCACCTTACCTTTAAAATGCGTAAACAAGGTTTCACATAGTCTCAGATAAAAGTCAATAAGTTTTCGATTACGCCAAGAACCATACTTAACAATTAGATTATGTGGAACATCGAAGTGATTAATAGTAATTAAAGGTTCAATATTGTACTTCAAGCATTCATCAATTACTTGCTTGTAATACTTTAAGCCTGCCATATTTGGTTGTTCATCATCACCATTAGGGAATATACGACTCCAGCTGATTGAAAAACGATATATTTTAAAATTCATCTTTGCCATAAAAGCTATGTCTTCTTTAAAATGATGGTAACCATCGACAGCAGAACGTGCAGGAAATATAGCTGTATCTGGTAATAATTTAGGGTCTAACTCCCCTCTTGCAACATCTAAACGTTGTGAACCACTGGGAATTAGATCAACATTAGAAAGTCCTTTCCCATCTTCTAAATATGCACCTTCGTATTGATTAGCGGAGGTTGCCCCGCCCTATAAAAATTTTTTTGGAAATTCTTTCATTGATGACACCTCATTTAAACTAAAACTGATAATAAATTTTTTCCATTATCACTAACGGTATCAACATTTTTATATTGAGCTGAATTAGTTACAACAACAGGTGTGATAACTGAATACCCTTCTTTTTTTAATTTCTTCAAGATCAAAATTCAATAATTTTTGTCCTACTGTAACCTTATCCCCTTTTTTTACTAAGGGTTTAAAGTGTTTTCCTTCTAGATTAACAGTATCCATTCCAACATGAATTAAAATTTCGACGCCTGAATCAGAAGTTATCCCAATTGCATGGCCTGTTGGGAAGAAAGTTGTAATTGTTCCATTGACAGGTGAAATTACTTCTCCTTTAGTTGGTTCGATAGCAATTCCTTTTCCAATATATCCTTTAGAAAAAACTTCATCTTTTACTTCTGATAGAGGCAAAACTTTTCCTTCTAGTGGAATTTGAATTAATTCTTGACTAACATTTTTTTCCTCATCATTTTGACCAGTTGCAACTTTATCTTTAGAAGAATCTTCTTTCCAAAAAATCATAGTAGCGATGAAACCTAAAACAAATGACAATACAATTCCAATTAAAGCGATGTAAACATTATTCATACTATGTGTTTTAGGATCGATCATACCGGGTAGTTCGAAGAATCCCATTCCACCCATAGCAAATTTACATAGATTAAAGAAACCGTAGAATCCCCCAACGATTGCTGAAACTATACAGCTAATTAGTAAAGGTTCTTCTTAGGAATTAAAACACCATAAACTGCTGGTTCAGTAATACCTAGTAAACTTGAGATTGTTGCAGGTATAGCAACTTTTGTCAACTGCCCCAGTCTAAAGACATAGGGCTTGTAGCTCACGACCTTACGGTCAGTGGTAATAGCGCAGCTTCGTTGCTCCCACACTATACGTGGCTACATTTGGGTGGTTGACAACACCCTAGATTACCAACATGTCAGTCGGTAACGTTAGTTAATTCAAATTTAGGGTTTTCAATTCCAGAAATATATTGCTTACCTAATTCGTACAAGTTCATAGCTCCAACACGGTCATCATTAGTTTTAAACCCACAGAAAACACAGTCATATCTATGTATTCTATGATTACGATTTTCTTTTCTAATTTGACCGCATTTAGGGCATCTTTGGCTAGTGTATTTAGCTGATACAATCAAGACCTGGCTTTGGCTTTTACGTGCTTTATAAGCTAATTTAG
>NZ_AYYT01000028.1 GCF_001435955.1 Ligilactobacillus salivarius DSM 20555 = ATCC 11741 | reverse complement strand
GTATCTCGCCCACTATGTCAATGAAATATTAGGAGTTAAATATTTTTTTAATTATTCCCAATGGACTACTTTTACTTTCACTATTAATCTTACCATTCTTAACAGCTGTATGCTCAACAAATCGGTCTAATAAAATATCATTCATGTTTATTTTAGGTTCTGGAATACTATCCAAATTTTCCTTTTTATTATCAGCTTTAATTGCTTCTTCAAAGATATTATTCTCGAGAGAGTCTATTAATTTAACCATATTTTTAGCCCCTCCAGGAGACCATGTTTTCCCTTGTCTCTTCATGCGATAAACATAAGGCCTATGGCTATTTTCACATATTCCTAACCCTTTACTAGAAGAAACACCCTCAATTTCCCGTAAATTAAGTGGTTTTATATAGTCCCAGTTACGACTTAAATAAGCTGCTAGTTTTTCTGTAGCTCTTTTAGATTGACTATGATCCTTCTTAATAACAGCAATTGCTTCCATTGTATCTAATACTATTTCTACATCTTTTTTTGAATATTCATATATTGCTTGTTTCATTTTTTTGATTAATTCAAAGTCGCAAAAATACATGCGTTCCTCTATTTTTCGATTAAGATGATATTTATCTAGAAAATGTTCATGCTGCTTACACTCTAACGTTAATTCTTGGAAAACTTCAGGTTCATATCCCGAACCATTGTCACTATTGGTTAAAACAATTGTATCTGTCAAATCATAATTATCATGCAAATAACGTAACATGTCCTTATATGCTTTTCTTCTGGAGGTATCTGTACATCTATGCAAATTAATTGTTTTTGTCCTATTTCCCTCTTTTATAACTCCTTCATGTACTTGGAATCTATGAATTGATATTCGTCTCTTCTTCTGGCTTTTAATAATTAATCCGTCACCTTCCAAAAAGAGAATAGGAACTTTCCTTTTTACCTTAGACTTTTTCTTATTTTTCTCAGTATATTCTATAACCTTAGCTGCTACTCTCTGTGTTATTTTATGTACTCCACTGGGAGAAACATTCAGTGTAGATACTTTGTTAATTGCCTCAGCAGATTTAGAAAATGAACTGCTCGTAGAAATTTCTGCAAATTTAGCTTCTGTTAAAGAAGAATAACGTTTATAAGACTTTAAGCATAAACATTCATCTAAGGCATATTTATACTTTTTTCCTTTTCTATATAGTCTTCTTGTAAAAGTAACATCTCCAAAAAGAAACTGTATTTTACGCTTATCTTTACGTTCTATCTCATACCCTTGCACCTTCATGTTATTAACTAATTTATCATCAACTTTTTCCAAAGCTTCACTGACAATCTCTACAATTACTTCTGATATAGCTTGATATATGTTTTTTTCCATATCTATACTATTATCAGATTCTAAAATGATTTTAATAAGTTTATTTCCCAATTTATCCATGACAAATCTCCCCAAACACTCTCAATTTATCAGTTAATTATATATTAATAACATTGTAAAACATTAAATAACATTGTATTTTATATTATATCACTTTGATTATGGAGGTTAAAAAGAAAACGCTCAAAACATAGTATCTCTGAAATACTATATTTTGAGCGTTAATAATCTTATTCTATATCTGCTTAATTAGTCAGTAACAGTATCCGTATTCCCTATTTTTTTAATATCTGTAAATTTATCTTGAGTTAAATTGTATTGTAACTTATAAACATCATGGTTAGTTGCTTCAGGTAAATTATCTCTTCCAGAGGAATAACTAACGTTAACAACAACCGTCATATTATCATTATCAGCTAACGAACTATATACTTTAGATTCTCTATAAGTTGAGTAAATCTTTAATGTATCAATATAACTCTTGCCTGATACATCTTTATCGGATCCAAATATTTTCGAATCATTTAAAACATTATTTGTAACTAAAGACTGTGCTTTTTCTTTTCTAGCCCTATATTCTTTTGAATCACCAAAAGTTAGTAAGATTTCAAATAATTTTTTTGCTTTTTCATCTACTTTTTGACTTGTTACAACTTGTTGACGTGTATCATCATAAGGAGCTTTTTGCAATAATTCGTCATTTGTTACTTTACTAATAGTTGCTAATTCTTTTTGTTTTTTATTTAACTTTTGTGTATACTCTAGTTCTTGATGATCTATCTTCTTTTGTTCAATCCTAAATATTCCTGTCATTATTAAACTAACTACCAAAAGTATGCAAATACTAACTAATCCTTTATTTTTCATTTATTGCTCCCCCTCGTGATTGACTGACTGCTAAACGAGTTCACCTTTTGTTGAACTAAATCATAATGCAATGTGTAAATTTGAGTATAGCTATTTGCCTCCTTATTAACTTCTTGCGTTTCACTTCTACCTTTCATTTTATATGACACAATGACTTGAATAGTGGTATCAGTCTTATCACTAATATCTCCAAACACTACATCTACTGAGTCATTTTTTTCAATAAAAAAGTTATCTCCACTCATAGCGTCAGTTAATCCTTTATCCATTAACTGAACTCCTAAAATTTGCTTAAACATAGCTGTATTTTCTTTAACATCTTTTTTTGAATGTAATCCTCCATACATTACTGAAAAAGCTTGTTTAAGCTTAGTTTGTGCTTTCTGCTGGGCATTTACTAAGTCAAATTTATTACTTAAAGGTGAATCAGCAATGGCCGTTCTCCTTTTAATTGCAATTTGTCTTTCTATTTGCGACAGTTGCTCTCTAACAGTATTTAACTCATTCTTTTTCGGAATAGATAAAATAGTTATTATCCAACTAATTATAGTAATTCCTATTAAAATTAAAATTAATTTCCTGTTGTTCATTTCATTACCTCGTTTATTTATCATTATCTAAGCCTTTTTTGATAACTTCTACAGGATTTAACCAAGTACCATCATCTGTAAATGATTTTCCTAAAGCTTTTCCTAAGTCTTTTTCTTTGGATATCCCTAAGTGAAGGTGAGAGTACTCCTCACCACCTGACCTTGATACGCCGATCTTATCACCAGTTTTAACTGTATCTCCTTCTTTAACAGAAATATCATTCATATCACCAAATTCCTGATAAGAAATACCATAACCATCATCTGTTGTCTCCCAAACTAAATAGAAACCAACACCATATTCACCTGGTTTAACAATTTTAGAAATTTTCCCACCATGAACAGCATGAATGTCACCATTGTAGGTTGCGTCACCAAAATCCACTCCGTCATGGAACGAGTTAGTTCTAAATCCACCGTCATTTCCAAATTTTTGAGCTGCTACTAATTTTGGGCCTGATTTAGGTACACTACTAAAAGGCCAAATCCATGATCCAGAAACTACAACAGATCCGTCATTACAACTGGTATTTTCTTCGTCTGCTAATGCTTGTTCACCTGCATTGGCACCATCAACCGTACTACCAAGAATACTATCATCAACATTAATGCTTGCTCCACCGAATAGCTCATAAGCTCTAACGGCACCAGCTTGTCTTTTAGCTAAAGCTTGACCACCTGATTTTTCAAAATCATCGTCCCATAGTTTAGCAGCGGTCGAAGGATCACTTGCTTTACCAACTTGAACTTTAGCAGTTTTATAGCCATGATCTAGCTCATATTTCAATACTTTCAATTCATTTTCAACAGTTTTATCTTCTTCTGATTTAATATATCCTCCAGCCTCTAAGCGATTTTGAGTCCATTGAAATAAACCAAAGTGAGTACCATTTGAAGCTTTGGGATTAAATCCCGATTCTACCAGGGCATTACCAACAACTCCAGCTGCACCAGCACCTGACATACCTACTTTTTTAGTCATAAAATCAAAAATTGTTTTAGCAGTATTGTATGATTCAGTTCCTTTAACCGTCCAATCGCCACCAGCAACTCCAGTTACATTGACATCAAAATCACTGTCAGAGCTGGTATCACAATCATTATTGTTATCACCAAGAATTGCTCCTAATAGGATAAAAATCATCATTACACTAATAACTAATATTGAGATAGATATGCCACTAATCGTATAAATTTTTTTCTTAACTAAATTAACCAAAAAATAGCCACCACCTTACAGCAGAAAAATTAAACTAAAAATTATAAAAGCTACTACTATAAACAAGCCACCTTGTTTAACAAAATCTTTATCTTTTTTAATTTGCTCACTATTATCTTGATTTAAAAATTCTGTTTTATGATACTGATATTTCAGCTTTTCTTGTGTAATAAGATGATTAACTTTTCCTGTTATTGAACTTTTTTTAAGAGTTTCTTTTTGTTTCCATTTCATCTTATGCCTCCATACCTGGATACTTCGTTATCCATCAATTCTTGATGGAATACAACGTTGCCTACACTGGCAATATTCATAAATAAATCGCCTTTTTCAAGATTTACTAGAGTTTCCAACTCTGAGCGACTCATAGAACCAGCTAATGCTTCAGCTAATAATGGCAAGTCAGTTTCGTTAGTTTGAGCGAATACTCGATATTGCATTAGGCCAAAAATTCTTTTTACGGCCGTAGCATAATCAGCACTATAATTATTAGCTCCTTTTTCAAACAAGATTCCTTGTAATGAATGAACTGAAATAATTACTCCAGCAAAATTTTCCCCCATACCGTCCATAATATCGGCTAGTAAATCAACACTGGTTTGATACTTAGGTGTAATTAGATTTTGAGCGTCAGCAATATTTACAACATAGTGTGGTAAATCTGCTTCTTGAATTTGTGGGTTTTGTAGCATAATTTGTTTACATCTTTTTCCGTTATTAGTAACATCTGCTGAAACTAAAGATAGTACTGAGAATACTTGAGCATTAAAGATACTAGGTTGTCCTTTTAATCCTGAAAAATCAAAAGTAACTACTTTTTCTTTAGATATATCCTGAAACTCAGTAATTCCTTCAAAAATAGCAGCTTGTGTTTGCAGCATAGTATCAAAGGTTTGCTTAATTCTTGAAATTGATGCCAATAAATAAGGTGATACTGTACGTCTCATGGTTAATCTTCGTTCTGTATCATATAAATAATTTACAAAGTCAGATAATACAGGGTACTCTTCTTTAGAAATTTGTGTTGCTCTAAGATCATTAACATGTACAGTTGGATTTCTAAACCAAATACCTTTTGAAATATAAAAATCTGTTAACACATTTTCAAAGACTTTCATGTCGTCCCCTGTAGCTTGATTATTAAGCATTTTAAAGATATTTTTTAATTTTTCTACATGTAACTCAAAGCTTCGCATTTCATCAACATCTATCCCATTAGCTGCTGTCACTGTTGGAAAGATTTGAAAAGGATTAATGCGATTTTGACCACCTGAAAGATCTAAAATTAATCCTGATTGTTGTCGAGTTTGTTGACTAAATTTACCTGAAGCGTCAAAATTTCTGATATAGTGTCCCTTTGAATATAAATCATCATTGACCTTTAAAGAAAAGGTAGTTTGTCCCATATTAGGGTTACCAGAAATAAACATAAATGAACGAGTTCTACGATTATCACGTTCTAAAAAGTTAAAGTTAATTGCACCATTAGTCCTTGTATAACCATAATAAGATCCATGTTGATCTTCTAATTTGGTATGATCAAAGAAGTACCCACCAGCTAAATCATAAGCTTTGATAATTGTTCCTCTACGTCTATTAGGCAATTCAATTTGTTTTGATGGTGGAATAAATGGTGCTTTATATTCGTAATCCAATTCACCAACTAGAATTGTCATTTTGAAATTTGACGCCTTATCTTTAATTTCTTCAACTTTCTTAAATAATTTTTCTACCGTACTAGCAGAAACAAAGATTCTAACATAGATACCTAAAATCGTAATATTTTGCCGACTGATTTCTCTATAAAGTTCAGCCATATCTCTAATTTCATCTAATTCTTGTTGATTTTGAGTAGCCTTAGCTTTTCCTGATATTCGGCTTTGCTTTTCTCCAATTGAAGATTCAAGTTTCTTCTTAATATGTCTATTATCTTCTTGATATACTGATAAAAAAGCTCTAGTACCGTCAATTAACATTAAATCTTGTAGCCAAAAATTCATTAATCCATTCGTTGGATATCCGTAAACGTGTAAAACAGTACTGTAGCCGCTGCCACTGTAATAATAACGATCTGTTCTAAAATCTATATTTCCTTTAGGTTGAACTTTACTGAGAAAGTCTAAATCATAGCCTTTTTCCTGGTACTTTTTAATCTTATTTTTAGATAGAAATCCCATTTCTTTACCCTCCTAAAGCTTTTCATTCGAATTATTATGCTGTTGTAAAATTTGAATTTTTTTCTCCCTGCTGATTTCTCTAGGAACAAAATCATTATTTCCATATATTTTTGATTTTCTTACTGTTTCATCAAGTTCTCTCTTAGTTTTTCCAAAGAGAAAGGCAAAAAATTCAACATTGTAAATTTTATTTCTAATTAGTCCTTCAACATTTATTTCTTCTAACAGTAATTGTTCTCGATCACGTAATTGATTTAATAATCTTGAATCCGTACAGTTTTTTATTTCATTTCTAACCTGGTTTAAACAGCTTTTTTGATAATTAATTTGATTCGTAGTATCAGTTGGTAGTTTAGTTGTATGGATTGTAAAATCTTCTGAGAATCTTGATAACCAACCATACCAGTTAATTAAAGTTCTATTTACCTCATCTTCGCCTAAAGAATAGGTATCTTTTGAAGGTAGTTCCATAATCTGTAAATATCCACCTTCTACTAATTCAATATATTCTCCAGAATTATTTAAAATACGCTTAAATGGTATTAAATCAATTGTGGGAAAGTTTTCTACTAAGTTTTGGAACTTCTTATCTTTTTTAGAAATTATTTTGGCCATTTCTTTTAATCTCCTTTTTCAAAACTAATCCATAAAAATCGGTGTCTCCTAAGATTCAACATAATTTGATTAAAGTTTTTCTTCCCACCATTAGCTGGTAAAACTAAGTACACAGCTAAAAATGTACTAATTATAGGAAATACTATAATGTGCGTAATGGCGTTTGGTGGAAAAATGTTGGTTCCAATAACAAAAGTTACTAATGGAGTTCCTAGCACTATTAAAATATCTACTAGCAATACACCTAAATATTTAGCGTGAGCATAAATGTCTCTAGGTATTCCATAATCGTTTCCCATTTTATTTTCATTATTGTTCATCTATAGACCTTCTTTCTCACTACATAATGCCTATATCATAACGTGAAAAATAAAAAGTACTGTTTTTATGACAAAAAAAGCAGGTCTAACGTTAAAACGTTAAACCTGCTGGTTCATCAATATCAATAATGTTATCTAGTTTTGATTAGTGAAAAAATCACATCACATAAGTTGTAACTACATTATAACATTACTATCTAAATCAAACAACAATTTCTTTTTTAAATTTGTTAGTAGCAACAAACTAGGAAATAAAACCCTTGAAACCACCTTTGAACTTTTTCTTAGGTAATTCTTTAACTTTTTTAGATTCAGTTTTAAATTCTATCTTTTCATTATCTCTATCATCTGTTAAAACATCAACTATTTGTCTTTTTTCTGGCGAGAACTTATTACCAGCAATATGTTGTTTTAATAAGCTCTTTAATAAGTTAGTTTGATTAATATGTGGTTGAACTAAATATTCTAACAGAAGCTTGTCTTCTGGATTATCATAAAATTTAATACTAACTTGCTTTAATAATTTTCTAGTCATTTGACTCACCCCTGTTATTCAGCTGTAAGTGCGTATTTATAAAATCCTCTAACATTAGCAAGCTCTGAATCTTTAACAAAATATGCAGTTTCAAAGAAGTCTACAATTAAACGCTGATTAATTAAATTAGCGGATCCACCTGTAATGATTAATGTATCAATACTATCTATATCTTTAAAAGTTGACTTTAGATTGCTTACTAATCGTCTAGTAAAATTAGTAATTTCTTTTTCAACTAGATCAGTTACATCTTCAATATGATTCTTAGAATAGCGATAACTAAATTTTCTTTCTTTAATTCCGTTACGTACCATTTTTTCGATTTGATACAAACTTACATTACCGTCCATTTGACTCATAATTGCTTCATATAAGTCATTTGCCCCTGTTGCATATTGTCGACGATTACGCTTATCTAATTCAAAATTTAGCAATGTATCTATTAGAATAGTTCCACCACCAGCGTCAACAATCCCTACTTTCTCTTCCAGCAATTCATCATTTACCAAAACACCTTCATCATCTAACAGAACATCATAGAATGTTCCTACTGGTTGAGGGATAATTAAAACGTGCTTCACTCTTACTGTGTAAGTTACACCATCAACTTCAATTTGATGCTGTCCCTTTAAAATACTAGATAAATCTTTAAGTTGTTTTTGACTATTATAGTCATCAGTTGGCAGCCCTGTAACTACCGTAACTTCTAAAATATTCTCTACAGCTTTTTCAAAATCCGTAGCCAATAAACCTAGAGCAAAGTTAGCTAATAACTTAAATGTATCATTAGAATATCTATTTTGGTGCATTAATGTGTCTTGAAGATAATCATCACGTTTTAAGGTTGATAAATCTTTACCCCAAATCCATTCACTATCATCAAAAGGTACTTTAAAGTAATTAATATCTCTCTTTTTGCCAAAATCACTTAATTGTTGAGGCATATCTTCACCATTTAAAATTTGTGAAGGTAAAACATATTCATTTTTACTACTTTTTAGTTTTGTTTGTTTATTACCAAGATCCAAAGAAAAAATTTCCATTTTAAATCACTCCATTTATTTTTATTAGTACCAAAGGTAGCTCAAGCTACCCTGAGATACCTTTGTTTGCTCATTTTAAAGGTAGCTTGGGCTACCTTAGACTACCCTAAGCTACCTTTTTTGAACCGTTACATTACCAGTTTGATAATCAATTAAGATTCCATTTTGTACGTTAGGTACAAACACATTAAATTCTAGCGACCCGTCTTTAGACTTTGCTTCTAAATGTGTTCCAGAAGGAACTACATTATTTCCTGTATAAAGGTTAGTTACTCGATAACGTACTGTTTTATTTTTATCTAAGGCTTTCCTGACTAATCCTTCATAGTAATTTTGCCCAGTTGAATTAGACTCTCTAGCCTCATTTGCCCATGCTGTTTGAGTAGCAATATTGGCTTTATTAGATTCCGAAGCGTCAAAACCTCTAACATTACCTACTAAAGCATAACCTAATAAATGTCCTCTATCGTAAGCATGATTGTACTTTCCACTAAGGTGCAGAATCTGTTTAAACCCTGCAGGTTTCCAATTAGTTGCTCCATTACCTGTTTCTTGTCGATTACGATATTGACGACTCGTTTTATTTAATAGGGCATTTCCAACAGTTGCTCTACCTAAATTATCGACTTGATTTTGAGCATAAGGAGCTGCATTAACTTTAGCATTTAGGCTAGTATGATTATCATTTACAATGAAAGCTCCATGACCGTTAAATTTCAAACTATTTTTCCCACCTAAATTACTTACAACATTTTCACTTAAAACAGAACTAGCTAATTGCTTTGACGGTGTGTCACTAACATTTTGCTTATTTTTAGCTGTTAGCTTTGATTTAATAATTTTGCTTATTTTCGTATGATTAGCTGTAGTAACATAATTATCATTTACTGGTTGACTACAACCTGATAAAGCAGTTGCTAAAGCTCCTACTACCAATAATTTACCAATCTTCATTAGCAACCCTCCTTAGAATCCAACATCATAACCTGGATCATCAGGATAAACTTCATAATCATCATATGAACCATACTCATTGCCATTTTCAATATGTTGTTCTTGATTTTGAGCCACTCCTGTATAGTTATCTCTCTCAACTTTTTCAACTAATGTAACTTTGCTTACAACTACATCAGTTGAGTAAACTTTTTGCCCATCTTTTTCATAAGAACTTACTTGTAATGATCCTTCAATTCCAACTTGCTTTCCTTTAGCTGTATATTTTTGTAAAAATTCAGCATTTCTTCCCCATGCTGTACAGTTAATAAAATCAGCTTCATATTGTCCTGTTGCCTTGTTCTTATATTCTCTACGGACTGCCAAAGAGAATCTAGCCACTTGTGATCCCGATTGTGTATTCTTAACTTCTACATTTCTGGCTAAACGTCCAATTAAACTTACATGATTCATAATAAATTCCTCCAAAATTTCTTACTTTATAATTGATTACTTATTTAATTTTGATTTTGCAAATATTTTTATTCTCTTCTTATCTATCGACTGCTTATCTTTGTCAACTAATTTGATTTCTTCAATACTATCTCCTTTAGGACTCATTAAACCCAAATCTTCTATATTCAGCGTTTCCTCGATAATTTCTAATGGGTAATTATGATTAGATTCTAAATATAATTGTTTAACTTCTTTTTTTGAAAGAACAGCTTCTTCATATTTTGTATAACGCTTCCCTAATATATACGTTGTTTGATTTTCTTCTCTATCAATATTCAACCAATATCTAACTTTTGCAAAATAGCTATTATCTCCGAAGGGGTCAAATTCTAAGCGAGTAAAGTTTACAAATTCTAATTCTACATATTTAAGTTTTTCTGTTACTTGTAGATCTACAGCTATTGTGGCACTTTCAACAACATAAAGTGTATTATCTTCATATAAACCAACAATTGAAAATCTAATACTTCTAATCTTATTAATCACATCTACTGTACTCACATATGCTAAGCCATCTTGATAATGCTTGCGACCATTCTTTCCATGAAGCTTTACATAGTTTTTATTAGGAAAACTTCTCTTTGTTATAGTATTGTCTAAACTATCATAAATAATTTTCTTATCACCATCTAATAACTCTACACGTAATCCTTCAAACCAAGGAAACCAAGCATGATAATCAATTAGGATAGCAGCTTGATTATTTTTTAATTCACCATATACTCTGTTAAATTCTTTTTCAGTAAACATTACCTATCCTCCATGTAACCATCTTGATAACCTGTTTCATAGCCCCACCTCTCACCTTGCATAGTATAAAAATTTCTAAAGTCAATTAGTTTTAGAGTATCAATTTTACCTGTCTTCCATAGTTCGAAGAATTCTCTTTCACTACCAGGAGCTGTCTTATTTAAACTCTTAACAAACATCAACTCTACTTTCTTCTGTCTAGGTGATTTCCTAACAATCATAACTACTCACCTTCTTCCAGCTTAGAAAGTTCTTTATTAAGCTTACTATTGGTCTGTTGTATAAAATCTAACAACTCACCGAAAGCGTCTGCTTGTTTTTTCTCATCATCTTCTGCATTTACTGCTAAAGCCCTACTTTTTGATTCAATTGCGTTAAATGCAGCTGCAACTAAATCACGTTGCTTAGTTAATTTTTGTATTTCAGTCATACTAAATTCCTCCAATAAGTTAATTACCAATTAAGTTTCTATAGATTCTCCATATATTCTTTAATTAAGTTGAGAATTTCAAAAAATGTATCAAAACTTGTAATATCAACTCCAATGTTAATCTTTAAGAAACAATGATCATTATCATCAGTAGTAATTCTAAAAACAGATACGTCTTCATTAACAAAGATCTCAACATCACCAGCTTTTCTATCTTGCAAAGTCGGCCCAATCATCACTATTTGATCCTCGTCATAACGTTCTACAGTTAAATTATTATCTATTTTCTCAATTTCACTTTTAAAATCTTCGTATCCCATTACTTATTCACCTCTAATCATTGTCCCTAATCTTTAGATGTTGACGACCAACATAAAAACAACATGAATATCATATAAATACTATCGCCAATATAAGCACCGACTGAATTATCAAGGTAAATCAGCTTGAGATAAAAGATACCTGCTGTAATTAGTTCTAAAAGAACTGTTTTAGAATTATTGTCTTTCTTATTCATTATCTTCTCCCTCACTTTCATCAACAAACATTTCAAAATTTTTGTCAATCTTCGGCAAAATATAGACACTATCGTTTACTCTGATATTGATTATTCTCTTTCCGTTATAAGTATTTCCTATCAATACTCCACCTAAGTCACTTGTTGTACTAAATTCATCTATAATCTCCATTTTCTAACTCTCCTTTTTAATCGTCTACGTACCTATTAGCTATGCTCAATAGCTCTATTAAGATTTCACCAGCACTCTGATTATAAAAACCAGGTTCAACATCTAAAGCCTTCTTACTTTTTTCTTCATCTTCATTCGGCTGCAAGGTTTTTATTCCTAAAACAGGAACTCCCATAAAGTAAACTTCAATGTCACCTCTTAATTGTTCTTCTATCTCTACTCCATTTCGATCTTTGAACATTGTAATTGCACTATGTTCTTTAATTTCTACATGTACTTCTTCATTAACTGCTTCTAGTTGTTTTTTTTAACTCTACTACATTTATCATTTAGTAATCACCACCTAATTCATTTACTTAGCTTATTTTATCTGACCATAGAGAAAATGCGTTTTTAGTGACACTATAAGGTATTCCATGCTTCATATAAGTCTTTAGCTTTAAATTCTAAGTCATTATATCCTTCATCATTTAATAGATACTCAACAATTTTTTCATCAAAAATCATGAATCCTTCCCATGACCCTTTATTATCAATCTCATCAAAAATATCCATTAATTTTTTGTCAAAGTCACCATGCTGTAGTAAAAATCTCTTTGCACATCTTCTACGGTATCTAATTCTAGGATTTAAATATTTCATCTTGTAATCAAATCCTGCGTAAGCACTAGCTACTGATGTATATCCCTTTCGATCATCTCCTGTATCTAGAATTTCGCCTGTAACCTTACTTACAACAATAAAACGTTCTTTACTTCTTCTAGATAATTTTTCTGATTTAACAACTTCAAAGTTTTCTAAATCTTCTTCTGCTTGTCTAGGATTTTGGTGCTTCCATTCCATATACTGATCTACGTACCATTGTTGTCTTTCATCAAAAACAGTATTTTTTTGCTTATTTTTAACAAAAATATAACCTGACATTGGTCGTTCTTCTACGGGAACTGGCTCTCCTACACTTCCATCAATTCTTTCAAAATTAGTTGGCACTGATAGTGAATCCATCAATCCAAATTCATCTTTATTCAATTCAACAATTACTCGATTCCTTTCACAGTAAACGAAGAAACTAAGTCTTGTTCCTGGTTCTAGTTTTCCTAGTCTTCTTAAACCAGTAACATAGTTAAACCAGTACTTATCAATAACTGGTGTCCCATCTTCTAAACAAATATCTTTAAATAAGGCAACTGGGTGATAAAATACTTTCCCCGTTGATTTTTGAATATTAGGTTCATTGTCTGCTCCAACAAAAGTTCCAATCATCTTGTATCTAAAATTGTTTAATAACATTGCTAAATTATTCATGTTTCTTCAAACCTCTCTTTTTGTTATAAATTTCATTTCCATAATCAACTGCTTTATTATGTAAATCTTCAATAATTATTATTGAAATTGTTCCTAATAAAGCTACTAAGAATGCTCCTGTACTAATAGTCCAACCTAAATAAATGTATAGGTATGTAGCTCTTAAAAAGATTGCTAAGATAAGTACAATATTCAATATACTTAATATTCTTAAAGCTAAAGCAACTTTATTTCGATAAAATGGTTGCTTTTTTATTTCAATTTTGGATTCTTGCTTAAATAGTCTCTTTGATAAATCCATAATACTCAGCCTTTCTATTTTAAAATTCCTGACAAACCATATCGTAATCAGCCAATATATTCACAATTTCAGGTATATTCTCAGCTTCTTTAATCCGCCTCATAAATAAACCTTGATTATCTTCACTTACTTCAAAATCATTAATCTCATCTAACGAGGTAGCTAATAAGTAAAGCCTATCATCATCATTAAAATATATATTCATTGGTATTTTAGGTAAGATCATTATATTTACCTCCTTTATCAAATGTAGCTTACATTTTCTTTGGTAGCATAGATTGATCAAATGTTACAAGGATGGCTCTGCCACTTTAGACTGCCTTGTAACATTTGATTAAGATATGCTATCAGGGTGCCTGTGCAATGAGACGAAGTCGAATGGAACCCTCCCGCTTGCGGGTTTAGTTGGTGTAGGTGGAGGTCGGAACTAACACATCTCATTTTTAATTAAGAAATTGCATTAAATTAAAAGGTAGCTCAAGGTAGCTTAAGATACCTTTATATAATAATTTAAGGTAGCCGTAGCTACCTTTTAATGCTTAAAATTCTCTTTTTTGATTATAAATTTTATTTCCATAATCTACTGCTTTATCGTGTAAGACTTCAATAATTATTATTGCAATCGTTCCTAATAAAGCTACTAAAAATGCTCCTGTACTAATAGTCCAACCTAAATAAATGTATAGGTATGTAGCTCTTAGAAAAATCGCCAAGATAAGTACAACATTCAATATACTTAACGCTCTTAAAGCTAAAGCAACTTTATTTCG
>NZ_AYYT01000027.1 GCF_001435955.1 Ligilactobacillus salivarius DSM 20555 = ATCC 11741 | reverse complement strand
CTGCTTGGTGCATAGTAAACTACTTTATTTTGGTCTTTAATTTCTTGAAAACCTGTTAAGTTTTTACCAGTAGTATTATCTACTAAATACCAATTGTCATTAACATACTTTTGACTAGCATTATCAGCAGTATTTACTGGTGTTTCTACTTTAGGTTCTTCACTCTTTTGTGTAGTTGAACTTTGAGTAGCATTACTTTGTTCACTATTGTTAACTACTTGAGTATTTTGACTTTGTTCGGAAGTAGTTACTGATATAGCAGGTGCAGTAGCAACTTTATTTTCTGCTACTTGTGCAGTTACATTATTAATTGCAGGCGTTGCTTGTTGTACAGGAGCACTTTGAGCTTGTACAGTTACTGGTGTAGATTGCTTTACTTCTTGCTTTGTAGAAGTTTGTTGAGTAGTATCTGCAACTTCATTTGTATTAGTTTCTACACTTTGATTGCTTTCAACACTTACTTGTTGACTGCTGTTTACTTGATTAACAACTGTCTTTGTTTCTGTATTTTGTGTTGCTTGTAATGTTACTTCTTGCTTATTAGTTTGATTGTTATTGTTATTATCTGTTTGACTTTGAACATTAGTATCAGCCATAACTTTAGGATTATGAACATTAACTCCTATTGCCAATCCTAAAAAAACTAAAGGTGCTACAACCCAGTTTTTACCGGCTTTATACATCTTATAACGTTTTTTTGATTCATAATTCTCCAAGGAAAAACGTCCTCCTTTTTCTTATCTAAACTTAAATTCTTTCTAAACTTGTGTAGCCATCCCCATAAAAGTCTATAGGAATACTTTTTTATTATACTTTACACAAATATCAATCTCAATATTTATCAAGGTTTGTATTATTTCTTTAAGTTAGTGTTACATTATTGTCATAAAAATAGCAATCCGTATTATTAACAGATTGCTACTAAAATATATTATTTTTTTATCATTTTGATCTTACCTAAAATTGTAGGTTTTAGTATTAAAAGCACTATAACATAAATTACTATCCCTATAACGACTTCTATGCCTGTATACATGATCCCTTGTAAATTCATATCTTTAGGTTTCCAAAGTAATTCAAGATAGTAAATTGGAATAAACATTAAAATTCCAGCAACTAGATACTTTAGAAAATTCTCAAACATCTTTTTCAAATCAATACTATGTCTAACTACCCACAGTTGGTAAGCGGTAACAGCTAATTCTGATAACACGGTTGCCCATACAGCACCATATAAACCCCAGAAATAAATAAATGGAAAGTTAAGTACAATATTAACAACTGCCCCAAATACTACTGATATTGTAAAAGACCTAACTTTATTTGTAGGCAAAAGATATTGAGTTCCAACAACATTACTCCAACCAATTAAAACAATCACTATTGATTCAATCATTAAAGCTAAACCAACTGGGCCAAAACCAGGTCCGTAAAACATCGTACCTAAATACTTTGATACAGCAGCTAAGCCAAACATCATCGCAATAGCCAAACAGGATACGAAATCAAAAGAATTATATAATAATTCATTTACTTTCTTAGTTTCACCTTTAGCAAAAGCATTGGATACATGAGGCAACATAACTGTTCCAGTTGCTGTTACTAGACCTAAAACAACCTTAACAAGAGCATCTGATTGATTATAAAATCCAGCAGAAGTAGCTCCAGCAAAAATACCTAACATATTTTTATTCAAAATCAAGTAAATTTGCGTCGCAATTTGTGGAACAAACAGTGACACTGTTGGGACAAAATGTCTTAATGGGTGTAATTCTTTAATACTTATCTTGGTTAATAAAACTCGTAAATGTGGCCATAAAGTTAAATTACCGCCAATTAGAGATAAAGCTAGAATTACAATATATACACCTACATCACTAGCATCTCTAACGAAAATAAAAATCATCGCTAAAGATGCTAATTTTACCATCGTATTTCTGATAACGGTTCTTTTAAAATCTTCAATTCCCATATACAACCATGAAATATCTATTGCAGCTGCGACAATGTTCAAAGATTGTAATATCATGTACCAATAATACTTTCGGTAGAATTGAATAAATAGCGCAAATAAGAAGAAAGCGACAACTGTCATTATTACTTTAAGAATTTGAATTTCCCAAAAAGTCTGTGTCATTTTTTTCTTATCTTCACGTACATACGCTATCTCACGATTGCCATAATAGGAAATACCAATCCCCGCAATTAATACAAACCATTGAATTAAAGAGTTAGTATATGAATTAATCCCTACCCCTTCTGGCTTTAAAACACGTCCGATATAAGGACCTGTTATCAATGGTAAGATTAAGGCTAAAATATTATATCCTGCATTGTAAAGATAATTTTTGATTACCTTCATAATTATCCCTCAAATTCATTCTTAACAGTTATCAAAGCTGCTCCTATAACTTGATCCATGTTGTAGTAACGATATTGTCCTAAACGTCCACCGAAGATCACATTTTCAGTTTCTTTACTTGCTAATTCTTGGTATTGCTTGTAAAGACTGTTGTTTTTACTATCATTCACTGGATAGTAAGGTTCATCGCCACGTTTCCAATCAGCAGGATATTCACGAGTAATAACAGTCTTACCCTTTTCACCCTTACCAAATTCAAAATGCTTATGTTCGATTACTCTAGTATAAGGCGTTTCGGCATCTGTGTAATTTACTACAGCATTCCCTTGATGATTATCTTCATCTAATACTTCTGTTTCAAAGCGTAAACTTCTATATTCTAATTCTCCAAGTTTGTAATCGAAGAATTGATCAATCATACCTGTAAAGACAACTCTATCATATTCTTTTAGATATTCTTCTTTACGACCAAAGAAATCTACTCCTGTTTCAACAGTGATATTGTCATGATCTAACATCTTTTCAACGATTTGTGTATAGCCGCCGATTGGAATACCTTGATATGTATCATTGAAGTAGTTGTTATCGTAAGTTAAACGCACTGGCAAACGACGGATGATAAAAGCTGGCAATTCTGTAGCTTTACGTCCCCATTGCTTTTCTGTATAACCCTTGATCAATTTTTCGTAAATATCTGTTCCGATTAATGAAATAGCTTGTTCTTCAAGGTTTTCTGGTTTTTTACCATTAAGAACTGCACGTTGTTCTTCAATCTTAGCCATAGCTTCTTTAGGAGTTGCAACTCCCCAAAGCTTGTTGAATGTATTCATGTTAAAAGGCAAATTATAAATTTCACCATTATAATTAGCTACTGGGCTATTAGTATAACGATTAAATTCAGCAAATTGATTTACATATTCCCAAATTTCTTTCTTAGAAGTATGGAAGATATGTGCACCAAATTGATGGACTTGAATGCCATGTACTTCTTTTGTATAAATATTTCCGGCAACATGGTCTCTTTTTTCAATAACCTTTACTTTATGTCCTCTTTGAGCAGCTTCGTGTGCAAATACTGCACCAAAAAGACCTGCACCCACTACTAAATAATTTGTCACTTTATACTTCCTCCAAATCCATAATATTCCTTTTAATTACAAAACAAAGTTTATTTTATCATTAAAATTGTACTAATGATATACTTATTGTTCAATTATTAAATTTCCAATCATAACGTTAATGATAGTACTACCACTGAAAATAATTATATATATTTATATTTCGTACTTCTAAAATAAAATATACTTATTCCACTCAATATCAATATTATTATTGTAGAAAAATAAATTATATATTTATACATCTTAGGATAGAGATACTCTATCTTAACATTTTTTATTTTTCTTATATTATTCAATTCTATAAATCCCAAATTTGATATTGTATACGGTACGTTTTTTCCGTTAACTGTAACATGATAATTTAATGTTTTATATCCATATACAGGTAACTCTATTGAAGAAGCACTCTTTATATTGTTAAAATTAAAACTTATACCTTCATAAGTATATTCCTTTGTAGTAGTAACATTCTTACCATTCATTTTAACTTGATTATACCTAATTCTATTCTGCAAATCATCACTTAGAGTTGAACCATTTGCAAATACCTTTGAATCAATTTGATTAGGAGCATAGTCCGGAATAATGTCTCTCGTCAACTTGTCACTATTGATACCGGTAGATTTTAACCTCACCCAATCTTCTGCACCTAATATCTTATTATTATCACCACTAAAAATTGCCATATTTTTCCGCGCAGACCCATGAAAACTATAATATTCATTTACAGAAGTAAGTATTGCTATTATAAATAATATCTTTAATATTTTCCTACTACTCTTTTCACTAAAATTAACTAACAAAAGAATAAAAGGTATTGCTCCTGAAAAAATTATAAATCTCCAGCCTGTATTTTGAATGCTATCAAATAGTGGCATATTCTGTAGTATACTCCATGGCGCCAAATTTGTTCCTAACACAATCAGTATAATTTCCCCATACAAGTATGGTAATAATAAATTCACTTTTTTCACTCTAAAATTTGATATTACTATAAATAATAATATTATTGTTACAATACTTAGAGATGCTCGACTACTCCATTCAGCTGATGAAAAAATATCTATAAACTTTACCGTTGCTACATTTCCTTTTGAGTATGCTGGTTGGATTCCTGCTTTAGATATTATATAGTATCTATAAAGTATTGGTAGCGATGTCGCAGTTAAAAACAATGAAGACATTAGCATATTGATTATTGGATATATTTTTTTATGACATATAAGTCTAACTATAATACTTATTCCTACTATTACATACAAGACAAATATACTCATTAAATGCGAATATATTACTACTGTACATAGTAGTGCCATATTTAATATTAATCTAATATCTACCTTCTCAGAATATATTATATCTTTTACGTTAAAAACTATGGGAAACAAAAATATTAAAATAATTGCTGTACCTAATTGCAATTCGCTATTAAAACTTCTCAAACACATACCTGACAATGCATATATTGCAGATACATAACTAGCATTTTCCTTATCAAATCTCTTAGAAATACTTATATATGATACAAAAAACGTTAAAATCAATATTAATGATCTTATTATAATAACCTGATGTATCGGATTTAACTTATTCGTAATATATACCAGTGGCCACAAACTTATATCTGGATACATGCCATTAATAGCTTGTCCTACATGATGAAAAGTCATAAAATTTAGCCATCCAGGAAATGAGCCTGCCTTAAATGCACTTCTTATTTCATAAACTCTCTCTACATGAAAAAAAGTATCAAATCCACTAATAATATAGTTACTCTTAAAATCAATATAAGTAGCTATGCTAACTATCACTAAAAATACAAGATGTATCCCAAATATTCTTTTATATTTGGCGTTCACTTCAATCATCTCCTTAAAAAATATATTATAGATTATTATTTTCAAAATACTCCAAAGATTCTTTTAACTTTTTGAAATACTTCTCTGGATAATAATTTTCTATACTCTTCTTTATACATTCTGGCGACAATGATGTATTTGCTACATCAGTCATTGCTCTAATTAACCCATTAATATCACCTTGAGAATAAGTATAACTATTTTCTCCATCTTTCAAAATATCTTCATATCCTGCAAATTTTGTGCTTACAACTGGTATTCCTCTTGCAATAGATTCCAACATTATCATTGGTAACCCCTCATACTTAGATGTCATAATTAATGCTGTAGGTCTCTCTTTTATCTCTTCCCATAAGTTTTCTGTCCACCCATGCCAAGTTATTTTATCTGCTATGCCCAATTGTTCACTATATTTTTTACATTTATCTAAATCATTACCTGTTCCATATATATTTAAATGTAGATCCAAATTGGTTACTTTACTAATTCCTAGAAATAGTTCTTTGAGATTTTTTTGACCACTATACATGACTCTTCCAGCATAAAAGAAGTCTGCTCTTCCATCTTGATTCTTAGGTAAAGTCTCACATACTTCAACAGGATTAAGTATAAGTTTGATATTTTCCTTTTTAATCCCCATACCTATCAGCTGTTTCTCTATAACAGAACTTATAGCAAGATGGAAATCTGCATATAATAAATTCCTAGGATCAAACATATCTTGGTCTTTCAAAGAAAAATGAATCCATGAAATTAATTTATAATTCAGATTCATTATTTTTCTCAATTTACTACCGACTTTAAGCACTTTAGGACTTAAAGAGATATGATCACAATTCTTATTAAAAATAAATTCTCTAGTTACAAATAATAACTTCATTATTGGATTCTTTCTCTTACAAATCTTTACTGTGATATTTTTATCCAGTTTAGATAGCCAATTCTTATCTTTAGGATCATCAATTAATGTAAGTTGTATACTTCTCTCCGTCACAAGTTGATTAAGAACTTTTATTAAAACTGTTTCAGTACCACCTTTTCCCGAAAGATTGCTAGCTATAAAATTTAGTTTCTTTTTCATGGAATTTTCTCCTTAAATTTCTATATCATTAGCGCACATTATATTCTACCACGTTTTCTCTCCCCTTAACTTATTTAAATAATCCTAATCCATGATATAATTTATATTAATTATTACAGTGATATTAGGGAGTCAACTATGCAAGCAATATTAATATTAGCTCATAAAAACATTGAGCACGTAACCAAGTTAGCAACAATTTTACATAATAATTTTGAAGTCTATATTCATTTTGATAAGAAAATGAATATTCCTGAAAATTATAAACAGATTCTTGATAAGAAAAACATTCATTATATATCTAAAATAGATGTTCACTGGGGTAGTTGGAGTATAGGTGCTGCTACTGTACTGCTAATGAAAGAAGTACTTAAAAATCGTCAAATTGAATATATACACGTTATTTCTGGTCAAGATTGGTTAACCATTCCTTCTAAAAACATCTACGATAAATTTATTGACAATGACCGTATTTACATGACTTATTCAAAAGCTAAAAATGTTAAAAAAAAAGGTGAATCCATCATTTTATGGCAAAAATATTACTTCAATTACGACAAAATTAATCGTCGTTCAACATTCGGCAAAATCTATCATCGGGGATTATTATTAATACAAAGTTTGCTCAGAATCAATAAATTTAAAAAGTTAGGAATTAATTTAGAAATATACTCTGGTGAAAATTGGGTAGATATGCCCAGAGATGCTGTTGAATATTGCATCAATTATTTAGAGTCTCATCCTAATCTCCTAAAAATGCTTCAAACGGGGTGTTTTTCTGATGAATTTTGGATGCAAACTATCCTTTGTAATTCTCCTGAATTTAAACAAAGAATTGTCAAAAACCATCATCGGTATATTAAATGGCAAAAACAACATGGAAGTTATCCAGCTATTTTAGATATGTCTGATTTTGATAATATTATTAATGGCGATTACATTTTTGCTAGAAAATTTGAGAATCCATATTCTGATGAATTGATAACCCAACTTAATAGAAATAATAAATAGAGAGGCTAGTTAACCTCTCTATTTATTATCTATTAGATTTGATACTGCCTTTACAATATAGTAACCATTTTTTAATTTTTCACTTACTAATTGAGCATTATACCTTAAATTCAAATACTCCTCTTCAGTCAATGAACCAAGCTTATTCTGCAGTTGCGCTAAACTTCCAACTACAATTCCCACTTGATGTTTACTTACAAATTCTGCCAACGCTGCTTTTTCCCAAATTATCACTGGTAAACCCGAACTTAAATATAGTGACACTTTATGGGGATTATTATATTTCATATACTCACCATAAACACCATTACATTCATCTATTCTATTTCCATCCCATATTAAACCAAAATTTTCTTTTAAATGCTTAGGTAATTCTTCCGGTGTAAATACACCCTTATAACTTACAGTTTTAGGATATTCCTTCTTAGGATTAGGCCCATACACATCTATTGGATAAAATTCATTAACTAAGAAATCGGATTTTTGTAAATTTCCAGCATAACACAATGTCTTTTCATAACTGTTAGATTCTGGTGCTACATTTTTTGTTAAATAATCAAATATTTCTAAATCAGATACTTGAGTCTTTACACCATTTTCTTTTAGCCATTTTGTCATTATTGAATTATGAGAAATAATCCCATCTGCATCATTTAATCTATTTATCTCTTCCGATAGATAGTTCTCATCATTTTTAAATAGTCTCAGAGATTCCAAATCATGAACTATATAATAGACTTTTACATCTCGATCCAATGAAGATAATATTTTTTTGATAACTACTGTTGAATATATAGGGTACTGGATAAAAATATTATCTATTTTTTTATTCTTTAACTTTCTAGGTATATCCCAATTTAAATATTTAATCTTATTAATTTTGGAAAAAATAGTATTATCTAAATTAAAATAAAATTCTATGTTCTTGAAATTAAGTTTTTCGCTTAAAATTCTACTTATGTCTCTTTTAGCTTTTGGCCCTGCATTATATTCTGTCTTGTCATAGACTGATAATAGATAATTATTCATAATACTATTATAATCCTTTCTCAATTCTATTTTCTTTAAAATAATCTAAATTAGCAAAGCTAACTAAGAACATGATATTAAAAGAAATTTCTATCAAATGTGGATCAATTGCACCACTTAATAAAACTAATAGTAGCCCTAAAACTATAGCATATTGCTTATTCTTCAAAGCTTTATTTATATTTCTTAATATCAACCATAGTAAAAACACATACACTATTATTCCTTGCATTAGCAAGACTCTTACTATTGATGAATCTATAAAGAAATAATTTTCCACAACTTTATTTTGTAAACCACCCCAACCGTTTTGATACACAAATTGTCCATATAAAGTTGCATTATAATCTTTAAAAGCTACATTACCTAAATATAATCTACCTGTTAATAAGCTATCTAACTTTTTCAAAATAGGATTAGATGCACTATATAAATAAGGCAAAATTAAATTTATTCCGATAAACAAGAATGCTATACCACTTATTACATATGCCTTTACATTTTCGAATACTTTACCAATATATGGATATAAAATGCAGAATGCTATCAATATTATCATTAAAATTAATGAAAGTTTTGTATCAGTAACTAAATATGTAGTAATTGTCACCGCAATTAGTGATATATATTCTGGAATATTTAAATTGAACTTTTTCAACACTACATATGTAAGTACAATATGAAATATTCTAGAAGCTAAATCAGTTGGATACACTGAACCTAAAGAAAGTCTAAGGACAGCAGAATTAGATCTTCCAACTGCTAGTGTAGGTATAACATGTAAAACAGCACATATAGTGGTAATAGCCACCATAGTTGTCATTACTACTACAAATAGTCTTGCTATTTTTTCAAATTTAATATCCCTAGCAGCAAAAATTAAGAATGTATAATAGTACAAACCATAATCATATGAATTCTTACCCGCTGCAAACAACAAAGCTAGTGTTGTTAACATTAATAATTTATATACATCTGAAACTTTATCGAACAAAAGAATTTTTATTCCAGCTAAAACTGTGGACACGGTCATCATTATGAAAACATAATGTCCATTAACTTTAAATAAAGTTCCATACATATATTGCATTAGTATAAATATAATAAAAGCACTGTAAAATAAAATTGGAGCAATATTAGGTAATTTTTTCTCTATCCTACTCCCTATATTATCTGTCAAATACGAAAAAAACATCTTCTTCTCCTTTAAAACAATTATTTATATCAAATCATAAGTTCATTTTATTATAGTATTTATACTGTAAAACTTCAATTAACCACAAAATAATAAAAAGCCTAGATTCTCAATGGAACCTAAGCTTCCTTCAAATTAATACGCATCATTAGAGAATAGTACAATTTTAACTGTTAAAAAGATCAAATATAAATCATAGAAAAAACCACTCTTTTGAATGTATTCTAAATCTAATTCAACCATTTCAGAAAAGCCTACACTATTTCTAACCGTTGCTTGCCAAAGTCCTGTACAACCAGGGACTACTAATAGCCTTTGCTTATCATAATCTGTGTATTGAGCAACTTCACTTGGCAAAGGTGGACGAGGTCCTACTAGACTCATGTCACCCTTAAGCACATTTAAAAGTTGTGGCAACTCATCAAAACTATGCTTGCGAATAAATTTACCAATTTTTGTAATTCGAGGATCTTCTTTCATCTTAAACATTGGACCCTCTACTTCATTTTGAGATTTTAATTCAGCTAATTTCTTATCAGCATCCACAATCATAGAACGAAATTTATACATTTCAAATTCTTTACCGTCTTTTCCAACTCTAGTTTGAGAATAAAATACTGGTCCTCTATCTTCTTTATGGATTCTAAATGCTATGTATAATAACAACGGCGATAACAAGATTAATCCTACTAAACTAGCGAAAAAATCAAAAACTCGTTTGAAAAAATGATAGATGTATCTTTTATTAATGTTTTCTCTATCTAATTTCTTCATGCTAACCGTTCCTCCAATTTTTTCCATTAGCGCATTCCCCTCGTTTTATATTAACTCCCTAAATTATATCATTTAATTTCAACAAAATTTTAACAAAAAGCTAACATTACTCGTTTAATGCTTTCTTTAATTGACTAGTTACTTTATCCAAATTGCTTTGTGGAACAACTTCATAAGATACACCGTCAATCATTTGACTTTCCCCTTGCAATTGAATTTGTTCAATCTTAGAAGCAGAACTATATTTAGTTGCAATTGCCTTCATATCATCAAATGTCAAGTTAGTCTTCATGTTACTAGAAATTGCATTTAAAATTGATTGATATTTAGTCATACTTCCAATTGTTGCAATTTTCTTAACTAAAGCTTCGAGCACCATACGTTGACGTAATTGACGCCCATAATCACCACGTGGATCTTCATAACGCATACGTGTATAGGCTAAGATATTATCTTCATCAATAGTTACAGTTCCTTTTTTAAAGGTCTTATTTGCATTAGTAAATTCTAGGTCGTTCTCAACTTTAACTGGACCTACAGCTGCAGAAAGTTCTTCAAGACCTTTCATGTTCATTTCAACATAGTAATCCACAGGAACATCTAAATAACTTTGAACAATGTTAACCGCACCTTTTGTACCTTCATATGAATAAGCGGCATTAATCTTATTATTATACCCATATCCTGGAATTGCTACCTTAGTATCACGTGGAATACTTACTAAAGTAGTTTTCTTTTCTTTAGGACTAACTGCTGCTAACATCATAGTATCTGAACGTCCACGATATGTACGTCCATATTCACCTGTATCAGTTCCCAAGATAAGAACTGTAAATGGTTTACCATTATTTAAATCTGGTGTATTACGCAATTTATTTGTCTTAACTTGTTTATATGTACTATTAGCTGACTTTTTAGCATCAAAATACATTTTACCAAACAATGCAACATCAACAACTATAAATAACCCAATAACAATTAAAACCCATTTCCAAATTTTATGTCTTTGCCAAAATGAGCGATGGTGATGATGCTTATGATGACTGTGATTTCTATTTAACTTTTCTTCTTCATTATTCATTTCCTACTCCCACTTTCCGTTAAAAGAACCAGAATTTCTTCTTTTTCTGAATTGGTGTATAGTCTCTAGCTACGACATACTCCCCATTGATAAGATTTTCAGCATTTTTTTCAAATTGTATTGCTTTTTGTTCACCAAAATCTTTAGCAATTTGATTCAAAGCTTCACTTAACACAAACTTACGCCCCTTTAAAGTATGTGCATCTGAAGCAACAATTTGTACCAAATTATGTTCAACCAATGTATGTGATATTTCAGCTACATGTGAACCAAAACCACCAACATAACTTGTAGCTGTAACCTGTGCTAAAGCCCCCGCTTTAATAAAATCATACAACATATTTAAATTATTCTGAATTTCATGATTACGTTCAGGATGCACAATAACTGGTATCGTTCCCATTTTTTTTAAATTAAAAATCATATTCTCGGCATATCTAGGAACACCATCATGTGGAAATTCTAATAACATGTATCTTTTATCTTCATCTATTCCCAGTAAATCATCATATCTGTTCAAAAGTTCTCCATTAATATGTACTTCTTGACTTGGAAAAATAGTCAATTTAATTTCTCGCTTATCTAATTCAGCTTGAAATTCATCAGCTATTCTAATGACATCTTTTGCGTGATTAGTATAATTACGATCAAGATGATGTGGAGTAGCCAAAATATGTGTAACTCCATCAGCAACTGCTTCTTGGGCTAATTGCAATGAATGTTCTAAGTCTGGAGATCCATCATCAATACCCGGCAAGATATGACAATGTAAATCTACTATTTTCTCAAAATTCATATTAATAATCCTTTTCTGATAATTAAATAATACAAAAAACACATATATTATACCAAACTTCACCTTTAAATTCATTAAAGGCAAACAAAAAACCGACAATTGTTGCCGATTTTTAAACAAATTTATTAAGTCTACTTTTCAGTAATGGTTGGGTATCCAATACTAAATTTGATAAGAAAATAAGAAATAAAGTTACACTTATCATTCGATTAATAGAAGAAAGTCTCAATTTATTCCTTAGTGGATATTATATATTAAAAGTATTTTAAATTACAATACTAAATATTAAACAAAAAGCCCTTACCTAAAAAGATAAGAGCTACATTACAACTATACATCATTTAAATAAATTTATTTTTCTTTTCCATATCCATAATAGCCGTAGTAACCATCTGTAGAAGCATCTACATCATTTAATACTACTCCTATAATATGAGCATTAACATGTTTAAGCAAATCTACAGCCTGACGGACACCTTCTTTTTCTGCAAATCCTTGACGAACAATTAGAAGTGTTCCATCAACTTTAGCAGATAAAAGTTGAGCATCAGTTACAGATAAAACTGGTGGAGCGTCATAGATAACCAAATCTAACTTTTCTTCCAATGCTTCACGTAATTTATCCATACGTCTAGAACCCATTAATTCAGATGGGTTAGGAGGAATAGGACCAGCAGGAATGACAAACAAATTATCTACCGTAGTTTCGTAAATAACATCATTAATATCAAAATCTCTATCGGTTAGGAAATTTGTCAATCCTCTTGGATCAGCAATACCAAAGGTAGAGGCAATAGTTGGTCTACGTAAATCCGTATCAACTAACAAAGTAGATAAACCTTGCTTAGCAAAGGATGCAGCAATATTTGCAGCTATAGTAGATTTTCCTTCAGAAGCAACAGATGAAGTAATCATTAAAGATTTATATTCTGTATCTGCACTAGAGAATGTAATATTTGTACGAATAGTATTAAATTGTTCTGTATCTACAGATGTTGGTTTAGCAATTGTTACTAAATAAGCACCTTTTTCCATACTATTAGTATCTAACTTTTTTTTCTTCTTAAATAATGCCATGTCTCTTACCCTCCTTTCTAAACTCTACGACGACGTGGAGTACTAATTTTTTCTTCAGCACTATTATTTTTAGAAATTTTATTTCTATCAATAACTTTAACTGCCCCATAATCATCTTCATTAATATCTAAATGATATACAGAACCTATATTGGTTAAACCTAATTCATCAGTTAAGAAACTACTATCCTTGATAGTTTTATCAGTAAATTCCTTAATAAATGCAATTGCAACACCTATAAATAATCCTAACACCACTCCTGCAAGTGCAAATAATTTTTTATTAGGTGATACAGGTTTAGAATTTACTTTAGCGTCAGATACAATAGTAACATTATCTACTTGCATCATCTTTTTGACCTTTTTTGCAAATACTTTACCAACAGTATTTGCTATATCTGCAGCAACATAAGCATTTTTGTCAGTAACAGTAACAGTTACAACTTGTGAATTTGTTTGATTCGATACTTTAATAGACTTTGCTAGGGAATTCAAATTTCCTTGATAATTATCTGTATTTTTAATTTCCTTCAGAACTGGTGTTAAAATAATTGGTTTTGTTAAAACATCTTTATATGTATTAATAGCTTGTAAATCAGCCTGTTGAGTGGCGTATTGAACTTGAGCATTATTTGCTTTTTGGTTAACTAAAATATCGATACTAGAACTGTATTTAGGTTCAATGAGGAAAAATACGCTTCCTAAAGCTACTACCAATCCTAATATCATCCAAGTAATAATTGATACTACATTATTCTTCAATACAATCATTAATTGCCTTAAATCTATGATTGTTTCATCGTCTTTTCTACTCATAATCTTCTCCCAATAAATAAAATCTACAGAATTAATAATAATTTATTTTTAGTTATCTTGTCAATATATTATCAACACACCTATTGTTACCAACAATAACAAAATATTGGATTTTTTGCTAAAAAATAAATTTTATGCTATTTTAATTATGCATATACAATAAGATTGTTATTAAAAATAACAAAAAGGGGATTCTACAATTATGAAACAATTATCACTCTCTAAGTTAGCTGAAATTATTATTGTTAATAGAAAGAAAAAATCATTAACGCAACAACAACTTTCTGATATAACTAATATAAATAGAGCAACTATTAGCAGAATAGAAGCAAAAGACTTTATTCCTTCCATTCCTCAATTAGAAAGTCTTAGCCAAGCACTAAATTTTGATATAACAGACTTATTCATTGAACCACTTAACACTGCTAAAAAAGCTGAAACTCTATCTAATGTAAAAATTGCTGTAGCTGGTACAGGATATGTAGGCCTTTCAATAGCTACCCTTTTAGCACAAAATCATCAAGTAACTGCGGTAGATATTGTACAAGAAAAGGTTGATTTAATAAATAATCGTAAATCACCTATTCAAGATGAATATATTGAAAAATTTTTGGCTGAAAAAGATTTAAACTTATCAGCTACATTAGATGGTAAAAAAGCTTATAAGGATGCTGATTTTGTTGTAATTGCAGCACCTACTAACTATGATAGCAAGCGCAACTATTTTGATACAAGTGCCGTTGAAGCTGTAATAAAACTTGTTATGGAAGTCAATCCTAATGCTATTATGGTTATAAAATCAACTATTCCTGTAGGCTATACAGAACATATACGCAAAAAGTATCAAACTAATAAGATTATCTTTAGTCCTGAATTCCTACGTGAATCCAAAGCTTTATATGATAATCTTTACCCAAGTAGAATTATTGTCTCTACTGATAAAGATGATCCTGAAATTGTCAAAGCTTCTCATGATTTTGCTTCATTACTTCAGGAAGGTGCTATTAAAGAAAATATAGATACACTTTACATGGGATTTACTGAAGCTGAAGCCGTAAAATTATTTGCTAATACTTATTTAGCTCTTCGTGTCTCTTACTTCAACGAATTAGATACTTATGCAGAATCAAAAGGTCTTAATACTGAAGAAATTATCAATGGTGTTTGCCTTGATCCTAGAATTGGTTCCCACTACAATAATCCTTCTTTTGGTTATGGTGGATACTGTTTACCAAAAGACACTAAGCAACTTTTAGCAAATTATAAAGATGTACCTGAAGATTTAATCGAAGCTATTGTAAAATCAAATTCAACTAGAAAAGATTTCATAGCTGACCAAGTTCTTCAAAAAGCTGGTTATTACTCATACAGCGATTCAAATAACTTTAACCCACAAGAGGAAAAGCAAGTCACTATTGGAGTTTACCGTCTTACAATGAAATCAAATTCTGATAACTTCCGACAATCTTCTATTCAAGGTATCATGAAACGTGTTAAAGCTAAAGGAGCTAAAGTTATTATCTACGAACCAACGCTTGAAAATGGTACAACTTTCTTTGGAAGTAAAGTTGTTAATGATATAAATGAATTTAAGAAATTAAGTGATTCCATTATTGCCAATCGCTATAATAATATTTTAGATAATGTAAAAGATAAAGTTTATACTCGCGATATTTTTAAGCGAGATTAAACTTCACATGTAGATATATTTATTGAAAGGAGGTGATTACTTATGCAAAAAAATTGTTAAAAGTCAATGATGAAGAAGCAAAAATTGTTCCATCTAAATATGAATATACTGTCAAATTTGTTGATACTGATAAAGATTTCTATGACGATAGTCATTCAACTGGAGTTCTTTCATACGATAATATCTGGGATATTATCCTCTCTAAGAAAGAATTAGAGAATCGTTCTATTGATAGTATTACTATCAAATTGTTGTAAATACATTATAATAGAAGTTCTTTGTCAAAAAGGATTAATGCCAAAATTTTAATTATTATTTTCAAACTATTAGATGAAAGTCTAATAGTT
>NZ_AYYT01000026.1 GCF_001435955.1 Ligilactobacillus salivarius DSM 20555 = ATCC 11741 | reverse complement strand
GCCCCAGAACAAGAAGGCTACACAGCAATTCCAGGTGCAGTAGATGAAATAGGAGTAACTTCAGAAAGTTTGGACGCAGTGGTAGACATCTACTATCGAGCAGATGAACCAGCAATAGTAGAAGAATCAGAAGAAGTGACAGATGATCCAACTCCAGAAACTTCTACAACTAGTCCAACTCCAAAAAACATCACAAACGCAAAAGGAAAGACAGCTACACCTGAATTAAAAAATATGGATACTAAGTCTAAGGCCTTTCAAAATAAACTTCCACAAACTGGAAATAAAGTAGGGACCATTTACTCGATTATTGGATTACTTTTGACGTCTATTCTTGGAGTATGGGAGATTATTCGAAAACGTTAAAAAATTGATGTGATATATTAAGTAACAAAATTTTTTCTTAAAATAGTTATAATAGATGGTACTAAGCTCAATATTAACGAGATTTAGTGCCGTCTTTTAATGAACTACTAGAAAGTATAAAAAACTAAACAGTCAAATGTTATTATGTGTAGTGTTAATTAATAAAATTTTTAGAGGTGAAATCGTATTCTATGGAAAATAATATTATAATTCGTTTGGAAAATAAAGAAGAATGGAAACAAGTAGAGAATCTTACAAGAGAAGCTTTTTGGAATAAATATCATCCTGGATGTTCTGAACATTATATTCTTCATAAATTTAGAAAACGTTCTGATTTTGTAAAAGAATTGGATTATGTTATTGAAAAAGATGGAGAAGTGATTGCCAATATTATGTATTGTAATTCTAAAATACAATGTGATAATGGGGATTTTGTTTCAGTTATGACATTTGGTCCTGTTAGTGTGTTACCAAAATATCAAGGGAAAGGGTATGGTAGTAAATTGATTAAATTTACAATGGGTAAAGCAAAAAAACTTGGTTGTGGTGCATTAGCAATTACTGGAGATCCAAAGTATTATCGAAAATTTGGATTTGTAAGTGGACATTCTATGAATATTTACTATGATCCTTTTCCTCGAAATGAAGAAATTCCATTTTTCATGGTAAAAGAATTACAATCAGGTTATCTTTCTGGAGTAATTGGTACTTTTAATGAAAGATCTATCAGGTAATTATCCGGTAGATCTTTTATTTAAATTTAGAAAAAATTATACAAGAAATTCATGTTAAATTACGTGATAACTCTTAATAGAATTATGTCTTTATTCTAACTTAACCTAAAACTATCGTTTCTTAACTGTTTTAAATTAGGAATTCTGGGAACACAGTAAATTTGCCAGTCTAACTTTTCACTAAATTGTTAGAGGTCACTGTTTTGTTACCATGGCGTGTTCCGTACCGTAATGAGCGATAAAATAACGCAGCGTCAAACTTGATAAAAATCTAGTTTGACGCTGTTATATTAATTAAATGGATCCCAAGTATATTTAGCGCGTTGACCACCGATCAATTTAGGACGTGAACGCAAGAACGTAACATGGGCTTTGCCAATTTCAGTAACACTTGTTCTAACGGGAATTTGTACAAATTTTACATGCATACCAATAGAAGTATCCCCAATATCCATACCAGCTTTTGCAGTGATATGTTCAACTTCTACTGGATTATCAAAAGCTTCAAATGCTGCGATTTGACCAGCTCCACCAGCATGTAGAGACGGATAAACTGTGACAACTTCCAAATTATTCTTTTCAGCAACACTTTCTTCAACAACTAAAGCACGGTTCAAATGTTCACAACCTTGAACTGCAAGATGTACACCTATTTCTTTAAGGCGATCGTTGATTGTATTTACGACTGTGCGACCGATATCAATATTTGAATGCTTACCAATATGTTGTCCTTGTATTTCACTAGTACTCATACCTAGTACAAAAATATCATCTTTTTTTAAATTAGCTTGTTCAAGCAACTCATTAAGTGCTTGTAAAGTTTTTTCTTTGATTTCAGTTAATTCCATTTTCTCACCACCAATAATTGCTATATGTCCTATTATAACGCAAGTTTGAGAAAAAATATTATTCAATAGATTGTATACTATATATAGTGTGATATTTTATTTTTTGACACTATATATTGTATTAGATAGAGTTAACGTGTAATATATATAGTATAATTAAATGAAAGAAAGGAAAATGTACCATGTTGGATTTGAAAACAGATAAAAATAGTATAAAAGTTATAAAAGAAGTACCAAGTTACTTTATTAAAAGAGATGGAGTAAAATTTTCCTTTGCTTTATATAAATTAAAATTAGTACTAAATGCAATGGATTTATCGGGTAAGATCCAAGAAAATGTAATTAGTGGAATACTAAATAAATTAGTAGGAAAAGACGAAGTAAGTGCACAGGAAGTAGCAACTGCTTTTGTAGATACGTTAAAAGAGCTAGGTTTAGATGATAAAGCTCAAGCTTACATAGAATATCGTAAACAAGATGAAGAAAAATGGGAAGAACAAACAAATCCAACAGAAAGACTAGCTAGACTTCAAGGAAAGGATCCAAGTTTAGTTCACGAAAATGCTAATAAGGATAGTAAAGTTTTTAATACGCAACGTGATTTAACAGCCGGAACTGTTGGAAAGACACTAGGTTTGAAGATGATGCCTGAACACGTTGCTAAGGCTCATTTACGTGGTGATATTCATTATCATGACTTGGACTATACACCATGGAGTCCCATGACTAATTGTTGTTTAATTGACTTTAAAGAAATGTTGACCCATGGATTTAAGATTGGTAATGCAGAAGTGGAAAGCCCTCATTCTATTCAAACTGCAACAGCACAAATGGCACAAATCATCGCCAACGTTGCTTCTTCTCAATATGGTGGTTGTTCTGCTGATAGAATTGATGAAGTTTTAGCACCATTTGCGATGAAGAATTATCACAAGCACTTGAAGGAAAGTGAAGAATTTATCACTGATGAGGATAAAATCAAGGCTTTTGCAGTTAAAAGAACTAAAAAAGATATTTATGATGCGATGCAAGCATTAGAGTATGAGATTAATACACTATTTTCATCACAAGGTCAAACACCATTTACTACTTTAGGCTTCGGTTTGGGAACTTCATGGATTGAAAGAGAAATTCAAAAATCAATTTTGAAAATTAGAATTGCTGGATTGGGTAAAGAAAAGAGAACTGCTATTTTTCCAAAATTGGTTTTCACGATTAAAAAAGGTGTAAATTTGAAACCTGAAGATCCTAACTACGACATCAAAGAATTGGCAGTTGAATGTGCTACTAAGAGAATGTATCCTGACGTTTTAATGTACGACAAAATTAAAGAGATAACAGGTAGTTTCAAAGCACCAATGGGTTGTCGCTCATTCTTGCAAGGTTGGAAGGATGAAAATGGTCAAGAAGTTAACTCTGGACGGATGAATTTAGGGGTAGTAACAGTTAATTTACCAAGAATAGCTTTAAAAGCTAATGGTGATAAAGATCTATTTTGGCAAATATTTGATGAAGAAATGCAAGTTGCTAAATCTGCATTAGTTTTCAAGGTTAAGCGAGTATTGGATGCTAGTCCTGAAAATGCACCTATCTTGTATCAATTTGGTGCTTTCGGCAAGAGATTAAAACCAGATGGAAATGTAGATGAACTTTTCAAAAATGGTAGAGCAACAGTTTCTTTGGGATACATTGGTTTGTATGAAGTCGGAACAAGTTTCTATGGTCCTGATTGGGAAAATAATCAAGAAGCTCATGACTTTACTTTACAAATTGTTAAAGAGCTAAACTTAAGATGCAAAGCTTGGTCTAAGGAATATAATTATCACTTTAGTGTTTATTCAACTCCAAGTGAATCATTGACAGATCGTTTCTGCAAATTAGATACAGAAAGATTTGGTAAGGTAAAGGATATTACAGACAAGGAATACTATACAAATAGTTTCCACTATGATGTAAGAAAGCATCCATCTCCATTTGAAAAATTGACTTTTGAAATGGATTATCCTAAGTATGCTTCTGGTGGTTTCATCCATTACTGCGAATATCCTAATTTGAGACAAAATCCTAAAGCACTCGAGGCTGTGTGGGACTGGGCTTATGATAAGATAGGTTATTTAGGAACTAATACTCCAATTGATAAATGTTATAAATGTGGATTCCAAGGTGAATTTAAACCAACAGCACGTGGTTTTGAATGTCCTAAGTGTGGTAATCATGATCCTAAGACATGTGATTGTGTAAAGAGAACATGTGGTTACTTAGGTAATCCTCTACAAAGACCAATGGTACATGGTCGTCACGTTGAAATAGCATCACGTGCTAAAAATTTAATGAATGGAATGGCAGAAGATGAACAATAATGATTCGATTCGTATAAGTGTTGGTGGAGATACAGTCTTTGTTAATAAGGATGATTTTAAAGTAGATAATAGTGAATCAAAAAATAAGCAAAGAAGACGAAAAAGAGGCCCTCGTAATCCACAACCTAAAGAATGGTTAGCAAGTAATTTAAGTCAAATGAAGATTGCAGATTATAAACCATTTAATTTTGTTGATGGTGAAGGAATTAGATGTAGTCTATATGTCAGTGGGTGTATGTTTGCTTGCCCAGGTTGCTATAATAAAGCTGCTCAGAATTTTAATTATGGAACCCCATATACCCAAGAACTTGAAGATCGAATTATTAAAGATTTAGGCGAGAGCTACTGCCAAGGATTAACTTTATTAGGTGGGGAACCATTTCTAAATACGCAGGTTTGTTTGAAATTGGTTAAAAGAATAAGAAAAGAATACGGTCACGAAAAAGATATTTGGTCTTGGTCTGGTTATACTTGGGATGAGTTAATGCAAGAATCCGAGGATAAATTAGAATTGTTATCTAATTTGGATATTTTAGTTGACGGTAGATTTGAGCAAGATTTGATGGATTTAACTTTACAATTTAGAGGAAGTTCTAATCAAAGAATTATTGATGTACAAAGATCACTTAAGGAAGGCCAAGTTGTAATTTGGGATAAATTGACGAAATAAATAAAAACTTAATTTTTATATAAGCTTATATATATAGATATTTGAAATTAAGAATACTTGATACAATTATACTAATGTAATTAAGATGAATGTTTACAAAAAGTTAATTAATATTTTTTGTAAAAGATATTTATTTTTTAGACAATATGTAGTAAAATAAATACGTGGTTAATTATATTGTAGTACATTGAGGTAGGTCCTTAATTTAGAAAAGAGGCGTTTCATAGATGGTTACACTTTATACATCACCAAGCTGCACATCCTGTCGTAAGGCTCGTGCATGGCTAGAAGAACATAATATTCCATTTGAAGAAAGAAATATTTTTTCTAATCCTTTGAATGTTGATGAAATTAAACAAATTCTACAAATGACAGAAGATGGAACTGAAGAGATTATCTCTAAACGTTCTAAGATTTTTCAAGATTTAGATATTGATTTAGATGAGTTACCATTACAAAAACTTTATACATTAATTCAAAAGAATCCAGGTTTGCTTAGAAGACCTATCATAATGGATAGTAAGAGACTTCAAGTTGGATATAATGAAGACGAAATCAGAAGATTCTTACCAAGAGATGTTAGAGCTTTAGAATTACAAAGAGCACAAGCATTGGTGGATCTGTAAGAATTAATCAATAATAAGTAAGGAAATGACAAATTGTGTTTCAAAAAGAACATGATTTGTCATTTTTTTATCGTGTAATACTTACTTTTTATTAGTAAAATAAAAATATATATGATATAATCTATTTGAATTTGAACTAGGAAGAGGGTTATTTAGATGCAAGAATTTAAAAATATAATCATTGGATTTGGAAAAGGTGGAAAAACTTTAGCTAAGAATTTAGCTGCTAAAGGAGAGTCGGTTTTAGTAATAGAAAAGTCTAAGAAGATGTATGGTGGAACATGTATTAATATTGCTTGTTTACCATCAAAAAACTTGATCATTAATGCTCAACGTGGAATTAAGTTTGAAGATGCTGTTAAGCAAAAAAATGAAATGACAACAGCTTTAAGAAATAAGAATTATCATATGGTTGCAGATAAAGAAACGGCAACTGTTTTAGATGGGACAGCTAAATTTGTTGGTAATCATACGATTGAGATTGTTTTGGACAGTGGTGAAAAGACTAAGATTAAGGGCGAGAGAATCTTTATTAATACTGGAGCTACTCCGATAATTCCACAAGTTAAAGGTTTGAAAGAAAGTAAGTATATTTTAGATTCAACAGCAGCTATGGATCAAAATTCCTTACCAAATGAATTAGTAATTTTAGGTGCTGGGTATATTGGTATGGAATTTGCTTCAATGTTTGCTCGTTATGGGGCTAAAGTAACAGTTTTAGACACTAACGAAAAGTTTTTAAAGCGTGAAGATGATGATATATCAGAAATGCTTTTCAATGATTTAAGTCAAGATGGTATTGAATTTAAATTAGGGGCAAAAGTTGTAGAAGTTAAGGATTTATCTGATAAAGTGGAAATCATTTACGAAATTAATGGTAAAAAGCAAACTGTTAAAGCCGATAAATTATTAGTAGCAACTGGAAGAAAGCCAGTAACTGAAGGTCTAGGATTAGAAAATACTGATATTGAACTAGATGAACATGGAGCAATTAAAGTTGATGATTATTTAAGAACAACTGCAGAAAATGTATGGGCAATTGGCGATGTTAAAGGCGGACCTCAATTTACTTACATTTCTCTAGATGACTTTAGAATTATTTTTGACCAACTTTATGGAAAAGGTGAAAGAAAAGTTAGTGATAGAAATATAATACCTTATAGCGTTTTTATTACACCAGCATTATCCAGAGTAGGTTTAAATGAAGTGGAAGCTAAAAATAAGGGAATTGAGTATAAGCTATTTAAATTGGCAGCTACTTCCATTCCAAAGGCTAAAGTAATAGGAAATACTCGTGGAATGTATAAAATCTTAGTAGATCCAGATACAGAAGAAATTTTAGGTGCGACAATTTACGGTGAAGAATCATATGAAGTAATTAATTTAATTGCGTTGGCGATGAAAGCTAAATTACCATATACAATGTTAAGAGATCAAATTTACACTCATCCAACAATGTCAGAAGCACTAAATGATGTGTTGAAAGGTTAATTGAATAACAAAAAAGTCCTACTTTAATCGGCCATAAGATTAAAGTAGGACTTTTTGACTAACGGATAAAGCCTAATTTAGCCATTAATACTTTATACCAAACTTGTTTAGATTTATCTTTGACAACTTCTTTTTCACTCTTAATAGCATTCTTTAATGGCAATAAATACTCTTTGTACAATCTATTGTTTGAAATCCAGTTATGGAATCTAGGAGAAAACTTAGACGTAAAGTAAATTGATAAAAGAAAGAATGGTACTTGAGGGATTACTGGTAAAGCTAGACCGACTAATCCTAAGACAAAAAAGAAAATTGCAAGTACTAACCAAATTCCTCTTAAAACAAAACGCATAAAATGTCTCCTTTACTATCATTTACAAAAAGTATAGCACAAAATAATGATAAAGTGGTTAAAGATTATTTTAAGAAAATTTATTAATTTGTGCAAAACAGAACAAATTATTTTTTGTAAAAACGAATATCCATAATTAACTCCTTAAATTATAAATGCTTTATTTATAAGTGTTTTTGAGCTACATATAAAAATATTTTATAGAGTATATAATATTTGACTATATGAATATGTGAATTGTATCATTAACATTGAAAGTGATTTCTTAATATTTACTTAAGGAGTGGATTAATTATGTCAGAATTTCGCATTGAAGAAGATACATTAGGAGAAGTAAAGATTCCTAAGACTGCACTCTGGGGACCACAAACAGAACGTAGTCGTAACAATTTTCCAACAGGACGCTTTATGCCAATTGAAATAATTCGTGCTTTACTTCAAATTAAAAAGGCAGCTGCACAATCAAATATGGAATTAAACCAGATTAGTGAAGCAAAGGGAAAGTTAATTGTTGAAAGTATCGATACTTTACTTGCTTTAAGTGATGAAGATCTTCGTAAAGATTTCCCATTAAAAGTTTATCAAACAGGTTCTGGTACTCAAACAAATATGAACTGTAATGAAGTAGTAGCTCATCAAGCTGCAAAATTAAATCCTGAGCTTGAAATTTTACCTAACGATGATGTTAATAAAGGTCAAAGTTCTAATGATATTTTCCCAACAGCAATGAATATTGTAGCTGCAGATGCAGTAGCTAAGTTGGAAGAATCTGCACAACATTTGATTGATGAATTAAAGAAAAAACAAGAAAAATATTGGAGAGTAGTTAAGATTGGACGTACTCATTTACAAGATGCTACACCATTAACTTTTGGTCAAGAAGTATCTGGCTGGGTATCAGCTCTAGAACATGATCTTGAATACTTAAAACAATTAGACGGTACACTTTTAGAATTAGCAATGGGTGGTACTGCAGTAGGAACTGGTTTGAATGCTGCTCCTGGATTTGCTGATGTAATTGCTGAAAAAGTTGGTAAAGTATACGGACATGAATTTACAGCTAAAAGTAATAAATTCTATGGATTATCTCATCACTCTAACTTAAATGTAGTTCATGGAGCAATGAAGACTTTAGCAGACGACTTGATGAAGATTGCTAATGATGTACGTTTCTTAGCTTCAGGTCCACGTGCAGGATATGATGAATTGAATATCCCAGCAAATGAACCAGGATCTTCTATTATGCCTGGTAAAGTAAACCCAACTCAAGCAGAAGCAATTACTATGGCTGCAGTTCGTGTTACAGGTAATGATGTTGTAGTTGGTATGGCTTCTTCTCAAGGTAATTTTGAAATGAATGTTTACAAGCCAGTATTAATCGAAGCATTCTTGGAATCAGCTGACTTATTAGCAGGAACAATGAGAGGATTCGCAGATAAGATGATTAGTGGCTTAACTGTTAACGAAGCTCGCATGAAAGAATTAGTAGATAATTCCTTGATGACAGTTACAGCTCTATCTCCACATATTGGATACCATGACAGTGCTAAGATTGCTCAAAAAGCAGATAAAGAAGGAACTACTTTACGTGAAGCTGCAATTGCATCAGGTAAGGTAACTCCTGAACAATTTGATGAATGGGTAGATCCATTGAAGATGACAAATATCGATCGATAAACTTTTAGGAGGATATATAATGGCTGAAAAATTTATTTTTGAACCATGGAATATTTCAAAATTACAAAGTAGTTATGATGTTGTGATCGTAGGTTCTGGTAGTACAGGCTTAACAGCAGCTATTCAAGCACATGAATTAGGTTTGAAGCCAGTTGTTTTAGAAAAAATGGAAAAATTTGGTGGTAATACTAATCGTGCTTCTTCAGGAATGAATGCTGCTGAAACTAACATCCAATTACATCATGGAATTGTTGATAATATGGATGACTTTTATAAGGAAACTTATAAAGGTGGTGGAAAGTTAAATGATCCAGAATTATTAAAATATTTCACTAGTCATTCAGCTCTTGCAATTGATTGGTTAAAAGACCATGGAATTGAATTAGACGAACTAACTTTCACTGGTGGTATGAGCAAAATGAGAACTCATCGTCCTTCTAGTATGGCACCAATAGGAGCGTTCTTGATAAAGAATCTATTAAAGATTGCTCAAGATGAAAATTTACCAGTTTTCAATAATATAACTGTTACAAAAGTTAATAAAAAAAATGGTCGAGTAAATGGTGTGACTGTAAAAACTAGCGAAGGTGAAAAAGTAATTAATGCCAAAACAGTATTATTAGCTACAGGTGGTTTTGGTGCTGCTCAAGATATTATCAAGAAATATCGTCCAGATTTAGCTAGCTACAAGACAACTAACCATCCCGGAGCTACTGGAGATGGAATTAAGTTAGCTGAAGAATTAGGTGCCCAAGTTGTACAAATGAATTTAATTCAAGTACATCCAACTGTACAACAAGATACACCACATGCCTTCTTAATTGGCGAAGCTGTTCGTGGTGAAGGTGGCATTTTAGTAAATGGTGAAGGACAACGTTTTGTAAATGAACTTAATACAAGAAAAGTTGTTTCTAACGCTATTACTGCTTTGCCTGAACACAGTGCATACTTAATTTTTGATAAAGATATTCGCAGTCGAGTAAAAGCTATTGAATTCTACGATAGTATCGGCTTGGTAGAACATGGATCTGATTTGAAAGAATTAGCAGAAAAGATTAATGTTCCTGCAGATAAATTAGAAGCAACAGTTAACAACTGGAATCAAATGGTTGCTGCTGGTAAAGATACTGATTTTGATCGTAAAACAGGAATGGAAAGAAAGATTAGTGAAGCTCCATACTACGCTATTCATATTGCACCTGCTATCCATTATACAATGGGTGGAATCCATATCGACAGTCGTACAAGAGTTATAGATGGAAATGGGGATATAATTCCAGGTCTCTTGGCTGCTGGAGAAGTTGCAGGTGGTTTACACGGCAATAATCGTATCGGTGGTAACTCTATTGCAGAAACGGTTATTTTCGGTATACAAGCTGGACGCGAAGCATTTTTAGAAAAATAACAAATAAAGGTTGAGCAATAAAATCTCAACCTTTTTCTAAGGATTTGTAAATTAAGCAAATCCCCTACATAGAGAAGTTTGGAGAATTTTTTATGAAATCATTGGAAAAAGTTGATTATAAAAAGTTTATAGTCCCAGTTATAGTGGGCTTAATTATCTGGTTTGCAACTCCACTTAGACCAGTAGCGATTTCAGTTGCTGGTTGGCATATGTTTGCTTTGTTTGTTGCTACTATTATTGCATGTATTACACAACCTCTACCAATTGGTGCTGTTTCGATTATCGCTTTTGCTTTGGTAGTTTTAACAAGAACTGTACCAATGGAAAAGGCGATTGTAGGATTTGGTAATGCAAGTATTTGGTTAATTGCGATGGCATTCTTTATCGCTCGTGGTTTTATTAAAACAGGATTGGGTAGAAGAATTGCCTTGATATTTGTTAAGTTATTCGGTAAACGTACTTTAGGATTGGCTTATTCATTGATCGGGGTAGATTTGATTCTAGCACCAGCAATGCCTTCTAACACAGCACGTGCAGGTGGTATCATGTACCCAATTATTGAATCATTAGCCAAAGAATTTGACTCAGATCCTAAGAAGAAAACAGAAAGAAAAATCGGTTCATTTCTAATTTTTGCTGAATACCATGGTAATATGATTACTTCAGCAATGTTTATGACAGCAATGGCCGGAAATCCTTTAGTTCAAACTTTAGCTAAGAGTAATGGTGTGCATCTTCAATGGATGGATTGGTTCTTAGCTGGATTAGTTCCAGGTTTATTGTCATTAATTATCATTCCATTTATTATTTACAAGCTTTATCCACCTGAAATAAAAGAGACTCCAAATGCTAAGGAATGGGCAGATTCAGAATTAGAAAAAATGGGTAAAATAACAGTTCCTGAAAAAGTAATGATCGGAATCTTTATTTTCGCATTATTATTGTGGGTCTTAGGTAGTACATTAAAGATTGATGCTACTTTAACAGCCTTCATGGCACTTTCCTTATTGTTGATTACAGGTGTCTTAACTTGGAAAGATATTTTAAATGAAAGTGGTGCTTGGAACACATTGACATGGTTCTCAGTTTTAGTAATGATGGCTAGTCAATTAAATGAATTAGGCTTTATTCCTTGGTTGAGTAAAACAATTGCTGGTTCATTACATGGTATTAGTTGGTTCTTTATCTTGTTGATTTTAGTTCTAGCATTCTTCTATAGCCATTACTTATTTGCATCTTCAACAGCACATATCAGTGCGATGTACGGAGCTTTGTTAGGTGTAGCTGTATCTGCTGGTGTTCCAGGAATGTTAGCAGCTTTGATGTTAGGATTCTTTGGTAATCTTTGTGCATCTACAACACACTATGCTTCAGGTCCTGCACCAGTATTGTTTGGCTCTGGTTATGTAACACAATCTAAATGGTGGCAAATGAATGCTTTCTTAGGAATTATCTACATCGTTTTGTGGATGGTTGTAGGAACACTTTGGATGAAAGTTATCGGCATGTGGTAAAATACACAGTTGCTTTTAACGAAGATATAGATAAACTTAATATTAAAGAAAGGTTGATCTTTTTTGACAACCTTTTTTTATTTGAGAAATTTTGAGGTTTATACGATGAAAAATTTTGACATAGGAAAGATAAAGAAGATAACAAATCAAGGAAATTTATACTACGATTTTGATGAAGATATAGATAATGCAAGAAACTATGCTTTTACTAATTGTCGTAAATATAATAGTGATTACCAAATAAAAGGAGAAGCAGATCGAAATTTAATCTTAGATTTATTAGGAAGTTATGGAGAAAATTTCGTGTTTAAAGTAGGCTTTATTTGTGAATTTGGCTTTAATTTTCATGTTGGAAATCATGTCTCAATAGGTAATAATTTTAAATTAATAGACTGTAATGAAGTTTCAATAGGAGACAATGTCCAAATCGGAAATAATGTAGGAATATTTACTTCAAAACATGCTGAAAATCCTCAGTATCGTGCGGATCACTGGGTTAAAGATCTACCAATAACGATTGGAAATAATGTTGTCATTGAAGATGATGTTGTGATTGGTGGAGGAGTTACAATTGGAGATAATGTAGTAGTTGAAAGAAATAGTGTAGTTATTAAAGATGTACCAAGTAATTCTTTCGTTACTGGAAATCCACCGTGCATAAAACCGCTTAAATAATTGTTCTTACGCACTTGAAATCGCTTTAAATAAATAATATTATATATAGTGTAACCAGTTGAAGAAACGAGAGTGAGTTTTATGAGAAAAATTATTGTAATTAATTCTGGAAGTTCTAGTTTAAAATTCAAATTATTTGAATCCCCATCTAAAAATGTTTTGGCTAGTGGCCTTATTGAACGAATAGGGTTAGATGATTCGATTATTACAATTAAATATGGAGATAAGAAAAAACATCGTGAGGTTCAAGCAATAAAAGATCATACTATTGCGGTTGATTTATTGCTACAATTATTAAAGAAATTAGATATAGTAACTGATCTTAACGAAATTAGTGCGGTAGGTCATCGTGTAGTTGCTGGTGGTGAATATTTCAAGAAATCTGTTCCTGTAGATGGTAATGTAATTAAGAAGATTGAAGATATTATTGAATTAGCTCCATTACATAATCCTGCTAACTTGGTTGGTATTAAAGTCTTCAAAAAGTTACTTCCAAATGCTTTGAGTGTAGTTGCTTTTGATACAGCATTCCATCAAACATTACCAGAAGAAAACTTTATGTACAGTACACCATATGATTGGTATAAAGAATACGGTGTAAGACGTTACGGAGCACATGGTATAAGTCATCGTTATGTATCTTTACGTGCTGCAGAATTAATGGGTAAACCTGTTGAAGACTTGAAGTTAGTAACTTGTCATTTAGGTGCAGGGGCTTCAATTACTGCGGTAAAGAATGGTAAATCATTCGATACTTCAATGGGCTTTACTCCATTAACTGGTATTCAAATGGCAACACGTTCAGGTGATGTGGACGTTTCTTTAGTAGCATATATGATGAAGAAGTTAAAAGTGAAATCTGTTTCTGAAATTTTGTATATGTTGAACAAAGAGTCAGGATTTTTAGGTGTATCTGGTGTATCTTTGGATATGCGCGATGTTGAAGCAGCTGCAGCTAAAAACAACAAGAGGGCAGAACTAGCTATTAAGTTATTCTACAATGATATTGTCAAATATATTGGGCAATATTATATGGAAATGGAAGGTATTGATGGTATTGTCTTTACTGCTGGTATTGGTGAAAATTCACCAGAAACTAGGGAAGCTATAATGAATAAGCTATCGTTTTTAGGAGTAACAATTAATAAAGATGAAAATTCTAAGCGTGGGACAGAAGGTATTGTTTCTGGAAAAGATTCAAGTATTACAGTAATGCGGATTCCAACAGATGAAGAATATATGATTTGTTGTGATGTAGAAGCATTAATGAATAAATAATAAAATTTAATTATATAAAACAATAGGATTGAGATTATGAATTTTTCAAAATCTCAATCCTATATTATTTTGCCTTTCTTAATTTGATGAAGTAATAGCTAATAATTGTTAAGCCTAAGAGAATAACAATTATTGTAGTAAAAGAATCAAAAACTGTAAGAATTTTTTCCCAAGATGCTCCAAGATAGTGTCCAGAGCAAATTAAAATAGTATTCCAAATAGCTGTTCCTAAAAAGGAAAGAACAATAAATTTTTTACAATCGAAATGTGTCATTCCAGCTGGAATAGAGATTAGACTTCTAATTACAGGAACTAGTCTACCAAAAAAGATTGCTTTACTACCATGTTTTTTGAAGAAACTAATAGACTTGGCTATATCTTTATCGTTAAAGTGAAGTAATTGTCCAACTTTTCCAGATAATATTTTTTCCAGACGTTCAGCTGAAAGTAGATACCCAGCTAGATATAGTATTAAAGCACCTAAAACAGCGCCAATGGTAGATGCAACTATTACCCCTAGAATGTGTAATTCGCTATTTAAAGTCAAAAAACCAGCAAAAGTTAGAATTACTTCTGATGGAATAGGGGGAAAAATATTTTCAAGAGCAATCAGCAGTGCAATTGCCAAGTAACCGTATTGATTAATAAGTTCGGTAAGAACTGTTGTGTTCATGAAAACCTCCAAATTAGTTATTGTTTTGTCCAAATAATCCCTTTATCCAATTGGTAAATTGTGTCCACCAATTCTCAGAATTATTTGTATCAGTATTTTCGTTACTGGAGCTATCATCTACAACACTAGAAGTGTCAGAGGATGAAGTTGTATTACTTGATTCGTTAGTGTTAGTATCTGTGTCTGTGGAATTATCAGATTTTTGTCCAAAAATACCTTTTATCCAATCAGTGAATTTAGCGAACCAGCCCTTAGCTTCTTCAGCTGTTTGACCAAATTTTTCACTATTAGCCCAATTTTTTGCTTTATTCATCAAGTTACCAGTTGAGTTTTTTACATTATTAATCGTATCATCAACAGTATTTACGTAAGTTTTACTTGATGAAATAGGAGCATTTTGAAATACTACTAAAGCATTAACAATTTGTGTAATCTGAGTTTGATTAGTTGTATCGGCTATGCCACGTTTTTCTAGAGCTTTATTTAACATATCTTGGATGTCTTGTTTAGTCGCTAAGTTACTAGAATCATCTTGTTTTTGCTGAGCAATTTGTTTTGAAACATCACCTACAGCTGCCATTAATTTTCCAGGATAACTTTTATCATCTTTATTAGCATCAATAGCAGATTGAGTAGCATCTAAAACGTTATTTGCAGCAGAAGTGTTTTCAGAATTGATATTTACACCGTCAGTAGCTAAAGCTTTATAAACACCTGTTAAAGCAGATTCACCAGATACAGCGCGGTTAGCAGTAACGACAATACTTACATCAGTTACACCAGCCATTTGAGCAACCATAGCATATTGCTGAGCAGTAACCTCAGTGATATTATTTTCACCATTATAATTCTTTATATTAACTTTAACTCCAGACCCTGGATCACCAGGAGCGATAGCAACAGAACTAATCATAGCAGCGTTAGTTGTATTACTATTATTATTAATATATTTACGGTAATCGTCTGCTGTTGCCGTCATAGTTTTAAATGAAGAATCTGTTTGTAAAACATCATTTAAACTTGAGTAGATATCTGATGAGACTCCAGACCCGTAGACTACGTATGCAGAATTTAGAGTGTGTGTATTTGAGTTACTAGAATTTGAATTAGTTGTATCTGCAAATACAGAAATATTCTGTATAACAGGAACAACGGGACTAATAATAGTGGTGGCTATAATAGTTCCTGTTACAATTTTAATAATATTTTTTGATTTCATAGAAATACCCCTCCTAAATAAAGGAATAGTTTTATAATATAAATTATACCATGTATAAAAAGAAGATACCGTTTAAGAATTTGCAAACAATCTTAAATTAAAATGTAATTAATCTATTGAAATTTAGAATTATTGTCAATATTGTGTTAAACTATATGTGATAAAACGTTTTATTTTTTATTTGAGTTTATTTTGGGAGGAACTTTTTATGAAGAAGAATCGAATAAATTTCAAAGAGAAAAGAAGATATGCTATTAAAAAGGTTTCAGGGAAAACAGCATCTGTTTTTATTGGTGCGACAATCTTTGGTATAATATTAAGCTCTAACTTAAGCATAGTTAATACTAAGGCAGATACTGTGTCAAATACGACTGCTACTACTACTATTAGTAATAAACAAACTTCGGAAACATCTAATGTTGGTACTTTAAGAGACAATCAGAAAAATGAAAATAGTTCTAACGAAGCTGCAGGCTCTGTTCAAAATGTAACTTCAAATACAGAAAGTAATGTATCTGCAGAAAATAAAGCTCCTAGTACAGAAAGCGCTACACCTAAATCAGATACACCAGAAGTAGGTGCTCCTGCGGAAAGTAATGCAAATACATCTGCAGCTCCAGCAATGGGAATGGCAACAAATACCCAAGATACTACGCAAGATAAAGACAAGCAGACAAATGCGAATGAAACTACGCAAAATACTACCAATGTCGACAAAAAAGATACTGAAGTAACGCCGACTAACGACGCAACAACACCAACTACACAAAAGACAACCGCCAAGTTTAAAGTACTGGCTGCACGACCAGTAATGAAGGTGGCAGGTACTGCTAGCTTACCGATGTCAAACCAAGACATTAAGCTGGATTCCCAGCCCATGTTAACGGAGATTACTAATAAGCCCAAGGATAACTGGGTATACAAGAACATGAAGTGGTATCCGGAGTATTCAACAGCAAAAGTAAAGGAAATCTTGCAAAACCACACTACCAACGATGAGAGCGGGAGATACTACTTTGCCGGTGCTGCTAACTATAATGAATCTTACCATGTTGTCTATTTGTTGGCCCGCTCAAATAATTTGAATGATAATAATTTATATGTAACAATTTTGCATACTGGAACGGGTAATATACAAGAAGAAGTGGTAGCACCTGGTAAATCAAAGAAGGTTGAGTATAACGGGACAGGTGGAACTACTCATGCTCCAATTTTTACTAATTATGATGGGACTAGTGTTTCAATTGATCTTGATGGGGTCGAAAAAGGCGATAAAAACACATATGGCATGGTGGTTGGTTTTGCATATGGTTACGATACCGGAATTTATGGAGAACCAGCTTCAATGGGAAATGGCTTTATGACGACTCCAATGCCAACGAAAGTGACAACTACGATTCATTATATTGATCAAGCAACGGGAGACGAAATTGCAGTGCCAAAATCTTTTGAAGGTGTTGCTTATCAGAAATACACAATTACCGGAGAGGCACCAACTATTGATGGATATACATTGAAACAATCGCCAAAGACCACAGGATATATCTCCCCATATAAAGTGGGTGAATCGTATGATTTTAGACTTGATAAACATGTAGTTATAAAGCAAACAGTAATTGACTCTCAAGGGTTGGTTCGAGTTACTGCGTATTATGATGGTGAAGCGATTAATGATACGACACGTTACTTGGGGAACATACCAGATGTTAACGATCACTACTCGTTTTTTGCGCCGCATGGAAAATCGTACACATATATAAATCAAATTACATCGACTAATGATGGTATTGTTTACTATTATGCAAAGGATGGTAGTGAAGATAAGTCTGAAGTTAGAATTCATTATATCGATGTAACTGGGAATAAAAATTCTATTTTTGTGCCGGGAGATGGGAAAGAAGTAACAACAGATACGATTAGTGGTAAATTGGGAGAAAATTATAATTATAATGTCAATTTACCAACGGACTATAATTTGGCGACCAACCAAGCAAATACTGTAAATGGAACATATACTATTGATCATCACGATGAATATGTGTATGTAGTCAAAAAGACTTCAGCAGAGAAGACCACACCAAATGTTCCATCA
>NZ_AYYT01000025.1 GCF_001435955.1 Ligilactobacillus salivarius DSM 20555 = ATCC 11741 | reverse complement strand
TTGTTTCAGTACTAGAAGATGATTTAGACTCACTAGTTTCCTTCTTTTTTATTTTTTTTGATTCTTTCTTTACTTTTTTAGCTACCTTTTCAGATGAAATTTCTTTGTTTTTACCGCTTAAATTAGGTATGCCTATCTTCCAAACAATTAAAGAAGCTATTATAACTATTACAATAATCATCAAAATTGAGTTACTTTTTTTCATACTCAACTACTCCTCTAACTTTGATTTAAGGGCTTATCAATTAACATTAAGTAGAAACATGTATATAAGGATATAACTGGTACAACTACACTAAGTATCATCCATATAGCAATATTCTGAACATTTAAATATCTCATTCTGCGAACTATTGCAGAAAGAAAAGAAATTACCATTATCCCAAGAAAAGCTATACATGCGACAGATATAATAAAATTACCAATAACATCCAAACCAGGAACATTACTAAAAAGTGCTGTTAATATTGATTCCAAAATTAGAACACCAATACTGATAACTGTCATACCAAGAACTAACCACCAATATACTGACTTCCTAGATTCTACACCCTTGAAATCAATCCAATGTACTAATGCATATTTGACACTACCTACAAACCCTAATTCTTGATCTGTCAAATTGCCATATTGTTTTTTTAGTTTGTTCATAATAATCCTGAATTTGATTAAATGGATTACTATTATTAGAACCAACTTTTCTTTGACCACCTATAGTTCTTGATCCTGGCTTATTAGATAAATCTACACTACTACCACAATTAGAACAGAATTTTACTCCATCGTATAACTGACTTCCACAATTTGTACAAAATTTCTTTTTCTCTTCTTGATTTGTAGTTTTTTCTGAAGTATTTGTTAAATCTACACTACTACCACAATTAGAACAGAATTTTTCTCCATCGTACAACTGGCTCCCACAATTTGTACAAACCTTCTTTTCCTCTCCTCGATTTGTAGTTGTTTCTGAAGTATTTGTCGAAACTACACTACCACAACTAGAACAGAATTTTGCCCCTTCGTTTAATTGATTTCCACAATTTTCACAGAATTTTTCTCCCATGATTATTCCTCCCTACTGATTATTAATTAGTTTCCATCATTCTTAAAAATATTAACTATCTGTCCTCATTTTTTTGCCCCAACTCACATTCTTAGCTAAAAAATAATAAACAACATAAACTATAGATAAATTCAATAGTCCTATAGTAACTATCTCCTTTTTAACTTGAAATAAATTTTCACTCCAAATAATTTATGTATTACTTCATAATGTTATCGGCTTTTAGTTCATTAATAATGCGACGAATAGTATAAACGCTATACCCTGTTTGAACCGCTAAATCTTTAATATTTATAATTCCTTTTTGTTTGGCAATTTCTTTTTTTACTGAGTCCCTGGAGTAAAGGCGCATCGGAAAATTAACTTGCATCCCCCTAAAATTCCTGTAAATTTTTTCAACGTCTTTATCATTTAAAATATCGGCTAATTCTTGATAAACTTTATTATATTCGTACATCTTTGATCCCTCCCCTCTTTATTTCTCTACAATAAAATTTACTCTAATGCTAAAAGATTATCTATTGACATTGATATGGGTATTTATGATAGTTTTTATAATGATTTTGCATAAGAATTGTTAAATTCAATCTTACTTACTATATTATTGCAAAAGACATGGACATTATTTGACTACTAGTAAAAAATCCGTCTTTCTTTAAATTTAGTAGACAATCATTATTTTCAGGTTTTAAAATAATAATAAATTTACAACGAAAGGACCTGATGACAATCGCAACAACTTCTGCCACTAGACAACTTTACATATATCAGCTTTTAGCCTCAGGTGCGCATTTATCTAAAAAAGATATCCAACGTAAATTCTCAGTAGATGCTCGCACTGTTCAAAGAGATTTTGCCAGTATCCGTAATTTTATGAGTGAATATTTGAATGAGTATGAATTAGAATATGATACCAAAGATCATACTTATTACTTAAAAAGCAATCGTTTAGGCTTAAGTAAGTCGCAGTGCTTGGTCTTAATCAAGGTCTTACTAGCTAGTCGAAGTTTATCACGCAAGGAATTAGATCCTTTAATTAGCTCCTTACTTGCTTTACTTACCAAACAAGATCAAAAAGACATCAAGCCTATCATCCAAAGTGAACTTGATAGTTACGTAGAATTACGAAATCTCAAGGACAAGCAACTTTTAGCTGCAATTTATACTTTTTCTAAGATAATCTTGCAGCGCGAAACTATTACAATTGAATACACTACCCAAAGACATAAGTTTGTAACGCGAACTATCGCCCCAATAGCTTTGACCTTTTCAGACTACTATTTCTATGTTGTTTCTTATAACCACCAATTTAAAAAGAACACCATCTATCGCCTAGATCGGATTTTAAATTGGAAATATGCTGCTCATAAGATTCCTTTAAATGAACGACTACCTTTTGATTTAGGAGATGAAAAGAAAAAATTTCAACTTATGTATCCTGGCAAAATGATTACCATTCAATTTGAATACACCGGAATTGTTGAAGCAGCTTTAGATAAATTTCCTATTTCACGAACTATTAAGAAAATTGATGATCATACATTTTTACTTGAAGTGACTACCTACGATACTGGAGCATTAATGTGGTTTTTAAGTCAAAAAGATATGGTTACTATCGTCAACCCACCTGAATTCCGTCAACAAATGAAAGATACTCTCCAAGCAATGCTTTCTAATTACGAAGACTAAGTTAATTAAAACGTTGCAATAATAATAAAAATCACTGAAGATTATATTCCTTTAAACGTTAATCTTCAGTGATTTTTTACTCTATAAATTGCCCAACAAAAAAAACCACCCTCAAAATGAGAGTGGCTCATATCATAAAGAAAAAATCTATCTTAAAGCTTTTCTTTGTTTACAATGTTTAACTTGTCATCCAAGTCGTAAACAACTGGTTGACCTGTTGCCATTTCAACGTTCATGATGTCTTCATCAGAGATTTGTTCGATGTACTTAGTTAAAGCACGTAATGAGTTACCGTGTGCAGCAACGATTACGTTCTTACCAGCCAATAAGTCTGGTGCAATGTGGTCTTCCCAGAAAGGAATTACACGTTCCAAAGTAACTTTCAAGTTTTCGCCACCAGGAATGATGCGTGGGTCTAAGTCAGCATAACGACGATCGTTTGCTGCAGAACCTTCATCATCTGCACTCAATAATGGAGGTAATACATCGTAAGAACGACGCCAGATGTGAACTTGTTCGTCACCATACTTTTCAGCAGCGTCTGCTTTGTTCTTACCTTGTAATGCACCGTAGTGACGTTCGTTTAAACGCCATGTCTTCATTTCTGGAATCCATAATTGGCCAGATTCTTCCAAAGCAAAGTGTAAAGTCTTGATAGCACGAGTTAAAACAGATGTGTAAGCTTGGTCAAATTCGATACCAGCTTCTTTTAACTTACGACCTGCTTCCTTAGCTTCTTCAACACCTTTTTCACTCAAGTTAACGTCTTCCCAACCTGTGAAAAGGTTCTTTAAGTTCCATTCACTTTGTCCGTGACGGATAAATACTAATTTTGGCATAGTAATGTAAACCTCTTTCTTAAAATAATATTTACAAGCCTAATTTTACACTGAAAATGAAAAAATTGGTAGTTATTTCATGTAAAACTTTACTTAATTTTCTGATTTTAAAGCATTTACTAATGCAGATACTGCTTTTTTGATGTTTTCTGGTGTAGTAGCAAGGTTTACTCGGATATGGCCTTTACCACTTTCACCGAACCAATCACCAAAATCAACCGCTAATTTAGCTTGTTTCTTAACTAGCTTTTCAACTTTATCAGCTGGAACAAGTGCTGATAAATCAATCCACATGAGATATGTTCCTTCTAGATCACTAACTTTAATTTCAGGGAATGCTTTAGTTAATTCATCGCGCACATAAACGAAGTTATCTCTAATTACTTCTATCATGTTGTCTAACCATTCTGCACCTTCACGATATGCGGCTTCTGCAGCTACACGACCTAATAGACTTCCTTGAGGAGCGCTTAAACGACCCACTACTTCATCATATAAATCGCGAATTTGAGGATTAGGAATAACTACATGACTGTTTAATAGTGATGCCATATTAAATGTCTTAGAAGGTGCATCTACCATTACTAAGTTATCGCGGTAGAAACCATCTTTAATTGATAACATAGATGTGAATTTCTTATCCCCAATAATTAAGTCATGGTGGATTTCATCAGCAATAACTCTTACTTTTTCATCGTGGCAGATTACTAGTAATTTTTCCAATTCATCTTCAGACCAAACTCTACCAACTGGATTATGTGGACTGCAGAAAATTAGTAACTTAACATTGTTTTCTTGCATCTTCTTTTGGATATCTCCGTAATCCATTTCGTAATGTCCATCATGATTTACCAATTCAGAAATTACTAATTTGCGATTGTTATTTTCAATTACTCGCATGAATGGGTAATATACTGGTTGTAAAACCATGATCGCTTCACCCGGAACTGTTAAGGTTTCAATCAAAGTACTTAATGATTGCACTACCCCTGTACCAAATCTCATCCAATCTTTATGCAATTCAATTCCATAACGTTCCTTTTGCCAGTTAAAGTATGCTTCATAATAGCTATCTGGCACTAAAGAATATCCAAAAGCACCGTGTTCAACACGTTCAACCAATGCTTTTCGTGCTGCTTCAGGAACTTTGAATTCTGTATCTGCTACCCATAAAGGTAAAAGATCAGTTTCGCCGAATTGAGATTCTAAGCCATCCCATTTAGATGAGTTAGTGTTACGACGTTCAACTGCGTATTTCTTGATAAATTCTTCTTTTTCCATCTATTTTACCTTCTCTCTGAATTTCTTTAGTCTTTCTCTGCGAATGTGGTCGCTTTTAACCCCTAAAATATCCAAAAGGAATGTAAATACTGGGATACCAACAATTAATCCCCACATTCCAAATAAATGTTCAGACACATATAGTACAACAAATGTGTAGAAAATTGGTAATTCTGTTCTGCTTGACATTAACTTAGGATTTAATACATATGCTTCTAAAGCATGAACCACGCAAAGCATAATAATGATGTAAATAATATACTTTACCCCACCAACAGTGTAACCAATTAACATCATCGGAATTGCTGAAATAATAACCCCAGCAACCGGAATCATACTCATGAAGAATATTAATAACGCTAAACTGAACAATTGAGGCATCTTCATACATGCTAAAATCGTCGTTGTAATTGCCGTATTAATTAAAGCAATAATAAATTGAGTTTCTAATACAACCCCAAAACTATTAACAAAAATCTTAGCAAAGTAGTAAACGTCATTAAAGAACCATGAATATGGACCCTTTAAAAATGATTTTGAAAACTTAAACAAATCATCTTTATCAATTGTAAAGAAAAAGCTTAGTAATAACGCCATAATAAACGTCATTCCCATCGTTCCAATATTCGCCAAATACTTAACGATAATTGACATACCACCACGCATTTGCTTCATAATATCGGATTGACTAATATACTGTGTGACCATATTAATCACATCATTTGTTCCCTTAGGTGGATGATTGTAGAACTTAACAATGTAATTTACCAAATTTTCCGTTTGTATAACTAATTTTGGTAGGTAGATAGTTATTGCTAAGTAAATACCACCTATCATCAACAAATAAACAATGATGACAATTAATTTAGAAGGAATATCTATTTTCTTTCTAATTGCATCATTTAAACTAATAACTAGAAACGAAAAAATAAAGGTTAGTAAGATTAAACTCATCATACTTCGAGCTAGATACAGCACTCCTACTAAAAACAGTAAAACTGTAAATCGCCTTAACCGTTCGTTTCCTAAAAAACGTTGCCACAGTGTCAAAAACATCACTTCCCTAGCATAATACCTTTATTTTACAATTTTAGTTCAATAATGTCTTTAATTTTCCTCTAATTTTACCTATAATCGATAAAGTATGTTTTTTAGGTGGTGAAATTTTGCAAACAAGAACACATTTAAAAGGAGTTATTTATGCTAGTTTAGCTGGTATTTTCTGGGGAATGGCTGGAATTGCCTCTGAATATCTTTTTCAAGATCAACACATTTCAGTTTATTGGATGATGGGTGTAAAAATGAGTTTGTCGGCATTAACTTTACTGGGATTGGCTTACTATCTTGATGGTAAGAAAATTTTTCTGGTCTTTAAAAGTTTCAAGGATATTTTGGGAATTGTCTTATTCTCCATTTTAGGTTTGGCAGGAGTACAATTTACTTATTCAATGACTGTTAATTACAGTAATGCAACTGTCGCAACTATCATCCAAACTTTAGGGATTCTTCCTGTTATCTTTTATTCAGCTATTATTTTTAAACAATTACCTGGTAGAAAACAATGGATTGCAACTATTACTGCTCTTATTGGTGCTTGGTTATTAGTTACTAAAGGTTCTTTTAATCAACTTGCGATTTCAAAAGAGGCAATCATCTGGGGAATTTTTTTGATGCTAACTCAAGCCGGAAATTCTGTTTTGCCAGTTGATCTTTTACGCCGACATAATCCTACTACTATCAGTGCTTGGGCGATGTTAGTTGGTGGTATTGTCTTTGAATTTATTCATCCAGTATGGAAGTCTGTTCCTAAATTTACGCCTGCAGTTACTTTAAATATGCTTTTCTTGATTTTTATCGGAACTGCTTTATCTTACTACCTTTTTGTAAAAAGTCTGCATCTAATTAGTGCTACTGAAGCAACTTTATTGGACACTTTCGAGCCTTTAACTGCTGCTTTACTAGACTTTCTTATCTTTAAAATGCAGTTTAACTGGGCTGAAATTTTGGGTAGTTTGCTAGTTATTAGTACTGTCTTCATCCTAGCTGTTGGGTCAGAAAAAAATGAAAACAGCGATCCTCAAAAAGAACCACTGAAATAGCTTTTTTTAATACACTTAATTGGTATATCATGTATACTTACCAAAGAGAATAAAGATTATGAAGTTGCACATTGGGTCTAACCAACCTAGTAGTCAAGCAGCGTTGTAGAATTGAGGGCGGTTTAAATACCGCTCTTTTTTATTTTTCATATCAAAAAAACGTTGGCACATACCAACGCTTTCATTAACCTTTTCATCCTTAGATTTCTAGTAACTTTTCTACTTTTTCTAACAAATAATCCGGTTCTTCATTTTTCAATAATTCAATATCATAAGTATCCCAAGCACAGCCACATGTTTTAACTTCAGCAGCTTTACCCATTTGTAAATCATACTTAGCATCGCCAATCATAACTGTCTTCGTCTTATCTAGATCATGTCTATCAGCAAGTATGTTTATACCATCTGGAGCTGGCTTGTAGTTTTCCACTTGATCAGATCCAATTGTGTCTGTAAACAAATCTGCTATCCCCAAGTTTTCCAAATTTCTATTTAAGGAAACTGAGTTCTTGCTTGATACCACAAATAAACGTTTCCCATCCTCAACTAATTGCATCAAAGTTTCTTTCATACCTGGGAAAAGTTGTGTAATTTCAAGTTCTAATTCACTATAGTATTGTCTAAATATCGCAAAAACTTCTTCCCATTCAGTATCGTTTAACTCACGATTAGATATTTTAGGGAAGAATGTTTCAATTGGAACACCCATATAATATCTGACTGATTCTGCAGTTGGCTTCTCCAATCCATAATCAACAAAAGCTTTTTGAACTGCGATAATTCCAGTTTCACCAGAATCAGCAATTGTACCGTCAAAGTCAAATAAATAATTTTCTAACATAACTCACCTCAAGAAAAAAGCCAGTAATAATACTGACTTTTTGTTTATTATAATCTTAACGAAAGATCTATTTTAGTTCAAATTAATTTTTATCGTTAGAATATGTGTATTTAATGTGGTAGGAACGCTTTGCTCCACGTGGTAATACAATATCTCCAAATGTTTCTTGATTAATTGCATCTGGTAAAGTTTGAGCTTCTAAAGCTACCCCTTCTTGTTTCTTAGCAGGGCGTCCATTATCACGTTTGAAATGAACATCTGGCAAATCATCATTCATTGTATACATGATCAAACTGTTACGATCTGAATCAATTGTTACTGTATTTCCAGATTGAGTATCACGTAAAACAGCGATTGGTTCCACAGCCTTACCTGGTCCATTTACAATAAATGCATCATCAAAGCCACCTTTTTCATTTTGTTGGATAGCTTCGTATAAATTAGCACCTTTAGTAAAATCATAAGCTGTACCTTCGCCATGACGAATGCGGCCTGTTGGAATTAGGTTCTCATCTAATTCTAGATATCCGTCACTATTGATTTTAAGCTCATGACTAGCCAAGTCAGAACGATTACTCAAGTTAAAGTAAACGTGGTTAGTTGGGTTAAATAGTGTATCTACCTTATCGTCTCCAAGTGCATTAAAGGAAATTGTTACGTTATTACTATTGTCTAAAGTATAGATAACAGTTACCAAGATATCTCCTGGAAATCCATCAACTGCACTTAAAACTTGTTTTTGGAAAATCACACTAATGCTGTTACGGTTAGCTGAAGTTGTAAAGCTCCAGTTATAAGTATTAAATCCATGAGGACCACCGTGTAAAGTATTACCGTTTTCATTTTGTGGTAAAGTCACTTGTTCCCCATTAATTTCGCACTTACCATTCTTAATTCGACCTGCAACACGACCAATTACTTGATTAGTGCATAAACCATTGCTGTAGTATTCAGCTACTGTGTTATAGTTTAAAATCAAGTTTTGTTTTGTACCGTCTGCAGCTGGTACTAAGAATTCGTGCCATAAAGCTCCCATTGTCAAACATGAGATTGCTACTCCATTATCGTTTGTCAATGTAATTTTGTTTACCTTTTCACCGTTCAGTTCACCAAAACGTTCTGCTGAGATGTCCATCAAAATCTTCCTCCAATTATTTCAATTTATATAATCATTGTACACTAATTCACGACTATTTTGTAGACCGTTTTCAAAACTCGTTCTAATAAAAAAGAAGAATGGAATTCCATCCACCCTTCTCGGTAACTCTAGAATAATGCGTCTTCTTGTTTCTTTCGCAGTTCTTTAAAAGTTTCAACCATGATTAAAGTATCTTCAACTAATTTATCCAACCTGAAATTAATATCAGCATTGATGATTTCTTGTCTGAACAAATCCTGCCCTTCAATAAAGACAATTTCTGGTAAAACTTGTGCCTTCATATATGACAAGATTGGCTTAAGTTGCATCTCAGCTACTAAATAATGCTTAGCAGAACCAGCAGTAACCACAATTGAAACCACTTTGTCACGTAAGGCTTTTTCCGGCAGTAAGTCAAAAATATTTTTCACTGATCCAGGAATTGAAGCTTGGAAAATCGGCGTTCCAATTATTAGGGCATCTGCTTCCATAATCTTAGTAGTAACCTCTAAAGTATCTCCTTGATATTCGGTATAATTACGTCCATCGCTAAATTGAATATCCTTTTCACCCAAATCTATCAAGTCAAATTCAACCTCTGGAAAATCCTTATTCATCTTTTCTGCTACATATTTCATAGCAGTTAGAGTCTTTTTCCCAATTACAGCTCCGGAAATTGCTACAACTTTCATGTTACTTCCCCTTTGTATACTTTTTAACTTCTGGTAAAATCTTTGTTCCAATAATTTCGATATTCTTCATAACTTTTTCAAACGGCATTCCACCAAAATCAATTTGTGCTAAATATCTTTGATGGCCTAGTTCTTCGTATTGATAAATCATTTTTTCGATAATTTGTTGTGGACTTCCCACCAACATTACATCATTCATGTCTGCACCATTAGCGAATAAACGCTTATGGTAACCTGTACCATTTGCCAACTTCATTCCTTGGTCTACATAAGGATAAAGCTCTCTTAAAGCAGTCTTGGTATCATCAGCTGCATAGAAAAATCCTGTTGTCGCTACTGGAAAATCACTTGGATTATAGCTCTTTATCTTCAAATTTTGACGATAAGCATCAATTGAACGCTTGAAGATTGGTAATGGACCACCTAATAATGTGATTGTCATTGGTACACCTTGTAATCCAGCTTTAATTGCACTTTCAGCTGGTCCACCTACTGCACGCCAAATTGGCAGCTTATCATTCAATGGTCTTGGTAAAACTTCTGCATCTTTTAATGGTGCTCGGAAATTACCTTCCCAGTTAACGCGATGATTTTCGTTAATTTTGAGTAGTAATTCAAACTTTTCTTCAAATAATTCTTCGTAATCATTCACGTTGTAGCCTAATAAATCGAACAAACCTAAACGTGAAGCACGTCCACCAATAATTTCAGCACGTCCATTGGATAATAAATCTAATGTCGCAAAGTTTTCATAAATTCTAACAGGATCAGATGTTGAAACAATTGTTGCAGATGAACCAATCTTGATCTTTTCAGTAGCTTGGGCAACTGCTCCTAAAATAACAGCATGAGCTTGTCCAACAAAGTATTTTTGGTGACTTTCACCTACACTGAAGAAATCTAATCCTGCTTCTTCAGCTAATTTTGCTTCAGCAACAATTTGATCAATTCTTTCTTTAGCTGAAACACGTTTACCTGTAAGAGCATTAGGCATATGGTCCCCTAGTGAATATAATCCAAATTCTAATCCATTTTCTTTATTTATACGATAATCTTCCATTGCCATTGCTAAAACCTCTTTTCTATCTCACTTACTTTATGTAAGCTATTCTACTAGAATTTTTAGTTTTGTGAAGAGGTTTCATTTTAATAACTAGGTAACTTAAAGTATACTTTTAGATGAATACTGAAATATTGCGAGGTATATTCATGAAGATTGATCCACAATTTTGCCGTGTTGATGATGGTTTGGATACTATTTTGGGTAAATGGAAAATACCAATCATCTTATATCTACTAAAAAATCAGACTATGCGTTTCTCAGATTTACAAAAAGTTCTTCCTGAAATTTCAAAGAAAATGTTATCCAAGAATCTCAAAGAACTTGAAGAAGATGATTTAATTACTAGAACAGTCTACCCTACTGTCCCACCTAAAGTTGAATATAGTCTTACTGAACATGGAAAAGAACTTGAAGATATCATTGATAGTCTTCATAAATGGGGGTTACGTCATCAACAATACTTATCAAAAAAAGCTTGAAACTCGTTTTTAGAGTCTCAAGCTTTCTTTATTTTTAGTCGTTATATCCTTGTGGATGAGTTGTATGCCATTTCCAAGCAGTTTCGATAATCTTGTGAATGTCATCAAATTCTGGTTTCCATCCTAGAACTTTGCGTGCTTTTTCTGAAGCAGCAATCAATGTATCTGGATCTCCACCACGACGAGCTGCGATTTCAGCTGGAATTTCTTTACCAGTTACTTCACGAGCAGCCTTTACAATTTCCAAGTTAGAGAAACCTGTTGAAGAACCTAAGTTAAAGGCACTTGATTCGTTACCATTACGTAAATAATCTACTGCTAAAATGTGTGCATCTGCTAAATCAAATGGATGTACGTAGTCACGGACATTAGTTCCATCTGGAGTGTTGTAATCATCGCCAAAAATTTGTAACTTTTCACGTTCACCCATTGCTACTTGCAACACGATTGGCAATAAGTGTGTTTCTGGATGATGGTCTTCACCGATAGATCCATCTGGCTTTGCACCAGCCACATTGAAGTAACGTAAAGCAACGAACTTAATTCCGTAAGCTTCATCTGCCCAACGCATAATTTTTTCCATCATCAACTTACTTTCACCGTATGGGTTGATTGGAAGTTGTGGATCATCTTCATAGATTGGCATTTTTTCAGGAATACCATATGTAGCAGCTGTGGATGAGAAGACTATATACTTGATATCAAACTCATTCATAACTTCAAGAAGTTTAACCATACCTGCTGTATTGTTATCAAAATACTTCAAAGGATCTTTCATAGATTCTGCAACTAATGAGAATGCTGCAAAGTGAATTACTGCATCAATATCTGGATTTTCAGTGAAAACTTTACGCATGAAATCCTTATCTGCTAAATCCCCTTGATAAAATTTTGCTTCTTTACGTACCGCAGCTATATGACCTGTAACCAAGCTATCAACTACGACAACGTCTTTACCCGCTTCAACTAAGCGATCTACGGTGTGGGAACCAATGTATCCAGCACCACCTAAAACTAATACTGACATTAATCTGCCTCCTAAAATTACTTATCCCTTATTTTACCACCTTCTTTTGTTACTGTGTGTCACCACTTGTCGTTTTTTTACAATTGTGCTTTACTTTATTGTATAAGAATTGTCTTTTATGATAGAAAGTGGGGAGAAAATGGCTGAATTAGTCTATAAAAATATTATCAGTGATTTAAAAGAAAAAATATTTGCTGGTAAGTTTACTGATATGAAACTACCAGATGAACGTTCATTAGCTGAACAATACAATGTTAGTCGTAGTTCGGTCAAACGTGCTCTTAACAAAATGTCCAATGAAGGCATTATTTTTAAAAAGCGTGGATCAGGTACTTTTATTAATCCCTTGTACTTAAAAAATGAATCTATTTTTAATTATGAGGAAGGATCTAACTTAGGGATTTCTGATAATTTCAGATTAAAAGGAAAAAAACCTCAAACTAAAATTTTAGATTTCCAAGTAATCAAACCAACTTCAGAGTTACAAAGAGATTTATTCTTATCCCCTGAAGATTTTGTGTATAAAATTATCCGTCTTCGTCTTTTTGAAGATGAACCTTTTATGATTGAAACAGGATATATTCCTATTAAAATCTTACCTAAACTTAGTCGTACTCAGCTTGAAAGTTCAATTTTTGCTTACATTCAATCTGAACTTAACCAAACTGCCAGCAAATCATTCATGTCGATTTATGCTGAGCCTTCAACTTCAGAAGATCAAAATTTACTCAAGCTTAAGGAAAATGAACCTGTCAGTGTGATGGAAGGTATTTTCTTTTTAGATAACGGTACTCCATTTGAATTTTCACAAATGCGACTACATTTTAAATATCTTAAATTTAATACTTTTATCAACCTAGATTAACTCTCATGCTTTGCGCTGAGAGTTTTTTCTTAACGTTTTTTAAAATTGGAACGTTCCAATTTTAAAAATGGTTGACATTTAATAAAAAAGCGTTATTATTTACTTGTAAAGTTAATTATTAAAGAAAAAACAGATTTATTAATTAGGAGGGTACACTCATGACAGATTATTCATCCCAAGAATACTTAGATAAATTAGATGCTTATTGGCGTGCTGCTAACTATGTTTCAGTTGGTCAATTATACTTAAAAGATAATCCTTTACTTCGTCGTCCTTTAAAGGCAGAAGACGTTAAGGTTAAACCAATTGGTCACTGGGGAACTATCGCTGGCCAAAACTTCATTTATGCCCATTTGAACCGTGTCATCAACAAATATGACTTGAATATGTTCTATGTTGAAGGCCCTGGTCATGGTGGTCAAGTTATGGTTTCTAACTCATATCTTGATGGTTCTTACTCTGAAATTTATCCTGAAATTTCTCAAGATGAACAAGGTATGAAGCGTCTATTTAAACGTTTCTCCTTCCCAGGTGGTGTAGCTTCTCATGCTGCTCCTGAAACACCAGGTTCTATTCATGAAGGTGGCGAATTAGGTTACTCTATTTCTCACTCTGTTGGTGCAGTTTTAGATAATCCTGATTTGATTGTTGCTGCAGTTGTCGGTGATGGTGAAGCTGAAACTGGTCCATTAGCTGCTTCATGGCAATCTAATAAATTTATCAACCCTATTCATGATGGTGCTGTCCTACCAATTTTAGATCTTAACGGATTTAAGATTTCTAACCCTACTATCCTTTCTCGTGAAAGCGATGAAACTTTGACTAAGTACTTTGAAGGTATGGGTTGGCATCCAATCTTTGTTGAAGGCGATGATCCTAAGTTGATGCATCCTGCAATGGCTAAAGCAATGGATGAAGCAATTGAAGAAATCAAGGCTATTCAAAAGAATGCTCGTGAAAATAACGATCCTAGTCTTCCAGCATGGCCTGTTATTATCTTTCGTGCTCCTAAAGGTTGGACTGGTCCTAAAGAATGGGATGGCGAACCAATTGAAAAATCATTCCGTGCCCATCAAATTCCAATTCCTGTTGACCAAAATGATATGCAACATGCTGATGCTTTGGTTGACTGGCTTGAAAGTTATAAACCTGAAGAATTATTCGATGAAAATGGTAAGTTGAAAGCTGAAATTGCTGAAATCACACCTAAGGGCGACAAACGTATGGCTGCTAACCCTCACACGAACCCTGGTAAATTAATCAGAGAAGTTATCAAGCCTGATTTCCGTGATTTCGCCGTTGATACATCTGTTCCAGGTAAAGAAGTTGCTCAAGATATGACTGTTTTAGGTAAATACCTTGAAAAAGTACTTTCTGATAACCGTCATAACTATCGTGTCTTTGGTCCTGACGAAACAATGTCTAACCGTTTGGCACCTATCTTTGACGTAACTAAGCGTCAATGGTTAGCTGAAATTAAGGAACCTAACGATCAATACTTAGCTCCATCAGGTCAAGTTATTGATTCTCAATTATCAGAACACCAAGCTGAAGGTTTCTTAGAAGGATATGTTTTGACTGGTCGTCATGGTTTCTTTGCAAGTTATGAATCATTCTTGCGTGTAGTTGACTCTATGTTGACACAACACTTCAAGTGGTTACGTAAAGCAACTGAACAACCTTGGCGTACATCAATTCCATCATTGAATGTTATTGCTACATCTACTGTATTCCAACAAGATCACAATGGTTACACACACCAAGATCCTGGTATTTTAGGTCACTTAGCTGATAAGAAACCTGAATATATTCGTGAATACTTACCTGCAGATGCTAACTCATTATTGGCTGTATTCGACAAGACTATTAATGATCGCGATAAGATTAACTTGATTGTTGCTTCTAAGCACCCACGTCAACAATTCTACTCAGCTGCAGAAGCTAAGGAATTAGTTGATAAAGGTTTGAAGATTATTGATTGGGCTTCAACTGATAAGAATGCTGAACCAGATGTAGTTATCGCTGCTGCTGGTACAGAACCAAACTTAGAAGCATTAGCTGCAATTTCTATCTTGCATGAAAAATTACCTGACTTGAAGATTCGCTTCATCAATGTTGTTGATATCTTGAAGTTACGTAGTCCTAAGGTAGATCCTCGTGGCTTAAGCGATGATGAATTTGATGCTTACTTTACAAAAGACAAGCCAGTTATCTTTGCTTTCCATGGTTATGAAGGCCTATTACGTGACATCTTCTACTACCGTCACAATCATAACGTTGCTTTCCACGGCTATCGTGAAAATGGTGATATCACAACTCCATTCGATATGCGTGTACTAAGCCAAATGGATCGCTTCGATCTTGTAAAATCTGTTGCACTTTCTCTTCCAGATGCTGACAAGTATGGTCAACTTGTTGCTGAAATGGATGCTAAAGTTGCTAAGCATCATCAATACATTCGTGATGAAGGTACTGATTTACCAGAAGTTGAAAACTGGGAATGGAAGCCTCTTGATTAATAAGTCAATTGAATAATTAAAAAGAGTCGAGATTAATTTCTCGGCTCTTCTTTTATATTCTCTATTCAACTGTTGCTCCTAAACTATTCTTGAAATGTTCTAGAGCCCATTCTTGTCCATTATCTGTAAAGGTAGCTACTCCATCTTTTAAAATTGTTAATTGATAATTCAAATTGTAGCCACCAATTGCTGTATGTAAGACACAAATATCGGTACAAACTCCTACTAAATATAGATCTTTAATTCCTCTTTCACGCAAAAAATTATCTAGATTAGTATTTTGAAAGGCAGAGTAGCGATTCTTCGCAAATTGATATACTTTTTCGTCTGCTTGATGTTCTTGATACCATTCATCTAATTTTCCATATAACTTTTGTCCCCAAGTTCCTGCTATATTATGTGGCGGAAATAATTTATGTTCTGGGTGAAATACGTCATTTTCAAAATGTGTATCTGTTGGTAGAATTACATAATTACCATTGCTATAAAAATCTTGAGCTGTTTTAACAATATAGTCTTCCAACTCTTGAGCTGGCTTACCACAAGTTAAAGCTCCCTTATCATCCACAAAATCATTAGTATAATCAATAATCAACAATGCCTTTGTCATTTATACCACTCTTTTCTTTGACTAGTTGTCTTTTCTACCTACTGTATCACTTTTAAATAATTTAGCAATATTAATTTTATTTTCTTGAATTAATTTTTAAAAACCTTTAAACTAAAGAAAATTACGCTAGAGGTGTGCAATTATGACAACATTTTATATTATCCGTCACGGACAAAGTGAAGCTAATGCTAAGGGAATTCTTCAAGGTAGCCAAATTGACACTCCACTAACTGAACTTGGACGCTCTCAAGCTCAAGTTACACTTTCAAAACTTGGAACTGACAATTTTGACGCTATCTATGCTAGTCCGCTTTTACGAGCTGCTCAAACTGCCACTATTATCGGTGGTAGTGATAAAACTATTACTTTTGATCCTCGCCTAAAAGAATATGATTATGGCACTTGGGACGGAGAAATCGAAGCTGATATTTGGCAAAAGTATCCCCAATATTTCGATGAACATCACAATTTACTTCCTAATTCTTGGGTGGATTCAAAAGGTGATACATATTTAGAAGTAAAATCACGTTTAGAATCTTTCTTCGATGAAGTTATTGCTCGACATCCAGACGACTCTGTGTTAGTTGTTAGTCATGGTTTCACCATCAAATTAATCTTAGATTATATTCTCAATATCGGTAATCTAGTTAATATTAGTGAACCTACAAATGCTGGTATTACTAAGGTTAAAATAACTAAAGATACTAAAACTGTTATTTACTTCAATCGCTAAAAAATAAGGTACCATCTCCTTTTTACTAGGAAATGGTACCTTTATTTTATTAAATTACATTTTAAACTGTTCCTGGGCGTTTCTTCTTTTCAACTTTCTTGCCCATTGCCATGTCGTCACTGTATCCCCATACCCAAGTTACTACAAAACTTACTACTAAAGCTAAAGCACTTGAGATTAAGAATGCATAGAAACTATTTAAATCACTAGGATGTTTCAAGTCAAAGAATGAGGAGAAACCAATTAGAGATCCTGTAAATCCAAACATGGAACCGTGCATTAAACCTGTAACAAAACCACCTACAGCAGATCCGATTAAACCGGAAATAAATACTTTACGATAACGCAAGTTGATACCGTAAATAGCTGGTTCTGTAACCCCACAGAATGCGGAAATTGCTGCAGCGATACCTAAGGACTTCATGTCATTCTTCTTGGACTTGATAGCTACTGCTAAAACAGCTGCACCTTGAGAAACCATTGTTACAGAAATAATAGCGTTCAAAGCACTTTCGCCAGAACCTGCGATTTGTTGAGCAACTAATGGCACAACGCCCCAGTGTAAACCGAAGATAACTAGTAATTGATAGAAACCACCAATTACCAAGCCACCTACCCAACCGGAAGAATGTACTAACCAGTTGATGAAGTCAGCGATACCGTTAGCGACACCTTGAATAATTGGACCTGTAACAACTAAAGTGATTGTTGAAACAACTAATACTGTAATCAATGGATTGAAGATCATTTGTAAGTAACTAGGTAGAACTTTCTTCAACCAGTCACCTAACTTCTTAGCCATCCATGCAGCTAAAATCATTGGGAAAATGGAGTATGTGTAGTTTAAGAATTGGAAGTTAATTCCAAAGATTGTAAACATACCTTTAAATGCTTTACCCCAAGTTACTAATTGTGGATATGTTAGTACCCCACCAATAACTGCGGCTACAATTGGATCGCCACCTAAACGCTTAGCTGCTGCAAATCCAACCAAGACTGGTAAGAAGTAGAAAGCAGAGTCTGCCATTGCACTAACAGTAATGTATGCTGTACTCTTGGCATCAAGCAATGCTCCTAATTGAGGTAAAGTTAATAATGCTAAAAGACCTTTAATAATACCAGATGCTGCGATTACCCCAACTACTGGACTCATGGAACCAGTAATAACACCAATTAAGTTACCAAATGCGCGACTAACAGGATTTCTACCATCATCAACAGGAGCTGTATCTTCTGCTGGTGCGTCAGCTAGATTTGGCATCTTCTTCATAACTGCATCAAAAACGTTAGTAACTTCATTTCCGATAACAACTTGATATTGACCAGATGCATGTAAAACGTCAATTACTCCGTCTGTATCTTTCAAGACATCATCATGAGCCTTACCTTCATCTTTTAAGTTAAAACGAAGACGAGTGATACAATGAACCAAGCTATTTACATTTTCTTGTCCACCGACATTATCAATAATTACATCTGCCAAAGCATCATAATCTAACTTGCCATTTTTCTTGGTAGCTGCTTTAACGTAGGCAGTTGCAACTTCTTTACCAGCTTCAACTTCACCTTCTTCAATATCAAGCCCTTCCAATTTATCGCTGGAGTTAGTTATAATTACCATGATTGTTGTTTCTAAGCCAGCTAGCTTAATATTTTCTAGGGACATTGTAGCTAATGCTTGACCTGCCTTAACTTCTTGTCCATCTTGAATGGCTAAATCAAAAGGTTCGCCGTTCAAGCCTACAGTATCGATACCCATATGTACCAAAACTTCTAAACCTTCTTTAGTAGTAATACCTACCGCATGTTTAGAGTCGGCTACCATAGTTATCTTACCTGAAACTGGTGCAACAACTTGTTCACTAACGGGTTCTAAACCAAAGCCTTCTCCCATCATACCTGTGGAGAAAACTTCATCATTAGTTGCACTAAGCGCTAATACTTTACCTGCTGCTGGAGAAACAATTTTTACTTTCTTAGCCATGTTTTCCCTCCTGTAAACCTTTTCTTTTTCTTTTCGTAATCATAGTATCACTTGTATATACAAGTTGTCAATCAAAAACATGAAATTGTTTACAAATATTGTTAAAAAGTTAATATATGTTCACAAAAAAATTAATATACTTGTACATACATCTATTAATTGATATAATAATTCTGAAATTTACTTAACTTAATTGGAGGGATGCAAATTGGTTCAAAGTAAACATGATATGATTGCGCAAGACATCGCTTCAAAAATTAAATATCATCAATATAAAGCCGGAGATTATCTTCCAAGTGAACATCAACTTTGCGAACTTTATGGAACTTCTCGCGAAACTATTCGTAAAGCTCTTAATCATTTAAATGAATTAGGCCTTATTCAAAAAATACGTGGTAAGGGTTCTGTCGTTTTAGATATTCAAAAATTTACCTTCCCTATTTCTGGGATTACAAGTTTCAAAGAATTAAATAAATCTTTGAATATGCACGCTAAAACAACTGTATTAAAACAAGTCAATACACTAGCTCCTAAAAGATTTATGGATATTAACATTGATAATCAACAGGCTATTTTCGTTGAACGTCTTCGTACAATCGACGATCTACCTGTAGTGTTAGATCAAGATTATCTACTTTCACCTCCAGTTTCTTCTTTGCCAGCTGGTGTGGCTGAAAATTCTATTTATGAATATTTAGAAAAAGAATTACATTTAGAAGTATCCTATGCTACTAAAGCTATTACGGTTGAAAAAGCCGCAGATGACATCGCTGAAAAGTTGCAACTGGATGATGATAAACTCGTTGTTATAGTCAGAAGTCTTTCTTATTTAGACGACACTACACTATTCCAACTAACATCTTCCTATCATCGCCCTGACAAATTTAAATTTATTGACTTTGCTCGTAGAAAAAAAATCTAAGAAAAGAGGTAGCTAAACATGACGAAACTCGGACAAAAAGTAATTTATCAAATTTATCCTAAGTCATTTTACGATTCTAATAATGATGGTTTTGGAGATTTGAAAGGAATTATTACTAAGATCGACTATTTAAAAAAACTTAATATTGACATGATTTGGTTTAATCCTTTTTATGTATCTCCTCAAAATGATAATGGATATGACATTGCTGATTACTATAAGATAGATGAACGTTTTGGTACTATGGAAGATTTTGAAGAAATGGTAGCCAAGCTAAAAGAAGCTAACATTGGTGTAATGTTGGATATGGTATTAAATCACTGTTCCACTGAACATGAATGGTTCCAAAAAGCTTTGTCTGGCGATGAAAAGTACCAAAAATACTTCTACCTTCGTCCTGCTAAAGAAGATGGTTCATTACCAACTAACTGGCAGTCTAAATTCGGTGGTCCTGCATGGGAAAAATTTGGCAATACAGATTTATACTATCTTCATTTATATGATAAGACTCAAGCTGATTTAGACTGGCACAATCCAGACGTACGTGCTGAAGCAGCTAAAATCGTCAACTTCTGGAAAGAAAAAGGTGTTGCTGGCTTTAGATTTGACGTGCTTAATGTAATTGGAAAAGATGAAGTATTGGTAGATTCTGTAGATCCAGATCATGAAAAACCTCTATATACTGATACTCCAGTTGTTCATAAGTATATCAAAGAACTTAACCGTAATACTTTTGGAACAGATCCTGAAATCGTAACTGTTGGGGAAATGTCATCAACAACTATCCCTAACTCGATTGAATATACAAATCCAGATGAACATGAATTATCTATGGTCTTCACTTTCCATCATTTGAAAGTTGATTACGATAACGGTGAAAAATGGAGTAAAGTTCCATTTAACTTTATGGAATTAAAATCTCTATTATCTACTTGGCAAACAGAAATGGATAAAGGCAATGGCTGGAATGCATTATTCTGGAACAATCATGATCAACCTTGGGCATTAAATCGTTTTGGTGATCCCGTAAACTACCGTGAAAAATCAGCTGAAATGCTAGCAACTACTCTACACTTACTTCGTGGTACTCCTTATATCTACATGGGAGAAGAATTAGGTATGATGGATCCTCATTATAAGTCTATTGACGACTATGTTGATGTTGAAGCTTTAAATGGTTATCAAATGTTACTTGATAAGGGTGTAGACAAGGATCGTGCTTTTGAAATTGTTGTTTCCAAGTCACGTGATAACTCTCGTGTGCCTATGCATTGGGATGATAGTAAATATGCTGGCTTTAGTGAAGCAAAACCTTGGTTAATACCTACTGATCAAGATGAAATTAATGTAGAAAAAGAATTAGCTAGTGGCGAAATCTTTAATCACTATCAAAAATTGATTAAATTAAGAAAAACCGAACCACTTATCTACGCTGGTCATTTCAAAGAATTATTGGCAGATGATAAACAAGTCTTTGCTTATGAACGTTATCTAGATGATTCATCTGAGAAATTAGTTGTTTTCAATAACTTCTATGGCACTGAAGTTACAGTTGATTTACCAGCTAAATATCAAGATAAAGAATGCACAACACTTATTGATAATTACCAAAATGAGATTCAAAAGACTGCAAAACAAATTACACTACAACCTTATGAATCTTTAGCAATTAAAATTTAAGCATATAAAAAATAGCATTTATTACGGCGTCTCTACCGTGATAAATGCTATTTTTTTACTAAAACTTGTCTATGTTGTGACCAGATTACTAAGATAAAGTTAAATCCTAACATCAAAGCTGTAAATAAAAAGACTGCTTGATAACCAAACAAACTAGATACAAATGATCCTAGTAATGGTCCAATTACCCCACCACTAGCTTGGAAAGATTGATTATAACTGAAGATTCTACCAAATGCTGCTGGTGGTACGTCTACTGATAAGATCGTTTGTACAGCTGGTAATAAAGCTGCATCCGCAATTCCTATGAAGAAACGTAATACAGCTAGTAGCCATGGCGATGTTACCAAAGACATTGGGATAAATAGTAGTACTTCTACAACTAATCCCGTTATCAATACTTTTTCTGGCCCTATTTCGTCCATCTTATGTCCTAATTTATTTGCAACTAATAACGTTCCAAAACCTGGAGCTGCCGCAACAATCCCACTAACTAGAGAAATATTACCTTGTCCATGCATTAATCTTTTAACCAACAAACTAATAATTGGTGAGATTGACATCAAAGAAGCGTTGATAATCAAAGTTGTTATAAACATTGAAATTATCAATTTAGTATTTGAAATTTGAGAGAAAATTTCCTTCATCGGCTTCATTTCACGCTTAGCTACTGGCTTAAAGTGTTCTTTGGTGTTTACCCAGGTTAAGAAAAACGCAACTAACATCATAAAACCTGTAATAAAAAATGGTACTCGATAACCAAATGATCCAGCAATTGCGCCACCAAAAATAGGTCCTAGTAGATTTCCAGAAACACTAGCCGTCATCATATTTGCCATTGCGGATCCCGTTTTAGCACGTGGAGTTTCCCCAGCAATAAATGCAGTCGCATTATTTATATAACCAGAAAATGCTCCTTGTAAGAAACGAAGGAAAATAATCACCCAAACACCTTGGGCTAATCCTGTTAGGAAAATCGTAAAAGCCATAACACCTGAAGCACGCATACACATTAATTTACGACCCTTACGATCTGCCAAACTTCCCCAATATGGTGACACAATTGCTTGCGATAAATATGTCATGGAAAAAGCTAAACCAGAATATAAATTTAGTTGCCAAGTCGAAAAATTACCTAAAGTTTCCATGAACAGTGGCATAAATGGCATGGTCATGGAAAATCCTAGTCCAGTAATAAAACAACCTAACCATAATGATATAAATGTTCTCTTCCAAGTTTTAGGGTATTCATTAACTTTCACCTGCACGTCATCTCCAATGCTACTCTCTTATGTTTTACTCAATATGGTTATCATTATAGCACCGATTTCTTAACTATTCTTTAAAAATTTTCGACCATACAAAAAAATGATGAACAACTCGTGTCCATCATTTTACTTACTGTAATTTCTTCAGTTCTTTACTATTTCTTCTAATTCTATTGAAGTCACTCAAGCATAACGTAATTTCAAATGCAGCGATAACCGCAATCATAGTATCGTAGCCATGTTGTAGCATTCTAATACAAATTAAGCCAAATATCATTTGGATTATAATTGTTGTCCTTCTATATCTAATATCCTTTTTTAAAATTTCTATCTTTTCCTGATTATTCATATATGTCATTCCTTTATTCAATAAAGCATCTAACTATCCTATAGTTAATTCTAACATATCTTAACCGATTAAATTATTAAAGTAAATTAAAAAGAACGAGCAGATTAAAAATCCACTCGTTCAATAATTAATTACACACCATACAATAAATCATGTGCTAACTTAGCTTGTGTAACACCAAAACGACTTAGATATCCGTATGGATCAACATGGTCTCCCCAGATATTCTTTGTTACCCAGTAGTGACTCTTGATACCTCTAGTTCCAGCACCACCTGCATCCAATGTCAAAGGTATACCGTACTTACCAGCCATATCACGAGCTAATCTGACATATGTTACATAGTCTTGCCAGAATTGACCAGCATTATACGTTCTACCAAGTTCAATTTGAACTGGAGCATTGTGATTAGCGACTCTACCAGCACCCCAAGAAACTTGTCCTGGTCTACCAACTTGGTAAACTTTACCACCATCACCAACAACAAATGTTACATATGCTTCATTTGTATCTACTGTATCATGGAAGTATCTAGCATTAGTAGCAGCACCTGACTCTACACCAACATCATGTAAGATAAGGTAGTTGTTAGCAGCTGTTTCATCATCGCCCTTACCTGCTGGCAATGCATATCTGTAGTCAATGGAGTAGTTCAAAATTTGTTTACCGTTACCATCAAAGTTATAACCAACACCGTTAATTACAGCACTACCTGTTTGTAATTGACCATTTTGTTGGTTGTAGTAATACCAGTCATTACCTGACATTAACCAACCTTTATACATTGCACCGTCAACATTATTGAATAAATACCAGTGACCATCAATATTTTGTTTACCATATTGCATTTGGCCATTTGAAGCATAGTATACTGTCTTATTTTGACCGTATGGGGTTAAATCTTTGAATCCTGTTTGCATGGATCCATTAACTTTATCAAATAAGTACCATTGTCCGTCAATATTTTGTTGACCATATTGCATTTGTGCATTATCTGGACTGTAGTATACTTTACGTCTATCTTTTAATGTTTGGAAGCCAATTAATACATGGTTATTGTTATCAAACAAGTACCAGTTTCCTGCAATATTAGCTTCACCTTGTAAGTGTTCTAGTACACCAGCAACATTAAATACATATTCGACATTGTTAATCTTATACTTCATATTCTTAGCAACTAGACCTTCGTTAGTTACATAAGATAAAGTATGATTTGTTTTATCAAAAACTAAAGTATCTTTTCTCATTGCACCAGTTGTTGTATCGAAATAATAATTCTTACCATTGATTACTTGATTACCATACAACATTTGGCCATAGTTACTTTTAGCTTCACTGTAGTAAACTGTACGCTTACCACCATCTAAATCGTAGAAACCAACTTGCATTACACCCTTATTATCAAATAAGTACCAATGATTATTAATATTCTTTTGACCTGTTGCTACTGTTCCTTGCACTTTGTCAAAATAGTAAGTCTTACCACTTATAGTTTGAAAACCAAATAGCATTTGGCCTAATTTAGCTTTGTCTTCACTATAATAAACCGTCTTATTTTGGTCTGTTAAATATGTAAAACCAACAGACATCTTGCCGGTTACTTTGTCAAAGTTATACCAATGACCATCAATATTCTTTTGACCTTTTTGAACAGCACCTGTTACTGTATCAAGATAATATCTACCATTGTTGAGATCTTGCCATCCAAATTGCATTTGACCTAATTTAGACTCATCTTCGCTGTAGTAAACTGTCTTATTTTGGTCAGGAATATTAGTAAAGCCTATTGCCATTTTACCTGTTACTTTATCAAATAAATACCAATGATTATTAATATATTTTTGACCGAATTGCATTTGTCCATTCGATGCATAATATACCACTTTATTTTGTCCATATGGTGCTAAACTTTGGAAACCTGTTTGCATTGCTCCAG
>NZ_AYYT01000024.1 GCF_001435955.1 Ligilactobacillus salivarius DSM 20555 = ATCC 11741 | reverse complement strand
AGCGGTCGCTACTAGAGTCAGGAATTGCAGTTCCTGGCTCTTTTTATATACATTATAACATAAAAATAGTTTACAAAAACAGTTATTCATTTTAAATTGTAGTATAGACAGAAATTTTAGTGAGGAGGGATAGCATGTCGAGAGATAATACAGCTTTAGCAAAATTCATTACATCATTAGGTAGTTTAAATAGTTATGGAAGTACAGTTTTGCAGACAAAAAAAGCTCTAGATACTAATTCAACTAAACCTTTAAGACAAGACAATGATGATGTGGCAATCTATACAGATGCACTAAATGGAATTAAAGCAATTCAAAAAATTGGCTTTACAGTAGATGGAATAATAGCAATCAACAAGGAATTTAAAAGTGATTCAGAAGAAGAACCAAACATGCCAGGACATTTAAGGAATGCTTATTACAACGAAGATGATAGAATAGCAATTATCGTTGATCAAAACACTCAACAAGCATACTATCCACCAGAAGTAATATCCAGAATGGACTTAGAAAATATCGTTAATGAATTTAATAGCTCAGAGAAAACGGAAGAAGACGCTTGGAAAGTTTTTGCTAAATTGAGTAAGCGACAACCTTTTCAAGATGGAAATAAGCGAACAGCTTTAATTGCTGCTAATGCTGCACTTAACACATGGGAAAAAGAGAATTATTTGGTATTACCTTTTAATGATTTAGATAGAGTGGAATTTACTATCAATTTAATGAGATATTACATTGCAGCTAATTCTGAAGAAGAGAATAAGGCATTTAAAAAGATGATAAGTACATTACCAACTCAAAGAGAAGTATTATTGCACAAGCCAATTTCTGATGATTTGAATGAGTTAGATAATGTAAAAACTACTGTCATTAAGTCAATGTTTCGTAAGCATAAAGATAGATAATTGTTTTAGATCATTCAAAAAAGAGCTACAAACGCTAAATACAATCAACGTTTGTAACTCTCTTCGGTGCTAATTAATTATAAGTTAAAAGCCACAAGGACTATTCATTTTCCTAGACTTCGATTTTAGCATAAATCGGATATAAAATCTATTAAATAAAGTACTTTAATATTGATCGAAAGTAGCTAATTTATAAAACTAAACAAAACTATAATTTTTGGGAAATATATACCAGTTTACACAGAAGTTAAACAATTATTGATATGACGGTTGTTTTTTCTTTCAACAAGCATTTCCTGATGAGCAAGCATGCATTAATCATTTAGAAGAATTACGTTGGGCAGGTTTAGTTACTAGCCCTTTTGACCCTACTTCTAAAGTATATAAGTGTGCCAAAAATCGTTACCGTTGCAAGAATACAGGTAAATATTTCAACGTTAAAACAGGAACTTTATTTGATAACACTAAGGTTAAATTACAAAAGTGGTTTATTGCTATTTGGCTTGTTACCAGTCATAAAAAAGGTATTTCATCTGCTCAATTAGGACGTGATATTGGTGTAACACAAAAGACTGCTTGGTTTATGTTACAGCGTATTCGCAAATGTTTCAATATCGAAAACGATAATCATCTAGACGGCGATGTTGAAGTTGACGAAGCATACATTGGCGGTAAAAATAGTAATCGTCATGCTAATAAAAAGGTAAAGAACAGTCAAGGACGGTCTGTTAAAGATAAAACTGCGGTTGTTGGTATGGTAGAACGTAACGGTAAAGCTAATGCTATTCAAGTTGAAGATGTTAAAACCAAGACTTTAACTGATTTAGTAACAACATATATTACACAACAAGCTAATGTACACACTGATGAATATATCGGTTATAATCATATTGGTACTATGTACAATCATCAAATTGTACACCATGCCTTAGGAGAGTTTGCTAACAATGATGTAACTACTAATCGTGTTGAAAGTTTATGGGCAACTATTAAACGTGGTGTTATGGGTATTTATCATTTTTGGTCTAAAAAGCACTTACAACTGTACTTAGATGAATTTGTGTTTAGATTTAACACTCGTGAAGTATCAGAAAGTTACCGTTTCAATTACTTGTTATCAAACATGACAGTTAGGACTACATACAAGGAGTTAGTTTATGGATAAGCAACTATACATTAACGAACTAAAGCGTGTTTTCTTGACTGATGATAATTTAAAATCTACTATTACTCCTGATAATCAAGATATGTACTTTGAATTTCAACAATGGACTTTTGATTTATGGGGATTAAACGCTAATGATTTAAGCGAAATTAGATGGAAACACGACTTTATTATTAAATCGGTACAATCATACCTGAGCGGTGATGATAAACAACTACTAGAGGTCAACACCCTGCTAGAAGTATCAAGCACCAAGAAACAATTTAATGAGTTATACACCAAAAAATATGGTGTAGTTATTGGAAAATTAGACAGTGATACTAAGAAATCAAAAGAACTGTCGTCTTTTGATAAAAAATTAGTAACTGCTTTAAATTATAATTGGAAGGAAGAAGAGTAATGGATTGCAAAGGAGAAATAAAAAAACGAGGCTATCAAAAAAATATAAAATTGAAAGACGGTGACACAATTGCTAACAGAACCAGAAGATAAAAAAGTAAATGATGCAATTAATAAATTAAACTCGCAAGAGTACGTAGGAGTTTTAAATAATTTAGCATCGTCTGTAATGAAGCAGACAATCTCTGCACCAAATGAAGCAACAGTTGCCTCTATATTTGAAAGAGAGTTGTACTATTTTGTTAAAAAAGAATTTGATATTACATTAAATATAGAAAAAGAAGTGACTTCCCAAGACCTTGCTATCCATAATTTCAAAGGAAGAATTGATGCTATTACGACAAATTTAGTTATCGAGTATAAAAAGCCAGAAAAGTTACGCAAAGACAAAGATATAAGAAAAGCTCAAACGCAGTTATCAGACTACTTAAAACAATTGCGGAAAAATAACGAAAACTATTTTGGAATTATTACTGACGGAAGTTTTTATGTCAGTGTCTACTTTATAAAAGACAATTTAAAGTATGATGCGATACGTCAAATTGACGGAGTTTTTTTCATTACTTTGATAAAATCAATTTTAGGCACTAACAAGAAGCAATTAGTTTCTCGGAATATTATTGACGATTTTTCTCTTGAGGGTCACTCAGTTAGTGAACTTAGTAATCTTCAAAAAGAGTTGTTTAGATGCTTAAATAATGAAACGAAATCTGAAAAGGTGCTAATGCTATTTGACGAATGGATGGACATCTTTCACTTAAGTTTTAATGATGATGGGAAAAGTAATACGATTATGGAGCGTAGGGATTCTCTTTCTAAGGTTTTAGGTGTCCCTATCGAAAATAACGAACAAGAGTACCAAGGACTTTTTGCGTTGCAAACGGCATATGCCATTTTGGTTAAATGCTTTGCCTTAAAAATTATTCCTAAAATTGGTTTCAACAGTGATATAGTTTATTTTTCTGATTTATTGGAACAATCACCTAATAATATAAAAAAACTATTTTCTCAAGTTGAAGATGGCTACACTTTTAATGCGAGCAATATAATCAATCTTATTGAAGGCGATTTCTTTTCTTGGTATCTTGATGATTCTATTTGGTCAGAATCAATTGCACAATCAATTAAATCAATCCTTGTTAAGATAAACTCTTATTCAGACGCATCTTTGTCATATCAGTTTGAAACACTAGATTTATTCAAAGAACTTTATATGAATGTAATGCCCCAACCTGTACGAAAAGCTTTTGGGGAGGTCTTTACTCCAGATTGGTTGGCTGATAATGTTGTTACAACCTGTTTAGAAATGATTGATAATGAACAATGGACTTTTCTTGACCCAACATCAGGTTCAGGCACTTTTGTTTTTAAGGCAATTGAAAAAATTGTGGAAAGATTACTTCTTGATGGAAGAAGTAATAAGTATATTTTAGAACAAATACTCTCTCGAGTACACGGTATAGATTTATCACCGTTATCTGTTCTAACAGCTAGAGTTAGCTTTTTATTAGCAATTAGACCATTTATTGATGATAATAATATGGAAATCGAGATTCCAATATATCTAGGTGACTCTGCCCGTCTACCCTTAATAACTAAATTTAACGATAAGTCTTTTGTCTCATATAGTATTGCCACACGTCAGGGAGACATTAATTTAACATTACCATTGAGCTTTGTGGAATCTCCTGATTTCGTTAGAACTGTAAGACAATGGCAAATGTTAGTAAAAGCAGAACATGTTGATTTACTTTCTAACGCAATAAAAAAGCAATTTGCTTGCGATGAAGATATTAATCATTTTGAAAAGGAAATATTATCATTCAGTAATCAATTAGTTTCGCTTCATAAAAAAAATTGGGACGGAATATGGATTAAAGTTATTACAAACTTTATTTTACCGGCACGGATAAAGAATATTGATATTATTGCTGGTAATCCGCCATGGGTTAAATGGGAAAATCTCCCCTCAATGTATGCAAATAAGATTAAGAATGTTGCTGGTGAAAGAGAACTATTTTCTAAAAAGAATAAGGGCCTAGGTGGGGGAATTAACTTAAATCTTGCAGCCCTTATATCGAATGTAACCGCAGATAATTGGTTAAGTAATGAAGGGGTTCAAGCGTTCTTGATGCCAGATACTTTCTTAAATTCCGATTCATATGAAGGTTGGAGAAATTTCCCAAGTACAAAAGAAAATAGTATGTTTTTAGCTAGAATAGATGATTGGTCAAATTCAGGTTCTCCATTTAAGCCAGTACAAGAGAAGTTTTTAACGTATTTTATAGTTAAAAATCCGTATAGTTCAACTTTAGTTAAGTATAATAAAAAATTTCCTAAAGGAATGAATATTCTTGATATCAATTCAAATAAATCATGGAGAGATGTAAAGAAATACTTCTCAAAAGAAAAAGGTTTATTGGTGCAATTATCCGATTCTAGCAATAGGTTTAGTAGAATATATAATGCTACATTGGATGATGTTGAAAAGTTGAAATTATTGTATGGCCAAAATGATTATAAGCCACGCCAAGGGGTTGAATTAACACCTAGAGAAGTTTACGTTTTTGAAAAAGACGATGATGGAACTTATCGAAACCTTGATATAAAAGGTACAAAAATTAAACCCAATCATTTTGAAAAACTCAAATTTGAAAAAAATATTATAAGACCATTGCTTCAAAGTAAACAAATAGGCGCATTTTCCATAAAAAATAGAGATAACATTCAATATGGTTTCTATCCATACGACGAAAAAGCAGATATAATTCCGATGGGAGCTTTGGCTGATAAATATCCTACGATGTTAAATTATCTCCTTGAACAAAAAGAGTTTATTGATAAGCAATCTGAAAGAAGTAAAACTATGTCCAGAGGTAGTGAATTTTATGCTCTCTCCAAAGTCGGAAGTTATACATCTTTTAAATATGCAGTTGCATTTCGGGATAATACTAAGATGGTGGCATCGTTTATAGACAACTCAAAAGATGGAATGATACCTGTAAAACATGCACCTTTTATTAGTGTCGATAAAAATGGTATACCCTTAACTAAAGATGAAGCAAAATATTTAACTGGGGTTATGAATATGCCAATAGTAAATACGTATTTTAAGACGACTTATTCTTATCGTTCATTTAGTATTAATTTTGATATGATGATACCAAAATATAAAAAGAATAAATTTCAAAAAGAAATTGTTAAATTAGTTACATTTGCTTTGAATAGCAATAATGAGAACGAAAAAAAAGAGATTTCTAAACAAATTGAATTTTTATATTTTGACATGTTAGATGAAATGGGAAAAGGAAGGTAAGTATTTTTGTGTGCTCTTTGTGTAAACTGGTATATATTTTCCTAATTTTTTTGTTCTATATTTGATTATAAATATCGTGTTAAATGCTAGTAATAAATATATCTAATATAAAACGGTTTTAAATGTTATTAAATGCGATAAAACTTAATATATGTTTTATAACTTTTAAAATAACTATATTCAATTTGGTTATTATTTATAAAAATGTTTTAAAATGTAACAAAACATTTATAAAGCTTTTAAACACTATAAATTTATACTTTTTATTTGTATGAGTATTCTAAAAACTGGTTTTAAACATTATTAAACTTATTATTTCATTTTATGATTTTTACTCTTAATTGTTCATTTATATCACTATTTTAGAATATATATTAGATTTATTTTTTAAAATTAAATAAAAAGTTAAACGTAGTACAAATTTGTACTACGTTTATTTTTTTAACTATTTATGATGTTTTAATCCTTACTTTGGTGTTTAAAAAATAACATCATTTGTATTTTTTTGTGAGTTATACAAGAGATCTGAATATTCTCTGATTTTATTCTTATTTGAACTATTGAGTTTATAGTAGCTTTTAATCTCTAAATCAATATGTGCAGAATTTTTAAGAAAATCTATATAGTCGAGAACTAATTTCTTGTTTTCTGCAGAAAGTAAGTTTATGTTCCTAATTAACGTAATATTGCTTTTATCTAGGAAGGTCGCACCATTTCCATAAAGAGATTCAGGTGGAATATTCAAGTATTTACATATCTTTAAAAAATTATCAATACCAGCCTGATACCTCTCTTTAACATAGATACTAAAGTAGTATATGGCATATCAATATTCTTTGCGAACGCTCTAAGACTACCATATCTATCTTTTATTATTGTACGTAAAAATTCTTCCCTATTCATAGTTATTCTCCTAAAGTTCTAATTATTATTTTGATAGCCTAAAAGCCAAAAAGCATCAACATCTAAAGCTTGTGCTAGCGAGTAAATAGCGCATGGTTTAGCTTTATATTTTCCCTTTAAATAGCCGGTTATAGAAGCACGACTAATACCTGAGCGTCTAGCTAGTTCAGCTTGAGAGATTCCTTTATTTTCAATAGCAATTTTTAAGCGGTTTTGAAAATTATTAATATTGTTTTTAACGAATTCATTATAAGCATTTAAAGATACAAGCACTGTATAAAGTATTAGATCGTTGATAGTTAAGTTGTATTTTTGAGCATGTATTTCCAAAATAGTATGCAACTCATCATCAACAATTAGGTTAATCCTAGTATTTCTTTCTTTAGGAATTTCTGAAATATTAATAGGTGTTGCATCGGTAAGACTGAAGAAAGATACCTTCAAATATGCGTATAAAGAAATTTTCATAAAGGTGTTAGATGTAACGTTCAATTTATTTGCGGCATAGGTTAAATTTTCTCTTAGTTCTTTAGGCATTCTAACAGTTATTCTGTAAATTTTATTCGTATCCATAATATCATCCTTTATAAAAAATATTTTTAAACAAAAATATCACAGCTTTTAATTTTTGCAATAATTGCCATTGAAGTTCTTGTTAATGGCGAAAATTGTAAGGATAAATTAAAAAATATATTTTGATTTATAGAAAGGAGGAAAATTAAAAAACACTATAAAAATTTGAACGGAAGGAGAAATTGCAAAATGGATAAAGAAAAATTAACTATAACTTTATCAAAGCAGGTAGTTGAAATTTTAGAAAAAATCAGCAGAAGGTCTCTGATGAGCAAAGAAGAGGTGGTGACATTCGCAATTTTAAACCTTGGAGGAGAAATGGAAGAAGTTCATAAAAATAAAAAAGTGAAGTAATTATATAAAAATCACTCCACTATTAATATATTTTATTTTAGATCTTTTAATACAGACGTGTAATACTTAACAGCATTTACAGAAGCGTAATACATTAATTCATCTATAGATAGACCATATTTAGTTGATTGTCGTTTCAATATAGAGTAAATCCAATTATTTACAACCAAAGTGATATTTTTATTATCAGTTTGGTTTTTTTGAATGATGGATAGATTATCTAACCTAGGGACATCTAAATACTTGAATATTGATACTTTTATTAATGCTGATGTAGACACTCCTAATTCACCAGAAAGTCTATGTAGTTCATCAGTTAGATCTGCAGGTAAATTAAAAGTGAGAGTAAAAGTGAATGATTTATCTACAGAATTAGAGGCATCATCAGAATAACCCATGAGCCAAGCTTCGCTGACATTCAACGCACGAGCTAATGGATAAATCTTGTCTTGCTTTGCTTCGTATTTTCCCTTTAAATAGTCGGTTATAGAAGCACGACTAATACCTGAGCGTCTAGCTAGTTCGGCTTGAGTAATTCCCATATTTTCAATAGCTTCTTTTAATCTTTTTTGAAAAACGTTCACTGATATTTCACCTCCCCATCTACAGATGTAATACTTACTGTGTACTATTTTATCATAAAATAAGAAAGAAATTCGTAGAAAAAGTTGATAAATAGTAAATTTAGATTTACTCTACTCATAAAGAAAGCTTTACGAATAAAATAAAATTTTTGGAAGAGGTGGTATATATGGAGGCTGTATATGACTATTCTTTGCTCAAATTAAGAATGAAGGAATTTCGTTTATCTCAGCAAGATTTAGCTGATGAAATAGGGATTAGTAGAGTTTCGTTGAATAAAAAGTTGCATAGTATTACAGGATTCAAGCAAAATGAAATAAAGAAGATATGTGCTATTTTAAACATAAAAGATAAATATATCAGATTTTATTTTTTTACTAATGTTGTAAAGAAAGTCGAATAAAATAACAAATTATTGTTTATTTTTATTTGAAAAACATAAAAATAAATAGGATAGAAAAATATTGATGTAATCAATAAAAAATAAACAAAAAGTATCAATATCTAGTAGCAGCTTTGGCATACTGTGAAAAAATATAATCAATTAAAAAATAACTAAATAAGGCGGTGGTTTAAATGAGTAAGAGGGACGTAAAACAAATAACGCTCCGACTACCTTTGGAGGTAGATGAAGCGTTAAAAGAAATTAGTGAAATAACCTCAATAAATATTAAAGATCTGATTTTGTTAGCAGTTCTGAATAATAATCGAAAGTTCTTTTCCTAGAATATCTTTTTAAATATGATGACTAGTTAAATTACATGAAGGGATTCGAGTCCCTTAACTTTAATTACAACTTAAGAATTGTTAAAAAAGTAATCTAGTTTACAATTCTTAGTTTGGTATAAAGGTGGGCTATTTCACTAAATTACAATAATTTCTCCTGAAGATATGCATAAAAAGTATTATACCGTGCAATTCTTAAAGATCATAAATTATATATTAATAAAAGTTGGTGAGTAAGATGAGAAAAAGAATGACACTTCGTTTATCAGATAACATACATAGTGAAATTAAAAAGGAAGCTAAAAAATTAGATATCTCAACAAGAGATTTAATAATTCTTATCCTTCAGAACTATGTCTGTCAAGGTACTCACGAATTGCTACAAGAATTTCCTTAGAAACTGGACGAAAATTGTTATCAGCTACTTCTTTTAATTCATCAAACAATTCTTCAGGCATACGCAAAGTAAATCTTTTAATATTATCAGACATGATTCAACCTCCTTGATGTCATTATACACTAAAAAGGTGTCATTTTTCTTATTGACACCTAATAGACACCAACATATAATAATAGGTGTCAAGTAGGTGTCTGAAATGGCTGAATTTACTTTAAGATTATCTACGGAACTTGATGATAGTTTAACAAAGCTAGCTGAAAAAGACGGAATTACTAAAACTGAGGTTATCAGAAAAGCACTAAGAGAACATATAGAAAAACAAAAAAACAAGTAGAGTGCAGGTGCTAAGTAAGGGTTCGAGTCCCTTAACTCTAATAGCAGCTTTGACATGGCTGCAAAAATAAAAAACATATCAATATCAATCCAAACAAAACATACTAATTAGTTCCTGTTATGGCAACGCTTAAGCGTGGAAGTTCGATTCTTCCGACAGGAATTACAACTCTATTTGATGAGTTGTAAAAACTAACCCCCATAGGCTACCTCATGAAATAAATTATTGCTTACTCAAACTATTACTAACTGTTATTAATCGCATCGAGGTAGCTATTAGGAGAATGTGTCTTTAGGGCTAGAGTTCAATCTCAGCATTCTCATAGGCTTTACCGAAGCCTATTATTTATCTATTTTTTATTTAATTTAGTTGTTGTGGCTAAGCATGATCCTGGATGCTTCAGAAGGTTCGATTCCTTCTTAGCCGTTAAACGTTAATGTAAAAAAAGGAAGTGTCAAATATGCGAAAAGAAAACAAAGTTCCACAAAATTTTCTCTTTATAGACGTAGATTTATTTAATAATCCTAAATACCATACTTTGAGTAATACTGCTAAGTTAGTTTATTCTTTGTATACCTCTAGATTTAGGATTTCCTTCTACCACTATCTGGAAGAAGATTACACTTATTACGATGCAGAAAAGGGGTTATTTATATATTTTTCTAATGAAGATCTAGCTAAAATTTTGCATGTCTCTACACGTAGTATCACGAACTATAAAAGAGAGTTATTAGAATTTGGACTAATTGAAGTTCAAGATACTAAGAATAACGGACACAGAATATATGTAAAGGATGTGGAAGTAACTCCAACAGATCTTGATAAAGAAGATTTAGTAATGCCTTACTTTGCTACTGACAAGGAAGAATATCCTAGTGAGGTAATTAGTGATACAAACACAATGGAAAATAATTCCGTAATAACGGAAAAAATTTCTAACAACAAAGAGAAAAAAATTCTATTAAGTAAGAGAAATTTAAAAACAAAAGATATTACATATGATTCAGGTACGGGATATATTCCTAATAATAATTCAACTCAACCTCAAACTAACTCTTATCTAAGAGATCTATCTGTTGAATCCATTGGAAATAGAATTAAGAATCAAATATCTACTCCTGTTTTCGCAAAAATTAAAATGTTGGCTCAGAATTCTTACGAAAAAATAAAATTCTATGCTGACACTATTTTTAAAGCTAAAAGTCAAGTAATGAGTCGATTATTGAACAACCCTAATTGGCTATATCGCCAAGAATTTCAAGAAGCTACACGCTTTGAGAGTAATATTTTCCTTGCTGATGGGTTAGAAAAATCGTTATTGAAACTAGCTGAGATTATGTATAAATCTGATACTAAAATCCATTCTGAAGAGCGTTTGTCCTACGTTTACTTAAGAAATGGTCTAGCAAATTCGACCAAGAAATATTTACTTGATAATTTTGAATTTTCTGATGATGAAAGATATCAGATAACGCAGGCCTTAGCATTTTAGGAGGTGGATTTTATGGAAAAAAAGGATGTATATGCATACACTCCGACTGTAAATATTGAGAAATATGAAAAATTGGATTCTGAAGAAAGAAAAGATTATTTGTCTTTGGACAAAAGAATGCACAGAATAACTGAAGGCTTTGCTTACGATGTGGGGAAAGTTTTAAAGGATGCTCAAGAGAAGTTTAGAAATCAAGGGCGAAAAGATATATTCTCGTTCACAGATTGGCTCAAATCGTGGGGATTTGCCAAGAGTAGAGCATATCAGTTGATTAATTTTACCGAGTATGTTGATAAATTGCAAAATAACACTGAACTAGATGGCCAGAGCATGGTTGAAACGTTCAACTCCTTGCCGAAGATGATGCAGTATAGCATTGTCAAAGATAGGGATCCTGATCATCAAAATCAAGTTGAAAAATTATTGTCTGAGAAAGTGACAGAAACTGAGCAATACAAGAAAGTTCTGCAAGACTTCTATAACGCTAAAGATGCATTAGATGTATCACAAGCCAAACAAAAAGAACTGGAAGCTGCAAATCGTGAACTTCAAATAAAAAATATCGCAGTCCAAGAAGAAAATGCAAAAACTCAATCAAAATTGATTGAGAGTCAGCAGAAAATTCATAAATTACAAACAGAAAATTATAAACTACAGAACCAACCTGTAGAACAAATCCAAGTTCCACCTGCTGATTATGGTGAAATAAAGCGCTTAAATAAAAAGTTAATTCAAGATTTAGAAAAATCTGAAGAGAAAGAAAAATCTTTGCGAGAAAAGTTAGAGCAAAGTCAAAGTGAATCTGATAAGGATTTAAGTCATTTAGAAGTTGAGCTTAAAAAGGTTAAACAGGAGAAATTGGAGTTAGAAAAACTATTACAAAGCGATCAAGTTAAACAAAATTTGGAAGACTTTAAAAAAGCAACAGTGATAGTTGCAGAGATAAAAAGGTCTTTGGTAGAAGTTGGAAAAAAATTACGAAAAGATGAGATTAAAGCTTTAACAGCAAAGGACTTAGAAAGCTTGGATTTTGGCGAAATCGTTGTACAAGTCAGTGATTTAATTGACTGTTTAAATGAAATTCAGGAGACAAGAAGAACGATAGAAGGAGAGTATTCAGAGATATAGGGGGATTGAAATATGATTGTCAGTGGTTACTTTCTGATGCAGACAGGGTGTGATGTGATTCAGCGGTTCTGGAAAGTGCCGAGTAAATTTGAGACATTGATAAGTAAGACTAACTTGAGTGAAAAGACTCTGTTGGTAATGGCACCTGACATGGAAGGGTATGTACATGTAGCAATTTTGGCCAATAAGAATATCAGACCTAATTCCTTAAAGCAAAATGCTTTAGTTTTAGGAAATATTCTAAATATTATTCCTACAAAAGAACATACACCTTTAGTTCTGACAGATTATTTACTTGAATTACCATTCGAAGTTATTAATCAAGGAATTGAAACTTTAATTCAACTACATTCTTCGGAGGACGATGGCAATGATGAAAGAAAAGTGGAAGTTAATAGAGGAAGCCAAACAAAAATCTGAGATTTTAGATGCAACAATTCATGGTACTTGGTTTGAAGAAGTAGAAGAAAGCCGTAGTGAACACAATAGGAGAAAAAGAAAAGTGATAGTTTTCTACAAAGTATTTGGTATTACTACATTTATTCTGATTTTACTATTAGTAATTTATAACATACAAGTGGGATAGGGGATTGTGATCATGAGTGAAGAAGAAAAGAAAAAATACAGAAATAGAAAAATAGTAACCGTAATTGTAATGGGAATATTAGTGCTAATATTTGGACTTATTGGACTATTGCAACTAAATTCTTTAAAAAGAACCCCGACAAGTGAGAGAACAGAAGCTATAAATTCTAATATTCCAACGATAGTTATGTTTTATTCAAAAACTTGTCCAGACTGTAAAAGAGTTATTGGAACAGTTAAACTTGCAAGATTTAAAAGCTATGGTAATCCTACCAGGCAAGATTATGGAGTAGCTTTTGTTGAGGTGAATACACCTGATGATAAAGACTTGGTTAATCAATATCATATAACAAAAACTCCAACATTTATGATCTTTAAAAATGGTCAACCACAAGCAATTGGAAGTGCAAATGGATTTGATGTATTCCAATACGCAGGAACAGATAAGGAGCAAATAAAGAGTTTATATACCAACCTTGTTTTGAAGCAAGGAGGAGATAGTCAATGATTGATGAGATAATCCAAAAGTTCAGATCATTTAGGAGTAAATGGCAAGAATTTCTAAAAAAACATCATGAATGGTATATGGATCATGCACGTCAACGTAAATTAATTATCTTTGGTGTGTTAGTCACATCAATGATTGGATTACTAATTGGTACAAGATTTGTACCATCAAAAAGTAGATTTCAAGATACACCAATTGGAACAGGTTTATCTTTTGGTAAAAATAACAACGCAACAATTTCGATGGATTCTAGAAAATATAATGCTAATCAGAAATTTATGGTAATTAAATTTATAGTTAAATCAGATGGCAGTCACCCAATTGATCCTAAATATGTAAGCTTTAAAGCAGTAACTTTAGAAGGACAAGATACTAAATACCAAGTTTTACCATTAGCAAATAGCCAATATATTTTACTTTTATCAAATCTTTCAAAAGGATATAAAGCAATTCAAATAAAGGCAATTAATCATCAACCTAGTGTAGATAATTCCACAATGGATACTGAAGCTGCATTAGATGTAACAGATAGTAGTTCTAGTTCTTCTTCTGAAAGCACAAAGAATGATCCTGTTACAAAAGATGGAGTAAATTTTGTTATCAATGAAGACAATAAATTTATTGATAATAAGCTAGTCAAATTATCACAAAAAGATTATGCAGTTCAATCTTTGACTCAATCAATTAAGATCTTGAATAAGAGAATTGATAAGCAATATGAAAATATTGAATCATTCCAAAAACAAATTGTAGCTGATAAAAACGCAATTCAAGCTGCAGAAAAAGATAGACAGTATCAAGTGGATCAATCTGATACAGATAATCAAATAGCATCTGCTAAAGCGGATATTAAATTTCAGGAAAGTTCTATCAAACAGTCTAGAAAGTTGATTAATACGTTGAATGATCAAATAGATCTTTACCGCAAACAAATTATGGATGTGGAATCAGGAAAATATAAGTTCAAAAAGCCAGTTAGTGCAGATAGTTTAAGATGATATCGGAGTGTAAAAATAGTCTAAATGAGGAGCATAGGAATGGCAAATAAATCAAAAATAGTACCAAATGTGTACAAGAAAGCTTTTGAATCTGTAGCATTAAAAGGACAATCTCTAGCTATTAGCTGTGTTGAAGGCGAAATTAGTTATGAAGATGCTTTTATTGAATTGATTGACGACTTAACATCTGTTGAGATGGCCATTGAAACTGTAAAGAAAGAAGAGAAATTTTATGGATAGACTATATCTTTTTATGAACAAAAAAGTGATAGAAGAAAATAAACAATTAGCTGAAGAAAATTATAAATTGAAAAGGCTAATTAGATCATATAGACAAGTAATTGCTGATTTACAAACAGAAAATATGTCATTAGAAAAAGAGTTATTTGAGGAAGAATTTGAAGATGATGGAACTGAAATTCCTGCTGATCTATGGGAAAAGCTATAAAAATTTGTTAAAGCGTTAAAGTACAAACAATTTAGAAGAATTGAGTAAAGTTATAACTGTGGTTGGTAAGTACTTTGCTATGATTAAGATTTAAAAAATACTAACAAGCAGGCCTTGTATCCACGATATTTTGAGTTGGTCTTACGCTTTGAGAACGTAGCAAGGTATTGCAAAGTTAAGCTGTTCTTTGCATCAATAAACACAAAGATCAAACACTTTTAAAGTCACGTCATAAAAACAGCACAACAGAATCTCCTTTAAGTTTAGTTGTTGTAGTTAGCCCTATATCCACAAGATCTGAGTGGTCACTTGCTTTTGAGAACAAGATAGGGTGTAGGCGAGATATAAGATCGAGCTTTTATATTTTGCCTAGAAGATTTTGGGTGATAATAATTCACCCTTCACACTTTCTTTTAAATACTACTACAGGTTGCAAGAAAAAATAATATGAAGGGACGTGGGCTACCTTCATTGCATATAATATTATTTTTTGTCTATACCTTGCAGCTAGTCCTACATCCACAAGATTTGAGTGGTCGCTTACTTTGAGGGTAAGGTAGGACATTAACATAATCAATAATCTACTAAGGGAAGTGATTGATATGATTCATGCAGTGTTGTATACAAAGCCAAAATGTGTTCAATGCAAAATGACTAGAAGAAAGATGACAGCTTTAAATTTTCCATATGTCGATAATTACTATGGTGATTGTCATGAAGATAATTCGATTGATGTTGAGAGTTCAGATGAAAAGAAGCGTAACTGGTCGATTGAGAAAATTGAAAAGCTCAAACAAAAATATCACATAAAAAGTTTGCCATTTATAAAAATTGTTGATGATAATAATAAAGTTTTAGATTCATGGGTAGGATTTCGGCCAGATAAAATTTCTGAATGGTGTTCAAAAATAAAATGACATTTAAAAATAAGTGTGTAGTATTTACAGGTTCTCTTCAAAGTATGTTGAGAAAAGATGCAATAGAAAAAATAAATGCTGCTGGAGGCATTGTTAAAAATTACGTTTCAAAAGAAACAGATTATTTAGTAATTGCTCCTAGACAGTTAGATATGTTTGAAGAGGAACGTAAAAGCAAGAAACAAATAGCTGCAGAAAAAATTAATATGAATGGCGGAGAAATAAAAATAATTTCAGAAGAAAAGTTTCTAAGCATGTTGAAATAATCTAATAGATAAAGATAAACGATAAATGAATTTCTCAACAAAGAGAGATTAAAAAATTAGGCCGTCACAAATGTGATGGTTATTTTTTATAGCATTTTAAAATTGTTTAACAAATGTTTTACGTAAAATAAGCGTAAAACAAAGTGTAAATTAGTTGTAAAACAAGTGTTAAATAGCTGTGTAACAAGCGAGAAAATTTGGTCATTGAGAGAATGCCGACACTGTCGGCTCATCCGCCTACGGATGACCATTCTCACTTATGCTCTTTAGCTTAGTTGTACAGAAAAGCAAAGCTTCGTTTTACAACTTAGCTAAATGATTTTGTAGTTTTGCTTCTTTCGTTTCGTTTTTCAAAAAAAGAAATAAAAGAAGTCGCCTTTGATTTTGAAAAGGCGAAAATAATGGCGAAACTTTTCTTGTAAAAAATAAAATTTTATTGTGAGATTGTGGAGGTGAACACCATGAAGTATAAAGATGCTCATATAAGATTTGATATTGATTTGTATAAAGAACTTGAGATGGAATCAAAAAAATATAATGAAGGAATAACAGCAGTAGTTAATAGAATAATTTCGGAATATTTTAACAAAAAAAGGTGGAGTAGTAGTAATCCTGAAGTAATAAATGTTTTAACTCGATTAATTGAACATGAGAATAACAATACTCATATTTTAAAAGATGCTTTGGAAGTTTTAGTAGAAAATAATCAATTGAGTAAAGAGAATCAGCAGAAACTAGATATCTTGATTGAAGATAATAATAATATTTTAGGATACGATGATATTTTAGATAAGTTAAATGATAGTGAAAATTTGTAAGGAGATTTTATCATGGGTAAAAAATTTACAGGATTTAGAATGAACGAACAGGTAGAAACACAACTTAATGTTTTAGAGTTGATGATTAAAGATAAACCAGAAAGATTTCTGCATGCCCCTGAAAATAGAAGCGCATTGATTAATCTAATGCTAGGCGACTATGCTAACTTTTTGATTAGTAATTTTAAAAAAGGAAAAAACTACGATGCATTAAAAAAACAATTAACAGATTTGAATACTAGAAAACCAATCAGTAAAAATGAAAGATTAATTCAGGCTAACTTTGATAAGTTAAGTGCGATATTGTATCTATTAATATCAACTAACCAATCTCTGCAACGACTTGATATGAATGATTGGAGAAATATTCAATCAATGTACAAGCAGGGTACAGTGGAGCATGAGATTTACAACAAATTAAAAGATATGGTCGAAGAAGATAAAATCAGAGCGGTTAAAAATGCAAAGCAAGCTGGAAGGAGGATAAAAGAATGAGAGTTAGAAATAGTTCAGAGTTTTATAGTTTATTACATGCACTAGAAAATTTAGATCCTGAATGGTTTGTTCATGTTGGAGAAGAAAGCAGACCTAACATTTATTTAGATGATGGCGATTATAAAATTCCTGTTGAAAAAATTTTATTGGAGAGACAATTATTAGCAAAGCTCAGAAATGTTTTAGGCATGAATTCTAGAAGTTGGCGAACTGCAGAGAAGAAAGATGAAATTAGATTATACGTCACTTTCTATCGTCAATTTGGTTTGACTTATGCACAAGTTGCTGATATTTTAAAAATCCCTGCAAGCACATTACGACATGATTTCCCAGAATTAAAATATAACGAAACCATTAGTAAAGATTTCAAACTATCAACCGATATTTTTGGAAATCAATTAAAAGCTAACGAGATTTGATGAGGGAAAATACAAATGACAGAAACACCAGATATAATTTATACTCAACAATTTGTAGCAGCAAATGTTCAATATTTAGATTATAGTGAGCGTGAAGAAGCTGTTGATCTTTTAAACGATTTTAATTTAGAAACTGGAGAGTCTAATATTCAACATGACAGTGATGAGAATTTAGCAGGATACTTAGGTTATACAGATAGAAAAGCTGCAACAAAATTAGAAGATGGTCTAACAAATGTATACCCAACCTTTACGCAAGATTCTTTAAATTTAACAAAAAAACAACATCACGAACTAGCTGATAAAATTAGAGAAGCACAAAAAAATAAATCCATGTTGTGGCAAGGTGTTGTATCATTTAATCCAGATTTTTTAGAGAGGGCAAAGCTATACGATCCTGAAACTGGAGTAGTAAATCAACGAGCAATCAAAAGAGCAGTTCAAAAAGCAATCCCTGAGATGCTAAAACAAGAAGAGCTAAATGTTCCAGAAACATTTTGGTGGGCAGACATTCATTTGAATACAAATCACGTCCATGTTCATATAGGCATTTCTCAAACTAAAAATACTAGACCATTAAAATTTGGAGAACCTAAAGGAACATTTCAAGCAAAGTCATTGAAGAAAATTAAAAGTATAGTTCACAGAGAAGTTGAGGATAAGGTTAGTCGAAAACAAGATATCAACTTAGAAAAGAAAATAGATGAACTAAAAAAAGATGTTGTTGATCAGTTGAAAGAAAATTTACAACAACAGCAGCAACAAAAAATGCTAGAACAAATTTGGTATGCATTACCTAAGTATAAAGATAAAAGACGCTGGAGAGCTAGTAATAATAGTTATGATTTTAGAGAAGCAAAGTTACTAACAGGTAAGTTAGTTGATAATCTTTTAAAAACAGATTTAAATCAAGATTATGAAAAATATCTCTCAGCAATCAAGCAAAAGGATTCTGATAATAGAGAAAAGTATGGCCAGAATATTCCAGATCCTATTCCTAAAAAGCAAAAGGATTTGCATGATTATCTAATGAATAGAGTATTTGACGAACTTAGAGAAGTAGATGCTGTTTCTACTAAAAATAATTTTAGTGAACGTGTTAAATGGTTAGGAATTGAAGGAAATAATGAATTAATAGAAGTACTATCTAAACAGTTAAAGAATACAAAATCGGATATTAAGGCTAAAAAATTAAAGAAAGAAATTGGAATTAGAAAATATTATGTAGGTGTTTTGATAAAAGAAAACAAGAATAAAAATTATTTGGATCAAATATCTGAATTAAAAGAAAAAGGTTTGGAGAATAACGTTCAAGACTATTTAATTAATGACCTTCAAGAAAAGTATCGCTTAGGTGTATTACAACTAATTCCAAGAAATAAAAGAGACAATGATAATAAAACAGAATATCAAAAACTGGTAAATAAGCACGTTGATGTTAGCCAAATAAGTGTAAAGAAAATAAATGAAGAGATAGTTGCTCAAAAAAATCAATATCTAGATGAGTGGCTAAAGGTAGTTAAAAATGCAAAGGATCCGAATGTACAGATCTATTTAAAAAATCAAGGACTAGAGAATGTTAATTTGTCTGAGTATGTGGATCTTCAAAAAAGGATTATGCAAGCTAAATTAGCAATAAAAGATAATAATAAGAAGTATGGGAACAATGTTAGTTTGAGAAATCAGAAAAACGGCAAATTGTTTAAACAATTAAAAAAAGACTATGAGGATTTAAAAAACATAAATTCAAAAATAGATTTAAATCAAACACAGATAAGATTAAATCAAGCAAGTAATAGTAAGAATGTAAGTAGACAGAAAAATAAGACTAAATCTTTGGCCAAAAAAGAAAATACAGAAAGAAAGTCTAAGAATAGTATTTCTCCTAGATTACTTAGCAAACTATCTTCTGCCTTAACAAGTGTAAAAAAAGAAGGTCAGGAAAGAATTAATGCGTTGAGAAGAAATCTAGATAAAGAAGATGACTTTGAAAAACAAGATAGAATTGATGAAATTGAAACTGAAACAGGACGTTCGATGGATAGATAGTAGGATAAAGTGTGCTAGCTAGTGTATTAAAATTAAAAAGGGGGTGGTAAGTAATTCTTGAATAAGGTAAATTCTCAATGTATACTTAATGTTGAAAGTAAATAATACAATTTAGGAGAAAAATGGCTTCAAAAAAGACAAAATTTAGATATAAAAAATTTAGAAAAAATAGCTGGAATGAAGTTATTAAAGATAAAGGAATTGCTAGTCGGAATGAATTGTGGTTAGATATAGTATCATTTGTCTTTAGTGCGTATTCTACGGTTGCTTCATTTGTAATTTCTGATAATAATGCTTGGAAAGTACCTTCAGTTATGGTATTTGTCATTATTAATGAATTGAAAATTTTTGGAAGATTACAGGTGTATAGAAAAGTAATGAAGAATGAAGAACACAAGGGTTTAAAAGTTTTAGCAACAATAATTATCTATTTAAACTATATATCCATAACATTTATAATTGTATTTATTTATTTTTTGATGAGTGTTCATTTTAATACAATTATTGAGTTAGTAATAACAATTAAGGGATTAATTTTTCTTGTAGGTTGTGTAAGCATATTTATTACGGGTATTATAGATAAAATTACATGGGGCCTACTGAAACCAGAAAAGGACGTGAATTAATATGGTTGGTATGACTATTATCTTCTTTATAGTAACTATGATACTTATATCTACATTATTTTATTTAGTTATTTACGCCTTTGTGATGGATTTAAGCCTAGCTAAAGATATTATTGTCAATTCAGTAAAATTGTCTTTATCTAAAAAAAATCGAAATGAATTTATAGAAGAGTACCATAAATTATTGAATACTTCTTTAAAAAATATAGCAGCAGAGATAGTTCAAACTAAAGATAAGGAACTAGCTGCTGATTTAGAAATAGATGACATTGAAAAGGTGAAAGCCTTCAAAAAATCATTAACAGAAGTAATAAGTGATAAAACTTATGAATTTATGAGTTATGAAGATGTAAGGGATTATTTAAATGAAGAAAAGATATTTAATTTTACAAGTCAAATATATATAAATACTAGATTATATTCTAATCCCCAAATGTTGCTTCTATATAAAAATATAAGAAAATATAAAGATGGAAAATTAACAGAACTAGCTCTGTATGAAGAAATTAGAAAAGCGCTAAACATGAGTTCAAGTAGGGCTAAATTAGAGTTAGAAAGTTTGAAAAAAGTTAATAATAAGTCATTATCTGTATTAGCTAACTTGGTTTTTGCTAAAGATGTAAAGGAAAATAGAGTAGATAATTTCCAAAAAATGTATAATGCGATAGCATAAATTTATAGCATCTCATACTCAATGTGTGAGGTGTTTTCTATTTTATTCTATTTTATTTGTTAATGAGTATTTTGATGCAGACACAGATAATTTAGTTAAAGATGTTCAGTTAAGAGGAGCTGAACTTAGTGATTAAAATCAAACAAGGAGATATTGTTACTATTGATTTTGATTCATCAAAAGGATCTGAAATTAGGAGAAAGGACCTCTGAATGTAGCTGAGTTTTTGCTTATCAGCCAATATACCGAACACAATTTCAGATAATGATAATTTTTTAACTAGGCAGGTGAAAACAATGTTCGAAGATAAGTATAGCTTTACTCAAGATCAAAATAGAAGGTTTGCTAAGATGAATCTAACGAGACTAGTATTTACTAACTCAAGATTTGAAGGGGTGAACACTACACTACCTCAGACGCAAACAATCATTGATGGTTTAGGAGTTGATGGTGTGCCTATTGATGATATTAATGTAATTGTCCAATTAAAAAGAGCATGGCAATACATAATTAATGAAGATAGGCCAGTGTCATTAAGAGTAATGAAAAATATCAATAGTGTAGTTGCTAAAATGGATTCTTTGGCTCCAGGAGAACTCAGAAATGGTAGTGGCTTTGTTGCAACATTAAGAGGAGACTCTGTACCACTTGATGTTGACGAACAGGCAGAAGAAAAGTACTTGCAGGAATTACTAGAAAATAAGGATAAATCTGCTACGGAAAAATCAATTGAGTTAATATATCATTTAATGAGAAATCAAATCTTTTGGGACGGAAACAAAAGAACTGCAACATTAATTGCCAATAAATACATGATTGATAATGGAGCTGGATTGATTAATATTCCTTTAGACTACTGGGACGAATGGAATAAGTTAATTTCTGACTATTACTACGACAATGATATGAGTAAAATTAAAGAATGGACTTATAAAGTTGGAATTCAGGGAATAGATAGTTATAGAAATATTTCCCAAGATAGAGAAAATTTTGTGAATTTAACTAAGCGTAAATCTAAAGAAAGATAAAGGATAAGATTTTAATTTTAATCTTAATGTTAATTACTCACTTATAATTGAAAGGAAGAAAAGTATGATACACAACACAACACAACACAACACAACACAACACAACACAACACAACACAACACAACACAACCTAATTATGTAAATAGTCAAGTTTTATTTGTCAAGCTTTTTTTGCATAGTTTACTATCTTTTTTAGGTAGTAGACTATTTTTTGTGTCATCACGAAAGGTGGTGGCATAAACGATGGATATTTACAATGATTATGAAGTTTCTGAAACAAATACAGAAAATCTTTTTAGAGATTTTTACGGTGCTAAGACATTTATAGAGAAATCAGCCATTCCTAAGAGATATGGTTTTAAATCAAAGCAAGGAACAAAATATAAAGGATATCCAGATTTCTTTTTAGATACCGCTGATTTTTCTATTGTTGTTGAAGCTAAGGCTCTAAAACATTCCTCAGCAGAAGAAGAAATAAAATGGTATATGCTAAATAATTCAATTGACAAAAATATAGTTGGAATAGCTATTTCAGGACAAGAATTAAGTCAAGTTAAATTAACATATTTTTATGTTACTTCCTCAAAAAAAGAGATAAATAAATTCCGTGTATCTGATAAGTTTGTTTCAATAGATAATCTAAGTAAAATTCTTAATAAGCATCTTCGTGGTGAAAATATTTCGAATGAAGAATTATCAAAGATATTAAAGAAAATAAACGAAAAATTTCATGAAAATAATGTTAAAGATACAGAAAGAAGTCTGCTTTTTTCAGGAATGCTTATTGCTTTGACAAATACAAACTTTCGTTCAATTTATAAGTCAATTGAAAAACCAAGTACAGAAGAAATTGCAAAAATTGAACAAGCTGTTCCAGAATCAATGTACATGAGTGACGAACTTCTAAAAGCAATTAATATTCAGTTAAAGAGTAGGGTTAATAATTTATCAAAGAAGTTTAGTTGGATAGATCAATTTTCCTTCATTAAAAATTTAGAATTAAATTTAAGCGAATATAAAGATATTTTAAGTGAAATACATCAAAAAATATACATTCCATTTCAAAATGAAGAAAAGCAAGATGTATTAGGCAGAGCATATAAAATATTTTTATCCAGATCAGGAAAAATTGATAATAAAAACATAATTTTAACACCAGATCATATCAAAAGTTTAATGGTAAAATTAGCGAGATTAAATTTAGATGATGTTGTTTTAGATACTTGCACGGGAACTGGTGGCTTTCTTATGGAAGCAATGGAGAAACTTAACAACCTAGCTAAAGACGATGAAAATGAATTAGAAAAAATCAGAGAGCATAAGCTAATTGGCTTTGAGTTAGACTCTACACTTTTTGCATTATCATGTTCAAATATGTTTTTACATGGTGATGGTCGTTCAAATATGCTATATCGAGATAGTCTTTTAAAAACGAATAAAAAGCAAAAATTTATTAATCAAAAAGATGCAGACTTATATAAATGGATCAAAAAACAAAAACCAACGAAGTGTATTATTAATCCTCCATATGAGAAAAATAAACCTATTAAATTTGCTCAACAAGCAATTGACTATTTAGAGCCTAACGGTAAATTAATCATTATTATGCCTAGCCCAACATTGACAAAAAATCAAATTGGCAAAGAAAGTACAAGTTTAACAAAAAAATTATTAAAAAGTGCTAGGCTAGATTATGTTATAAAGATGCCACTTCAAATCTTTTCTGAACAAGGCCGTACCGTCAATACCTCCATTTTTGGATTTACAAAAACTCCACATGAAAAAGATGATGAGGTGCTATTTTATAACTTAAAAGAAGACGGATTAATTTCAGTACAACATAAAGGGCGTATTGACAAATACAATAAATGGAACGATTATGAGAATCAAATTCTTTCAGCCGTTAAAAATTCTAAAGAAATAGACAGAATAAGTAAGAAAAAAAGAATCTTTAAAGATGGAGAAGTTAATTGTGCAGGATTTGAAGTTAATGAAAATGGGCATAATATGATTAAGATTAAGGATCTTTTTACCATAGAGAAAGGAACTCTAGCTTCAACCAATGCTAACCCTGATGGACAATATAATTTCGTTACGGCCTCAAGCGAATGGAAAAAAAGTGATTATTATGACCAAATAGGGCCAGCTTTGGTATATGCTACAAAAGCTAGCGGTTCATTGGGGAAGAGTCAATATATTGATGGAAATTTTGTAGCAAGCAATTTGTGTAATGTTTTAAAACCTAGAAAAAAATATGAAATTAATTTGAAGTTTTATAATTGGTATTTTTCTGCAATTAGAGAGCAAATTATCGCTGATTTAGCTGATGGAACTTCTAAATTAACTATCTCTGAGAAGTCATTAGGTGATTATTACATTGAGTACTTTGATATTGAAGAACAAGACAAATTTGTTAGAAAATACATTTCAAAATATGATTCTTTAAAGGAAGAATTAAAGCTAGCTGAACAAAACTTAAACGCTAAAATTAACGATCTGATTTAAATAACATTTCACATATGTGAGGTATTATTTACCCTTACAATTGTGTAACTATAATTAGAACTAGCGTTGATAACTGGATTTAATTAAATATATGAAAAGGAACTTAGTCAATTTAGATTAAGTTCCTCTTTTGATTCATAGGACTAATATTTGTTTGCAAAATATCCATCTAAATATCCCCAGAATCTTTCCCTGTCTTTACTTGAAATGGGGATATCATGATAGGTTGTTGCTAGCATGATCATTCTAGCTAAATCTGTTTCTATTGGAGTAGCGTATTTACGTTGTTCAGTAATTTTTGAAACACCAATCAAATCGGTGATAGGTACTTTAAAGAAGTCGGAGAGCTTTATTAGCTCATTAATTGATAGTCTACGTGTGCCATTTTCCAACTTTATGATAGCATCACGACCAACTCCAAGCTCATGTGCTAATGTAATTTGGTTGACTTTGTACTTTTTTCGGAGAGAGATAATGTTGTCTTTTAGCACTTTATCAGTTTTAGTTAATTCCATCTTTCTTTCAACTCCTTTATATATCAAGCTTTATTTTAATTCTACTAACTTGTTACAAAAAAATCAAATTTTGTGCTAAAAGTCAACATACTAGTTAAAAGTAAAATTCTCCTAACACGTTAAAGAAAAAATAAAAAATGTTGAAAAAGTCAACATAATAACAGTTGACAAAAGATAAAAACAGTTGTACACTAAGCTTGTAAAGTTAAGAAATTTTTAAAGTATGTTTTATGTTTGTTTTGATAAGGGTTTTATTAAAAGGAGGAAATCTCTTATGAAAAAGAAAGTTTTAACTACAACAATTGCAACTGGATTAATGGCAGCAGGTGTTCTAACAACACAGAATCCTGCAAGTGCAAAGGCGGACACAGTTCCAACAGGGGATAATGCCACTTCTACTAATGAAGTAGCTACTCAAAAAAGTGATGCTAAAACTATTGCTCAAAATAATGTAAACACAGCTCAAAATAATTTAGATAAAGCTAAAGCGGATACACAAAATGCAAGCGATAGTTTACAACAAGCTAAAGCAAATGAAACAACAGCACAAAAAGCAGTAGACGAACAAACAAATAAAGTTGCTGATGCTCAAAGTA
>NZ_AYYT01000023.1 GCF_001435955.1 Ligilactobacillus salivarius DSM 20555 = ATCC 11741 | reverse complement strand
TGATTGTCTTTTCTTCTTTTCCTTCTATAGGTTTTGGATCATCATCTAATATATATCGATACTTCTCTTTAATTAATAATCCATCGTAGTATTCATTTAATTGTATGTCTCCCTTTGCGAACTTCTTTTCATATTCTTTGTATTTTGATTCATATGAATCGTAAAGTTCATCATATTTTTCTTCCTCAAGAAGATCTGTAACTTCTGGACTACTAATTCTTTGAACTGGAGGCTTAACATATGAAGTGTCTATAATTCCATCTTCCATAAATGAATTAACAGTTTGTGAAATTCCTGGAATAACTGGTGATTTTGCCCCTGGGATTGGTGGAACATCAATTGCTTTAAAGTTTATCAGTGGTAAATCATCATTCTCTGACTCTATTTCATAATAAAGAGTATCCATACTTTCATAAGGAAGTATTTCTTCATCACCATTAGGCTTAACAATCGTTACTTCTCGAACAATAACAAAGTAAGTTACAACATTATCTCCATCCTCATTTTTTCTTGAATCACTTTCTTTAGGTTGATAACTGAAAACAGTTGGCTGAGATTGAACTTTTTCTACTTCTGAAGTAGGAGTATTATTATCTAATTCTACTGAAGCATCACTCATTGTGGGGATTTCCTGAACTTTTTCTGGAACTATTTCTGAAGAAACAACATTATTTTGTTGATCTATTTCAGATACATTCAAGGTAGTTTTATCGATTGTTGTGTCAGTTCCTTTAGTTTCTTTTGTTATTACCTCTGAAGAAGTATTTATTGATTTTTCCTCAGTTATATTATTATTTAGAACTTCTTTCTCAACTTTTGAAACGCTTTCATTTTTTGGAATAAAATTATCAGCTGATACAGTAGTTCCACTAATAAATAACATTGTTCCCCCCAATAAAACAGAAACAACGCCAACAGTCAATTTACGAATAGCCCATCTCTGTTTGTAATTTGTAGCTAATATCCTGTTTTTCTTTGATAACATAGTAATCACCTCTTTTATTATGGCTTGCTTTTTATCACTTATTTAATCCTTATATGGTTACCCTTCTATCTTAATTATACTTGAATATTTCAGGTTTAATCAACTACTAAAAATTATTTTCTGTTAATTATTATAATTATTTTCTAAATTTCTTTTTAACCTATATATCATGATAAATTTTTTATAATTAAAAATAATTAACATATCTATACTATTTTTCTTCTATTAAATAGTAATCTATTACATAAAAAAGGTCCTGATTAAAAAACAGAACCTCTCTTAGCAGTTGCCCAATAAATTATATATTCACTAAAAATATTTTTACTTTCCCCACTGCATTAAATATTCCTTATTTCCCATCTCATCACTTTGCTTTCGAACAATCTTCAATCCCTGCTTATTGTAAAAACTAACTGCCGCTTGATTTTCAGCATAAACTTCAAGAGTAAATGAATCATACTTACGTTTGATAGCATTCAAAAGTTTACTTCCCACCCCATGTCGACGAAATTTATTTTTTACAAAAATTCCCGCCAAATAGGTATTCTGCATTCCCACAAATCCTATTATTTGTGATTTATCTTCTATAACTATGATCTCAGATTGTTGCAATGCGTCACGAACCATCTCAAAATTATTAATCCAATATTTTCGGTCAACAAAAGGATGTGCATTTAAATTACCTTCTAACCAGATCTTCATTACCTGATCAAGATCATTTGGTTGGAAATCTCTAATAATCATTTAAGCCTCCTAAAAATTATTAATTTTACATAATACATTTTAAAAAATTTCTTGCTACATCATTTCTATAATTTTTCATTTAAAAAATTTAATAACTTCACTAACTTCTTGCCCAACAAACTCTGGTTTCCAATATGTTTCAATATGATTTGATGCTTCAATATATACAACCTTCTTATCATCTGTTCCAGTTGCTTTTTTAAAGAAATCATCTGTCATATATCTAGTATCAGAAATATCACCAGTAATCATTAGTAATGGTTGTTTCAATAAAGCTGCTTGATTTTTAACATTAAAGAATTCTCTGCCGATAACTCATTTCTAAATACACTAAATATTATACTTACAAAATCAGCTTTCATTTGGTAAACACTTTTTTATGATATCCCTTTTTACCACAATATGGACATTCCATTTTTCTTGTTGTTCCATAATGTGGAGCTAAAAGAACAGCTTTCCTGGTTGGTATATACCTCATCTTACAATTAGGGCACTCATAATATCCTGCATCATGCTCAATCATGACAGCATATATAGCAGTTACAAAAATTAGAATTGTACCTAAAATAACGACCATAATTCCTAAAAATTGACTTATTTTCGTCAATAACGTTCCCATAAGTATTAACACAACTGCAGAAATACAACTTAAAGTAGCTAATATCTTTACTGTAGTAAGTAATCTTCTATCTGCTTTTTCTTTTTGGTTTCGTAATTCAATTAAATTTTGTTCAGCTATTTTTTTATAATCTTTCATAACAATTTGTTCTCCAGTTAAGAGTTCATTCACATTAATTTCTAGTAATTGACAGAGATCTAACATCAACGAAGCATCTGGTATGCTTTTACCATTTTCCCACTTAGAGACAGCTCTATCGGTAATTCCTAATTTTTTTGCCAGATTGGCTTGAGTAAAATGTAAATCTTTTCTACGTTTGGCAATAAACTTTCCAATTTTTTCCTGTTCCATAAAAATTCCTCCCTCAAAACTCATTATCTTATTTTATAATTTAAAACACTATGAACCGTTAGTTGAATTGCATTATTTCAAAAAAACAACTAATAGTTGAGTCAAAAAATAAAAATTCAACCAACTTTTTCTTATATTCAAAGTATATCATCACTATTCGAAATAAAATTTATTAAATCATCTCCTACTATACTGCCCTTTAAGAATTTTATCCTCTATAATAAAAAGATCTACCAGAAAACTATCTGATAGATCTTTCAATATTATTCAATTACTAATCTTTGTAGCAATTATCCCCCATAAAATGGGGAACACCCATCTTTAACTAAAACATATAAGGATCACCCCCACCAGATATGGGGAACACATTTTTTATCCTTAAAAATATTTCTAGCAAAGGTCATTAATTAATTTCAAATTGCCACAATGATATCTCACATGTAATTCATTTTACATTCTAACACAGTTTATTGAGAAATTCACTATCCTTTAAACTTAAGTAAATCCTCTTCAGTAATTGTCTTTAGCATATCTATATCATTCATATCATTTGGGCTACTTGCTAATCTTTCAGCCTGGATTGCAATCAATTTTTCGTTAACATTGCGGATCCAGCGTCCATTGCTATGATCATTAGTATTTTCGTAACTATCTTTTACTACTTCTGAATACGTGTCTTCATTTTCTAAAATATATTGTCTCTTTGATAGGTCAAATAAGCCAATTTGCACAACTTCAACAGCAGTATAGTCTTCAAAATCAAAGACATTGGGAATACGACTCTTCAAACCTGAATTCATCTTGAGGAATTGATCCATTTCTTTGGTGTAACCTGCAAAGATAATTACGATGTCGTCGCGATGATCTTCCATGAATTTCAGAATTTCATCAATAGCTTCACGCCCAAAATCATTACCTCCACCTGAACTTAAAGTATATGCTTCGTCTATAAACAATACTCCTCCTAAGGCAGATTCTAGCACATCTCTAGTCTTAGGGGCCGTTTGACCAACATATTCTGCTACCAAATCCGTTCTGGAAACTTCAACTAATTCAGGTTTACGAATAACTCCTTTTTGGAACAAAATTTGTCCCATAATTCGAGCAACTGTTGTCTTACCTGTACCTGGATTACCTAAAAATAACGAATGTAAACTTACCGCAGAAGTTGCTAACCCTTGCTCTTTACGCTTATTATTAATAACACTCATATTAATAAATTTAGAAACTTGTTGTTTAACCTTTTCTAGACCTATCAATGAGTTAAGCTTAGCATAAGCGTCGTCGGCTGAATTTATTTCTAAATCTTTATTTACAACTTGGTTAATGTCATCTTGCGTTATTTCTTGAAGTAAATCTACGCTTATATTATCGCTCTCTGCCAAGCGCAATGCCTGAGCTTTCATAATTTTTTCGTTGACATTGCGGATCCAACGCCCATTACTATGATCATTTTCTTTGTCATAGTAATCTTTAAGTACCTTTTCGTAATACAATTCATCAACAGTGTAATTTCGTTTCTTTAGGTCAAATAAACCAATTCTTACAATTTCATCAGCAGTATAATCTTCAAAATCAAAGACGTTTGGAATACGACTCTTCAAACCTGAATTCATCTTGAGGAACTTTCTCATTTCTTTTGGATAACCTGCAAAAATAATCATAATATCATCGCGATTATCTTCCATAAATTTCAAAATTTCATCAATAGCTTCACGTCCAAAATCATTCTCTCCACCATTGCTTAAAGTATATGCTTCATCTATAAAGAGAATTCCACCTAAAGCTGATTTTAATACTTCTCTAGTTTTTGATGCAGTCTGACCAACGTATTCAGCTACTAAATCTGCACGTGAAACTTCAATCACATCTGGTCGACTAATTACTTGTTTTTGATAAAGAACATCTCCTATAATTCGTGCTACAGTTGTTTTACCTGTACCTGGATTACCTAAAAACAATGAATGCATGCTAGTATTAATTACTTGAAGTCCTTGTTCTTTACGCTTTTGGTTGATAATGTTCAAGTTAATAAACTCTTTAACTTGTTTCTTAACCTTATCTAAGCCAATCAAACTATTTAATTTTTCCAATGCTACATTTGAATCTTCACTTCGAGTCTTATTATCTGTATCTCCTATTGATTCCTCATTTTCTGATGTTGATTTTTGATCATGTTGTCCATCATAAACTAACTTACCGCCATTTTTGGCTTCCATCAAAATATCATCTGGATCACCATTTACAAAATCAATTTTATCAATAGCAGCAAAAGCTTCATTATCTACCCTAACATTAGGATCGATTATCTCTTCAAATACTGCATTTTTTATATATAGCATAGATTCATCTGTACTTAGAATATTAATTATACTTTCTGAGTGTTCATTAAAATGTACACTATTTGCATAACCTGAAGAACGATTGGTCAATAAGAAAATCAACTGTATTGTCGCATTATTTAAAAATACTTGACTGCTATATGCTGCTAGTTTATATATGTAATCATTATTTGATTCAAATACAGAATGTTTTTCTAAATGAACACTTTCTACCTCATCTTGATTATCTAAAATTGAATTATGTGATTTTAAACTAGATTGATTTAAAAAGACGGTTGGATATTTATTTTCTCCATCTATGCCATCGTTAATTATTTTTGAGTCTTCAATCTCTACATTAGATCTAATTGCATATACTGCATTTGTACTGCGAATTCTACTACTTTCAACTCTAGTTAATTTACAATTACTATTTTCAGATGTCCAAATTGAAACTTTATCAAGTGTTGTATTTTCAATTACTAAATTTGCTTGATAAGTCTTAATTGTATCCCATCTTTTTTGATCAGATGTATCTACTATGGAGTTCATAATTTTTACTTGTGCATTATCGTTAGCATACAATAAAACTTTTTTATTAGTATTACTAAAATTGCGTATAATACATTGATTTAAAACGACATTTGCACCATTAACAGTAACTACAGTTCTATCAATATTGTCATTCAAAATCATTTTTTCAAACGAAACTTGATATCCTTTAGTAACTAAGATAGTCCCATTGATAGATGTAGTTAAACTTCCGTCATCTTTCATATCACCAACAAAGCTGAGGTTTTTCTCAATTGTAAATCTATTTTGTCCTAAATTTATTATAGTTCCTGCTTGGAATTGAATTACATCGCCATCACTTGCATTTCTATACGCTTCAGAAAAGTCCCAAACTTTACTTGTACCAAAATTAAATACTTTCTTAGTATTTCCTACAATAAAGGTTGCCATAGTCTCACTTCCTATACCTTAAAGATAGTAAATATTCAAATATTATCCTTCGTCATTTAAAATTATTGTTTTACTTCTTTATTTTACTACATAATTATTGATGGTGCTTTTGGTTTTACTAGTTATAACATATAGTGTAAAAAATATCTTCTGCCGTAACATTAATTACAAGTATTTAGAATACTATAAATTTTTTCAAAATAAAAACTCTATGAAAAACGACATAAATTTCATAGAGCTATTCATTATTTATATCCAGATGCTATTATTCAAAAATTAAATATGACTTAATATACTATTAGCATCATTAATTGATTTATTTACCGCGGTATGATTAACCGTATTAATATCATCGTCTTTTGAAGTTTTATTTACTAAATTAACCTGACACATCTTATACAATAACTCCACTAATAAAACTGTATTTTGAGTTGCAATTTTCTCTTCTTCTGTAAAATCATTCCAATCAGTTTTCTTAAGGTCATTAACTGCATGTGATACATATTCAAAATTTTCTTCATATCTATCTCTAGCTTTTATCAGCGAGACAGTATAGTTTTCTGCCGTAGATTTAAGATCTCTTAAGTATTTACAAATTTTATTTATCTTTTTTTCATTCTCTTCTACTTGTTCCCTAGCTTCATCTACCTGGTCCGACACTTTACTACCAACAATATTGAATATAATTCCACCTACTAATAACCCAACGCCAAGTGTAGTTACGTTCAAAAGAATTGATCCTAGTGCCATGCCACCACCACCTGCCGCTAATGATCCTCCTCCAATAGTGGCAAGCGTTGCATTGGTAGCAGCTGCACCACTCAATGAAGATATTGCAGTTCCAGTAGATGCTGTCCCAAATGCCATCACAGCTGATGCAGTAGCTCCTGAAGCTGCAAAACCGCCTGCAGTACCAAGTGCTGCTCCACCGCCTAATCCCTTTAAAATAACACTAGCACCAGTGGAGACTTCTTTCAAATTTATTCCATCATACTTTGTAAGTACTACTCCATCTTTTTTATACTCTTTAAATATAGGTTTATTCTGAATTTGCTCTATAGTATTTGAAAAATCATCGAAACTTCGTAATATCTCTAGTTCAAATTTTCCAAGTTCATCCATAGTTTTAACTGTTTTTTTGGTTGTATTTTCAAGTCTTCTAATATTCTTTTCATGTCTAGTTTTTATAGATTCCATAGTCTCTTTTGCTTCACTTATTTTTGCTGCTCCATAAATACCACTTCCAATTCCACCAGTAGCGGCGATTGCCGCAGTTACACCTAATAAAATTGATAATAATGACATAGTAATCACTCCTGTCTTTTTGGGAAACGATTTCAAAAATTGCATTATATAGAAATCTATTTCCATTATCTTCTACATGTTCAACTTCTTATAACAATTTAACAGCAGTCAACTATATATTCTGATCATATTATTTAAAAATAAGTGTTGCATTTTTATTCGACATATGTTCGTCAAAATCGCCATTCCATGGTTTATAGTAATTCATTTTTTCAAAAGTATCTAAAAGTATTTTATTCAAATCTTTATTATTCTTAGCCTGATCAAATGCAGCAATTACTCTATTATACTCTTCAGTTTCTTTCTTATATGCTTCAATATCAATCTTTTCAAGTTTTTCTAAATAATCTTGCAAAGCTTTATTAATCCTCTTATAAGCTTCTAAATACTTTTGCAAGGAAAACTTTATTTTTAATCTAATGCAAACTTCTTTAAGGACTAATGTTGTAAATCTATACCATGCAATTAAATTAATTCTCATAAAAAACACTAAAAAATCACCATGCGATCTTACACTTGCATCAATTCCATCCATCATACAGAGAACACCATTTCCAAATATAAGCATAACTCTCAAATCTGCATGTCCCTGTGTTGGGATACATTCTTTAAAGGTTTTCCCATACTGAAAATATCTTCTCAAAGCCCATATCAATCTTATCGATAAATCTGTAATGATTACAGGAATTGCTGTTGATAATCCGAATCTAAAATCGTATCCTTCCTGAAAAGCTCTAGTTGCAATTTTTGCTAAATCTTGTCTGTCTTTTCTAACATTGAATTTACCAAAATTACAAAGACCAAATAATTCATAAAATGGCATTACTACGCCTGATCCACGTCCTACATTTCCCCTACTACCAGAACTTCCTGCAATGTCAGACATTATATGTCCAAACCAATTAGCAATTCCAGAAAACACTTTTGCAATAAAATTACCACCTACTAATTCAAATGTTTCTGTATTAATTGTTATTAACTTTTCTCCAGTCACAAAAGTTGCAGTTGATGTAAACTGATTTAATATTGAGAAAAATAACCCAATAACATCAGGTGAATGCCCTAAAGACATCATGTGATGATTCTTTGTTGACATATCAAATAAGCCACTTACATCAGCCGAATAACGTTGATCATAATTAACTCTAAACTTTTTTTCTAAAAAACCTATCGCACTAGCAACATTATCTACTTTGTTTACCGTAGGAGTCCAACCTACTAGTTTTGCAAAATTTTTTACAGCACTGTCAACCTGGGTATCAGTCCACTTTACTAATAAACTATCGTTAGGTGCACCTACAAAAAATACATCCACCATTCCACCAATCACACCACAAGCAACTGCAGTTAAATAATCATATCTATCACATTTATCCCCTGATTGAATCAATATCCGGTTTTCATCAGAATTCTCAATTAATGCATTCACATCACCTATACCATAATTCATCTAAATCACCCCCCTAGTTTCAGAAAATATCTACAAGTATCCTTGCATTATAATATCTTTTAACAGTAAATTATATATATAAAGTATAACTCTATATTAATAATATCATATTTTCACATTTATATGACAGCATTAAACGTACTTGCTTTAATTTACTGTAAATTCTTATATATTCCAATTGTTTTTACAACAAGTAAATTTAAATTATTTAAAATTCGTTAAATATCAAAAGGGCCAGTGTATTAGTAAAATAGTACACTAGCCCTTTTAAAATTAAATTTGCATCCAACAACAGTATCTGTTACTCTTCTTTTAAATTATCCCATTATTTTTACTATGGCTGTTGTTGAGTCACACAATGAATCATCATGGTGATAAAGTTTGCTTACATTAATTGGCACTACTCGTCTACCTGGATACCAAGTTGCTAATCTTTTCTCTGCTACTTGATCGTTAGGATCACCATATACTGGTAGAAGAACCACTCCATTGCCCAAATAATAACTAATATATGATCCTTGATAATCCAACCCTTTTACATTGTACTTAGTCAGAGGCAACTCCTTGATTTTATAGTGCTTACCAGCCGCATTACTTGCTTGGGTTAATTGACGATAATCACTCATCTTGATTCCTTCATAAAGATTAGCAAAATCTTTTTTAGGAACTGTCACAAATGTCTATTTAACGAATACTTTCTTATGGTATCCTCTTTTTCCACAATATGGACACTTCATTTTTCTTGTTGTTCCATAGTGTGGTGCCAAAAGTACAGCTCTCATTGTAGGTTGATAATGCATCTTACATGATGGACACTCATAGTATCCGGCATCATGTTCAACGGTAACAGCATAAATCGCAGTAGCAAAAATTAGAACTGTACCTAATAACGTAATTCCCGCACCAAAAAACTGATCTGTCTTTGCTAATAACGTCCCTGTTAGCATCAATACAATTGCGGAAAGACAACTCATTGTTGCTAAAACTCTTGCTGTTGTGAGCAATTTTTTATCAGCCATTTCCTTCTGTTTCTCCAACTCTATTAAATTCTGTTCAGCTATTTTCTTATAATCTTTCATAATAATTTTTTCTCCATTTAAAAGCTCATTCACACTAATTTTTAGTAACTGACAAAGTTCTAACATTAATGATGCATCCGGCATACTTTTGCCATTTTCCCACTTGGAAACAGCTTGATTGGTGATACCTAATTTTTCTGCCAAATTAGCTTGAGTAAAATTTTGTTCTTTGCGACATTTAGCAATAAATTTCCCAATTTTTTCTTGTTCCATGAGTGCACCCCTTTCAAAATTATTATCTAACTTTTGTGATATAAGTACCATAAACTAATAGTTGGAAGTTGCTACTATAATGATTCAACTGTTAGTTGAGTTAAGAAATTCCTTAACATTTAACTCTTCTTCACCAAATAAATTATATTGACATTTTTAAAAATTAGTCAATTACAACTAAAAATCTAACTATTAGTTGACATATCAACTCTAATTGTCTTGGCAAAGATTCATTAGAAATACTATAATCGTCTTTAATTACTATTAAGGGGGCTTTACGGTTGAAAGTATCATTTATTGGAACTACTATGCTACTATTTGATGACGGCATAGATCAAATCTTAGTTGATGGTTATGTTACTAGACCTGCTATCACAAGGACTTTCACAACCAAACTTTCTACTGATAAACAAGTTGCTGATCGAGTTCTCAAAGATTTCAAAATGGATAGAGTTCGTGGAATCTTTGTATCCCACTCACACTATGATCATGTGATGGATGTTCCTTATTTTGCAGTTAAATGTAATGCCGATGTCTATGGTTCTCAATCAACTCTTAATGTTGCTAGAGGTGGTGGTGTTAAAGAAAATGTAATTCACTCTTTTGATGACAGCTTAGAATATGAAATTGGAAACTTTAAAATTAAAGTTTTCCACTCCAAGCATTCTAAACCTACAGCAATTAATAATGACTTAGGACAAACAATTGACTATCCACTTCATCAACCAACTAAAATGCATGGCTATGTAGAAGGTGGTTCCTTTGACTTTTTGATCACTAATAAGGACAAATCTTTTTTGGTACGACCAAGTTACAACTACGTTAAAGGTGAATTGGATGGTGTTCATGCTGATGTCTTATTTGCCGGCATTACTAGGATGTCAAAAGACACTCCCGAAAATCGTACCGAATTCTTCAGTGAAACAATAGCTAAAGTTAAACCTAAAACTGTTATCCCTGTTCATTGGGACAGTCTCTTCAGTCCATTATATTCTAAACCTGAAACAATGCCTAAAATTAGTAACGACACTGCAACTTCGATGAGCATTATGGTTGACTATTGCTTAAAACATCAAGTAAACTACCTTGTTCAATTACCATTAACTACTATGGACTACTAAATACAAAGCGACGCCAATTGTCATTATTACACAGACATTAAGGCGTCGCTTTGTATTTAGGTGAGATTATTTAACTAGCATATCATACATGCCAAAATTTTTAACTTGTTCAATCAAATGAATTAATTCTTCCTTCGAATAACTAGTTCCATTCAAAATCCACCATTTAATCGCCGCAATCGTAGTGGAAGCATAGAGCTTTGCAAATAGTTCATACGAGCTACCTGGTTTCATTACAATATTTTCTTTGACCTTATCACTTAAAAGAATTTATTCCAATGAAGATATCAACAGACTTTCACCGTCTCCATGCAAAGTATGAACATTGAAAATTCTAGCAAAGGCTGATTGAAATTTTTCCACAAATAAAAGAATTTCTGTTAATAATTCTTGCTCATCCTGAGCATCTTGCTTTAACGTTATCGGATAATACTTAATATAAAAAGGAACTAACAAAGAAGCACAAAGATCTTCAAAAAGAGCATCTTTAGAGTCATAAAAAAGATAGAAAGTAGTTCGATTGATACCAACCTTAGAAGTTAGGTCGGTAATTCTAATTTCTTGATATTCTTTTTGAACTAGTAAATCTAGCATCCCCTTTTTCAATTGCTCAATTGTCTGAATTGATGATAATTTTCGCACTACTCTTTCTTCCCTTCTACGCAAACAAAGTTATGACTACTTTATTATATATCCTCCAGCATCCAATACATATAGTGCTTTATCAAAATTTTTTTCTTTAACAAAAATATAGTCTATATTAAAGACGAATACCACAAATAATCTTTTTCTAGTTAACTTTATTTAATTCATCAATTGCCTGATCTTCAATAGTAAAGTTATTATCATTCAACTCTTCTAGGCGACTCTTAATTTGTTCAAGTATACATAGTAATTTCTCTTTATTTTTAGCTAGTGTTTTTTCATTGAAATAACAACCTTTACCATGTGAATTAAATTCATAGCACTCGTCATAAAGATCCATGCATTGACTATTCCACATCTCTAAATCTGAATCTCTGTCAACTATTTCAATTCCTGTTATTAATTTTCCCGTAAACGGTTCAGAGTCCCAAATAGGACCATGTTCAAATTCGAGCATCAATTTGATTTTCTGCATATTAGTTTACCCCCAAATATAGACTAATTTATAAAAAGTCTCACTAAAATAATCAGTCTAAATATTCTAGTTTAGATTCTATCAATTAATCCTCATCAAAATAAAAATTTTTTAATCGATAAGTTGTAACTGGTTCTACGTAATAGTGGTACTTTGCCACTAAATCACAGATTTGATCTCCATTAATGAGTGTAATTACCCTAGTTCCTTCTCTAGCGGTTTTCATAGCCTCACGCGTAAAATCTGATGTTGTAATAAAAATACCATACTCAGCATTATGTTTATCCATCGCCCCACGAAATTTATCAATCTCCGGTGCAGAAACTTTTCCATCCCAACGCTTAGCTTGTAAAGCAACACGAGTTGTACGAAAATCATCAGATGTAATGTAGCCAAATCCATCTAAGCCACCATCCCCTACATATCTAACACCTATATTATCATCTAGATCAACTCCCATATGAATAAGTAGCCCTCGACTAAACAACTCAAATTTTTTAGGTGGCATTTTTGCTAAAGCCTCTAACAATTCTGTACGCCAAGCCTCATCATTATCTTCATTGGGATTAATCTCATCATTTAATGGTCCATCTACAATAGATCTAACATCATGAATTGGATCGAACTTTTCAAAATCAACCATCCGCCCTTTTTCTGACAATTCAAGATCATGGTTATTCTCAGTAACGATATACCCTGCCGTGATCAAATGCTTCACAGCAAAATTAAACCTATAGGTAAACGGATGATACTCTTTTTCTGTCTTTTTTGACTTTCTAATTTTATCAACTTGTTCTTCTGAAATTACATCCGAGTGATCACGAATCTCTCGCCTAACTTCTTTACGTGTCACTCGACCCCCAAGCTCTTTCATTGCTTTTAAGACTTCAATCATGATTAAATTTTCAAATTCTATCATTTTATTCTTAGGCACTATCTCTCCCCACTTTTTTATGCTAATTATATTTTGCTTATCCTACACATGCTCCAACACAGTAACACTCTCAACATGCGTTGTTTGTGGAAACTGATCTACTGGCTGAATAGGCTTTGTAACTTGGTATCCTAGTTCCATGAATTCTTGAATATCACGTACTAGAGTTGCTGGGTTACAACTTACATAAACAATTTTTTTAGGTTCCATCGCCACTGCGCTTTGAATCAAACTAGAAGTTAGTCCTTTTCTTGGAGGATCAACCATTATTACATCTGGCTTAATTCCTTGCTTTTGCCATTTTTCCATCCATACTTCAGCTTCTCCAACTTCAAAGTCCAAGTTATCTAAATCATTTAGACTAGCATTATGCTTAGCATCTTCAATAGCTTCAGGAACAATTTCTACACCGTATACCTTTTTAGCAAATTTAGCCATATTTAATGAGATTGTTCCAATTCCACAATATGCATCAATAACAGTTTCTTTTCCTGTTAATTCTGCATTTTCAATTGCTAATTGATACAATTTTTCAGTTTGTTGTGGATTAACTTGGTAGAAAGATTGTGCTGAAATATCAAATTTCAAACCATTCAAAGTATCTTGAATTGTATCTTTACCAGCTAATTTTATAGTTTTCTTTCCTAAAATAACGTTTGTCTTATCTGGATTTACATTCAGCATTACGCTCTTTACATCTGGACATTGTTGTTGAATTAAGAATGCAATTTGATCAAGATTTGGAATTTTTCTTACTCGACTAACTAGAACTACCATCGCCTCATGAGAATAATATCCTCTTCTAACTAAAATATGACGTATCATTCCAGTATGCTTTTCTTCGTTATAAGCAGTAATCTTGCTCATACGCAAAATATCTCTTACTTTTATCAAGATTTCATCTATTCTCTTGTCTTGAATAAGAAAATGTTCCATCGCTACAAAATTATGACTGTTACGTTTGAAAAATCCAATTTCCAACTTACCATTAACTTCTCTTACTGGAACTTGTGCTTTATTTCTGTAATAGTAAGGTGTTTCCATCCCTAAAGTATTTGCTACTTCTAAATTATCCAAATGTACCTTCTGCAACAAATCAGTTACCAATTTACGTTTAAACTTCAATTGTGCAGGATAGCTTAAGTTTTGCAGTGGAGCGATTCCTGTTTGAAGATATATTTTATCTTCATTTTCTACTCTATCCGGACTCTTTTCAATAAAATCTATCACTTTAGCAAAGCCATAATTCTTAGTAACTTTAACCACATGTGCCTTAATTTTTTCTTGGGGTAATGCACCTTCGATAAATAAAGGATAACCATCTACCTTAGCCACACCCATTCCTTGATAAGTTAAGTCTTCAATTGTTAAAATTAAATCTTCATTTTTACTAACAGGTAATTTTTTCTTCATTATCTTCCTTTCCCTAAAAAAAGAGGGCAAAAAGAATTAACTCTTCTGCCCTCTTCTTTAGACTTCATTGGCTTATTAGTTTACTCTTCTTTTTCACCAATTATTCCATCGCCATTTAAATCTTTTTTAGTTACTTCTTCAATATCTTTAACTAATTGCTTAGTATCTTCACTAGCAGTGATTGCACCTTTTGGAATTTCATCAGTATTAGCAAAAAATTCAATATGTTGCTTCAAAGCTGTAAATTTCATTGGTGCATCGCCACCATATTCGCCATCGATATTAATCATAATTCTAGTATCAACTGGCTTAGCAACTAATTTCTTTGTCTTTATATATAAAACACGCTTATCATTAACATGCTTACCACCATTTAAGACCATTGTTATTAAGTGGAGCATTTCAACAAGATTACTTGTCTTTACTACGATAACTGTGAATTTACCATCATCTAGTGAAGCATCCGGTACAATTTGTTCAAAACCACCGATTGAGTTGGTCAATGCTACTAAAAACATTGAAGCTTCACCATCAAATACCCCATCATCATATTCAAGATGCATAGGTACATTCTTCATTTGTGGTAATAATTCTGCGCCCTTTGCTAAGTATGCTAAATATCCAAATAAGGATTTAAGCTCTGATGGAACACTATATGTTAATTCAGTTAGTAATCCACCACCAGCAATATTCACAAAATAATTATCATTTGCCATACCTATATCCATCTTAACAGTTTTACCAGCAGCAATTACTTTTGCAGCTTCAACTGGACTTTCTCTAGGTATTTTTAAAGCACGAGCGTAGTCATTAGTTGTACCAGCAGGAATAATTCCTAGCTGTGGACGTTTCTTTAGCCCTGCAATTCCGTTCACAACTTCATTTATCGTACCATCGCCACCAGCAGCAACAATCAAGCTAAATCCTGCTTTTGCTGCACGTTCAGCTTCATTTCTAGCAGAATTTTCTTCAGCTGTTGTGGCAAATGCACTTGTTTCATAACCAGCATTCTCAAGGATATCCAAAATTTCTACTAAATCACCTTTTAATGCTTCACGACCAGAAGTTGGATTATAAATAATGCGACATCTTTTTTGCATGCTTTTTTCCCCGCCTAAGAGTCTAAAACCTCTTATCTTTCCTTCAAACTAGCCATTAATAATTTGTTTACCATCTTAGGGTTAGCCATACCACGAGTCTTCTTCATAATTTGACCTACTAAGAAACCAATAGCACGATCCTTACCATTCTTAAAGTCTTCGATAGATTGTTCGTTGTTATCAAGAACTTTATCAATGATAGGTTGTAACTTAGCTGGATCTGATAATTGAACCATACCTTTAGATTCAACCCAAGCTTTAGGTTCAGTATCATTTGTAATGATTTCTTTGAACACTTTCTTAGCAATCTTAGAAGAAATTGTTTCATCTTCAATTAATTTAATCATTGTTGCCAAATGTTCTGGAGTTAAAGCAGTATCACTTAATTCTACTTGCTTAGAATTCAAGTAAGCATTAACTTCACCCATCAACCAGTTAGCTGCTAATTTAGGATCTGCTCCTGCAGCTACAGTTGCGTCATAGAAGTCTGACATTTCTTTAGTTTGAGTAAGGACACCTGCGTCATAAGCTGGAATACCCCAATCTTGTGTATATCTTTCACGACGCTTATCTGGCATTTCTGGAATAGATGCACGAACTTCTTCAATCCAATCATCACTAATATGAATTGGTGGTAGATCTGGTTCTGGGAAGTAACGGTAGTCGTTAGCTTCTTCCTTAGAACGCATTAAAATAGTTTCACCACTTGGTTCATCAAAACGACGTGTTTCTTGTTCTACTTCTCCACCAGACATCAGTAAACGTTCTTGACGCTTAACTTCATATTGAATACCTTTGCGTACATGTTCAAATGAGTTAAGGTTCTTCATTTCAGTGCGAACACCCAATTTGTCAGATCCAATTGGTGCAATTGAAACATTAACGTCAGCACGCATGGAACCTTCTTCCATTTTTACGTCTGAAATACCTGTAAATTGAATAACTTGACGTAATTTTGTCAAATATGCGTAAGCTTCATCAGCACTTGAAATATCAGGTTCTGCAACAATTTCAATCAAAGGTGTACCTTGACGATTCAAGTCAACATAAGAATAACCGTCTGGATTATGTGTGTTTTTACCAGCATCTTCTTCAACGTGCATTTCACGGATACCAATCTTTTTCTTAGTACCATCTTCAAGTTCAATTTCTAACCAACCATTAGTACCAATTGGTGTACGAGCTTGTGTAATTTGGTAAGCTTTAGGATTATCAGGATAGAAGTAATTCTTTCTGTCAAAACCAATATCTTGTGTGATATCACAATGAAGTGCTAATGCAGCACGCATTCCAAATTCTAAAGCGCCCTTATTTATTTCAGGTAAGACACCTGGATAACCCCAATCAATAACATTGGTATTTGTATTTTGTTCAGCACCATATTGCACAGGAGAAGGTGAATATGCCTTAGAATTTGTTTGCATTTCAATATGGACTTCTAAACCTACAGTTGTCTCAAAATTCATTAGTTTTGACCTCCTAACGTTGGTATTGCTTTATGAAAATCAGTTGATTGTTCAAATGCATATCCTGCACGATACATTGTACTTTCTGCAAAACGTGGTGCAATTAGTTGTAAACCAATTGGCAATCCATTAGAGAATCCTGCAGGTAAGGACATACCTGGAAGTCCTGCTAAGTTAACTGGAATTGTCAAAATATCATTCATATACATTGTTACTGGATCGTTGATTTCTTCACCAATTCCGTATGCAGTAGTTGGAGATGTTGGAGCTAAAATCAAGTCATAGTCTTTATAAACATTTTCAAAGTCTTGGCAAATCAAAGTTCTAACTTGTGCAGCCTTCTTGAAGAATGCATCATATGAACCAGCAGAAAGAGAGAATGTTCCTAACATGATACGACGCTTAACTTCATCGCCAAATCCTTCAGAACGTGAACGTACATATACATCTTCCAAGTTCTTTACATCTTTAGCACGGAATCCATAACGAATACCATCATATCTTTGAAGGTTTGAAGATGCTTCAGATGAAGCAATAATGTAGTAAACTGGAACACCATATTTACTATGAGGTAGAGATACTTCATCTACTGTTGCACCTAAGCTTTCAAAAGTCTTTACGGCATCCTTAACTGCATTAGCAACGTCCTCGTCTACACCTTCACCAAAGTATTCTTTAGGAACAGCAATTCTCATGCCTTTAACACCATCTTCAATTCCCTTAGTAAAATCAGGAACTTCACGACTGGAGCTAGTAAAGTCATGGGCATCATGTCCACTAATTGCGTTTAACACTAAAGCATTGTCTTTAACTGTACGTGTCAAAGGTCCAATTTGGTCCAAACTAGATGCAAAAGCAATCAAGCCATAACGAGATACACGACCATATGTTGGTTTTACCCCAACAATTCCGTTAAATGCAGCTGGTTGACGAATTGAACCACCAGTATCAGAACCTAAAGATGCTAGAACTTGACCAGATGCAACTGCTGCTGCAGAACCACCAGAAGAACCACCAGGAACTTTTGTAGTATCCCAGACATTCTTAGTAATTTTGAAAGCTGAATTTTCTGTAGAACTACCCATCGCAAATTCATCCATATTCAACTTACCAACTGTAATCATGCCAGCATCATTAAGCTTATCCATTACAGTTGCGTTGTAAATTGGTTCAAAATTTTCTAACATTTTAGAAGCAGCTGTTGTTGTTAAATCTTTAGTTACGATATTATCTTTAATACCGATACCAATACCATCTAAAATAGAATCAGCTTTAACGCCTCGTTCATCAATTTTACGAGCTTTTTCTAATGCTCTTTCCTCATCTAATTTCAAGAAAGCTTCAATTTCTTTATCAACCTTTTTAATGTTATCAAATGTTGACTTAGTTAATTCTTCAACACTATATTTCTTATTTACTAAATCATCGTGAATACTTGCTAAATCATTCTTAAAGTAATCCATTACTATTCCTCACTTTCGTCAATAATTGCTGGAACTTTAATATATCCATCTTGGCTTTGAGGAACATTTTTCATTAATAAATCACGATCTGTTCCTTTTACTGCAACGTCTTCACGTAAAGTATTTATTGCATCTGTTACGTGTGTTGTTACAGGAACATCTGTTGTATCTACTTCGCTAAGTTGTTGAACCATGTTAATAATTTCATCCATTTGTCCAGTAAACTTAGCTAACTCTTCATCTTTAAAAGCAAGCTTTGCTAGCCCTGCAACGTGCTTTACTTCTTCAGATCCAATTGCCATTGTTCATCCCTCTTTCATCACTTATCTATTACTTTAATAATTTTATTACTACTTATAGTTTGTTAATAAGTTTCCTAATTGATATTCTAGCATAATCATTTAAAAATATAAAAGAGACTACTGCAAAAAATAGTCTCACTTTATATATTAATTAGTAACTTCCAAATACATGGGTATAATATCCGCCATTGCCACCTGTTGTTGAAACAAAACTTTGTGTTTCACCATCACTACCATTGATCTTAATATCTACTGGAATACCACTTGGTAAGTATGACTTGGCAGCTTGTGCTACATATTGAGTAAAGCTAGTTATCTCGGTTTCACTATAAAATTGAGTTGTAATTGTTATGTGTAAACCTTGCAAAGTCTTATCTTTATATTGACCTTGTCCCGTTACATTAGAAATATTAGGGAAGAAATTCTTAACTTCTTTTTGGAAATTATCAAATGATGTTGAATCATTGTCATTAGGAAGTTTGTTATCTTCAGTCGCTGGAAGAACGTAACTCTTAATGTTTGTTTCTGTCCAACTTCCGATATCTGTCCCACTCTTACTTACAGTATAGGAGTAGAAATAACCACCTACTAAACTATCATTAGGAGCTTGAGCAAACATCGCAATCACAATTGGTACATTGTTTCCGACTTTTTGACGAACTCGTGCAAGAACTTTCTTAGCAGCTATCTTACCTTCTTCAATTCTCTTTTCTTTAGAAATTGTTGTTGAATAAGTAGCACCATATTGTTCTTTTTGGTAGTAATCCTTTTGATTCATACCAATCCCAATTGTCATACCGGCTAATTCCAATTTACCATTATTTTGCTTCATGTAATCTTGTTCTTCTATTTGTTGAACATAAATTGGGTTTCGCTTATTTGCTTCTTTCTTACCATTGTCGCTAGGATTCAAACCTTCTGGATTAGAACTAGATTTTCTCCCTAACCAATCTTGAATAGTAGCCTTATTTAAATATTGTCCTTCTTGGAAAATGTAACTCTTAGTAGAGAAATGATCCTTAGAAATTGTTGTTAGACCTGCTTCAAAACTCTTCAAATTCAATAGATTATCTGAATTTTGAGAAATCCCTACCCCTCTAGACTTACTTGTCTTATATTCTCCATCTTCAATAATTCCTTGATAATCACTACTATTGTTTTCACCAGTTGTCTGATAACCACTTTTAGATGACTCTGTAGTTGCTGTTGTAGTATTAGAATTACCACCAAGTTTTCCACAAGAAGCCATTAAAGCAGCTGATAGACATAAACTGATAATTATACCAAACTTTTTCAAGATTCTTCCTCCATCTGCTGAATAAATTCTGCTTCATTCATTACTCTAACATTTAATTCTTGAGCTTTTGTCAATTTGCTACCAGCATCATGACCTGCAATAAGTAAATCAGTTTTCTTAGACACACTTCCTGTAACTTTTGCACCATGTGCTTCAAGCCATGATTTAGCTTCGGATCTCTTCAAAGTATCCAAAGTACCAGTTAGAACAACACGTAAACCATTGAAACTACTATCGGTGCTGCTTTCAAGCTGTTCTTCACGAGTTTTCCCTAAGAATTCCAAGTTTACTCCAGCTTGTCGCAATTCATCTAATAATTCCATCACGTGTTCATCTGCAAAATACATTTCAACACTATCACCTATAATTTTTCCTAATGAATCAATCGTTGAAATTTCATCACTTTTTGCTTTAGCTAAGTTATCCATTGACTTATAATTTTCAGCTAATATTCTAGCTACTTTAGCACCAACATGGCGGATTCCTAGTCCAAAAATTAAACGTTCAATAGAATTATTACGACTATTATTGATTGCTGTCAATAGGTTATTCGCAGATTTTTCCTTAAACTTATCTAAAGTTATCAGCTGTTCAAAAGTTAAGCTATAAATTCCGGCAACATCTTTAATCATTTCACGGTTGTAAAGCTGTTCAATTATTCTAGGTCCTAATCCTCTAATATCCATCGCATTTCTTGAAGCAAAATGTGTTAAGCTTTCTTTTACCAAAGCTGGACATTGTGGATTGATACATCTTAGAGCTACCTCATCATCTAAATGAACTAAATTAGCACCACATTCTGGACATTCTGTTGGAATTTGATACTCTACTGAATCTTCTGTTCTTTTAGCTAAAACTACTTCAGAAATTTCAGGAATAATATCTCCAGCTTTATGAAGTTTCACCGTATCGCCTATACGAATATCTTTTTCCCTTAAATAATCAGGGTTATGTAGCGAAGCTCTTGCCACAGTTGTTCCTGCTAACGTTACTGGTTCCATAACAGCAGTTGGGGTTACCACTCCAGTTCTTCCGACTGTCCACTCAATATCTAAAACTTTTGTTTCCTGTTCATCTGGTGGAAACTTATAAGCTATTGCCCATCTAGGAACTTTAACTGTGTTTCCAACTTGAGACTGAACTGCAAAGGATTCTACTTTTAGAACTATTCCATCAATATCGTATGGAAGGTTAGCTCTTTGATCAGTAGCCTCATCAATATAAGCAAATATTTCTTCCTTTGTTTTAACTTGTTTAGATTCATTATTAACTTTGAAACCCCAGCTCTCTAATTTGTTTAAGGCTTCAGTTTGAGTTTTTATCCCCAACTTTTCGGGTTCCATTAAATAATAAATAAAAGTACTCAAGTTTCGACTAGCTGTTATTTTTGTATCTAATTGACGCAAAGATCCTGCTGCTGCATTACGTGGGTTAGCAAAAACAGCTTGCCCTTCTGCTTCACGTTTAGTATTCAGTTCCACAAAAGATTTCTTAGGCATGTAGCATTCTCCACGAACTTCAATTGACACAGGTTCATTTAATTCCATAGGGATTGCCTTGATAGTTTTGAGATTTTCAGTAATATCTTCACCGATTACCCCATTACCACGAGTTGATCCTTTGATAAATTTACCATTCTCATAAGTTAGGGAAATGGCCAAACCATCAATCTTTAACTCACAACTATAATCCAACTTCTGCTCTACACTATTTTCTAAACGCTCTAAAAATTCTATTAATTCCTCTTTAGAAAATACATCACCTAATGACAACATTGGAATATCATGATTTACTTTAGTAAAACCACTTAGAACTTTACCACCTACTCTTTGACTAGGAGAGTCTGCAGTTACTAAATCAGGATTGGCCTGTTCGAGCTCTAATAAACGTTGATAATGTTTGTCATACACGCTATCTTCAACAGATGGAGTATCCAACACATAATATTCATTACTCCAGCGATTTAACTTATCACGAAGCTCTTTTAATTCCATCTCTATATCTTTTTGTGACATATGGGCACCACCTTCCTTATATCTTTGTAATTGGTGCGAATGCTGCTAATAATCGTTTAATACCTTTGCCTTCAAAAGCAATATCTAGTTCTGTATCTTCGCCATCGCCTGAGACCTTGACAATAGTTCCTGTTCCCCAAGCTTTATGAGAAATCTTATCTCCTATATTCCAGCTTTGTTTGTCAGCACCAGTTTCTTTAGGGCGTTCAACAGTTCCTGCTGGCATACGATATTTAGGCTTCTTACTAAATGGCACTTCTCTAGATCTAGTTCTCTTGGATGTTAATGTTGTACTTGCTACCGTTTGATTATCTGATTGAATTAATTCTTCATCAATTTCTTCAATAAAACGAGAAGCTGGATTATTTTGACTCTTACCATACAACATACGAGAAATAGAGTTAGTTAAATAAAGTTCTTCTTCAGCACGAGTTATTCCTACATAGGCCAGTCTGCGTTCTTCTTCAAGTTCATTTTCGTCCATAACTGCTCTAGAAAGTGGGAAAATACCTTCTTCTAATCCCATCAAAAATACAACTGGAAATTCTAGACCTTTTGCAGCATGCAATGTCATCAAAGTAACTTCATCCGGTTCTTCTTCTACACTATCTTGATCTGAAACTAAAGCTAAATCAGCTAAGAAATCAACAAATGGATCACTTTCTTCATCTTCAGGTTCCCAATCTTGATCGAACTGCTTAGTAACCGTTAAAAATTCTTCCAAGTTTTCTAAACGATTACGGTTTTCTAAAGTATCTTCTCTTTGTAAGTTAGCTTTATAACCCGTTACATCTAGAATTCTTTCTGTAACTTCAGTAACATTATGTGCCTTTTGATATTCATGTAACTGTTCTATCATCTCAGCAAACTTTTCTAATTCATTACTTGCCTTGGCAGATACCCCTGCTAAAGCAGCACTCTTGGAAGCTTCTAACATTGACATACCATGAATTTGAGAGAATGTTCTTAATTTTCCAACAGTTACTGAGCCGATACTACGTTTTGGTTCATTTACTATTCTTTCAAAACTCATAGAATCAGCTGGATTAGTTACTAAACGTAAATAAGCTAAAGTGTCCATTATTTCTTTGCGATCATAGAATTTATGCGCTCCAACTAATTTATATGGTATATTTGTTTTCACGAAAGTTTCTTCGATTATACGTGACTGTGCATTAGTACGATATAAAATAGCAAAATCTCCATAATGACGTCCATTATTTCTAATTTGTTCTTGAATTTTTTTAACTACATAATAAGCTTCTTCATTAGCGTTATTTGCACGATAATAATGGATCTTGTCACCTTGCTTATTATCTGTCCATAAAGTCTTATCTTTACGATTTACGTTATTCTCAATCACATTATTAGCAGCTGCTAAAATATTTTTTGTAGAACGATAATTTTGTTCCAATTTAATTACTGTTGCATCTGGGTAATCTTCTTCAAAGTTCATGATATTTTCCATGTTTGCACCACGCCAACCATAAATACTTTGATCTGCATCACCTACAACACATAAATTGCGATATTTACGAGCTAACTTATTAACTAATTCATATTGAGCTTCGTTAGTATCTTGATATTCGTCAACATGAATATAGTGGAATTTACGTTGATAAAATTCCAACGTTTCTGGTGATTCGTTAAATAATCTAATAGTTTGCATGATTAAATCATCAAAATCCATTGCTTGGTTATTCGCAAGCTGATTTTGATATTCAAAATATGCTTTACTTACAATTTCTTCAAATGGTCCATTAGCTTGTTGGGCATAATCTTTAGGATCTAATAGGTCATTTTTGGCATTTGAAATTACACTTAAGATTGCACGTGGATCATATTTTTTAGTATCAATATTTAAATCATTAAGAACCTGTTTCATTAAAGTTCTTTGCTCACTTGTACTTGCAATTGTAAATGATCTATTAAAGCCTATTTTTTCTGCGTCTCTCCGTAAAATTCGTACACATAAAGCATGGAATGTAGATACCCATATATCTTCTGCACCTTCACCCATTAAATTATTTACACGTTCTCTCATTTCACGAGCTGCTTTGTTTGTAAAGGTGATAGCTAGTATGTTCCAAGGATTTACGCCTTTTTCTTCAATTAAGTATGCTACACGGTGAGTTAACACACGAGTCTTCCCACTACCAGCTCCTGCCATTATTAATAATGGTCCTTCTGTACATAAAACTGCTTCTGATTGTTTATCATTCATTCCTGACAAAAACATATTGTCGGTCACAGTACTCATCCTTTCAGAAAAATGTCAATTCTTATTATAACTAAAATCCAATTATTAATCATTAAAAAGAGCGATAACTTTATAATTATTTATCGCTCCATTAACTATTATTCTTTTGATAAATCGTCCCAAATACCAGTCGATTCTATTTGTTGTTTTATTTCCATTTCACTTTCAGCTAATACTATAATATAGCCTTCTGGTTGTGGTCTCATTGATTCTGGGTATCTAAAGAATGTATAATACCAATTATTTTTTAGTACCCATTGTGTACGAATGTCATCAATATTTTCTTCTTCAATCATTACCATGCCTGCAGGTTGAACTAATTTAATATCAACTAATGGCATCTTCACCAAAGTTCTAAGATGTTGCTCAAACATCGAAACATTAGTTGCTTTATCAAAGACGTAGCCAGAATTGTGTAAAGCTGGCACAATTCTTTTTACATACAAAGAACCACTTTCAGTTAGATAGAAAGCTACTTCTAAAGCACCTACATATTTTAAACCACTGACAATTTCACCAGCTAAACGTTTTACTTCCTCCTCTACATCAGGTTGGATATTAGCTGGTACAATTGCCTCATTAAGACGATTTTCTTTATATCTAGTTTCAATTACAGGAAAATATGCTAAATTTCCATCATAATCACGTGTCATTATAACTGATAGTTCTTTATTATAAGGTATCCACGATTCTAAGATATAAGTCCCCATATCAATAATATCTGCACATTTGGCAATATCTGTTTGCTTACGAATTATTTGTTGACGTTTAGGTCCAAATCCTTTTTGAATAGGTTTTAATACACAAGGGTAGCCAATTGAACTAACAGCTTGATAAACGTCCTCTAAGCTAACAATTGTTGCATAAGGGGCAATATTTATATTCATTTGTTCAAAGAAAGCACGTTCCAACAATCTATCTTGTACAATTTCTAAAGTTTCAGAACCTTGCGGAACTTTAGTGAATTTTTGTAGATATGCAATAACTTCAGAAGATATATGTTCTGATTCATACATTACTAAATCACAACGCTCAGCAAAATCTTGTAACTTAGCCTTATCGCTAAAATCACCCACAATCTTAACATCTGCATCTGCTAAAGTAGGACTTCCTTCGTTAGTAGCATAAATAATCACTTTAAATCCTAGCCTTTTAGCTGTTTGAGCCAATCTAATTCCATTAGAACTGTCACCAATAATCCCCAGAGTATCACCTGGAAAAAGTACTTCATTTCCCATAAAAATTCCCTACTTTCGAACTAAATTTATCTTTTTTTATCTCAATTTTTATGTACATATTCATCTTATCATAACTTGAGGAAATAAGTATTTATTTTTGTTTATTTCTAAATATATTAGATTAATTAGTATCTAAAACAATACTTATTACCAATAATTTTAATCCCTTTGTTTCTAAAGTAAAGTAGCTTATATCTTTAATCTGTAAAATAAAAATCAAATGCCAATATTTAGAAGATTTTTTTGAAATAAAAAAACGTTATTCAACAAACTAATGTTAAATAACGTTAATTATCATAAATATCAGCAACTTGTTATGCCGGCTGCAGGATTCGAACCTGTGACCCTCGGTTTACGATACCGATGCTCTACCAACTGAGCTAAGCCGGCATAAGTTTATTAGGATGACCCGTACGGGATTTGAACCCAT
>NZ_AYYT01000022.1 GCF_001435955.1 Ligilactobacillus salivarius DSM 20555 = ATCC 11741 | reverse complement strand
CTGGTGTTTCTACTTTAGGTTCTTCACCCTTTTGTGTAGTTGAACTTTGAGTAGAACTAGCTTGATCCTTATTAGCTACTGAAGTATTTTGAGAAGCAGCTACTGATGTTGTAGTTGCTTGCTTGTTATTTTGGCTACTACTTGTAGCATCAGCATTTGAACTACTTTGTTCTGTTGTAGTAGTTGCTGATGTTTGAGTAGCATTACTTTCATTTGTAGTATTTGCTGCTTTTTCTACTTGAGTTGTAGCTTGTGTAGAAGTTGTGGTTGCACTTGTTGTATCTACCTTGGCAACTTGTTCAGTTGAACTTTGAGCAACTGTATCAGCTTTAGCAGTATTACCACTCATCGCCATTACACCTGTTAAAGCTATAGTTGATAACATCGCAAAGACCCAATTTTTACCTGCTTTATACATCTTATAATGCGTTTTACGTTCCATCTTATAACCCCACTTTTAATAGAATACGCACTAATTATAACACTATATTTTATCAAATTTAAGATTTTCTAAAGCAATTATCCCACTTCGATCCTTGCACCATTTCTATCAACTTCAAGCAAACGATATTCATCATTTAAGCCCGATTCTTGAGCAATTTTTATAAATTCATCAACCTTGTCTTTTTCAATTAGCGTCATTGTTGTAGGACCGGCTCCACTTAAATATGTAGCAAATGCTCCTACCTCATGTCCCAAATATCTTAACTTTAAGAAATGTGGGACTAATTTATCACGATATGGTTCGTGTAAGAGATCTGCTTCCATCAATTTTCCCATATCTTTTTTATTTTCTGACACAATCTTAGCTACCAAGGCATTACCAATTGCATTAGCTCTAACGGCATCTTTGAAATCCAAATTTACTGGTAATACTCCCCTACTCTTTTTAGTAGCTAACCAATAATCAGGAATATACGCTAATAAACTTACATCTGGGAAACTTATTTTTTCATACATTATTTCTCCATCCAAATATGTAGCAACAACAAAATCGCCTAATATAGCTGGTGCGACGTTATCTGGGTGTCCTTCAATTTCAGTCGCTCTTTGAACCAATTCTTGCTTTGACAGATTTAAGTTCCCAAAATGATTTGCTAACATCAATCCTGCAACGATGGCAGAAGAACTACTTCCTAGACCTCGTGTTAGTGGAATATCAGATTCTACTTTTACTGTTAATGGTTGTAGGTCTGGTACTAATTCTAAAGCTGTCTTTACGATTAGATTTTCTTCATCATGCGGAATTTTTTCACCTAAATTATGATCAACATACCAAGCGTCTGCATTCTCTTCCACAACAGTCACTGTTAAATAACTAGTTACAGCTAAACCTAAGGAGTCAAACCCTGGACCTATATTAGCACTAGTAGCTGGTACAATAATTTTTACACTCACCTTACTACCCCTTTTCTAAAACTTTATATGCTGCTAGAAGTTCTACGTCTGTTTCTTGCTTAAGACCTTCTTCAATCTTCAATAACTGAGCTTCTGTCATTGCGTGAGTAACAATTGAGATTTTAGCAAAACCTTCATTAGCTTCTGTTTGTGTAATTAACTTGAAACTAGCTCCTACATTAGTAAACAATTCTGTTAATTTCAGCATTTCCCCTGTCTTATCTGGAACAATTAATGAGATGTAATATGGATTCTTCACTTCATCTGGAGTTGCTAACTTAATCTCATGTGAATAATCATTAAAACTATTACCTGTAATTCCCATTACAATATTTTTAGTTACACTAATAATGTCACTTAGCACACTGTTGGCAGTTGGAAGTTCGCCTGCGCCTGGGCCATAAAACATTGTTTCACCCACTGCAACACCTGTAACAAAAACAGCATTATTTTCATTAATAACAGTTGCTAATGGGTGTGTTTGAGGTACCAATACAGGTCCAACTGATACAGTAATGTGGTCATTGACCTTTTCTGCCACACCTAAAAGCTTAATATTATATCCTAAACGTTTAGCTTCTTTGATATCTGATAATTGTATCTTGGAAATTCCTTCAATCTTCACATCGTCTAAAGTTATATCTTTTCCAAAAGCAAACTGTGTCAGAATTATCATCTTATATGCAGCATCGATTCCTTCGACATCATTAGTTGGATCTGCTTCTGCAAAACCTAATTCTTGTGCATCTTTTAATGCTTCCTCATAAGCAACATTATTTTGATTCATCTGTGTCAAAATATAGTTTGTCGTTCCGTTAACAATTCCCTTAACTGATACAATTTGGTCAGCCGCAAATGAATTGACGATTGTTCGTAAGATTGGAATCCCACCAGCTACACTTGCTTCGTAGAAAAGATCACATTTCTTTTCCTTAGCTAGTTTTGTAAGTTCTGGGCCGTATGTCGCAATCAAATCTTTATTTGCTGTAACAACGTGCTTGCCAGCTTCTAAAAGACGCTTAATATATTCACGCGCTTTTTCTACTGTTCCCATTACTTCCACTACCATTTGAATCGAATCGTCATTGATTAACATTTCGAAATCATCAGTCAAGGTTACCCCATCTAAATCAACTGTCCTTTTCTTAGTCATATCACGTACAACTACCGTTTTTACCTTTAACTTTCTGCCAGTAATGCTTGAGATTTTATCTGCGTGACTTTGTAAAATCCTAACAACACCACTACCTACTGTACCTAAACCTAAAATACCGATATTGATAGTTTCCATAAAGAGAACCTCCCTACTAATTATTATAATAATCTTATCAAATTTTAATTATCATTGAAAGATACTGTTTTCATATTTAATATATTTTTTGATATTTTTTCGTTATAATTAGTATCATCAATAATATTTTTAGAAAAGATGATTCATTTGGAAAATAAAAATACAACATTTAAACAAACTCCACTTCAAAAAACTTATTTTGCACTAGGAACTAAAATTAATCTAACTATCTTTGGTTGCGAAAATCCTGCTATCTTAGATAAAACATACGATTTAATAAAATATTACGAAGATATCCTAACTGTTAACCGTGACGAATCCGAAGTCATGTCCATTAATCATGCTGCTGGTAAATATCCTGTCAGAGTAAGCGAGGCGACTTATAAGCTTATTAAGCGTTCTGTTCAAGTTAGTCAGGAATATCTTGGCTTCAATTCTTTAATTGGGCCACTTGTTAAACTTTGGGGAATTGGCTTTGATAATGCTAATGTACCTGAAGACGAGGATATTAAATCAACTTTAAATTTAATTGACCCTCAAAAAATTATTCTAGATGATAATGAAATGACGGTATTCCTACAAGATGATGGAATGGAACTAGATTTAGGTGGAATTGCTAAAGGATATATTGCTGATAGAATTAAAGATTTTTGGCATGCTTTTGACATTAGTTCAGGTATTATCGACTTAGGTGGAAATCTACTACTAGTCGGTCCTCAACCTAAACATGATGATACACTTTGGCGAATTGGTGTACAAAATCCACATGATGCTCGTGGTAGTGCAATTGGAGTAGTTGTAACACCTGAATGTTCTATTGTAACTAGTGGAATTTATGAGCGTCATTTAGAAGTTGACGGTAAAAGTTATCATCATATTTTAGACTCTAAGACTGGATATCCTAAACAAAATGATCTAGCAAGCGTTACAGTCTTCTCTAAATACTCAATTGATGGAGAAATTGAAACTACCAACCTCTTCTTTGCCGGCGAACCAGTTAAAGATTGGGGCAAAGATAATCCTAACTTATTAGGAGCTGTGTTTGTAACTACTGATAATAAGATATATTTGAGTAAGTTTACTCCTAATGATTTCCATTTACTCTCCGATGAATTCGAAGTTGTTCAACATTAAATTTAATTGAGACTCCTTAATGTTTTTGTTAAAATAAACTTAACAAAATTTCATTAAGGAGGCTTTTTTATGGCAACTTTGTATCGTAGTACACGCGACGCTTCAGCTCATAGTATTTCTTCGTCTCAAGCTGTTCTTCAAGGAATTAGTCCCGATGGTGGTTTGTTTGTTCCGGTTGATTTTCCTAAATTAGATCTAGATTTATCACAATTACCATCGCTATCCTATCAAGAACTAGCTTACAAAATTCTCCAACCTTTTTTCAGTGACTTTACCGAAGATGAATTGCGTTCATGCATCAACTCTGCTTATGGCAGTAATTTTACTAGTGAAGAGATTACCCCAGTTTCCTATCATGCTGGTAATATTTACCTTGAACTATTTCATGGTCCTACAATTGCTTTTAAAGATGTTGCGCTACAATTATTACCTTACCTATTAATAACATCAGCTAAGAAAAATAATTCTAATCTGAAGAACGTTATCTTAACTGCTACTTCAGGCGATACAGGTAAAGCTGCCATGGCTGGATTCGCAGATGTAGAAAATACACAAATTATTGTCTTCTATCCTAAATACGGCGTTAGTCCTATTCAAGAAAAACAAATGCTTACACAAACTGGTAAAAATATCTATGTGGTTGGTATTACTGGTAATTTCGATAATGCTCAAACAAATGTTAAGCAGATTTTTAATAATTCAACTTTAACTGATGAATTACTAAAAAGTGGCTATCAATTTTCATCGGCTAACTCTATTAATATTGGTAGATTATTGCCACAAATTGTTTATTACTTCTATGCTTATGGACGATTATTAGCTGATAATAAAATCAAGTTAGGCGATAATGTTAATTTCAGTGTTCCGACTGGTAACTTTGGTGATATTTTAGCTGGCTTCTTCGCTAAAAAACTTGGCTTACCTATTAATAAGCTACTATGTGCATCGAATGAAAATAATGTCTTAACTGAATTTTTCAAAACTGGTACATATAATAAGAAACGCGATTTCAAAGTTACAAACTCTCCTTCAATGGATATCCTTGTATCTAGTAACTTGGAACGTTTATTGTTCTATGCTACAAACGGGGATGCAGCTTTAGTGGCTGAATGGATGAACCAACTTGAAAAAGAAGGTAAATATACTGTTGACTCAGATACACTTAAATTCCTCCAAACACATTTCTACGCTGGTTCGGCAAGTCAAATTGATACTAAAAATGAAATTAAGCAAGTTTTCACTGAAAGTAATTATGCCATTGACCCTCATACAGCTGTTGCTTCCTTTGTTACTCGAAAATATGAAGAATCAACTGCCGACCCTTGCCCAACAGTTACAGTATCTACGGCAAGTCCATATAAATTCCCACAAACAGTTCTAGCTGCTTTAGGAATAGATAATGCGACTGGAGATTTAGATGACGTACAAAAATTAGTTGATTTAATTAAGCTACCTCTACCCAAGACGGTCGCCAAGCTATTTGAAGCTAAACAGTTACATGATACTGTTATTGAACCTGATGAGATGGAAAAATATGTTAAAGAATTACTGATTTAGACCTATTTTTACTGGTCTAATATTACCAATACTTTACAAAAATTAAACTTTAAGGATACATCTTGCATTGTATCCTTTTTTTGTTCAAAATATATTTTCAATAGTTTATAATGAAAACTAGAATAAAAAATAAGGAGAGCAAATCATGACCGAAAAAAAGAAGACAATTTCTGATAATTCGTTAGTAAAGCAAGCCTACATAGCCTCAGGAATTGCATTACTTTCCTTAGGGGCTGGGACTGCTGTTAATTCTAATAATGTAAAAGCTGATACAACTGAAACTACTCAAAATAATAATACAAATACTAATAATCAAACAGCTAGTAACACTCAAGTAACTAATAATAATTCTGTCACAGCTGCTTCTACTCAGAATAGCAATAGTGCTGTAAATACAATAAAGAGTACTACTCAAAATACTAATAATACTTCTCAAAGTAATACTTTAGTAATTCAAAGTAACAATACTAGCAACACCGATTATAGTTATAGTGGTGAAATCAAACAAGATGTTTCATCTAATAGTCAAGCTGCTGCTACTAATGCTACAAATGTTCAAGGAGCAACTGATACTAATGAAAATATTTCATATGATACAAATCTAACAAATGCTCCTGCTAGTGTTAACAATTTTGTTAACCAAGTTGGCAGTGCTGTTGTGAAAGTTGCTAATGAATATGGTGTTTATGCTTCTGTAATGATGGCTCAGGCTGGGTTGGAAAGTGCTTGGGGACAAAGTTCACTTTCCAGAAACGCACATAATCTCTTTGGCGTTAAATATAGAGGAACTGGAAATTATGTAGTTATGCCTACATTGGAATATTATGGTGGAGCATATCATACTGTAAATGCTCGTTTCCAAAAATATGACAGCTACTATGATTCTCTAGTTGGATATGCACAACTTATCAAGAGTAACTTTTATTTATCTACTAAAGCAAATTCTTCTACATACCAACAAGCTGCTAACAATCTTCGTAATGGTAAATGGGGATCATATGCAACTGATCCAGGTTATGCTAACAAATTAATTAACTTAATTAATTCATACGGTTTCTACAAATTTGATTACAATCAAAATGCCGCTCAAGAAAAATATATAAATGGCCACTGGTATTTGTATAAAAATAATCAAAAACAAACCGGATTACAACATCTTTCCACAGGTAATAAAGTTGTATATTATAACTCTCAGGGTCAAATGGTATTTGGACAACAGAACATCAATGGACATTGGTATTACTTCGATGATGTCACTGGAGCAATGCAAAAAGGACTAAAATATATCTCTAATCAAAATAAGAACGTTTATTATGATTCTCAAGGTCGTATGCAATACGGCGAACAAAATATCAATGGACATTGGTATTTATTTGATAGCGTAACTGGTGCGATGAAATATGGCTGGCAAAAACTTGCTAAGGGCAATAGAACTGTCTTTTACGACAACAATGGTAAGATGGTTCATGGTCAATACAATATTAAAGGAAGCTGGTACTACTTTGATGATAATGATGGCCATCAGTTAGTTTCCCAATTCAAATGGATACCTGGTCAAAATAAAACTGTTTATTACAATAATCAAGGAAAAATGTTATTCGGCACTCATCTTATCAATGGAAAAGTTTATTACTTTGATAAAGTGACTGGTGCGATGAGAGCTAATACTTTCTATTACAATGACGAAACTAAGGGTATCCAATACTACAATTCCAAAGGTCAACTTACATTTGGTCAAGCTCATATTGGCGATAGTTGGTACTTATTTGACAAGAATAACGGCAATATGAAGACTGGATTCCAAAATCTCTCTTCGTACGGTCAAAATAAGACTGTATATTACAACTCTCGTGGCCAAATGGTATTTGGACAACAAAATATCAATAATAAATGGTATCTCTTTGATTCTGTTACTGGCGCAGTGAAATATGGATTCCAAAATATTAAAGATCAGAATAAAACTGTTTATTATAATAATAATGGTCAAATGGTATTTGGTTTACAAAAAATAAACGGTCATAACTACTACTTCGATACAACTACTGGTGCGATGAAGACTGGTTGGTTATACGTTCCAAATACCAAGAAATTATATTACTTCAATCATAATGGTCAAGCAGTTACAGGAACACAAACTATTGCTAATAAACAATATCAATTTGATATAGCCGGACGCTTAATAAATAAAGCTGGTCAATATTCATTTGATGGTAACTGGTACCTACTCGATAAAGACAGTTCTGTATTGACTGGCTGGCAATCCATTAAAGATCAAAATAAGACTGTTTACTATGATCCAACAACAGGCATTATGAAACATGGCCAAGCTTATATTAATGGACATTGGTATTTATTTGACAATGTAACTGGTGAAATGAAGACTGGCTGGCAATATATTAAGGATCAAAATAAAACTGTTTATTATAATTCTCGTGGTCAAATGTTATACGGTACTCAATTAATTGATGGCAAACGTTACTACTTCGATAAGCATGATGGCTCATTGAAATAAAAAAGAAGTGAAGAATATGAAAAATAAATTTCATATTACTTCACTTCTTTTATTTTATGCTTTAGTTGGTGTAGCTCCTCATACTAAAGTTGCTTCAACATTAGCAACCAATGTGTCACCATACTTAGTATTGCGATTATCATTGTAGAAATTCCATTCTTTTTGTTCAGGAGAAGTTCCTTCTGATAACCAGAATTCATAGTGATAGGCATCGCCATTACTTGCATAGTAAGTTTTATTACCTACTAAAGCACTACTAATTCCGCCTAAACCTTTAGCAATATCTTCAAGGGTTGCTTGATTGAATGTATTCTCTTCTACATCTGTAATATTTAAGGTTTCTGTAGATTTCACTTCGTCAATGTGCTTTTCGTAATTATTTGATTTTGAAAAATTTAGTTTTTACTACCATTACTTTCCCGCTTTTTTGCAAAAAATATACTTACTATTATTAGTGCGGTACATAAAGAAATAGCTTGAGATATCCTTGCTAACTTAGTATATCTACTACTTATTACTACATTATTATTTTTATTACTTAGTTCAACTTGTACTGTTCCTCTTGAAGAAATAGTTACAGGAATTAACTTATTATTATTTTTAACCTCTGTCCCCAAATAGTATAAAATAGGTACATCAACTATTACCCTTTTATTACTTTTGTTAACTACTGTAAACTTGAATTCTGTATCTGTATTTTTATAATTTAATACCTTAGCTTCTTTATTACTAATAACAAACTTTTTATTTTCTATACTTACAGGATCTTTTGTAGCAGCTTTAGGATAATAGTCAGCATTGATATATTCTTTAGATATCTTCTCTATATTTTTATCATTATTTAATAACGTTACTTTATCTTTTGGTAAGCCAATAACAAAAGCATAATGGGAAATTAGTATAACTCCAAATAAACTTACTACATATTTGATATCTATTTCATCTAGTAAAATTGCTCCTAACAAATATGCAAAAAAACTAGCAAACATCATCAAACGCCAAGGAAATTGAATATAATTTACAAATGTAGACTGAAAAAGTTGCCATGGAAAAGCTTTTGTACATCCCCATAATAAAGCCAATGTTATCATTAAAATTTTCTTTTCATCAATAGATAGTTTTCTAAATTTTATAAGACTAATGAAAACTATGAATATAACTACTATACCTACATTGGGTGAAGGATAATTACTATTTATCGAATCTCCAATCATATCATTAATGTTTATAGCCCAATCCTCTAGAATGGCTACAAAAGGTCTTGTAGTTGGAATATATTTCATTTGTTGCAACATGGGCATCCAGAATCCTATTGTCAACAAACTTGTACTAACAACTGCTTTCAGTAAACTCCACCAAACCTTAATGTCTTTTGCGTTTGTATAATTAACTATTAACAATAGAATCAACACAAGCGTTACTAGTAATGTTGACAACACATGGCTGAATAATATCAAAGACATACTAATTGTTATAACTATCCAATTATCATAATTTCTGCGCTTTATTAAATCAATAAAACTCATAATCAAAACCGGAATATATATCGTTGCTAATAATTCTCCAATATCCGTTCTACTAATAAAATTTAATCCTCTATATGTACTATAAGTCCATAAAAGAGAAAATATCATACTTCTTTTTGTATCCCACTTTAAATATCTTTTAGCTGGGTAGTATGATAATACAAATGTTAGATATGATACTAATAGTAAAAATACTATCATTCCTTTAAATTCGCTATGTAACACCTTGCTAAATATCTCTGCAGGATAAAATGTAAGCCATGGATAAAAGAGATTTACTCCATTACCAACTCCATGGTATGTATTAAAGTTTATTGGACTTGTAAATATATTTTTCAATCCACTCAATCTAGTAATATGAAATAATTGGTCACCATTTAAACTTCCATAATATGCCAATGGTTTATTACCAAAAATAAATGTAATCTCATAATATATACTTAGTAATATAAAAATTATATTGATTTCTATATCTGTTATGTACTTTTTCATATTTTCCTTACCCCTCTTAATTTATTTTAAAAAAACTAGTTCTGTATAGATACTGATTTCCTGCAGTTAAATCATATTGTACTAACTTCAAGTCGTTATACAATCTCTTTTGTTTCTTAGTTAACTGCCTATACTTAATCGTCTTTCCTTTTCCATCAACAAAAACAGGATTTTTACCATTATTGTATGCATATACTTTTATTGTTGGTAATTCCTTTTGAATTTCTGTCAATAAAGCATAATATGGCGACACTTTGGAATTTGTTTGCTCAGCTATCAATGCTATAAAGTCAATTGGTGAAACATATTTAACGTGTTTTAGATTCTTCGCACCATGTTGTCTAGCATATTTATTAGAGTAAATGAAATAGTCTGTTTCTCGTGCTTCTAAACTATTTTCATCTATATTGCTATATATTCCTGGAAGATGGTCTCCATAAAATACTAAAGTGATTGGTTTATTGATTTTGTCTATTTGTTCAATAAATTTTTGGACAGCCTTATCAGTATATGAAAGCCCTGCACTATAGTTGCTAATAGTATTCTTTTCACCATCATCCATATCGCCACTTACTTGGTAATCTTCAGAATTATCATAGTAATCTGAATAAGGAAGATGGTTCTGCATAGTAACTAAATTAATAAATTGTCCATTCTTATAATTATTGATCACATCTAATGTATTTTTATATGCCGTTTCATCTGATAAATATGGATTAGTTCCAATTTTCATCTTATGCTTTATCTTATATTTACTTCCTAGATACATAAATCTTTGAAAGCCAAATTTCTGGTAAACTGCTTTTCTACTATAAAAACTACCATTGTATGGATGAATTGCAGTTGATTTTTTAAAGTATCCATTGATAGTCAATATTTGCTTAGATTCTGGAACTACTTGTGTATAAGGAGTTGCTATAGTTGGTGAAAAATTGCTTACTGGGAGACCTGTCAAAGTCATATATTCCATATTGGCAGTTCCACCACCTAGTCCTGAACTTATCATTAATCCAGATGTTGTATTTTTCTTAACACTATCTATATATGATAATGGATTATGTGATAATTTTACTTCTTTCAATCTATTAGGATTTGCCAAACTTTCACTCAAATTAAAGATAACAGTTTGTGTAGACAAATTATTATCACGTGTCACATTTATTTCATTCGCCAATTTAGAATATTTTCTAGCCAATTTATCAACTTTCTTTTTAGAATAGTCAGTTTCTCTTTTCATAATTGTGACATCTATATTATTTAAGAATTGTTGCAAGGCTCCATTTTGTTGAGCCCCCTGCTCTTGATTTTCAAATGTAGGAAGGTTTCCATATGAATTTAAAAAATCACCAACAATTGAGCCTTCATGATTAATTCTTGTACTACTACCATACACCAATACTGCAAGTACTATCCCTAATATTCTAAATCTCCACTTTACTTTATTTTGTGGTAGTTTTTTTTCACAATAAATAATTATACAAATTAATATAATAATCACTATTGCTGTTATCCATAAAATAAATTGAGGAACCATACTCAATATATCACCATAGGCTGAAACCATTGTTACTTCAGCAGGTAAAATAGGTTCTGTACGATAATGAATTTTTATAGCATCCGCAACAATTGCAACTGCTATTACTACATAATTTAATATTACACTTATCCAAAATCTACCAATTATTCCATAAATAAATCTATATAGTAAGTAAAACAATATTGTGTTCAATATCAACATATGCTGTCTAACAAAGAAGGTATAGAAAAAAATATTAGCATAATCTTTTCCCAAATGCGGTGCTGAAAAGTCAGGTGACATTAAAATAAATGACATATAAGCTAAAATATACAAAATAATAATGTTCATAATGTTAAATCTATATTTCTTAACATTAGTAATTATACATGATAATAAATTTCTGCCCCATAGATTTATACTTTTACCATCATTCAATAACAGTCTTTCTTCTAAAGTACGCTCTCTTTTATCTATTTTTGATAATAGCCATCCTAAAACAACAACAATTATAGAAACTATGCAACTCTTAAAAAGCAACACTTTTAAACTTATACTACCATTAACAATTTTTTCAATAATAAAATTATTCGAATAAACAAGTAATACTAGTAATCCTATATATTCTGATATCTTTATGTTGGTCTTTAATTTTTGTCCAACTGTAAATATAACTATAGACATTGCTACAACAGATATTGAAGTTAGCACATTAAACCTGTATGCTGTTGAAAAATCTCCATGTATTCTCCAAGATATAAAAGGCATGGAAAAGGCTAAAATTATATTGAGCATTACACTCATACTCAATATAGTAATAACTTTTTTATCTATATGTAACTTGTCCACTTCTACATTTGAAAATACTATTCCTAATGTCACTAACAAAAAAGCTGTAATAGTATTATTTCCATTACCTATCCCAAAAATATCTTTATTAAATATACTTGGTAATGCAAAAACTATAGCATATCCACCTAAAATAACTGAGAATTTATACTTCTTAAACCAGTTCTTTAATTTATCTTTTATCAATAGCGCAGATATAGCACCAAGTACAACCGGATAAGTATTTCTAGTAATTGGAAGAACTGCATCGTACAAATTCTGAGTAGTGAAACTTCTAGTCCACAAAAATAGTCCTATAAATATCAATAAGTTCACTACATAAATATATATATAATTATTTATAAGTTTTATATTTCCTTTTATTTGATAACCAATTAAAATTAGTAACACACCAACAATTACATTAGAAAAATTATTTAATAAGCTATACGCAAATAATCTTTTCGATAGTAGATTGTTTTGCAAAAAAGCTGGATTGGCTTGTGTTATTAATAAAGAAAATGTAACTACTACCATAGATACACATACCATTAATGCATTACATAATTTTTTTATCAAATTTTTCACCTCTTGATATATATAACATAGTATTATTCTTTTTTTATTTAACTATTTCTCTTTAGTACCAAACATAGACATAATAATATTACAGATATAGTAGATATTATTATGCTTACCCTCAATCCTGGAACATTATACTTTAGATTTACTTTTCCTTTTTCAATTACTCTAATTTCCAGTAAACCACCTAAAGTTTTATAAGTTTGTTCTGGTTTTCCATTTATTTCAGCTGTCCAAGCAGAATCATATGGTACAGATATTGCTAAATTAGTATCTTCTGTTTTTTTATCAAAGCTAATTAAATCACCATTAACTTTAATGTCAGCAATTCCTTTTCTAAATTTATTTAGCTCTAATAAGCTTCCTTCATGTTCAACTGCAAATACTGGATTAATACTTTGAGTATCCTTACTTTCATAATTAACATGAATCTTTATACCTTTTTTATAGGGTCCCAAATATACAATTCCGTTTTCTCCCCAAACATTGTTGTTATATGTATTCACTGATACTTTTATACTACTCTCAGTAACTATATTTTGATCTATTGGTAAGTAGCAGTATACATTTCCATCACTTACTACATCAATTACATATTCTTTGGAGACTTCATTTTGTTTAATTAAACTACTTTTTACTTCTTGATACATATTTGATATTCCAAAACCTTGTAAAAAAAGTGAGTTCAGTTTAAGAAATGGATTATCTACTGGGTTATAGTTTACCACCACATTTTTAGCGGTATTCTCGATTTTAAATACTATTGGTAGTGCTCCTTTATCCTTATAAATATTGAAATCATCACTATTTTCTTTAATTCCTTTCGGAAAATTTGGTGCACTGTCACTAGTCGACATTGATTTTCCAGATATAGTTGCATCTAAAAGATTTTTATTTTTTGGAGCAATAACATACTTCAATCCCAGAATTCTGTTCACTGCTGCTGTTGATCCATTATTAAATGAACTCCATCTAATCCATGAATGTTTTTGATAGTAACCAAGTGCAGATAAATAATTTGTAGATTCTTTAGATTGCTGTGACACATACGTTGATAAACCATCGTAACCATACATCAAAGGATCATTTTCATTTAATTGAATTGTAGATCCAATCCTATGAAAGCTATGATCGTTCTTATTTAATTTAGTTAATACATTTTGATTAACTTCAATTAATTTTATATAACTGTCCATTGGAATAGATGTTTGAGCTATTGCATTCTCCCTTGGATAATATGAAAATCCTATTTCACCCAAAATAATAAATAAAAATAACCAAATATATTTTTTACTCTTTTTATACATTAGAATAATTGCCAAAATTTCAATTATTATCAATAATATATCAACTAATAGTTGCTGATTTGAAAGAAAATTCCATCTATATGTTATAAATATACTTATCAAACTCCATATTATACCCGCTATAATAAAATTTATATAACCACTGCTTACATAAGTACTACCTATATAACCTATGGTTACTAGTACTAGTAATATTATGTATGCTTCTCTTTGCGAGTATCCATTTGGCATTGAGAAAGCATGCCAAATCATATACAATCCTCTTATCTAGGTGATATAAATAATAATATAATTGCTATGAATACTGGTATTTTTATTTTTAAGTCTATTTTATTAGATATAAAAAATACAGTTATTGCAATTAGAGTAAAAATACTTGTATATAACATTGGCATCTCTGCATTGTTCATACTTCCATTCAATAATGATCCTAAGCTATCTCTAAGTGGATAGATTTTATCTAAAGAAAATTGATATTTTTCCTGATATACAATTTGTTGCCCTAGGAAACTAGGTAATAATACTATTGCTCCTATACCTATTGGTAAGATAGTATACAATAATGAGTATATACTTTTTTCATTGTTAACAGATATTCTTTCTTGTAGATTAATGATAAAACAATCCAAAATAACGTCAACACTAGTAAAAATACTAGAACCATTACACCAATATAGTAGTTGAATAAAATTAGTAATATTAATGAAATACAGTATAAAATCACTTTATTACTATTAATCAATTGTTCATATCCTAATAACACTAGCGGGAAAAATATTATTGCATCAAACCACATTATAGTGTGGGAATATTGGACATAAAATGTACTTAATGTAAAAATTATACCAAAAATCAATCTTAGTACATTTGATATTTCTACGTTAACAGTTTTATCAACATAACTATTAACAAATTTTGATTTTAGTAAAAATATATATGTTGTTAAACTTATGAATCCTGCATTTAAACAGATATTAATAAAATAATGGCATATATTTATTTGAAAAAAATAGCGCAATCAGATTTATTGGCGAAAATAGATAATATGTTAATACTGGATAAAAGTTTCCCTCCAAAGCTAAACTGTTAGAATACAACAGTTTATGTATATTAAAAAAATTCTCTTTACCATAGGTTAATATTGCTGCATATTGATTTTTCATATCACCAACTACGGCAGTATTATTTCCAAATGGATATACCTTAGCTAATGCAAAAGTTATTATCAACATTAGTACAGGAATTAAAAATGATAACATATAATATGTTGCATTCTTTTTCTTCTCTATAACGCCTCCTTTTATTTCTCTGGTAAAAAGAATAAACGTATAAAAAAATCCACATGCTTTCCTTGGAAGATCAACATGTGGAGGATATCATTATTTAGTTATCTGATAATTAATATCAAAATCCAAGGAAAAACTTAATTACTTGCTTTCCTTGTCTGCTTCGTCGCGTTCCTTTAAGAAGTTAAGTACAGCTTGGTGTTGTGCACGACGCTTCTTAATGTTCTTGGAGTTTACAGGACGACGATCATTTGCTACGCCAACATGTGTATTTTGTGACATTCTTAGTTCCTCCTTTTCAACTCATATACTTGCTTATTTTATCTTAATTTACAAATTATTTCAAGGACTTATCCAAAATTCTTTCTTCATCTTATATGATTCTATGGTATATTTAAACTATTATATTCCAATTAACAAACAAGGAGCTATTATTATGAAAAGAATCACTTGGATTGATATATCCAGAGCTATAGGAATGTTGACTATTATCATTGCTCATTCTCTGAATTCATACACTGGAAATTACTTTAGCAATATTTTATTTGCAGTCAATGTTCCTATTTTCTTTGTTTTATCTGGTTATCTTCATAGAGATAAATCCTACTCTAAAATAATTACAGGTGGATTTTTTAATTTATTACTTCCATATATTTTTACATCATTTATTATGATAATACTGACTGCTGCCTCACTGCATTTTCATCCAATTTATCTTGGACGTATTGCTGATAGTACACGATATGCAGCTCTAGCCGCTTTATATGGAGCAGGAACACCTATCAATAATTTGCTTGGAAAATTCTTTATTCCAGCTATTGGTGCTATTTGGTTTTTATTAGCTATGTTTCTAGCAAATGTTTTCTATAGTTTTATTATTAAACTAACTACTAAATATAAAGTATCAGATAATATAACTACTATAATATTCATAGTTACTACTTTTATCGGTTTTTATATAGCCAAATTTATTCAACTTCCATGGTCTTTAGATGCAGTTCTAGTTAGTCTTATTTTCTATTGGTTTGGTTTTTTAATTAAGAAATATAACTTAGTTAATAACGGCAATTTCATCACTTTTATTTTTGCAGTATCTATTTGGTTTGTCACAGCAAAAATTGGTCCTTTTTACCTTAATGTATCTGTTGCAACAAGCTACACAGGAGCTATTATTGGTGGAGTCGCTGGTAGTTACGCTATTATGGTATTTTCAAAATGGTTTGCTAATATCTCACTTGAAAATATTACACATATCGTACAAAAATATGGTGAGTTATCGTTAATTGTACTTTGTTTCCATATTATAGATATTTCTACACTTAATATAACATCCTTAATTCAACATATTTTCTTACCACATGGAATGTTGATATTTACTATAGCTTTAGTTATTTACCGTATCATTTTTACTTATATAGCTATTATCATCGTACCTTATGTTCCAGTTATCCGTTCGTTCTACATGTTTAGAAAATATCCATTTAAACTTAAATAAGTTCAAAGCTTCAAGAATTCTTTTTATTCTTGGAGCTTATTTATTTCTTCCAATTTCTCATAAACAGCCTTATACTAATTAGGTACATTCATTAAATTCAAGTTTAACTTGGACTGGTTCGTAAACTTCCCAGTATAAAAAACCAAGAATCTCAAAGGAGGTAGGAGAAATGAATGACAGACAAAAAGTTATCATTGACTGTGATCCAGGAATTGACGATAGTTTGGCCTTGATGCTCGCTTTAACATCGCCCAAACTAGAAGTTGTCGGAATCACAACCGTTTCTGGTAACGTTCCTTCCGATATGGGTGCTAAGAATGCCCTCAAAATCTTAAATCACTTAGATCGTCTTGATATTCCAGTCTATCAAGGTGCAGCGGCACCACTTAAACGTGACTATGTTGATGCCATGGATACGCATGGAGAAGATGGTTTAGGTGAATCTTATTTGCCTGAAGTCTCAGGTGTTCCTATTCACGATAACGCTATTGAGTTTATTAATCAGACTCTAGCCGATAATCCTGATCTAACTATTATTGCGTTAGGACCACTAACCAATATTGCACTAGCTCACCAAGCACAGCCAGATGTTTGGAATAACTGTACTCGTTTTGTTTCAATGGGTGGAAATTTCAAGTGTTTTGGTAATTGTTCTCCTGTTGCTGAATACAATTACTGGTGTGATCCTGATGCTGCTAATTATGTTTATCAACATCTTCCCGTGAAAATTGAAATGATAGGACTTGATGTTACACGGAAAATTGTGCTTACACCAAGTATTCTGGAACTAATTCATCAAGTTAATCCAGAACAAGCTGATTTTATTCAAAAAATTACAAGATTCTATTTTGATTTTCATTGGAAATATGAAAAAGTTATCGGCTGTGTCATCAATGATCCCTTAGCAGTGGCTTACACTATTTTTCCAGAATTATGTACTGGTTTTGACTCGCATACTGAGATTGAAACTAAAGGTATCAGTATTGGCCAAAGTGTCGTTGATGAAATGAATTTTTGGCATAAACCTGTCAACAGTCATATTTTGACAGAAGTAGATAATCTACGTTTTATGCAAATCTTCTTACAACGTACCTGTTCAATTGATTCAGAACTTCTAGAAAAAATTTTGCCACAATTAATATCGGAGGAATAATTCATGAAAAAATTATCAACTAAAATCATAACTATCTTAGCTTTATGCATCGCTTTAAATATTGTCGGAAGTAACATAGCCTTACTTTTGAAATTACCAATTTACCTAGATACTATCGGTACTATTTTAGCTGCTTCTTTGGCCGGCCCAGTTGGTGGTGTTACTGTAGGTGCTCTAACTTCAATTATTGTTGGTTTAACAACTGACCTATTTTCACTATATTATTTGCCAGTTCAACTTATAGTTGGTCTTATTGCAGGTATGGTTTACTCACACTATGCTGCAGATACTTTTAAAAAGCTATGGTGGTTAGCTATTATCATTTCTTTACCAGCTACTTTAGTAAGTTCTGCCATTACTTTATTTTTATTCCATGGTATCACTAGTTCTGGATCAGCTATTATCGTACAAATATTAGCTAAATTAGGTTTAGGTAAAGGTTTGGCTGTATTCCTTGTTCAAGTTGGAACTGATTATCTTGATCGTTTAGTCGCTATTTATGTTGTTTCACTTGTTTACAAAGCCCTAAAGAGTCGTATATCTTTAGGGGTAACTAAATATTAATTTTTCAACAAGATTGGCATGAGCTAATCTTGTTTTTTCATCAAAAAAGCCGAGTACCTAAACTCGACTTTCATATCTATTAAGATTCAGAAGCACCTGATGTTGCATCTACTTCTGGTTCAGCAACTTTTACTTCTTCTACCTTTGTTTCTGATTCAGATGCGCCAGATGTTGCGTCTGTTTCAGGAGTAGCTACTGGTTCTTCTTTCTTCTCGGAAGCTCCGGATGTTGCATCTACCTTTGCATTTTCATCAGCCACCAATTTTTGACCTGTCATCTTCAAATAAGATTCAACTACTGGCCAAATATCAACTACCCATTCATTAATTCCACGGTAGCGACCATCTTCATCATGCATTGCCTTATAATAGTGCATTACATGCTTTTCATTAACCTTATTGATAAATGGTACTGGCATACTTACAAGATCTGTTTCACCTGTACGAAGTGTATGAACTACATGTTTTACACCTTTCAAAGCACGTTCTGGGTGAACTGATTCTAACGGATCCCCAACTTGCTTAGGTTGACGAGGTGCCAACATATCTTTAGGATTTTCATCCATACGATTATAATAGATAAATTGGTTATTATCATCAGCAAATGTCAATTCAACTGGCATTGTATTCAAGAACCAGTTAAGTTGGTTAACTGTCAAAAGACCTCTATCTAACTTGACGTAAGTATCACCTTCAACTGCATTAGTCTTAGCTGCAGCTTGTTCTACCCAATCTTCAGCCTTCATATCTACACCTTTGACAGTTGTATCAATTTCTTGAGATGCAGTTAAGTCTTCTGATTCCCAGTCACCTTTTACATCGTTATTCTTCTTCATAGCTTTCAAAACTTTGATCCACTTCAAGAAGTTGCCCATGACACTTTCTAAGAAGCCAACAGTTCTTGCTTCTTTTAAGTTACCATTTTCATCAAAAGCTGATTTAACGTTTCCTAATAAGAATTCATCCTTTGGCATTACCAAAGCATTTACCCCTGGAGATTCTAGAATTTGACGTAAATCTAATTGCGCTCTACCAGAACCTTGTTCGAAGTAAGAAGCACCTACCAACAATACTGGCTTATCTGCAAATGGATGAACACTAGAAGATAACCATTCAATTACACTCTTTAGAGCTGCTGTAGTTGTATGATTATGTTCAGGAGTTGCAATAATTACACCATCTGCTGCAGAGATTTTCTTATTTAAATATTCTACAGCTGGTCCCATTTCCATTCCTGCTCTAAACATTGGGACATCTCTAATATCAAGAATTTCAATATCGATTGTTTCCTTGAAATGACTTGCTATGTATAGCATTAATTTGCGGTTGTATGATTCATCAGCAATTGAACCGATAATTCCTACTAATTTCATTTATTCCACTCCTCCGACTAATCTTTCCATGAATAGTTTTCTACTTCTTTTCTTTGTTCATCATTAGCATTAGTTAGATGCTTAGAAATGTTTGAGAACACTTCAAAATCTTCAAATAAACCATCTAATAATGTAACTTTTTCTTCATTATTTAGATTTCCATCTTCATCAAATGCTTGAAGTGAATGGCCTAATAAGAATTCTGAACTTGGCATAATTCTTGCACTTAATTCTGGTGAATCTAAAATTCTGCGTAAGTGTGCTTGAGCTCTTGAAGTTCCCAAAGTACCATAAGAAGCACCAACAATCATAACAGGTTTACCTACAAATGGATGTCTTGCATAAGATAACCATTCTAAAGCATTCATTAAAACAGCAGGTACGGAGTGATCATATTCAGGTGTCGCAATAATCACACCATCTGCTGCTTCAATCTTCATAGAAATTTCTGCTGCTTTTTCTGGGATAACTCTATCTTTGTTCTTAAAAAATACTGGTAGGTCACTAATATCAACTAGTTCGATTTCTGCTTTTTCGCTGAAATGATTCTTAATATATTGCATTAATTTAAGATTAGTAGACTTCAAATCATTAGTGCCGGCAATTCCAACATAGTGGTTCATAAGCTTCAACTTCCTTTAACTAATTAATTATCTTTATAAGTTTATTTTTACACAAAGTCCTCTTTGTTGCAAGCACTTTCAGTTTTATTAAAATATTTTTTAAACCCATAAAATATTTTTATATCTGACAAAATAAAAAAGTGTAAAACCAGTATTCATCTACTTATTTTACACTTTTATAATTAATTTATTTAGCTTCTAAATTGATATTTAATTCCACTGAAGATACCCCAGAAGAACTGATTTTAATTGTGCCAACTTTCTCATTCTTAGCATTTTTTGCTTTTATTTTTTCATTAGATAGAGTTAATTTTGCTTTTATTTGTTTAGGATCGGTGTTCTTTGTTACCCAAATATTAGTATCATTTACTTTCAAATTTTCTTTTTTCAAAGCTTGCTTAACACTCTTTATATCCTTAGTATTAACTACTTTATCATTATTCATAACTGTCTCAATCATCTTATTCGTTTCAGCAAATTGTTTATTATAATCTGAAGCATTCAAAATAACAGTTATCACACGTTGTCCATTGAATGTACCTGTTCCTACAAAACAATATCCAGCCTCATCTGTAAATCCTGTCTTAAGACCATCTATTGTCCCATTTTTAGGAGCTGCATAACTTCCTTCCAACATATAATTAATATTCTCCATATTATATGTCTGATCGGCACTTATTTTAAAATCAACATTCTTCTGTTTTGTAATATCTATTACTTCTGGATAATTATTTACCAAGTATTTTGAAACCAAAGCTATGTCTTTAGCTGAAAATTTATTTTCTTGATCATCGCCTACATTCTTCAACTTCAAATTACCCAAATCTGAATTTGGCAAACCAATCATATTATAAATCTCAGCATCAGTAACTCCTGCTTCATGTGCTACTTCTTTCATTTTTTCATTAAAAGCTTGCACACTTCCAGCATCAGCTAAGGCTAAAGCTTCTGTGCTACCATCTGCCGATACAATCATCATTGATTCTACTAGTGACTTAACGGTATAGCTTTCTCCTTCATTTAACTGAACATTTGAGTATTGCCAGTTATTAGCCATATCAGACACATCTTTATTCACTTTGATTTTTTGATCCCAGCTTAGTTTTTGATTGTGGATATCTTTCATAATAACCGCTAATGTTAAAATTTTAGTTAGTGATGCAATCGGATATTTGCTATCAGCATTTTGTTGATATAAGACCTGACCAGTACCTGCATCTATCATGTAAGCTGCCTTAGCATCAATCTTATCTGCCCTTACTCCTCGCATGATTCCACTACCAGTTATAATTGCAATTCCTAGCATAACTAGAATTATCCAATTCTTAAATTGCTTCTTCATAAATAATTCTCTTCCTCATTAATTAAGTTATCTATTAATAATAACGCAACTTTATTTCTATATTGTTAAACTAAGATTGTTTTCTGTTTTCACTTTATTAAATTGATCTTATCCACGTTTGTAAATCCAAACATTTTATCTGCATGGATAAAAATGGTAGTATTCTACAATTTATCCCCAAGTTATACACACTTTTTGTGGATAATACCACTTTATTATCCAATAAAGTGAACATATGTATCTCCGATTTACTTCTAGCATTTGATTATTTAGCACTTATACACAAAGTTATGCACAACACTGTGTATAAGTAAATAAAAAGACGGATAAAAATTATCTTTTTCAATAATTTATCCGTCTTCTATTAATATTATTTAGCTTCTGCCTTTGCTTGGCGCATAATTGCTGACTTCAACATAAATGGTGCAATAATTGTGGTTAAGATGATTACGATAATAACACTTGAATAGAACTTATCAGATAACAAGTGTGCTTCATATCCTACTTGGGCAATAATCAGCGCCATTTCTCCACGAGAAACCATTCCTGCTCCAATAATATCGCCAGAATGCCAACTCATTCCTAGCATTTTAGCACCTAAGCCACAGCCACCCCATTTTGTTAGTAAAGCCAATACTAGCAAAATTACAATAAATAACCAATTAGTCAATAAGCCTTTAAAGGTCATGTTCAATCCAATTGATACAAAGAACATTGGAATAAACACTGCATAGCCGATTGGTTCAATACTTGAATCTATCTCTTGTTTATATGGAGTTTGTGCAACCGCTACTCCGGCAAAGAATGAACCTACCACTGCGCTTAAACCTACCAAGTCAGCGAAGAATGCCATTCCCAAGCAAATTACTAATGACATTAGAATTTCACTGGAAGATATTGGTAATTTTTCACTGATCTTCATTAAAAGTGGGGCAATCCATCTAAAGACTAAGTAAATACCAATAAAGTATATTACTTGAATTAAGATACCCACGCCTAAATTAGATTGAGTATGTCCACCTTCTGCTTGAGCAACATCACTGAAGATGCTTACTAAGACACTTAAAATTAAAACTGCCAATATATCATCAATTACAGCAGCCCCTAAAATCGTTGTTCCTTCTTTTGTATCTAACTTCTTTAACTCTTTTAACACTTCAACTGAAATAGAGACTGAAGTTGCTGCGAAAGTTACGCCGAGAAAAATTGCTTCTTCATTAGTAAAGTTATATATTCGCCCCAAAAGATAAACTAAAATAATTGGCGCAATTACACCAAATAAGGCTACTGAAGTCGCAGGCTTAAGATATTTCTTCAATAAATCTAGATCACTTTCAAGTCCCGCCATAAACATTAAGATGACCACACCAATTTCTGAAAAGATATGGACAAAATTATTACTTGTCACCCAACCTAGCATCGCTGGTCCCAGAATAATCCCCACCAATAACTGACCAATTACAGCAGGCATTCCGACTCTGCGACTAATACTGCCAGCAAAAGCAGTTGTCAGCAAAACCAAGCAAAGTGTTCCTAAATAGGTCATATAATCTTCCTTTCAAAGTACCTAAAAATTACTCTACAATATATATTTTACAAAAAAAATATTTGTCTTAAAAGTCAAATACCCTGGCTATTCAATGTAAACGTTCCCTCTATTACCATAGAAGTTTTTCTATAAAAAGTCTATAATGGTAATAAATATTCTAAAAGAAAGGATCGTTATTATGAAATTCAATCAATTCGCTCATGTCAAAGTTCCTTTTGAACAAAAATTAGCTGAACTCAATCATATTGCTTTTCTTCACGCTGGTGATGAAGATTTAGCTAGCAATCATATTTATCGCTTATTTTTGGAACGTGCTTTCCCAAATTTCAAAACTGAAGCAGCTAAAAATCACGCTCTTTCCAATCTAGCAGCTACTGAGAATGCTGATATTTTAACTTATTTAAACTCTAGTAAAATAAATGCTCGCGTTTTCTATGCTGTCGGCTTACAACTCTTAGGATTTGAAACTGAGCTTGATTTCGATTTAAAAGATCCATTTTCTGCAATGGATAAGCTAAACTTGCCATACCAAAAAGAAATAAATCATCGCGATGATGTTATTAATGCTTGGTATGACTTACTATGTACTTCAACTAAAAAGGGACAAAATTTACTCGATATTCTAGCTAATCGTGGATATTTCACACAATTTTACCAATTGAATCTGACAGAGCCAATTTTCTTTAACGGAAAAGCTCAACCTGTTTTTGATACAAATAAACTTATCCATGAAGTAGTCTATGTTGAATCAGAATTAGATACCGATCAAGATGGTAAGCGTGATTTACTAAAAGTTATTATTACACGCCCAGCAATGACTGATAATGGTATGAAAGTCCCTACTATTTTCACAGCTAGTCCCTACTATTTAGGAACTAATGATGCTAGTGCTGAGAAAATGATGCACAGTGTCGACTTACCAATTACGCGTAAGGAAGTTAAACCTCTTTCTTATCAGGATATTGAATACCATAAGCCAGAAACTAAACTTCCTAAGAAACGTCCTGTTGTGATCTCTACTAAAAATGCTGAAGAAAGTTGGGAACACTTATTTACATATACTTTTAACGACTACATGTTAGCTCGGGGATTTGCTGTTGTTTATTCTGGTGGAGTTGGGACCTTAGATTCTGATGGCTACCGGACTTGTGGCGATGAAGCTGAAACTCTAGGAGCTAAAGATGTAGTTGAATGGTTGAACGGAAAGAGAACAGCCTTCACAACTAAAGAAGCTAATAAGGCTATTCCTGCTTGGTGGTCAAATGGAAAAGTAGCGATGACTGGAAAATCATATCTAGGAACACTTGCTACAGCTACTGCTACTACTGGTGTGGAAGGATTAGAGACTATTATTAGTGAAGCTGCTATTTCTAGCTGGTACGACTACTATCGCGAAGGCGGACTTGTTATTGCACCTGGTGGATTTCCTGGAGAAGATGCCGACATCTTGGCTGAAGAATGTTTTAGCCGTCAAAAAAGTGCTGGCGACTATAATCGTGCTAAAGATGGCTTTAATAAATTCCTATCAACTATTACTAAAGACCAAGATCGCACTACTGGTAATTACAATACTTTCTGGGATGCACGTAATTATTTAAAAGACGTAGGAAACATTAAGTGTGATATTGTGATGGTTCATGGTCTCAATGACTGGAATGTTAAGTTAAAGAATGTATTCAACTTATATAACAAGCTCGGTGATACTGAAGTAACGAAGAAACTTATCTTACATCAAGGTCAACATATCTATATCAACAATTTCCAATCACTTGATTTCACAGATATGATGAATCTTTGGTTAAGTCATAAATTGTATGGTGTTGAGAATAATGCTAAAGAATTACTTCCAGATATCTTAGTTCAAAATAATACTAAGGAAAGTACATGGGAAACTTATTCTAGTTGGCAAAGTAAGAACTTTACTAAGTTATACTTAAATTCTGATACACTATCTTCACAAAAGAACGAAAAACAAATTTTAGAGTTCAGTGATCATTTACCAGAAGCTACATTCAAACATTATCAAACGGGCATCGCCAATTGGAAAGAAGAAATTCTTGCATCAACTAGTCCAAAACTTGAAGCTAACCGTTTGATCCTTACTAGCAAACCTTTAAAGAATGAAACTTTACTTAAAGGTATCGCTAAAATCAAATTGAAGATTGCTAGTCAACTTGATCATGGCTTGGTTAGTGTTAAGTTGGTTGATTATGGCGATGCTAAACGTCTAGGAGCTACTCCTACAATTCTTGAAAGACGTGGCTTAGACTTAGGTTATCACTGGCAAGAAGATAATTTGGTAGAATTTAAATTAGCCAAGAAAACACCTTTTAAGATGATTACACAAGCTCACTTGAACTTACAAAATCGTCATAATGACTTTAGTACGGATGAACTTGAAGCTAATAAATTCTACGATGTTGAGATCACTACACAACCTATGTTCTATCATCTACCTAAAGGACATAAGTTAGGCCTAGTAATCTATGCAACTGATATAGAAATGACTTTACAAGGTAATGAAGAAAATTCATATCGTATTGATACTGCAGGCTCATATTGCTTACTTCCAATAGAATAGTAAACGAAAACGCAGATGAAACAAGACTTTATTGTCTCGATTCATCTGCGTTTGTTTATCTAATTTTTTGATGGTTTCGTGATTATATTTTCCGATATTTCTATACTCATACTTTTAGATTTATATTCGTTATTTTTCTCTCTTAACTTATTTTTTCGATTTTATCTAATTAGTNAATTTCTGCAAATTTAACGCTTACTTGCATAAATTTTTAAATTTCTCCTATATCTAATCTAAAATAACACATAAAAATTCAGCTACTCGTTTTTTATAGCTAATAAAAAAGCCAGTAGTTTTTACACTACTGGCAAATTAATTCTGGCAGACTTTTGGCAGACTTTTGGCAAACAATTACGTTTTTATGCCTGTTTTTCGTAAATCTGCCTTTTCTAAAAGCTTGATTTATAGGCTTTTCTCCACCGAGTTAATATACTTATTATTCCCATTCGATAGTTGCAGGTGGCTTAGAAGTAATGTCATACACTACGCGGTTAACGTGATCTACTTCGTTTACAATACGCACCGAGATTTCTTGTAACACATTCCATGGAATTTGTGCAAAGTCAGCAGTCATACCATCGATAGAAGTTACTGCACGAATACCAACTGTGTAATCATAAGTACGACCATCACCCATAACACCAACAGAACGAATACCTGGTAATACTGTAAAGTATTGCCAAATTTCCTTATCTAAACCATGCTTTGCAATTTCTTCACGTAAGATAAGATCAGAGTCACGTACGATTTCAAGTTTTTCTTCTGTAATTTCACCAATTACACGAATACCTAAACCTGGGCCTGGGAATGGTTGGCGCCATACTAATTCATGTGGCATTCCAAGCTTTTCACCAAGTTCACGAACTTCGTCTTTAAATAAAGTATTCAGTGGTTCGATTAATTTGAATTGAACATCTTCTGGTAATCCCCCAACGTTATGGTGAGACTTGATTGTTTGAGCAGTATCTGTACCAGATTCAATGATATCTGTATACAAAGTACCTTGTGCCAAGAATTCAATTCCTTCTAGTTTAGCAGCTTCATCATCGAAAACACGAATGAATTCATTACCGATAATCTTACGTTTCTTTTCAGGATCAAATACACCTGCTAATTTGTTCAAGAAACGTTCTTTAGCATCAACCTTGATAATGTTCAAGCCAAACTTGCCACCCAAGCTATCCATAACCTGTTCAGCTTCACCTTTACGTAACAAGCCATGGTCAACAAAGATACTTGTTAATTGATTACCGATAGCTTTGTGTAGTAATACACCTACAACAGATGAATCTACTCCACCAGATAATCCAAGTAAGACTTTCTTATCGCCAACAGTTTCGCGAATCTTTTGAATTTGCATGTCGATAAAGTCGTCCATAGACCAGTTGCTACGAGCTTGACAAACGTCGAAAGCAAAATGACGTAAAATATCGTTACCATATTCTGTGTTACGTACTTCTGTATGGAATTGTAACCCATAGAATTTCTTAGCATTATTAGCCATTGCGGAAATTGGGCAATTATCACTTGTTGCTGTAACTTCAAATCCTTCTGGAACTTGTGTTACTAAGTCACCGTGACTCATCCACACTGTTTGAGTTTCTGGTAATTCTTTGAACATTACATTTTCTTGATCTTTAACTGTAATAATAGCCTTACCATATTCCTTATTATCAGCACTTTCTACTTTACCACCTGGTAAGTTATGTGCCATTAATTGCATACCATAGCAAATACCTAAAATAGGAATCCCTAATTCGAAAATTTCAGGATCTATTTGGAAAGCACCATCATCATAAACGCTGTTAGGACCGCCAGAGAAAATAATTCCTTTTGGATTCATTTCTTTAATCTGAGCGGCTGTAAGCTTATGTGATAGTAGTTCTGAGTAAACACCGAATTCACGAATACGACGTGTAATCAATTGGTTATATTGACTACCAAAGTCTAAAACGATAATTTTATCAAATGTTTGCATATCAACATTAGCCAAGTCTTTCACCTCATCTTAAATTTCATTATGCTTTGTACCTATTATACATAGTTAGCAATAGTTGAGCAATGTTTTAAACCATAACTCATCACTAACTTAGTATTTTCTCAAAAACAACTCATTTACTACATGATTATTCGTCTTATGCATGATCAAATCAGCTCGATTACGTGTTGGTAGGATGAATTCCCGTAAGTTCTTAAGATTTATTGTTTTCCAAATATTTTTAGCCATCTTAATTGCTTGTTTTCGATCACCAATTGCATAAGGATAATAATAGTTTGTAGGATCCTTAAAAGCTGTATCTAACAAAGTCTCAAATCTTTCCAGATACCATTCTTCAATTAAACTTTCTTCAGCATCTACATAAATTGAAAAATCAAAGAAATCACTCACATAAATTTGTTGGTTGGTTGGCAATTGTAAAACATTAATCCCTTCAACGATTAAAATATCTGGACGCTCTACTGTTTCATATTGTCCTTTTACAATATCATAGACTTTATGTGAATATACTGGTGCTTTGGCAGGTAAATTATTCTTAACATCATTTACGAAACGCAATAATCTTCTCATATCATAACTTTCTGGGAATCCTTTTCTTTCCATTAAGTTACGTCTCTTCAATTCTTGATTAGGATATAAGAAACCATCCGTTGTAATAAGCTGGACTTTCTTATCTGGATAGACTTCACTTAATAAGCTTTGTAGTAGACGAGCAGTTGTACTCTTACCTACCGCAACTGATCCCGCTATTCCTAGAATAAATGGTACCTTTTGTGCTTTTACTCCTAGAAACTCAGACTGGCTATCTTGTAGCTCTTGATGTGAGTCTAAGTGTATTCTTAATAGATGCACTAGTGGCATATAAATATCTTGCACATCTTTCAAGGAAATTTGGTCATTTAAAGATTTTAAATTCAATAATTCTTCTTCGGTCAATGGAACAATATGTTCTTGATAGAAATTACTCCATTCATCGCGTTCAATTTTATAATAATTTAGTCTATTTTCCATATTTTTTCTCACAACTGTATATTTTTTAACTTCATCATTATATCATATTATTTTATAATAATATTACGCTTTCAAAAAGCTGATAACAAATTTAAAGGTGATCTATATGACAAATCTAGTTTTATTTGGAGATAGTATTACCGCTGGCATGACTGACGGCTATCCTTCTCCAATATTTTCTAATGAAATCAGAAAATATTTTCCAAATGTTGAAATTCTAAATCGAGGAGTTCCAGGAGATCGTACCGACTTGGCTCTTTCACGTGTTCAAGCTGACGTACTTCAAAGTAATTCTGATATTGTTACTATTTTCTTTGGTACAAATGATGTAACAGCTGAAGGTCCTGATTATCAAACTTTTATCACTAATATTAAAGAAATGATAACTTTAATTGGAATTCAAAAATGTATTCTTATCACTCCTGGGATTACTGGACCTAGCTTACAAGACTTTTATCCTAATCAGAAGTTATCCCAGTATGCTCAAGGACTTGTAACATTAGCTGAAGAACTTAACGTTACTTGTTATGATTGGCACAGTATCGCTACTGCATATGAAGCTAGTGAGTTGTTACAAGCTGATGATATTCACTACTCTAAAAAAGCTTACGAACTATTAGTTCAAGGTTTGGCTCCTTTAATCGAAGTTAAAGATAAAATCAGTACAGAAAATAGAGAAAAAGATCTATTAGGAAAACAATAATAGTACGCAAATAGCACTTACTCAAAACAACCGAGTAAGTGCTATTTCTATAAACTACCTTTTTATTTTCTTATCTTATAAGATCTTAGCTAAGAAATCTTTAGCACGTTCAGAAGTTGGATGTTCGAAGACTTCTTCTGGTGTTCCTACTTCTTGTACGTATCCATCTGCCATAAACCAGATTTGGTCGGCAACTTCTTTAGCAAAGCCCATTTCGTGTGTTACAACTACCATCGTCATTCCTGAATCAGCCAAGTCACGCATAACCTTCAATACTTCCCCTACCATTTCTGGGTCTAACGCACTTGTTGGTTCATCAAATAGCATTACTTCTGGATCCATCGCTAAAGCACGAGCAATCGCTACACGTTGCTTTTGACCACCAGATAAACTATCTGGGAATTGATTTGCTTTATCAGCTAATCCAACTTTAGCTAATAATTCTTTTGCCGTCTTTTCTGCTTGTACTTCATCAACATTCTTGACTTTCATTGGAGCTAACTTGATATTTTCCAATACACTCATATTAGGGAATAAGTTAAAACCTTGAAAAACCATGCCCATTTTTTCACGTAAGCTATCTAATTCCTTTTCAGAAATATGAGTTAAGTCTTTTCCTTCAAAAATTACCTTACCATCAGTTGGACGTTCCAACACATTCAAGCATCTTAAAAAGGTACTCTTACCAGAACCAGAAGGACCGATTACACAAATAACCTGACCTTGTTCTACTGATTCAGAAATATCTTTAAGAACGAGATTATCTCCAAACTTCTTTTGAAGATTTTGTACTTCAATCATCTTTTTGTTACTCATGTTTCATCTTCCCTTCAAAGTAATTCAAGCCTTTAGATAATGTAAAGGTTAGTACAAAGTAGATAACCATTGTAATAGCTAATGGAGCTACACCTTTATAAGTAGCAGATTGAACTAACTGTGTTTGATACATCAAGTCACCTACACCGATAACTGATACAATTGAACTTTCCTTGATCAAGGTAATAAATTCATTACCTAAAGCTGGCCAAATATTCTTAATTGCTTGTGGAATAACAACGTATTGGTATGTTTGCTTTTGACTCATACCTAAACTTCTTGCGGCTTCAGTTTGACCAATTGCGATTGATTCAATACCTGAACGAATAACTTCAGCTACATAAGCACCAGAGTTTAGAGATACAGCGATAATACCAGCTGCCAAAGCAGGTAATGATTGAATAACTGCACCAATTCCGAAGTATACAAACATTACTTGTACCATTAATGGAGTACCACGAATAAATTCAATGTATGCAACTGCTAAACCGTGTAGAAGCTTGTTGTGACCTAAACGCATTAAAGCAAGAATAATACCTAAAACAAAACCAATTAATACAGATACAACTGTGATAATTAATGTATATTCAATACCTTTTGCGAAGTATGTCCAGTAACTAGCCATTGTGTTGTGCTTGCTAGATTGTTTCATATACTTAGCAGCTTCTGGAACGTATTCCTTGTCTAATAAATCTTGTTTCTTAATATCAGCAATTGTCTTGTTAGCAGCTTGAGTTAAAGCTGTTGCTCCTTTAGGAAATGCCATCGCAGCCCCTGTTTCGTTAACGTCAACACTTACTTTAGAGTTAAATGCATATAAGTTAGGGTTGTTTTGAACATAAGCCTTAGCTGTTGGTTCTTCCATCAATACCCCAGATACCTTACCAGATTGTAAAGCAATAATTAAGTTGTTTAACTTAGCTAAACCTTTAACTGTTGCTCCAGGGAATTGTTGCTTAATCAAATTGTATTCCAAAGTACCATTTTGAGCACCAACTGTTTGACCCTTAAAGCTTTCCTTAGATGTATATTTACTCTTATCTTTCTTGTTGATAACAATATACTTACCACCAGAGTAGTAAATGTTAGAGAAATCAACACTCTTACGACGTTCTTCAGTTGGGTTCATCGCAGAAATTATTGTATCGATCTTACCTGTTTCAAGTGCAACTAGTAAGGAATCAAAGTTCATATTCTTAATAACTAACTTAACACCTAAATCTTTAGCAAATTTTTTAGCAATTTGAATATCAATTCCGACATATTCAGTCTTGCCATCTTGCTTAGTAGTAAATTCGTAAGGTGGATAATCGGCACTTAAACCAACTACCAATGTTCCTTTTTCTTTTACCTTTTTCAATGAATCATCTGTTGTCTTAGCTGTATCAGCGGAAGAACTACTAGAAGTTGTATCAGCAGTAATCGCAGCAAATGGTGTAACTACCATCATGAGTACAGCTAAAAGCATTAATATCTTCTTAAAAATTTTCATACTCATAATCTCCCTCGTTAATATAATCTATAGTTTTCAAGTTGATATGATTAGTATACTTTCTATTGTTTATTTATGCAAGTATTTTTTATAATTTTGTATATTTTATTCATAATTTATGTTTAAATTGCATTTAAAATGAATAAAATATATTTATGTAACAGTTTTCTATAAAACAAAAACACCAATAAGCTTGTTTATCTACAAAACTCATTGATGTCTCTTTAACTATTTCATTTTGTGTTTCTTTGATGAAACTTGATAAAAGATGAATGCCACTAATCCGAAGAAGACTGGACCAGCAATTGTCCAGAAGGCTGTCTCAAAGTCGCCATCCAAAATTGGTTGAACACAAGTAAAGATAATACCTGCTGATAAGATAATTTCAATAATAATTACTAATAAATTAGTCCAGAATGGATTCTTAAAAGCTACAAATGAATGTTCAATCTTCTTTTTCTTAAAGAATGGGAATGCCCCAACTAAGAATAGATATGGGAAACTAGTAGATACATTCGCCATATCAGTTAAGATTAAATAGAATCTTTGAGCTGCAGATCCACCAAAGGCTACTAAGAAGATAATTACACAAACAATAATTGCTTGTAACCACATTGCATTGGCTGGCATATTGTGTTTGTTAAGGCGAGTTAATTTTTCAGGCCATAATCTCTTATCTGAACCTAAAATAAATGACTTGATTGGTGAATATAAGAGAATGAACATTGCACCTAAAAATCCTAGAACTTGTGTTAAAGCTACAAATCTTGTAATTAACATACCTATTGTATGAGAGGCAGCTGCTGACCAACCTAATGAATGTCCTAAGTAGACACCTAATTGGTTAAAGACAATATATGTGATATTACCTAAGTTTACCCCATGCTTAGCAACAACAGAGTTATAGTTAACACTGAAACCAATCATAAAGATCATGATTACATATGCACCGATGGTAAATAAGCTAGCAATAATTAATCCACGTGGGAAAGTCTTTTCTGGCTTATCCATACTATCAGTTACACTACCTAAAGATTCCATACCACCATAAGCAAAAATTGCATAAACAACGAATGAAATAATAGCAATTGGTGTTTGAAATTGTGGATTAGGTGAAGTAATAAAATCTTTCATTCCATGGATAGGTTGAGCTAATTGACCATGATTAGCAAAAATAATGATCAAACTAGCAATTAAAAAGATAATGTTAGTTACAACTGTAAAAATTCCACCTAAAGAACCAACTTTAGAAATCGAATCCATTCCTTGTGTGGTAAAGAATGTTGAAATTAAAATGAATAAAATTCCTAAAATACCAATAACTTCAGTGGAAGACAAACCTAACATTGACCAATGTTGTGTGGTATCTTTACCAAAAATCAATGCAGAGAATGTTATCCAGATACGTGAAGCTGTTGATACCATCCAGACAATCCAAGATGCTAGCCAGATAAATGTTCCAATGAAAGCTGCACGTTCTCCGATTGATTCAGCTAACCAGGAATAAATACCACCTTTAGCATCTTTAAATGCAGAACCATATTCTGCCATCATTAAACCACAAGGGAAGAAGAAACATACCCCTGCTAAAATATACCAAATAATACTACCGTAACCCATTTGTGCATAAGCATTAGATACATTACCAAAACCAAAGATAGCGGTAATAATCATCATGACTAAGCCAAATGTCGTGATTTTCTTTTTATTTTCTTCCAAAATCTCCACTCCATCTTATGTATATTTATTAACTACTAAAGTATATTCTCTTTTATGCAATTTGTATTAATTATGATAGATTTTTTATCGTTTTATAATAAAAATTCATTTTTATAACATAAATTTGAATTTTAAAACATAATATTCGTGGTATATTCGTATAATTTATGATTATTCATTGTTTTTTTATTGTAAAAAAATTCATCCTTTCTAAAATTCGTCTAACTTGAAAAATATACTTGTTTCCTGTATGTTTTATTATTGTCAACTACCCCAGTCTAAAGACAT
>NZ_AYYT01000021.1 GCF_001435955.1 Ligilactobacillus salivarius DSM 20555 = ATCC 11741 | reverse complement strand
ATCGGTTCGACCCCGATCACCGGTATCTGTGTTTAAGTCTTAGTTTTTATAACTAAGGCTTTTTTGTTATTTGTATTAATTTATATAATTTAAAACAGTTTTGTTTAATATAGTATATTGTGATAGAATGAAAGCGTATTATAAAAAACTATTTAAACAATGAGGTGATAATTATGAGTACAATTAGTCATTATAAAGAAGTAGATATTAATAAAAAGAATCCTCTCCTTTCACAAATTAGAACGACTGTTGAAACAGCATTTTATGGCAACAATTTTGAAAGAGTAACAGATATTTCAAAAGCATATTATTTAGCAAAAAATTGTCCTAGTACAATTGTGACAGATGTTCCAATAAAGCATACCCAAGAATTAGGGTTACCAGTAGATTCTAAAATGTTAGTAAATAATCATGGAAAAATTGTTGGAAGAACAGCAGCTGCACGACATATTATTGGGCATTTAGGAGAAGATACTAACGAATTAGCAGGAGTTCTTAGAGATGCAATTTTTGAAGCTAGTGACAGAAAATTCTATAAGACAGAAGTTTATGTAGGATTAGATGAAGATTTTATGTTAAAATCACACCTTGCTGTCCCAAAAGGTTATGAATTTAATATGTTATCATATATGCTAAATTTTCAACCAGTAACTTCAGAATATGAAAAAATGTATCAAGCTTCTCATAAATATGAAGAAGGAGACATTTTTATTTATGCTGATCCTGAATTTAAAGATGAAAACTATCCTAATGGCCTAGTAATAATTGATGCCGAACATAATGTAGCTGCAATATTAGGTTTAAGATATTTTGGAGAACTAAAAAAAGCGACATTAACATTAGCTTGGGCAATAGCTCATAGACATGGATACACAGCTTCACATGGTGGAGAAAAAGTATTTAGATTTGACGACAAAGATGATAAAGTTTTTGCATTCTATGGACTATCTGGCTCAGGAAAATCGACATTAACTCATGCTAAACATGGTGGCAAATATGATATTGATGTTCTTCATGATGACGCTTTTGTAATTTCAAGAATAAATGGAAGTTCAGTTGCATTAGAACCAGCCTATTTTGATAAGACTAATGATTATATGCCTGGTTCAAAAGAAGCAAGCTACTTTACCACAGTTATGAATGTAGGTGTAACGTTAAATGAGGAAAATAAGCGAGTTTTAGTAACTGAAGATTTACGTAATGGAAATGGTCGTACAATTAAGTCAAGATATGCTTCATTGAATAGGGTGGATAAAGAAAATGCACCTATAGATTCTATTTTTTGGATTATGAAAGATGATAGTCTTCCACCTGTTGTTAAGTTAGATAATCCGACGTTAGCAGCAACTTTTGGAATAACATTAGCTACTAAGAGATCAACAGCAGAAAATGTAGTAAATGCTGATAGAAATTCTCTTGTAATTGAGCCTTTTGCTAATCCATTTCGTGCATATCCATTAGCCGAAGATTATCGTGACTTTAAAGAGTTATTTGAAAAACGTAATGTATCTGGTTATATAGTGAATACAGCATCTTATAATGGTGTGGATATTGATAAAGAGATAACTTTACAAATTTTAGAAGATATAGCTAATGAAAAAGTTAATTGGGAAAAATTTGGTTCTTTAGATGGAATGTATTACTTACCATTTGAAAAATATCCAGTTGATTTTAAAGATAAGAGTTACACTGAGAAATTGAAGAGAAGATTAGAAATTAGACTGGAATGGATTGAAAAGTATGAGGGAAACCATCCTGATAATCCATTACCAGCTGAAATAAAAGATTGTTTAAGTAATTTAATTAATGAATTAAATTAAACAATAACGGATAAAATTCTCTAGATGGTCTTTTTGGTAGTTTTTTCCCCTTTTTTTTGTTACTATGTAAATAATAGTAGTCGGAAAGGCAGGCAGAGCTTTTATGGAAATGGAAAAAATAAATGAAAATACTATTCGTGTAGTATTAGATGATGAAGATTTAACAGCTCGGGGAATAAAATTCTTGGATCTGCTAGGAAACCAGAAAGAGATTGAAAGTTTCTTTTATGAAATTTTAGATGAAGTAGATGTTGAACATGAGTTTAGGGAAAATGATGCAGTAACATTTCAATTAGTACCTAATAAAGAAAGTGGTCTAGAGATATTTATCACTAAAGTAAATCCTGATGATATCACAGATCAAGATGGAGAAAAAGAAACTGAAAATGAGAATGAAACTGTAGAAGACACAGAGGATGTAAAAAAGGATATAGATTCCTCTAGTGATGAGTTGTTGAATTTAATTAAAAATAGTATCGAAAATTCACGGAATATTGCTGAAAATAGAGATTATAGTCGTAGATCTAAAATAGATGATGACGAGGTTATTCAGTATTTAAATGACGATACAAAAAAGAAATATGTGTTTGTAGTAGAATTTTCAACATTTGAAGATTTTGTTCAATTAGCGCATGTTTTAAGAATTGAAGGTGGAGTTTCTAACTTGTATTCTTACCAAGAAAAATACTACCTTGAATTGGTATTGTTTGATGATAACTATTCTGAAGAATCTGCAAAGGATTTAATTTCACTCTCTTTTGAATATGGAAAGAATTCTAAGATTTCTCCGATTCTTTTAAAAGAAAGAGGAAAATTAGTGATGGGGCAGACAGCGTTAGAGTTAGCTCGGTATTATTTTAAATAAGTTAAATAAAATCCCTTTCTTGCGTATTTTCACGTAGGAGGGGATTTTTTGATATATGCTAAAGATGAAAAAAATAATATTGTAGAAGCAAATATGGCTAAAAAAGGAAGAAAATATTATTGTTCAGGCTGCCATGGGCAAGTGATATTGAGATGTGGAAAATTAAGAGTTAGTCATTTTGCACATAAAAAGCATGCTTGTGATATTTTTTCCGAAGGTGAAACATTAGAACATTTAAGAGGAAAGAAATTATTAATGACATGGTTAAGAAAAGAAGGAAAGAATCCACAAATAGAAGCATATTTGACTTCATTACATCAAAGACCTGATATTTTGTGTAATAATAAAGCTTTTGAGTTTCAATGTTCGCCAATATCTGTAGAAAGAATGAGTGAAAGATCTAAAGGATATATAAGTGAAGGCTATGATTTCTTTTGGTTTTTAGGCAAGAGGCATTTGATCAGAAAGAGATTAACACAACAAATAGCACAATTTATACGATGGCATAAAAATCTAGGATTCTACTTAATTTATATTAATGTAGAACAAAGAAATATGGAGGTTTATTACCATATTCAACAAGCTGACTTTTTACCAGTCCGCTTTTATAGAAAAAAAGTAAATAGCTGGAAGGAATTACAAGATTTCTTTAAGCAAAATAGAATAAAGAATTATAATTTATTGTCTATATCAGAGAGAAAACGACAAAAAAATTGTTTTTATAGAAATTGTTTGCAATCGACGAATAAATTTAAAAAGTTACAAGTAATATGTTATACCCATGGATATATACTACAAGAAATATACGAAGAAATTTCAAGCGAAAAATATACTTATCCAATTTACAAGGAATATATATTCACTAAAAAAATGTACGAAAAGTTGAATTTAAAAGATATAGAACTCTATTATCAATTACCATTCATCAATTTTAGTAACATTGATTAAATAAAAGGTAAGTTAAAAAATTTGAAAAAACATATATTTTCTTTTAATATTTATGTATGAGATGAATACATCAAATAAAAGAAAAGAAGTGAATTTTATGTCTGAAAAGAAAGCAAAAAGATTACTTCAGAGAAATGAAGTTCCAGAAGAATTAACGTGGGATTTAACAAAAGTATTTAAAAGTGATGAAGAGTTTGAAAAGGAATACCAAACTGTAAAAGATGAGGTACAGAACTTCAGAAAATTACAAGGTACAATGGATCAAGGTAGTCAAAGATTTTTACAAATCATTGAAAATTTCTTAAGTATTAATAGGAAATTTGAAAAAGTTTATGTATATGCAAGTATGAGAAATGATCAAGATACTACAAACGCTAAGTATCAAGGATATAATGAAATGGTTGATGCATTAGCTGCTGAATTTTCAGAATCTATATCCTGGTTCGAACCTGAGTTACTAGAATTAGATGAAGATAAATTAAAGCAATATTTTGTAGAAAAAAAAGAATTAAAACAGTATGAACATTTAATTGAGAGTATGTTGGTCATGAGAAAGCATACGCTTGATAAAAAAAGTGAGTCTTTATTAGCTGGAGCTAGTGATATCTTTGGGACATCGCAAAATGTTTTTGGCATTTTAAACAACGCAGATCTAAAGTTTCCAATAGTAAAAGATGATAATGGTGATGATATTCAATTATCGCATGGTGTTTATGGAAAATTAATAGAATCTACAAATAGGAAAGTTAGAAAAGCTGCATTCAAGGGATTATACAGTGTTTATGACCAATTTAAGCATACAATGGCGACAACATTAATTGGAAATGTTAAGGTGCATAACTTTAAAGCAAGAGTTCGTAATTATAAAGATGCTAGAGAAGCTGCCACAACATCTAATCATATTCCAACAGAAGTCTATGATGTATTACTGGAACAAGTACACAAAAATCTTCCATTATTACATCGCTATGTAAAGCTTAGAAAGAAAATATTAGGTGTCGATGAACTCCATATGTATGATATGTATACACCGTTAACTGAAGATAGTAAGCTTACTTATAATTATATTCAAGCGCAAATTGAAGCAAAAAAGGCACTTGAAGTATTGGGAATGGATTATTTAACGCACGTTAGTGAAGCATTTGAAAATCGTTGGATAGATGTAGTTGAAAATAAAGGAAAGAGAAGTGGAGCATATTCATCAGGAGTTTATGATACTCCGCCATATATCTTATTAAATTGGCAAGATAATTTAGAAAATCTTTTTACCTTGGTACATGAGATGGGACATAGTATGCATAGTTATTACACTAGTCATAATCAACCCTATCAGTATGGAGATTACCCAATATTTTTGGCAGAAATAGCTTCAACTACTAATGAAAATATTTTGACGGATTATCTATTAAAGAATAACGATGAAAAAGAGATATTAATCTATATTTTAAATCATTATTTAGATGGATTTAAAGGTACGGTATATCGTCAAACACAATTTGCAGAATTTGAAAAATGGATTCATGAACAGAATTCAAAAGGAGTACCACTAACTGCTAAATCAATTTCTGAATATTACTTAGAATTAAATAAGAAATATTATGGCAATGATGTAGTAAGCGATCCTGAGATAGCTTTAGAGTGGGCTAGAATTCCGCATTTTTATTATAATTTCTATGTTTATCAATATGCGACAGGATTTGCAGCAGCAACTACTTTAGCTGAAAATATTTTATCTGGCGATGAAAATAAATTAAACAAATATTTAACTTACTTAAAAGCTGGTAGTAGTAAATATCCATTGGAAGTCATGAAAGATGCAGGTGTGGATATGACAGATTCTTCATATTTGGAGAAAGCATTTAAAGTTTTTGAAGAAAGATTAAATCAATTAGAGACATTATTGTCAGAAAAATAAATATAAATAAAAAAGATTGGAGATCATTAATTTAATGATTACCAATCTTTTTTTGTTATAGTATCAATTGAACGTAAATAAGAATTAGTTTAACAAAGTTTCATAATAGATGTTCCACTACTATTTTGTTGTCTCTGTGAGAGTAAGACTTTCTTTATTTCATCTAATGATTCACAACCAGAAAAAGAATACGCAGAATTATTATTAGCTGAGCAATCATAAACAACAATTGTAGGATGTTCAGTTACATTCATTTCGGTAGCTAATTCTTGATCTTGTTTAAAAGCTTCTATTGCTAATTTAGAATGTCTATCTTGTTCAAAAATATCCCAATCTAACCCACTTTTTTGTGCAGCTAATTTAATGGTTTCAAAATTATAATCTTTTTGATCATTAACTACAAGTTGTTGCACATTTAGCAAGAAATTCCGTCCTTTCTTCTTTCCTTGAAAAGAGGCAGCTTTAAAATCTATAGATGAATGATAAATATTCTCAGATAGTCTATTACGTATATCAACATTATTTAGTGGAATATTCATGCGACACATAACATCATTAATAGTTTTGAAATTCATTAAAGGAACAAAATTGAAGTTAATTTTTTCATTCAATGAATCACCTAATTTTAATATGTTTTGTTCAGTATGGTAGCATGTACTACCTAATGGGTTAATAAATAGATACATATCTAACACATTGGTTGCCTCCTAAAACCTTCGCTCTATTCAAGTATACTTTAACTAAAAATAAATGAAATTTCAAAGATTTTGTTTTTTCGTCTTTACATATCCTTTACAAAAGCACCCAAGGCTCTTTACATTAACTAGATATAATTAAATTGAGCAAATGGGAGGACAATATAATGAAAAAAATAAAAATTCTTATAGGAAGTTTATTAATTGCAACCTTGATGACAGGATGTGCAAGTAAAAAAAACAATAATATAACTATTGTTGGTTCAACAGCAATGCAACCAATGATAGAAATGGCAGCAGAAGAATTCCAACATCATTCTAAAGTAAGAATAACTGTTCAAGGTGGAGGCTCAGGAACAGGCCTAAGTCAGGTACAAGCAGGAGCCGTAGCTATTGGAAATTCAGATATTTTCGCACAGCAACAACCAGGAATTAAAGCTGAAAAATTACAAGATAATAAAGTAGCTGTTGTTGGTATTGCACCTGTAGTTAATAAGAAAGTAGGTATAGATAATTTATCTATGGAGCAATTAAAAGGAATTTTTACAGGTAAATATACTAACTGGAAACAGGTTGGAGGAAAGAATCAAAAAATCATTGTAATTAATCGTGCTCAGGGAAGTGGAACAAGAAAAGCATTTGAAAGCGACGTATTAAAAGGTGAAAGTGCTATTAAAGCACAAGAACAAGATTCAAGTGGAACAGTACAAAAAATGATAGCTGCTACACCGGGATCTATAAGTTATTTAGCTTTTCCTTATTTGAATAAAGATGTTCAAAAATTAAGTATAGATAATGTAAAACCTAATGCAAAAAATGTTGAAAATAATGATTGGAAAATTTGGGCATATGAACATATGTATACAAAGAAAAAGGTAGATAAAAAAGTTAAGAAATTTATTGATTATATTTATACAAAAGAAGTTCAACAAAATCTAGTTAAAACTTTAGGCTACATTACAATTCATGATATGAAAGTTCAGAAAGATGAGAACGGAAATATTGAAGAAATTCAGAAATGAGGAAACTTATATGAGAGATGAAATTAGAGAAAAAATTCAGAAAAATTCAAAAGCAACTTATCAAGAAATATTTGGAAAGTTGCTAGTATCAATAAGTATTATTATCATTTTGCTGATTGTAAGTGCAATCTTTGGCTTTATTTTTTCAAAAGGAATTGCAACATTTACGGAAAATAATGCTCAAGTTAAAGATTTTTTTACAGGTACTAATTGGAATCCAAGTATGAATGAAAAAGGACATCCGCAAGTAGGAGCATTACCAATGATTTTGGGATCATTTGGTGTAACTTTACTGGCTGCAATTTTTGTAACACCTTTTGCTATAGGAACGGCTTTGTATATAACAGAATTGGCTTCAAAGAAGATGAAGAAAATTTTACAGATCGTTATTGAATTATTAGTAGGAATTCCATCAGTAGTTTATGGATTTATCGGATTAAACGTGGTTGTTCCTTTTATCAGAGAAAATTTTGGTGGTACGGGATACGGTATTTTAGCTGGAGCAGTAGTTTTGTTTGTAATGATTTTACCGACAGTTACTTCATTAACAGTCGACAGTTTAAAAGCAGTACCTAAGCATTATCGTTCTGCTTCATTGGCTTTAGGTGCTACTCCATGGCAAACAATGTTTCATGTGACTTTAAAAGCTGCTACTTCGGGTATTTTAACAGCAATAGTTTTTGGAATGGCACGAGCTTTTGGTGAAGCATTAGCGGTTCAAATGGTTATAGGAAATGCATCATTAATGCCAACTAGCTTATTGAATCCAGCATCGACTTTAACTAGTGTTTTAACTATGGGAATTGGGAATACTGTAATGGGTACAGTTGGAAATAATGCTTTATGGTCTTTAGCTTTAGTGTTATTAGCAATGTCTTTGATTTTTAATTTAATTGTTCGATTGATTGGAAGAAAGGATATTAAGTAATGAAAAATACAAAGTTTCAAAATAATGTTGCAATGGCGATAATAAAGCTAATTGCTGCTATGGTTGTACTAATATTAGTTTTCTTACTAGGAAAAATTCTAATCTCAGGAGTACCACATATTTCTTGGAAGTTCTTAGTAACACCTTCAAAGGCATTTACAGCAGGTGGGGGAATTAGCGTCCAAATATTTAATTCTTTTTATTTATTGATATTAACGTTATTAATATCGTTTCCTATATCATTGGGTGCAGGAATATACTTAGCTAAATACGCAGCAAAAAATAAAATAACATCGCTAATTAGAATGGTGATAGAAATTTTAAGCTCGTTACCATCAGTAGTTGTTGGGCTATTCGTATTTTTAGTTTGCGTGGTCCAAATGCAAATAGGATTTTCAATATTAGCAGGAGCTATTGCTTTAACGTTCTTTAATTTACCACTACTAACAAGAAATATAGAAGAGTCTATTAAAGCTGTCCCTAATCTACAATTAGAAGGTGGATTAGCATTAGGATTATCTAAGTGGAAAACTATCACTAAAATAATTCTGCCTGAAGCTTTGCCGGGAATTATCACAGGCGTTATCTTGAGTGCTGGGAGAGTTTTTGGTGAAGCAGCTGCACTTATTTATACAGCAGGTCAAAGTGCGCCAGCTGTTGATTTTACTAATTGGAATATTTTTGATGAAACTAGTCCGTTAAACTTGATGCGTCCAGCTGAGACACTAGCCGTTCACATTTGGAAAATTAATTCAGAAGGAATTATGCCAGATGCAAACGCAATTTCAGCAGGAACTTCAGCAGTTTTAATTATTGCAATTTTGATATTTAATTTATCAGCTCGATACTTAGGTAATTATTTATATCGTAAATTAACATCAGCGAGGTAAAAATATGGAATATAATTTAAAAGATAAATATATTTTGCAGTTAAATGAAAAAGAAAAGGCATTAGAAACAAGGGATTTGAACATCTTTTATGGAGAAAAACAAGCTTTATTTGATGGAAATTTACAATTTGAAAGATATAAAATTACTTCTTTAATCGGTGCTTCAGGATCTGGAAAATCAACTTTTTTACGCTCTTTAAATCGTATGAATGAAGGAGTAGCAGATGTTAAGGGAAGTATCTTATATCGAGGAATCGACATAAATTCTCCTAAAATAAATGTTTATGAGATGAGAAAATATATTGGAATGGTTTTTCAAAGACCAAATCCTTTTTCAAAATCAATATATGAAAATATAACTTTTGCATTAAAAGAAAACGGAATAAAAGATAAAGAAAAGCTAGCTGAAATAGTAGAAACAAGTTTGAAACAAGCTGCTTTATGGGATGAAGTTAAAGATGATTTAAATAAGAGTGCACTAGCTTTATCTGGGGGACAACAACAAAGATTGTGTATTGCTAGAGCTATTGCGATGAAACCTGATATTTTACTATTAGATGAGCCTGCAAGTGCATTAGATCCGATATCAACAGCTAAAATAGAGGAAACATTATTAGAATTAAAGGAAAAATATACTTTGATAATTGTAACTCATAATATGCAACAAGCTTCAAGAATTAGTGATTACACAGTATTTTTCCATTTAGGAAATGTCATTGAATATAACAAAACAAAGAATATTTTTACAAATCCTAAAATAAAATTGACAGAAGATTACATTTCAGGAAACTTTGGATAGGTGAACTTTATGGAAAAAATAATAACAACTAAAGATGTACATTTATATTATGGAAGTAAGGAAGCTCTTAAGGGAATAACTTTGGACTTTCCAGATAAGGGAATACATGCATTAATTGGGCCATCTGGTTGTGGGAAATCAACGTACTTAAGAACTTTAAATAGAATGAATGATATGATAGAAAATGTAAAAATAGAAGGCGAATTTAAATTTAAGAATCAAGATATATATGATGAAAAAATAGATTTGGTTGAATTAAGAAAGAAAATAGGTATGGTTTTCCAACAACCTAATCCTTTTCCATTTTCTATTTACGATAATGTTACTTATGGATTAAGGATGGCTGGTATAAAAGATAAGAGAATTTTGGATGAAAAAGTAGAAACAAGTTTGAAACAAGCTGCAATTTGGGAAGAAGTAAAGGATAATTTAAATAAAAATGCCTTGGCTTTATCCGGAGGACAACAGCAAAGAATCTGTATTGCTAGGGTACTTGCTGTAGCTCCAGAGGTTATTTTACTAGATGAGCCAACAAGTGCGCTTGATCCGATTTCAACAGAAAAAATAGAAGAGATGTTACTAACCCTTAGAGATAATTATACATGTATTATGGTAACACATAATATGCAACAAGCTTCAAGAATATCAGATACAACGTCTTTCTTTTTAAGTGGTAATTTAGTTGAGAGTAATAAAACTAAAAAGATATTTTTAAATCCAGATAAAGAACAAACAGCTGACTATTTAAGTGGAAAATTTGGATAAGGAGAATTATTAATGAATAGAAAATTTTTAGGACAGTTAAAGATTGTGCATCAAGATTTTATTGAAATGGGATTAGAAGCTGCAGAAGCAATAAAGTTAGCAACGGAAGCTTTCGAAAATCACGACTTAGAATTGGCTAATAAAGTTATCGAACATGATGAGGTAATTAATAATTTAGAAATAAAATTGGAAAAAAAGACTAGTCAGTTAATTGCTTTGCAGCAACCTGTTGCGACAAATTTAAGAAAAGTAATAGCGATTTTAAAAGCTAGTTCTGATGTAGAAAGAATTGGAGATCATGCGGTAGATGTTGCCAAGGCAGTAAGAAATATCAATGTTAAAAGAAGAAATGTTGAAATTGAATCTTTGATAAGAGAAGTTAGTGAACAAACGCAAGAAAATTTAGTAAAGATAGTAAGTATGTTTGCTAAGTTTGATGAAAAAGGCGCCGTTGAGATTGCTAAAAAGAATCAGGAAAAGAGAGAAAAAATTAATGAGATCAGGAAACTATCAATTAATGCAATAAAAGAAGATGCAAACTTTGCAGAAGAAGGTATAGATTATTTAAGTATTATTGCACATATTAAAAGAATAAATGATTATATAACAAACTTAGCAGAGTGGATAGTTTATGAAGAAGAAGGAAAAATTACAGAATTAACGTTCTAATAATCATAATTTAAGTAAAAATAATGAAAAAAGCTTAATTATTTGGTAATTTATGTCGAAAGTATGTTAAAATAAAGACGTACTCAGAAGAGTAATTAAGATGTAATTTTTAGGAGGCTGTTTTTAATGTCAGTATTCGTAAACGGTAACGCAATCTTTAACGCAGCTCGTCAAGGTCACTATGCTGTTGGTGCGTTCAACACAAATAATTTGGAATGGACACGTGCTATTCTTAAGGCTGCTCAAGAAACTAACACACCTGTATTGATCCAAGTATCAATGGGTGCTGCTAAGTACATGGGTGACTACAAGTTAGTTAAGAAGTTAGTTGAAGAAGAAATACGTGTAATGAACATCACTGTTCCTGTTATTATGCACTTAGACCATGGTAACTATGAAGCTGCTAAGGAATGTATCGAAGCAGGCTACTCATCAGTTATGTTTGATGGTCATGATTTGCCATTTGAAGAAAACTTAGAAAAGACAGCAGAAATCGTTAAATTAGCACATGCTAAAGGTATCTCTGTTGAAGCTGAAGTTGGTTCTATCGGTGGTGAAGAAGACGGAATCGTTGGTGAAGGTGAATTAGCTAGCGTTGAAGAAGCTAAGCAAATTGCTGCTTTAGGCGTTGATTACTTAGCTTGCGGTATCGGTAACATTCACGGACCATACCCAGAAAACTGGAAAGGTCTACACTTTGATCGCTTACAAGAAATTGCAGATGCAATCGATACACCATTAGTATTACACGGTGGTTCTGGTATTCCTCAAGAACAAATCGAAAAAGCTATCAAGATGGGTATTTCTAAAGTTAACATCAACACAGAAAACCAACTTGCATTTGCTGCTGCAACACGTAAGTACATCGAAGCTGGTAAAGACCAAGAAGGTAAGGGTTATGACCCTCGTAAGTTACTTGCTCCTGGTTCAGAAGCTATCGTTGACACAGTTAAGGAAATCATTGGCTGGTTAGGTACACCAGAAGTTAAATAATCTTATTTACTTTTTTAAAGAGTCGTTTATACGGCTCTTTTTTTATATGCTTTTTTATATATTATTGAATTATTATAAATACTATGTTATAATTTTTCTAAATTAATAAGAGGGGATGGACAATTTGGATAGCACAAAACAAAAGAGTATTACTTTGGCACAAAAGATTAACGTATTGAGAGCAGCAGTTATGGGTGCTAATGATGGTATCATTTCTGTTGCTGGCATTGTTTTAGGTGTTGCTGGTGCTGCTAGTTCATCATTTGCTATCTTAATATCTGGATTAGCTGGAATGTTAGCTGGAACAATATCTATGGCTATGGGTGAATATGTTTCGGTTCATTCTCAGAGCGATGCAGAAGTGGCAGCTGTTGTGAGAGAAAAGAAAATATTAGATACTGATTATCAAAAAGAATTTTTATTTATAAAAAATAAGTTACTAAAAGCTGGAATTTCAGAAGAATTATCTCACAAGGCGACTAAAGAAATGATGGACAGGGATCCATTAAAGTCTATTGTCAGAGAAAAATATGGTTTTGAGTTAAATGAAAAAACTAATCCTTATGCAGCAGCAATTGCTTCGATGATTTCTTTTCCACTGGGAGCAACATTGCCGTTACTATCAATTTTAATTTTCCCAGTTCAATATCGTATTTTTGGAACTATGTTAGCAGTGATAATATCTCTAGTATTTACAGGATATTTTGCAGCACAATTGAGCCATTCTAGCAAATTACATGGAACTATTAGAAATGTTATTTCTGGTATGCTGACAATGATAGTAACATATTTTATCGGTGTAATGTTTAGCTTATAGTAAAGTGAGTGACAAAAATGTTAAATAAGAGAAAAAAGAAAGCGACAATGGAAGAAAAAATGAATGTATTGAGAGCAGGAGTATTAGGTTCTAATGATGGTATTTTAACCGTAGTTGGAGTTCTTTTTAGTGTAGGTGCTGCTACTTCCAATAGATTTACTATTTTGATTGCAGGTTTAGCTGACTTGGTAGCATGTGCTTTGTCTATGTCAGCTGGTGAATATGCATCTGTAAGTGTTCAAAGAGATACCGAAAAATCAGCTGTTGAAGAAGAGGCTACAAATCTTAAAAATAACTACTCAGAACAAATTAATATTGTTAAACAATATTATCAAAATAAAGGAGTATCTTTGCAAACAGCAAATTTGATTGCCAAGCAATTAATGGAGAAGGAAGATAGAGTTGCTACTTTAGTTAATATTAAACATGGAATTAATATGGGACAGTATTTGAATCCATGGATGGCAGCTTGGTCATCGATGTTTTCTGCAGCATTGGGTGGTTTATTTCCTTTAGTAGCAATGACTTATGCTCCTAGCAATAGTAGATGGTTGGCTACGATTTTAGCAGTAATAATTTCTGTTGGGTTGACAGGAATGATTAGTGCTAAACTAGGAAAGAGTAATATTAAATATGCAGTGTTAAGAAATATAGTTGTTGGAATTATAACAATGGCGATTCACTATTATGTTGGACAATTAATTTAAAAAAGATGTCATAATCAATTATCAGTAAAGATTTTTGATTATGACATCTTTTATTTTTTATAGTAAGAATCTATTAATTTTTGAGAAACAAGTTTGCATATAACAGCTCTAATGGCAAATTTTTCAGTTAATTCTAACGTATTAGATGTGTCAATGAAGTTGTAAGAAGAATTTTCGATATTATGTAAAGTATCATTAAATAGATTTGCAAAAGAATTATATGCTTGCTCTACAGATTGTTCTTTTAAAATTTCATTAATGCAGTTCTTTACTACTTCTAGTGGATAGATAGTTTTTAGAAGAGAAATTACTAAAAGCTCAGCAATATGACTAGCATCGTACTTTTTTTTCTCAGGTCTTTGCATCAATCCTTTTTTTACATAACTATTAATCATGGAAGGTGTTAATTCTGAATCGCTTAAATCTTTTAAATATCTGTTACCGAGACTTACAAGTTGATCCATATATACTTGAAAATCAGGAAATTCTTTCCACATAGGGAGATAAATATCATTAAATTGTATCAACGATAATTTGAGTTCATCATTTATTCTACTAGACATAGATAATCCTCCTTTTACTATATTATAGCATAAATATATGATGAATAAATTTCTGCTATATATAGACTTAAAGTCTAGATTATATGGAAATTTAATGCATATGATGGTATCATAATCTATGAGGTGATGTATAATGACTAGAAAAATGCAAATAAAAAATGAAATATGGAGTGCAATAACTCATGGAATTGGAATTATCCTCAGTATTCTAGGGATGGTTTTATTAATTTTAAAGGGGATAGATACTAATTCAATAACACTTTTTTCATATATAGTGTATACATGCTCACTAGTTTTATTGTATTTATTTTCTACGCTTTTTCATTGCTTGTATTTTACGAAAGCTAAGAGAGTTTTCCAAATTTTTGATCACTGTTCAATATTTTTATTGATAGCAGGTACTTATACGCCGTATTGCATGTTGGCGATAAAAGGTGTAAAAGGATTGATATTAATGATAATGATTTGGTTAATGTCAATACTAGGTATTCTATATCATATTTTAGCTTCTAAAAGAAAACAGGTATTTGAAACAATTATTTTTGTAGTAATGGGTTGGCTTTGTATACTAGGGGCGAAAGAATTATTTTTATCACTAGGCAAGATAGGATTAGGTTTACTAGTTGCAGGTGGAATAACTTTTACACTTGGAGCACTGGTATATAGTATTCCTAAGATAAAATATGCACATGTTTTTTGGCATATTTTTGTAATGTTAGGATCAATATTAATGTTTATTTCGATATATTGTTATATTTAAAATTAAAATAATAAGAAAAATATTAAATTAAATCACTGAAAACGCTTGCTATAAATTAATTTAAATGCTATCCTTAACTTAGGAATAGGAATTTTCTATGGAGGAAAGGGTGAGCATTATGTCAGTGAGTCAATTGAGCAAAGTACAAAATGAAGCATTAGATAATTTTGTAGAAAATTTTGACATTATCAATGCTTTAGCTGATAGGAATAGGCAAAAAATAATTGTGTTGCTATTTGGTAACCTAGAATCTGGCATGACTGTAACAGCCATTACAAATAATATGAGCATAACACAGCCTGCAGTTTCGCATCATCTCAAGATATTAAGAGATTCTGGAATAGTGGCGTATCGTAAAGATGGTCTGCAGAGTTATTACTATTTAACTTTACAAGAACCATTGGAAAAGTTAGAGAATATTTCAAGAAATTTAAGATTAGAGTTAGAAGAATAGATTTTATAAAGCTAATTACGTATTATATATTAAGCGACTACCTTAGTTATAAAAGTAATTAGTTTTTTTTGTGTTAAAATAATTGTACATCATGAAAATGGAGGTTTATCTAGTGGGTAAATTTTATGCTGTAAAAAAGGGAAGGAAAACTGGAATTTTCACTACTTGGGCAGAATGTCAAAAACAAGTATCTGGCTTTCCAAAAGCGGAGTTCAAAAGTTTCATTAGTAAGCAAGAAGCAGATAATTGGTTGAAAGAAATTAAAAGTAGTAATGAAAATAGAAGAAAGAGTTATAGTGTTATTGTCTATACGGATGGTGGTTCTAGAAATCATGGAAATAAAAAAGGAGAGCATGTAAAGAAAAACGATAAAGCTGCATGGGCATATCTAATAAAATATCAAGGTTCAATAATTAGTGATACTGATGGAGAATATGGAAGTACTAATAATAGGATGGAAATCATGGCTTTAAAGAAGGCATTATTGGATTTGAAACAACGAGAGTTACAAAATGAAAAAATTTTGGTAGTTCTTGATTCAAAATATGTTTTAGATGCTATTACTAAGCGATGGTTACAATCGTGGGAGAAAAATGGTTGGAAAACTTCTGCGGGAACTGGTGTTAAGAATAAGGAATTATGGATGGAAATTAGCAGATTATTGCCAGAATTTCCAAATTTAGATTATCAATGGACAAAGGGACATGCCAATGATGAAGGAAATAATTTAGTTGATGAGTTGTTAAATAAAACTATGGATCAAATGGATTAGCCTGTTATGCTAATGTTTTTATCTTGATAAGATATCTGTATATGTTATAATTATTCTTGCATATACGGGGATGTTTAGGATTCGACAGGTATAGGTCGAGCTTAAATTGCGTTTGGTAGGTTGCGGCTACCTAAAAACGCTCAGTTAAAATATAACTGCAAAAAATAACAATAACTCTTACGCTTTAGCTGCTTAGTCAGTTTTAGTGTAGATCTTAGCTAGTATTACCTACGTGCTAGGTGAGGTCATATAATTTAGTAGGTTACGTTTACTTTTGCGGCGTGAGAAAGTAAAAAGAGATTTTCATGCTAGTTAGTGACGTTTGCCCTGACATATGGCGCTGTTGCTGATGAATTTTAAATAGTATGTCTATGAACGTAGAGGTTTAGGTGGCGATATGCTTGGACGCGGGTTCGATTCCCGCCATCTCCATATAACTTTCTTATATCAAAGTTTTGACGATTAGATATCGTTGAAATATCATCAAGGTACTGAATTAGATTTTTTAAAGTCATTTCAGTGCCTTTTTTGACATCTAAATTTATCCATAATATTTAGACTTGAATTTTGATCACTCTAGCATGTATGAATATTTTTAAGTGTTATAGGCAAGTTATAGAAAATAACACAAATAGCAGAACTACGTTTAAATAAACTATATTGATAAAATAGAGATATTTTTATATCTATTTGGATAACGCTTTCAATTTATATGATTTAATATTATAATGAAGAGGTAAAGGTATTAAGAATATAGGTGGTAAATAGAAATTATGAAGAATTAATACTTTTTATTTGAAATTTGAAAAAATATTAAACTTATATATATCAATTGAAGTTTAATAATATGAATGATATTCTTAATATATTAAGTATTTTGGAGGGGTGTTGCATGTTTTTAACATTTGGTCAATTGGCAGGTTTAATTGCTGCACTTGCATTTTTAGTATTAGTGATATATTTATGTCGAGTTTTAGCACGTTTGACAAGTACAGTATCTGAGTTGACAAAGAGCATAAAAACTTTGACAGAGGATGCTGATGATATTTCAGAAAAAATTGAAGACTTATTAGTGAAGACTAATAGTTTAATGGATGATGTTAATCAAAAATCATCAAAATTAGATCCATTATTTCAAGCAACATCTGATTTAGGTGAAAGTGTTTCGGATTTAAATCAAGCAAGTAGAAATTTTGTTGAAAATATGGGGAATTCAACTCATGGTCTTGTAAAAACTTCAACAATGTTGAAAAATGGATTAAGAGCAATTAAGCTTATTAACAAATTACGCAAAAAATAATATGATGTGAGGAGGACTTTTTATGGGAAAAAAATTATTGATAGGTTTAGGTGTAGCCGGTGTTGCTTTCTATGCTAGCAAGAAGTTGTCGGGAAAATATTTAGAGAAGGCAGCATCTAAATTGGATGATATTGTAGCCGAAGGTCAAGAAACTGCATTGAAATATCGCGAATATTTATTAGATTATTTAGATGAAGATGATAAATTAGAAAAACTAAATAAAAAAGTTTTACAAGCTAAAGATTTGGTTGATAAAGATTCGGTTACAGAAGCTTTAAGTAATTTAAAAAGTTCAACAAGCAATTTAAAAGATAAACTTATGGAAAAAGAAGATTCTTTAGATAATGATGAAGATCTTCAAGATGATATTGTAATTGATCAAAGATCTGCTTTTGGAAAAATGAAAGAAAAAACAGAGTTGGAAAATCCAACAGTTGTATTTTATCCAGATGGAACATCTGAAACGAAGTAATTATAATAAAAACCACTCAAATAAAATAATTGAGTGGTTTTTATTATAATTATTGTTTAATGTTATTATCTTATGATAAAGGAATTATTTGAAGTTCTTTGCTAGTGTGAGTGAATGGTTTAACACCATTATCTGTAACGTAAACACAATCTTCAATTCTAACTCCAGCATAATTAGGAATATAAATACCTGGTTCAATAGAGAAACACATACCTGGAACTAATTCCATTTTGTTTCCTTCCATAATAGATGGAAATTCGTGTTCGCTTTGTCCCATACCATGTCCAAGACGATGGATGAAATATTCACCATAACCAGCTTTTGTAATAACATCTCTAGCAATCTTATCTAATTCTTCAGCTGTCATACCAGGTTTTGCAGCATTTTGTGCAGTTAATTGAGCTTCTAAACAAACATTATAGATATCTTTTAATTTGTCATCGATTTCGCCAAATGCTACAGTTCGTGAAGCATCTGAAATATATCCTTTATATACAGTACCTAAATCAAAGAGAGTTAGTTCATTAGGCTTAATAGTATCTTCTTTTGGAGCGCCATGAGGATCAGCTGCATTAGCACCGCTTTGAATAATTGTATCAAAGCTCATATGCATGACGCCTTTTTTCTTTAATTCATACTCAATTTCAGCAGCTACAGCTTGTTCAGTTTTATTAGTGCTTAATGCATCAAATCCAACTTTGAAGGCATAATCAGCCCATTTTCCCGCTTCAAGAAGTAGGTTGATTTCATCTTCATTTTTAATTGATCGTTGTTTGTTGATAAAAGGAGAAATATTTTCAACAAATTTAGCTTCTGGAAAATTTCTTAGTATAGCTTCTGATTTTGCTACTGTTAAATTATCTTTTTCAATAGCCCATTTTTTAGGATTTCCAGCTAATGCATTAATGTGTGATTTAATAAGTGCGAATGCATCTTCATGATCTAAATAGCCAAAAACAGGATATTCCCATCCACTTTCCTTTACAGAACCAACTTCAAGTGCTGGGGCAAAGATAAAAGGATCTTTATCTGGAAAAATGAATAAAGCTAAAATTCGTTCGATAGGATCACTATCAAAACCTGTGTAATAACGTATGTTATGGAAATCACTTATATAAGCAATATCTAAATTGTTATTAGCTAACCATTCTTGTACTTCTTCAATATGTTTCATAATAACTCATCTCCTAGTAAGTTAATTATAGCACATGTATTAGAAAGAAAAAATTTAATATAAAATAAGCAATTATGAAAACAAATGGAAAAGAATAAATTAATAAAATTATGAAACGCTTGCAATTTTATAACTTCTTTGATAATCTATAATAGGATTATGAAAATAAAAATGAAAACAAATGCGAGGATGAAAGAAGAATGGAAAAACAAACAATTACAATTTATGATGTTGCTAGAGAAGCAGATGTTTCTATGGCTACAGTTTCTAGGGTAGTAAATGGTAATCCTAATGTAAAACCTGCTACTAGAAAAAAAGTTTTAGAAGTCATTGATAGACTTGACTATCGTCCTAATGCAGTTGCTAGAGGATTGGCAAGTAAGAAAACAACAACTGTTGGAGTTATTATTCCAGACGTTACTAATGTCTATTTCTCTTCACTTGCTAGAGGTATTGATGATGTAGCTTCCATGTATAAATACAACATAATTTTGGCTAATTCAGATGCTAATGAACAAAAAGAATTGCAAGTGTTAAATACTTTATTAGCCAAACAAGTTGACGGTATTATTTTCATGGGAAATAAGATTACTGATGAACTTCGTAAGCAAATTGATAAAACCAAGACACCTGTAGTATTGGCTGGTTCTTTAGATGATAAAGAAGAATTTGAAAGTGTTCATATTAATTATGTAGATGCTGTAGAAGAAGCAGTTTCCGATTTAATTAATCATGGTAATGATAAAATTGCTTTCATTTCTGGACCATTGTCAGAACCAATTAATAGTAAATATAGATTACAAGGTTATAAAAATGCTTTATCTAAAAATGGAATTGCCTATAATGAAGAATTAGTTTTTGAAACAGATTATAGTTACCATTCAGGTGAAATTTTATGGCCAGCTTTACAATCAGTTGGGGCAACTGCAGCTTATGTAGGTGATGATGAATTAGCTGTTGGTGTATTAAATGGTGCGCAAGATGCAGGTGCTAAGGTTCCAACTGACTTTGAAATTGTAACAAGTAATAATTCTAAATTAACTGAACTAGTAAGACCTAAGTTATCATCCATTACTCAGCCATTGTATGATATCGGTGCGGTATCCATGCGTTTCTTAACTAAGATGATGAACAAAGAAGAAACAACAGCTGATGAAAAAACTATTGAACTACCTTATGGTTATATCAAGCGTGGATCAACAAAATAGTTAGAAGTTATAGAAGCTAATCGAGTATATCTTGATTAGTTTTTTTAATATTTAATTAGAAATAGCTAGCTAGATGATCTGAAAGGAAATTTTAAAAAGTGAAAATAAAATCAGAAAAATATTTATACTTATCAATTTTTATTATGATATTGCTATTTATAAGTTCATCTATGACGTATAAAGAGCAATCTTCTGTACCATTTTTACAAAAATATCTTACATCTCAACCATTCAAGGATATTTTAAGTCAAGTTTCATTTTCATATGGACATTCTGTAATATCTATTAAAGAAGTTGGATATTATAAATTTGTTGAATTTTTTATCCGCAAATTGGCACACTTTTCCACTTATTTTGTTATGGGGTTAGGATTTTATATGACATTAAAGGATAATTTAAAGAAATGGCAAGCAACATTTTTCTCGTATTTGGCAGCAGTTGGCTATGCAGGAATTGATGAATTTCATCAAATGATTACTGGAGATAGAACGCCTTCTTTTGAAGATGTTATGTTGGATGGAATAGGTGCTTTAACAGGAATTATAATCACGATGGTTATATTATATTTTTTTAGAAGAAAAAAATAATATTATAAATATACTTTGATTGATAGTTAATAAATTATTTGCTATAATTTGAAATGGCTTATTGCCTAAATTAATGAATTTATATAATCGGAAAGAGGTTTTAGAAATGTCAGGACATTCAAAATGGCATAACATCCAAGGCCGCAAAAACGCCCAAGATGCTAAACGTGGAAAAATTTTCCAAAAAATATCACGAGAAATCTATATGGCTGCAAAGAGTGGTGGTCCTGACCCAGATGGAAACCCACAATTACGCCTAATTATGGATAAAGCTCGTGCAGCTAACATGCCAAAGGATAACATTAAACGTGCTATCGATAAGGCAACTGGTACTGGTGGTGCTGATTATGAAGAAATTACATATGAAGGTTACGGTCCAGCTGGTGTAGCTATCTTAGTACATGCTTTAACTGATAATCGTAATAGAACTGCTTCTGCTGTACGTGCTGATTTTAATAGAAATGGCGGTAACTTAGGTGAAACAGGTTCAGTTAGCTTTATGTTCGATCGTAAGGGTTACATTGCTATTGCGCGAGAAGATTTAGACGTTGATGAAGATCAAATGTTTGAAGATGTTATTGAAGCAGGTGGAGAAGATTTACAAACTTCAGATGAAGTATTTGAAATTTATACTGATCCTAAGGCATTTGCGGATGTACGTGATGAATTACAAAAGAAATACGATTTAGCAACAGCTGAATTAACAATGGTTCCTCAAAATACAGTACCCGTTCCTGCTGATAAAGTAGAACAATTACAAAGATTAATTGATAGATTAGAAGATGAAGATGATGTGTCAGAAGTATACACATCTGCTGATTTCCCTGAAGATTAATAATTATTTAAAAAGATACTAGTAGATAATTTTATTGCTGGTATCTTTTTTTGCTTGTGAAATTATTATTTTTTAGTTATGCTTTAAATAGCAATACATACTAGAAAGTAGGTTATCAAAGGTATGAGTAATAAAGTAACTGTTTTGGGAAGCTTGAATGTTGATACTATTCTGAGAATACCCAGATTACCACAGCCAGGTGAAACATTGAAAATGGACGATATAGGTGTTGCAGGCGGAGGAAAGGGAGCAAATCAAGCTATTTCAGCTGCTAGATCTAAATCACATGTAACATTTATTGGTGGAGTTGGCAATGATGTTCAAGGTGAGATGATGTTGAAACTCCTAAAAGAAGATGGAATTAATATTAATAATGTTGCAAAATTAAATGAAGGAACTGGTCAAGCGTTTATTTTATTGCAAGAAAGTGGTGAAAATAGCATTGTAATCTATGGTGGTGCAAACCAAGCTATAAAAACTACCGTTATACAAAATGCAATGAATGATATCAAGGATAGTGATTTTTTAGTAGCCCAATTTGAAACACCTCTAGAAGTGACAAATGAAGCATTTAAATTAGCACGTGAGTTAAATGTAAAGACAATTTTGAATCCAGCACCAGCGACTGATATTTTAGACGAACTAAAGAAAAATATAGATTTAATAATTCCTAATGAAACAGAGGCTGAATTGTTAACTGGAATAAAAGTAGTTGACGAAGATACATGTAGACAAGCAGCTGATAAATTAATTGATCAAGGTATTGATAATGTTATTATTACTTTAGGTAAGCAGGGTGCTTATTATAAGACAAAAGATGGCATTTGTGAATTAGTACCTGCTTTTAAAGTTGAAGCGGTTGATACTACAGCTGCTGGTGATACCTTTATCGGTGCTCTAGTATCTAAATTAGATACAAGTTTTAGCAATTTAAGAGAAGCTATTATTTACGCAAGTAAGGCTTCTTCTCTAGCTGTCCAAAAATTAGGTGCGATTCCATCAATACCGTATAAAGATGATGTAGAAAAACAGTTAAATAATAAATAAAAAGCAATAAGAATTCCTATAGAACGAAAAAATTTGTTTTATAGGAATTTTTTTTAGAATAAAAAGTTTTTTTGCGTATTTATATATACGAGGAGGTGAGTTAATGAAAAAATCTGTTGAAATTTTGTTGCAAGAAGCTATATCACTAAAAGCAAGCGATATATTTTTCTTTCCAAAAAATGATAGATACCAAATTAAAGTGAATGTTTTAGGAACGAATCGCATAATAAAGGAATGTAGTAAAGAATTTGGAGGACAGTTGATTAATTATTTGAAATTTCAATCTAATATGGCAGTTAGTGAAAAAAGACGTCCGCAACTTGGATCATGGATATATAGTGATGAAAAAAATGAAGTCTTTTGTAGACTATCAAGTGTAGGAGATTTTTTAGGGAATGAATCCTTGGTTGTAAGACTGATATTTCCTAGTACTTTTTTTGAAGAAAACTATTTTTTTGAAGAGCAGATTTACACTTTACAAAAAGCTTGTATCAAAAATGGATTAATTGTTTTTTCAGGGCCAATGGGTTCAGGTAAGACAACGACTATGTACAATTTAGCTAGAAAATTAGCTAATGAAAAACATGTTATGAGTATTGAAGATCCAATTGAAATATATGAGCCTAATTTTTTACAATTACAAGTTAACAATAAAGCTCAGATGTCGTATTCTGAGTTACTGAAAGTAGCATTAAGGCATCATCCAGATGTATTTTTAATTGGAGAAATTAGAGATAATATGACTGCTAAAGTAGCAATAAATGCTGCTTTGAGTGGTCATCTGATTTTGACAACAGTTCATGCTCGTAATGTATATGGTGTTTATCAAAGGTTGAAAAACTTAGGTATTAGTGATGAAGAACTTCAACAAACGATGCAGGTAATCTCATATCAGAGATTAATTCCAACAATAGATGGAGGAGCTAAAGTATTGTTTGATCAAATAGAAGGAAAAGATTTAGATAAAGATATCATTCAAGGAAATATTCAAAGTAGAATGACTAAAGACTGGAGAGAAAAACTTGAGTATTGTTACCTTAATAACTGGATTAATAAAGAAAGTTTTGAAACATTTATTGAAGGATAATAAAAAAGTGTGGAGTTTAAAGAAACAAGCAATTTTTTTCTCTATATTATCAGATTTATTATCAGCAGGATTTTCCTTACGACAGTCTCTGATAAGTATACAAAATATAATGCCAGAATTTTATTCAGTTTCTCATAAAGTAAAGAAAAACTTGCTGATGGGAACAAAGATTAGCGATGCTTTAAAAGAGAATATTTCTAAATCAACCTATTATCAATTGTTAATTGCAGAGCAACATGGAGAAATGGAGAAAAGTATCAAGCAATTGGGGAGTTTACTTGAAAGAAGAGTGGAGCAGCAAAATAAATTAAAGAGTTTAATGGTGTATCCAATGATTTTATTTTTTATGTTGATAATAATTATGTTAGGAATAAAGTTTTGGTTGAAGCCAACTATTAATAATTTTGGAGAAGATAGTGTAAGAACATCGTCGATTATTAATTGGACAGTAGTTGGTAAATACAGTCTAATTTTAGTGGTTTTGATAATAGTACTATATGTATTAAAAATTTTGAGATGGTGGAGTAAACAAGAAACTATAACTAGACATCATTGGTATAGCCAATTGCTAATTATAGGTAAGATTTATCGACAATATAGCTACTACTATTTGAGCTTTAATTTATCACTACTTTTGAAAAGTGGACTAGATTTAAAACAAATATGTAGCTTTTTAAATGAATTTGATAAGCAATCTTTACTGTATCAATTAGGACAACAATTAAGAGAATTATTAGATGCTGGAAGTATGCCTGATGAGTTAGTGAAAAAATATCCATTTATCCCTCCTGAATTGAAATTGTTTTTAAATAAGGGAGAAACATTGGAAAACATAAGCAATGAGCTAGCAGTTTATTCAGAAGTCTCGTATAGGAAGTTATTAAAATTAATTGATAAGTTGATTGAGTTAGTTCAACCAATACTATTTATCGTGATAGCGATAATTATCGTTGGAACTTATTTAACAATTCTTTTACCAATATACAAAACTCTAGGAGGTTTATATTAATGAAAAGGAAAAGGTATGGATTTACTTTAATTGAAATGGCAATTGTCTTATTTATTATTAGCTTATTAATTTTAATTATATTACCGAATATAGGTACACAGAGAAAGCATGCAAATACTGTAAATGATAAGGCGTTGCAGACTCAATTAAATACACAAGCTGAATTATATATGGATGAAAAGAATACTAATACAGTAACAATAGATGAGTTGAAATCAGCCAATTATTTAAATAATGATCAATATGATCAAATTAAGAAGAAAAATATAGAGATTAAACTAGATAATGGTAAGAAAGAATAATTTGGTAGGGTATACTCTTCTAGAAATGATAATTGTTTTAGGAATATTTATGGTATTGATTTTATTGGCATATCGTCCTATAAAAATAACTTGGCAAAATTATGAAGAAAGACAATTTATAAAAAATTTTGAACGAAAATGGAACCAAAGTACAATAAAATCTATTCAAGAGGAAAAACATACTAATGTTTATTTTTATCACGATTTAGTTCGATTTTCTGAATATAATAAAGATAGAACAACAAATGACTATGAATTTTCATATCCGTCTACTATGCACGGAGATACTAATGTTGTAAAAATTAGTGATAATGGTAGTGTTACACCTAAAACAATAAAAATTTTCTCATCATTAGGAAGAAGATATGTATTTGTATTTCAAATGGGATATGGTGCTAAATATTATGTTAAAACTTACCAATAAAGGATTTGTATTAGCTGATTCGATAATAGGTTTAATAATAATTTGTAGTGGAATTTTAATATTATTAACAAATTATCAGTCTCTAAATAATCAAGAGAATTTAAAGATTGAGGATAAAGAAAGAATGCATTTATTACTCAATAGAGTGCGAAGTATGGATAAGAATGAATTAGTAAATTTTAAACAAATACAAGTTAGTTATGAAAACAAAGTTGAAACTTTATCAAAAGAGTAAAAAGAGTGGATTTACATTATTAGAAACAATAATAGCAATAGGAATTACTTGTTTAACATGTATGATGATATTTTCTACACTCCAAATAGTGTGGAAAATCAATGCAAATGAAACTAAAAATGATAGATTGCAGTGGGAGCAATTTAGATCAGTTATAGAGAGTAGTAATTTGGATTTTAAATATGTACGTGTTGACAATGAGAATGATGAATTGATTTTATATAGCGATGCGATGGATGATTTTTATGAATTGGACTTATATAAGCAACAAATCAGGATGCGAAGAAAAATTGATGGGTATATGCCCTTGTTATACAATGTTCAAAAGGTAGAGTGGAGATATGATGAAAATAGGAAGTCGATTTTTATTTCAATTCGGATACACGGTAGAGAATATAGCGAAGAATATATAATGGATCGAAAAAAATGAAAAGTAGTTTCAGAGAAGAAGGTTATTTAATTTATACTAGCATATACTTTTTGATGTTCTTTCTTATGATATTTTTAGGACAGATATTACTTTTTAAATGGCAAATTTTAGCCTATAGCAGAGAGGTAAATTATTATAGAGCTAGAGTGATGTATGAAGTAGTCAAAAGAAAGAATTGTGATAGCGAGAATTTTAATTATGGCAAAGTTAAGTGGGATAAAGAAAGAAGAAAATATATTATTATATTAAAAAATGGTAGAGAGTATCAATTTAAGTGATAACCAATAAACTTGAAAATTTTGCATAAACTAGCTACACTATTAAAGATTAATAGTAACAGGAGGGCTAGTTCTTGATAGGTAAAATGGAAAAGATACAGAAAGAATATAGTTTACTTGAAGGAGCAGTAAAGGAACTACAAAAAAATTTACAAACAACTTATCTTGATGCATTAATTGAAACTTTAGAGAATATCTTAGATAATAATCAGGTTCATGTAGAGGATGATAAGCCTGATAAAAAGACAGTAGCAAAGTTAAAAGAATTGTACGCTGATAGTAATATAAAGAACTTAGAAACTGATGAAAAAAGACAGGTTATACAATTATTAATTTTAAAATCTTATAGCGAAGATAAGATTCAGGCTAATCATCAAATGACACCAGATTCAATAGGGATGATAGTATCTTATCTAATAGAGTTATTTGCTGATTCTAAAAAAGTATTAACAATTACAGATATTTGTGTAGGTACAGGAAACTTACTTACTGATATTTATAATAATTTAGATAAGCAAAACAAAAATATTCAAGCTTATGGAATAGATAATGATGATACGCTATTAGCTTTAGCAAGTATAAGCACGCAATTCCAAAAGCAAAATATTGAACTATATCATCAGGATGCTATAGAAGAGTTGTTAATCCCTAAGACGGATTTAGTAGTTGGAGATTTGCCGGTTGGATATTATCCAATAGATGACAAAGTGAGTGACTATATCACCAAAAATAATGATGGACATTCATATGCTCATTATGTATTAATTGAAAAATCTATAAGGCAATTAAAAGAAGATGGAATAGGAATATTTATTGTACCTAGAGGGATTTTTGAAGTAAAAGATTCGGTTAAATTGCTTAAATATATTCAAAAAGTTGGTTATTTGCAAGGATTATTAAACTTACCAACAGAATTATTTAATGATAAACAATCGATGAAATCAATTTTAATTGTACAAAAGAAGGGAAATAAGGCTAAACAGGCAGAAGAAGTATTATTGGGCGATTTCCCTAGCTTTAAAAAACAAGAGGAATTTAAAAAATTTATAAATGAAATAGTAAGTTGGGCAAAGAAAAATATTTATTTTAATTAGAAAAAAAGAACTATAATTTCGATAATTTGGATTTATAGTTCTTTTTTTGTCTAAAAGTGAATTAAATTCAACTATAAATGAAATAGTTGAATTTTACTAAAATAAAAAAATGTTTTAAACTGGATAGTATTGAATATTAATGAATTGGAGATATATTGATATGAACAAAGAAAATAAAGGATATGCAAGAAATTTAAAAAGTAGACATATCCAATTAATAGCATTAGGAGGGACGATAGGAACTGGACTATTTTTAGGATCAGGAAAGTCTATCCACTTAGCAGGCCCATCTATTGTTTTAGCATATTGTATAACAGGGTTAATATGTTTCTTTCTGATGAGAGCAATGGGGGAACTTCTTTTATCAGATTTAAATACACATTCTTTTATAGATTTTATTACTAAATATTTAGGAGAAAAAATAGGTTTTATAGCTGGGTGGACATATTGGATTTGTTGGATAACGATTGCTATGGCAGATGTTACGGCAACAGGTCTATATATAGAATATTGGTTTCCTAATATACCACAGTGGGTTCCAGGATTAGTTGCAGTAGTTGTATTGTTATCTTTGAATTTAGTTACAGTGGGGCTATTTGGAGAAACAGAATTTTGGTTTTCTTTAATCAAAATTATTGCTATCATTGCACTAATTGTTTCAGGAATTGCGATGGTTATAGTTAGTTATAAGACACCGGTAGGACATGCTACTTTAGGGAATTTGTATAGTTATGGAGGATTATTTCCAAAAGGCTTAAAAGGATTTTTGCTATCTTTCCAAATGGTGACTTTTGGCTTTATTGGAATTGAAATGGTTGGAATTACTGCTTCAGAAGCAGAAAATCCCAAAAAAGTTATTCCAAAGGCTATTAATGAAATTCCGTTAAGAATAATTATTTTTTACGTAGGGTCTTTACTAGCAATAATGTCCATATATCCATGGAATTCCATCTCAATAAATGAAAGCCCCTTTGTACAAGTATTTCAGAATATAGGTATAACTTTTGCTGCTGGAATTATAAACTTTGTTGTATTGACAGCTGCATTATCGGCTACTAATAGTGCATTATTCAGTACCGGAAGAATGTTATTCTCGCTTAACTGGGGTAAAAAGGGAAAATTCGCAAAAAAAATGAGCACATTGTCCAGACAACAAGTTCCAGCGAATGGTTTAATTTTTTCTGCTATTATAATAGCAATAGCAGTATTAGCTAACTTTGTAGTATCTAATACATCTTTATTTACATTTGTGTCTAGTGTTGCGACAACTTGTTTCTTATTTATTTGGGGCGCAATTGTTGTATGTCATTTAGAATTTAAAAAGCAACAAAAGAAACAAAACATTCCTGAGGGAGAATTTAAATTACATTTTCATCCTTGGACTGATTATTTGGTGTTGGCTTTCTTAATATTCGTAGGAGTAATAATGTGCTTGGAAAAAACAACATTATTTGCTTTGATAGCTGCGATTGCTTGGTTTGTAATGTTATATATGATTAGTAGTATTAAAAAAAGAAATTAGGATTCAACAGAATTAGAAATACGCTAAGTGTTTTTAATTCTGTTTTTTTATTTTATTATTATAATAATATGTTAATAATTAACTAGGAGAGTATAAAATGAAATATTTTACTGCAGATACACATTTTTTCCATAAAGAGTTGATACATGATACACGATTTGCTAATAGAATGTTTTTTTCAGTAAATGATATGAATAATACAATAGTTGAAAATTGGAATAGTGTTGTTAATGATAATGATACGGTTTATCATTTAGGAGATATAGCACTTATAAATAGTAAAAAAGAAGATTTAAAAAGAGTATTGGAAATATTGAAGAAATTAAAGGGGCAAATTGTATTTTTGAAGGGAAACCATGATTCAAGAGTATTATTTAAATTTATAGATAAAAATAATGTTATTTTACCTGATGGAAGAATGAAATTTACTTTTATAGATGTTGGCTTAATTTTAAAATTAAATCATTATCAATTATTTTTAACTCATTATCCATTATTGGTAGGACCATCTAAAAATAGAGTTAATGTTCATGGACATATTCACCATTCCAGTGTAAATTTACCGTGGAATATTAATGTTGGAGTTGACTCAGCAGATATAGATTATTTAATTAATAAACTACCATTTGGAACACCTATATCAGAAAAGAATTTATTTAAGATTATAGAGGCTAAGTTAATAGATCATAAAAAAAGATGGTAGATGAGAAAGAAACTTGTAAGAGTGGGAATATAAGGTATATAATTAACTGATGATTTTAAGCTAGGAGGAATTGATTTTTGAATAGCGAAAGAAAAGAGAGGCGGGAAGTACAACTTGCAAAAAAGGCTGAAACTATCGAAGCAGCAGCAAGTGAAGTATTAGTAATTAACGAGACCCGAATAAAAATTGATGGGAGACCTTATGATTTAGTTGAGAATTATCATGAAGGTTTTAACGCAGAACGATTAGGTGAGAGATTTAGCCAAATTTTGACTAAATATGATTATATTGTAGGTGATTGGGGATATGATCAATTAAGATTACGTGGTTTTTATGAGATTGGTAGCAAGAAAGGATCACCTTATCAAAGTATAGAGAGGCTAGATGATTACTTATATGAATATTGTAATTTTGGTTGTTCCTACTTTATTCTTCATAATCTTGAAGTGCAGACACCAGAGCCAATACCTGCTAATATTAGGAAGAAGAGTTCAAAGAGAAAATCACAATCTAGTTCTAAGAAACATAACTCTAAAAACAATGTATTTACAAATGAAAAGAGATATAATATACGATCACAGAAAAATAAGAAAAATGCTCATTTGAAGTCTGTATCAAAGAAAAATACAAAGCATAGACATTTTACAATTAGGCAAAAATAGGGAGAATTTTATGGATTTAGAAAAGTATAAAGGATACCTGATAGATTTAGATGGAACAATGTACAAAGGAAAGATAAAAATTCCTGCAGCCAAGAGATTTATAGAAAGATTACAAGAGAAAGATATTCCATTTCTATTTTTAACCAATAATAGTACTCAAACTCCGGAAGCTGTAGTAGAAAATTTAGGAATGAATTTTGATATTCATGTTGGTGTAGAAAATGTATATACTACAGCATTGGCAACAGCTGATTATGTAGCTGATTTAGATGAAAATAAAAGAAAAGTATATGCAATTGGAGAACTTGGTTTAAAGCAAGCATTGATGGATAAAGGATTCCGCTTTGAAGAGGTTACCCCTGATTATGTTGTAGTAGGTTTAGACTATGATGTAACATATCATAAATTCGAATTAGCTACATTGGCTATTAAGAGAGGAGCAAAATTTATAGGTACTAATCCTGATACTAATTTGCCAAATGAAAGAGGCTTAGTGCCAGGAGCAGGTTCCGTCATTGCTTTAGTTGAAAGAGCAACACAGCAAGTGGCGACTTATGTTGGAAAACCTGAAAAAATAATTATGGAAAAAGCATTGAAAAAAATGAATATGAAAGCTGATGATGTAATTATGGTTGGGGATAATTATAATACTGATATTAAAGCAGGAATAGCTTCGGATATAGATACATTATTGGTATATACGGGAGTCTCTACTAGAGAAGATGTAGCAAAAGAAAAAATTAAGCCAACGTATGAAATTAATAGCTTAGATGAGTGGCAATAATGATTAGATCTATATGGATAGAAAGAGTAATATTACTACTATTTGGCGTAATATTATTCTTTTTTGTATTATCTTTGGCAATAAGTATCACTATTAATTCAGATTGGTTATACTATATTTTTATAAAGTTAGAGCACTTGGATAAAAAAGTTTTTTTAACTAGTAATGAGTTGTGGCATGAATATAAAACAATTTTACATTATTTGAATTTTCCTTGGATAGAAACGTTACATACTAAATTACCACTATCTGTTAGCGCGATACACCACTTTGAAGATGTAAAAAAATTATTTGAATTTAACTACATTGTTTTATTAATTACTTCAATAATGATTGGAATTATGTGGCGAAGAATTTTTACAAAAACAGAATGGTGGAATTTATTAAATTTATTTAAAGTATCAAATATAATTATTTTAATGTTGGTATGTATAGTTTGCTTGGACTTTTCAAATGCATTTATAGTATTTCATCAATTGCTATTTAACAATAGAGACTGGATATTTAATCCGGCAAATACACCAATTATAAAAGCTTTACCAGAATTATTTTTTGAAACATGTTTTATTGAAATAGTAGTAATTTTTGAATTGGTTATGTATACATTCAATTGGTTTTTAAAAAATAGATTAAGGCGAGAATAGGAACGTAAAAGTTTTGTACAGTAAAAAAACGGATAGTGGATCCATTTTTGAATCTACTATCCGTTTTTTTAGTATATAAATAAAATTATTATTAATTTTTTGAAAGTTTACTTTTGAGAGCTCCTACAATAGCAGGAATTAAAGAAACTACAATTATTCCAATAATAACTAAGGAAAAGTGTTCTTTAACAACCGGAATATTACCAAAAAAGTACCCAGCACCACAACAAATGAGAACCCAAGCTGTTGCTCCTAGTAAATTATATTTAATGAAAGTAGAATATTTGACTCCTGTACCACCAGAAACAAAAGGAGATAAGGTTCTGATAATAGGCATAAATCTTGCTAATGAGATAGCAATGCCACCATGTTTTTCAAAAAATGCTTCAGTTTTCTTCATGTTTTCTTCTTTAATAAATTTACCAAAAAAGTGATGTTGTGAAACAGAGCGTCCAACTTTATGACCAATGAAATAGTTTAGTGAGTCACCAGTAACAGAAGCAAGCCAAAATAGTATAATAAAAAGCCAAATATTTAGATGATACTCACTACTAGCTGATAGAGCGCTAGCAGCAAATAATAGAGAGTCACCAGGTAAAAATGGCATTATAACGGCACCTGTTTCGATAAAAATAACTCCAAAAACAATTAGATAAGTTAAATTACCAAAGCTATTAACAATATTAACTAAATGCGCATCGATGTGTAGAATAAAATCAATTAAAAAGTTCAAGTTACTTACTCCTTAATAAGTTATTTGGAAATTAATAATACCATATAAAAAAGAAAATAATTAGTTATTTTCATTATTTTTAATATTTTTAACAAGTTGAGTACTATGTTTTGGCTGAATTTTTTCGGGATAAAGTGACTCTAATGCGTTATTAACAGCCATAGGTGCTTCTCCCATACCAACGGCTATCAAATCTATTCTACCAGGATAATTAGCAATATCTCCAATAGCATAAACATTTTGAAGATTTGTTTCTAATTTGGAATTAACAGGGATTAAATTATTTTTGGTGGTTATTAGATCTAAATCCCATGACTTTAAAATGCTATTGTTAGACATAAAACCATAATTTACTAATAAAGCATCTACTGATAATTCAACAGTATCTTTAGTACGTACTTTTTTAAGTTGTATAGTAAGGTTATTATGAGAATTGTCTGTACTAAGATTATCTATAGTGTAAGGGGTCATTATTTTTGAACCAGACTCTTTTAACTTATCTACATTTGATTCCATAGCTCTAAATTGATTTCTACGATGAATGACAATAGTATCTTTTGCAATAGTATTTAATTCTAATGCCCAATCTATAGCTGAATCACCACCACCTGCAATAGCAATAGATTTGTTCTCAAATATTGATGGATCGTTGACAGTATAAAATAATTTATCATTTTCTAGTGCTTCGGCATTCGCTATTCTAAGGCGACGTGGTTCGAATGAACCAATTCCGGTAGAAATAATAATAGATTTACTATAACTGATTCTATTATTAGTAATTATTTTAAATTGGTTTTTCTCAGTTTTTTGAATATTTAAAACAGGACTATTAACATATACGTCAACATTAAATTGCTGTAATTGTGTATTTAAATTTCTAATTAAGTCTTTACCGGAAATGGAACTAAATCCAGGAATATCGTAGATTGTCTTTTCTGGGAACAAAGCTTGAGGTTGTCCTCCAAGTTGTCCTAAACTTTCAAGTAATTGGACTTTGGCTGAACGCATTCCTGCATAAGTAGCGGCAAACATACCAATAGGGCCACCACCAATAATAGAAATATCATATAAGTTATCTTCAGGCATAAATTACCCTCCTAAAAAATTACTAAGGATACAATAGCATAAATAAAAAATAAAATAAAATGGTAAAAGAACTGATAGTCAGTTATTATAGAATATAGAAATAAATGGGAGGTTAATATATGCGTTATCGTATAGGAATGATAATTGAAGGCAGAATAACTGGTATTCAACCATATGGAGCTTTTGTCAGTTTAGATAATCGCACTCAAGGATTGATACACATTTCTGAATGTCACCATGGATATGTAGATAACATTCGAAATTTTTTGAAAGTTGGGCAAATGGTAAGAGTCATGATAATAGATATCGATGAGTATACTGGGAAGATAAGTTTATCAATAAGATGCTTGGAAAAAGCTTTTGATTTTTCTAGAGAAAAAAGACGCCCAGGATTTAATCATCGAAAATATTGGACTAATAAGCATGTTCAAGAAGGGTTCAAGCCTATTTCTAAGAGAATGTCTAAGTGGATAAACGAGGCATTAGAAGATATTGAAAAAAATAAAAAAAACTATTGACGAGATATTAAAATCAAGGTATAGTATATATCGTTG
>NZ_AYYT01000020.1 GCF_001435955.1 Ligilactobacillus salivarius DSM 20555 = ATCC 11741 | reverse complement strand
CTGTGATTTTAATCACAGGTAGTTCAAGCTTTCTTTAGCAACTGGACTTGGTTTAAAGAAACGAAAGAAAGATTAATCTTTTGCTGATTAAGTTCAAAAAAACATCATCTCAAATTAGCTCTGAGATGATGTTTTATTCTAATCATAATTTCTCAATAAATTATACAAAACTCTAATTTTTTCTTTAATATTTTCACCAATATCAGTATCCGCAACTGATTTTCGTTGTAATTCATGCTTTACCACCCGAACCGTTGAAACGATATCTTTCCCGCTTCTAATAGCATCTTGTTTTGAAGTAAATGGTTGATGCGAAACTAGTTGCAAGCCATATGAATTATACAATAATGTATATCCAGCGATCCCTGTTGTTGGCTGATAGGCTTTGGAGTATCCTCCATCAATTACCAACATATAACCCTCTGCGCAGATTGCATTATGTCCCCTTTTAACTGGAGTATGACCATTGATAATATGATTAGTATCATCGCCAGCAAATCCAAATTCTTGTAAAATTTTGATGCAGAAATCCTTATTTTCCCTTAATTTATAATATGGATTCTTTACTTCTTCATGACAAGCTTTATCTGCAATAAAATAACGTTCAAAAGTAGTCATAGATTTCTTACCGAACAGTGGGGAAAGAGCTCCTTGCCATAAATACCACATAAAATCAGTGGCAAAATCATCTTTTACATTTGGCTTAGAGTAAGCTTTTCGAATCATTTTTTCAGAAAAATCAAACAATTTTTTGCCAGAATATTCTTTACTACCAATCTTTAAGCTACAGAAATTTCCTTCTTCATCTGCAGGAATACATCCATGGAATAGGAGATTGCCATTATACGTACGGTACATACTACCTTTATTCATCATGAAATCTAGATGACGTTTTAATTTTGTAGAATGTTGAATGGAAATTAATAATTCATCTACAATCGCATTTTCTTCATCTGTTAATTCACTAGGATTTTTAGGGTCTACTGTGTTGAAACAAGTATTTTGTAACGGATATTCTTTACCATTTAAGCTAATTACATTTTTCTTGTAATCTATCTTATTAAGTAAATCTCGATCATCCATTTCCAATTCTGGTCTTCTAGCTATAACTTGCCCTTCAAGCTTAAATTGCATCATCGCAACAGCTTGATGAATTTGCGTAATTTGTAGCTTTTCGCCGTTGAATCTATACCCATCACCATTAGTCAACTTAGGTCTAAATTGAGGATTATCCTCATATTGCTCCTCAGCAAATCTTGATAGGTGACGTAGATTAATGCCATATGCATCTTCTATAATATTTAAATTATTATATCTTGCACAAATTCTCAATAAATTCAACATACATAGTTTTGAGCCTGCCATTGCACCTAGCCATAGTAAATCATGATTTCCCCATTGCATATCGACAGAATGATAATTCATCAATCTATCCATAATTTTGTCTGGTTCTTCCCCCCTATCGTAAACATCGCCTAGAACATGTAAGTGATCTACTACTAATCTTTGAATTGTGTAACAGGTAGCAATAATAAATTTATCTGCTTGATCTAATTTCAAAATATTCTTCAAAAGTTGATTAATATAACTTCTCTTATTAAATTCTTGAGGATCGTTATATAATAATTCTTCTGTTATGTATACAAAATTAGGATTTAGTGCTTTACGAACCTTTGAGCGTGTATACTTGCTTCCTGATAATTCTAAAAATTCTAATAAGTGGGAAATGTTATCTAAGTACCATTGTTGTAGCTCATTTTCTGTACGTAATTTTTTCTTTACTAGAGCCAATTCATCTTCAGGATAGTAGATTAGCAAAGCAAAATCTTGCATCGTTTGTTCTGTCATTCTATCTGAAAAGTAATCTTGAATTTTCTGTTTAATACTCCCAGAACCATTTCTTAAAACGTGATCAAATGCTGTATACTCCCCATGCAAATCACTTACAAAGTGTTCAGTTCCCTTTGGAAGATGCAAAATTGCTTCTAAGTTCATAATTTCAGTAATCACATCTTGTTTCGTAGGATATTTTTCTTTTAATAAGTTATGCGAATAAGCATTCATGTCAACCTGCTTATTTACTAATTCTTCATTATCATCAAAATTCATCGCCATCAACCCCTATATTATGGTCATCAATATGGTTTTACATTACGCCTTGAAAAGGTTTTTGTCAATACATTTTAATTATTTAATTACAAACACTTATTTATAAATATTAAACCTTATTTATATGTAAATTAACCATAACTAACACTTAATTAAATGTAAAATTTAAAAAAATAAACTTATCTAGCATTTACCGAACTATATACATCTCTTTACTCAATATTTAAGTTAATTATGCAAAATACCCTCAAAAGATTCTCTATAACACTTTTGAGGGTATCTTTGTATGTGATATAATTTCAATAGTTATAGTTGCAACGTAATTTTTAGTGAGGTGTTATATATGGAGTACCCTTATCGTGAAAAATTTCTATCTTGGGCTAAAGATGTTAAACATTACCGCGAAAGTACCGTAATGTTGTACGATTATACCGTCAATAGTTTCTATAACTATTTTTATAGTCAATCAGAACATGGTAATGATATTCGTCTTGTCCGACCTCAAGATATCACTAACTATCTTGTAAATATTCAAGAACAACATCATATTGTTGCTAATACTGCTAATAAATACTATTTTCACTTGAAAAAGTATTTTACTTTTCTCTATAGTAATCATTTGATTGATGAATATCCTTTAATCGATTTAAAAACTTACAAAGTTAATAAATACACTAATATTACACTTGGTTGGCAGCAATATCTACCTGAAATTTTCAAAATTGCGGAACTTTCTGATGATGCAAAATTAGAGCTTTTTCTAATCTCTCAAAATATCGAACCAAAGGGATTACTTAATATTACTTTTGGACAGCTTCGAAACTTTAATACAGAAAATATTGGAATTTTGCTAGATAATATTGAAGTAAAACCTGATAATTATTTCGTATTCTCACTAAAAAACGATCCTGAAAAACCATTGAATTCGTTAAATTCATTATTAATGAGAGTTAGACCTGATGAAGAAATTTTGAATATGACACTAGCTCCTTCAAAATTAAGACAGAGTTACATTTACAATTATCTCCTTACTAATAAAGATAAATCCGAAATTGAACTTCTAGATCATCTTCATCTATCTATTAAGTCATTAGTATATTATCGTCAAAATTTGCTCAATATTGACTTTAATAATTTTGTTTATGAAACTCCAAAAGAAAAGTAGTTTTTGCCCTTTCTTATCATAAGGAGATAATTAAAATGAAAAAATATTTAATATTTATTTTATCTATTGTTGTTGCACTACTAACTTGGATTCCGAATACTCGTCTATTTTTAACGGATTCCAATATAGGAACTATTCTTATATTAGTTTTGGCTATTTTTGTATGTGTTTTTTCTGTAATTTATAATAAACACTCTCGTTCTCTTTGGTATATATTTTCTTTTGTATTAGGATTAAGTCCTATACTATTTTTAATTTTCGTTGGCATTTTTTTAGCATTAGGAATGCCTTTTGCACCATGATTAACTTTCAAGTAGAAACCGGAAAAATTTAAAAAATCGCCAAAGATTTGCACTAATCCTTGGCGATTTTTACTTGGCGTAAGCTATTAAATTTCTATTTTAAATATTCAGTCAGATTCGCATCCAGAATCCTTAGCCCATCTTTCAAAGATAGCGTCACGTCTTGCTTCTTTATCCTTCAACATTCCATGTGTTTGTAACCAAACGTTTTTCGCAAAGTTCAGTACTGCTTGCTCATATGTAGTCTAAAGCAATATCATGATAGTAAGTTGTTGCATACAGGACATCAGTATCATCTAAAACATGATATCCACCTTCAGCCCACCATTCTATTTTTCCACTTGTTTCACTAGAAGTTGGATAAATATCCATAAAGTTTAAATTCATGTGTGATGTCTCCCAGAAGACCCTATCCCTATGAACGTTTTCTTTCCAGAAATTAGGATGTGTCCTAAGCCATTCATAAATTAATAGAAAATTTTCATGCGTAAAACTGTCTTCTTTAACCTTTTTATCCAAATTTTTCCATTCTTGATACTCATTTTCTAGATTCTTAACATTATAATCACCATGGTGTCTGAAAATTAGTTGATGCTTTGCCCAAAAGAAATCATCGCTCAAACTCCCAAATTCTCCTTTTTCATTAAGATCTTCATCTTCAGGTTCACCAAATACTTCATGTGCTATTTCATCTGAAAACCAAACTTCTCCGTCATTATCAGCTTGAGAGTAGACTTCCAAGAAAGAATCATATATATAATCTACTTTTCCTGAATTTTCCTTATATTCCAATGGATGCCCTAATTCCTCACTAAAGTAGATCCCCCATTTATCATAATTATTCTTTAGGATGATACGTTCTTTTTCAAATAGTTTTAGGTAATTAGGTGATTCTTTTACAAAATTGGGTATATCATAATTCAAAAATTTTTCTTCCATGTCACTCATCTTTACTTGTTAATCTACAATAATCCTACCCTAATCTTTACGAAATAAAAATCTACCAGTAGTTTAATAGTAAGGAATATTCAAAAAAATTTTATTAATTATTATTTTTTAGACCGTTTTACTTTTGCAGCAACTAAGATAAGAAATAGTGGGATAATACCGTCAACTCGTCCACATTTAAAAATATCAATTACCAATAGTAATAATACAATAAAAACTAGTATTGACTTTTTCATATGTACTCCTTAACTTCAAAATAAAAAGTTAAGAAAAATCATTAAATAAAAATATACTTTTTTAATTTAATTTTTCCTAGCTTTCTTACTCTATTGATTTTAACGACTTCTTTTACAACGTTTTGTTACCACCAATGATTGATAAACATATTTTATACCTAAGCAAGCAAATAATATATCAATAATTGTAAATAAAAAATATCCTTTATCAAGAAAAATACTTCCTACCGCTATTGATAACATTACTAAGCCAATATAAAAAGTATAATTTTTATAAAACTTTTTATTTATTTTCATATATTGCTTCCCCTTTCCACTAATAATTTCAGCTAGATTTTTTTGTTATACAATTTCATCTCCTAGTTTTAATTTATCATATTATTAAATCATCGTGCCTAAATTATCGAATTTGGTCTTTTTTTAGATTTATTTGGTAATCTTAATTTTATACATTTTTCGCTAATCCATATTATCTACATATACTAATATGTATGGTTATATAATTTACATCGTCAATAATCATTTGCAAAGATAATTATGGAATGTCATATAAAGAGGGCTGGAATATCCTAAGTTCCAACCCTATTTATTAACTATATTTTCTAATTTCTTTAATCAACATAATTATAAAAATCATTAATGTTCCCAATAAGATTAAACCTCTCATTGTTAACATAGGAGTTCGCATAAGCCCGTTTAAATTCAGTAATATTAACAATAGAAAACCTGCATACTTACTATTTCTCGTAAAATTCACTTTCAACCTTGAAATTACCACAAACCCTACAACTAGTAATATAATAATACCTATTTCTACCATGTCATTTTCACCACCTATATCAATAAATACAAAAGATTAAACCGTTTTCAAATTATACCTTTCAATCAAACTTTTCATTTTAGCCTTACTTCTTCTAGGAAAAGTCTCTTTATATCCATCTTTAAAAGAAATAACCCTTGTTGACAGGTTAATTTCAACAATATTACTTGGATTAGCTAAACAAGATTGTGATATTTTTTCTAGAAAATCATTTTCTGCCTCTAACTTCTTAATATCGCCTGTAAACTCACCCATACCACTAACTGTGACTATTCTCAATCTATGTGACTTAGGAGTAGTAATAATATATAGAATATCATTGATATTTTCGTTAATAATTCTTCTGCCCATTTTATAACTAAATGTCATTTTCTTTATGGCATGAGATTCCCTAATTCTCCTTGCAGCTAATGATAAAGTCTCATTTAGTCGCTTTTGAAGCACTTCATCACTATCGTTTTTAGTAATAAAATCCAATGCTCCAGTACGACGTCGATAAGTCATCGCTGCTAGATTTTCATAAGCTGTAATAAAAATTATCTGTGCATTGGGATCTTTTTGTCTAATAAATTCAGCTAAATCTATGCCATCTTTATCTGCTCTATCCCTACTAAGCTCGATATCTAAAAAATAAACTCCACTATCTACTTTGTTATCTTCTAAATAGTCAGCTACTTCAATATAACTATTAGCTTCTAAAGTTATTTTAAACTCTTTATCTTTACTGTCAGCAGAATCTTCTAAAGACCAAATAGCATATTTAACTAAATCATGTATCCTTCTAACTTGATCCTTCTCATCGTCACAAATAATAATTCCATATTCTTTCAAATTAAACTACCCCTTAAATGCTCATAACCATAAGGAAAGTAAACCAACCATCTTTAATTTGATAATTGATAAAAATATCATTATAAGGTTGACTTAATTCTTCTATATTAGCTAATCCTAATCCATCATGATTCTTCTTAGTTGTAAAACCTGATTTTCTCATATCTTGAATTGTTAAGTCTGTATTTCGACAACGATTCTTAATTTCTATTTCAAGCTCACCATTCTCTCGATAAACCATTGTGTCTATCCTAGCTTCATTGCCAAGTTCAAGACTTTCTTCAATTGCATTATCATACGTAATCCCTAATATTCTAATGATATCAAATGCATTATACTTATTCGATAAACTATCTATCACATCCCGACATTCAAAAGAATATTGAATATTATCTTGAAAGATTCTATTCAACTTACTGATAAATAAACTCTTTAATAATTCATCTTTAACATTGTCAACATCATTAAACTGCCATAATACTTTATCTTCTAAAATCTTACTCGAATATTCAGCTAATTTATCTATTAGCTCTTTATCATGACTTTTCTTTGCACTGAGTTTCAAGCTTAATAGCATATTTTGATAATCGTGCTTAAATTTACGTAAACCTCGCTGGCTACTTTCTAACTGTTGAGTATAGGTTTTTAAATCTTTAATTTGTTGTAAACTTAATTTATCTTGTCTAATTTTTTTACTACTATTATAGATATATAGCGAAAAAATCAATTGTATGCTAATAACTGCTACTAATATTAAGTTTAATACCCTGTCGACATCAAATAAATAACTAGTCAAATAATATATTCCTGCAAAACTGACTAATAAATACACAATTAGATAAAAGAATGTCTTTCCATCTTCATCATCTAAATTCTTTATAATATCTGTTTTCATTAAAATATAGTATTCTAAAATATTTATAACAATAGTGTCTATTGGGAGTGTGCTGATGTATTGTGAAATTATTTGTGAAAGTAAAAATTCTATCTCAAATGAAAGGTATGAATATAGAAGAAGAATTAATATTCTTCCCAATACTTGATAATCTCTTTTTCCTCTTTTATATACTATATAAAAAACTAATACTTCAAAAAGCTCTGCACAAAATCCACCTAAATCCCCAGCCCCACTGTACAAAAAAACTATCGGAAATGTAACAATTATAAATAGGATATTTTGCTTCTTACTTCTATTAATAGGCGTAATTAAATAGAAAAATAGATAGTCACATGCTACACTAATAAATAAACCAACTGCATATATTATAATATTATATCTATTATATATATCCACTATATTTGTCATTTTACTTGCAAGTTCCTAAAAATTTAAATGAACATTTTCCATAGTATGATTTCCCAAAATTCTTTGTAGTCCCACCTACAACAACTTGCAATTTCTTTTCTGTTAACACTTCAAACTTCATAAAAAATCTCTCCTTTACTATTTATTACAAGTATAGTCTAACATTTTTTAATCTACTTTATTCATCTTTTATCATATTCGGTTCATTTTAATGCTTATTTGGATAAGAAATTTTTAAAATCATAACCATCACATAAAGTTTAACACCCATGCCCTTACATAACTTATTTTTTTATTGTATTTTAAAATTCATTTATCAAATAATTGATAATACCCATCTTCTTTTAAGCTAGTGTAAATACTGATAAAGATGATATATACGATTATAACTACAATCCAAAATAACATATATTCCCCCTACGTCCGTTATTCTATTTAAAAAAACGGTGTCAAATTTAGCTATATATTATTAGCTTATATGACACCATTCAAAATAAAATTTATTGTTTATATATAACATCCATCATTTACGTAGCTTACTTGTAACTATAAGTACTATCACTATAGACATTAGAAGAATCGAATATATTACGCTACTTCCTAACATCATATTGATTAACCCCATAAGTATCTAACCTATATCTATGCAATACACAAGAATTCTATCTGTCTTCTTCATTTCATATGTTTATTTACTTTCATCGCGGTATCTAATAAGTAAAGTAGTGTACCACCACCTACTAGACAAAAAACAGCAAATATTATCCATTTAGGCATTCGAATATAGTCTAAATAAGACATTCCTTCATTGTCGGATAACCACATCGATAGAGGAAGAAATATTGCAAAAATAATTGGAATGATTACATATCTCTTCCTTCCTCTAATTAATCCGCCATCTAACCAGATATTCCATAATTTTTTCAGCACATAGAACACATCCTTTCTAAAATACTTGTGAAACATATATTACACTTTTATTGTATTATCATTCCCGTATTCAAATATCAATTTAGCGTAAAATACGTTATTCTATACCTAGTTGGTTATATCTCTTATTTTGATTTTTAAAAATTAATTATAGCTATAATTTGCACTTATAATTATTCACTTCATCTGCTCTTTTTGACTATTTCTTCTAATTTTGCTAAATTTTATTCTTATTCTCTTTTTTCAACCAGATAGGCACCACTTATTACCAAATTGGAAAAATCTCCTCAATTCATCACTTTCTATGCAATAATAAAAATACTTTTATAATGAATTGAGGTAAAAATTATGAATAGTTTTTCTAATAATATTAATTTCAGCAAAATTTCTGTTTCACTAATTACTTTACTCCTATTGATCTGGACATTAGTTGATGGAAATCTAATTCATCTTGGTATACTAGCCTTTTCTTCTTTGGTTACAACCATGCTACATTTCCATTATTTTGAAGCTACTGATGACAAGCATCCACTAAATAGAATTGATTTTGGATTACAATTACTATTTATCTTTATTTCCATCATTAAATTTTTCTTGATTTCAGGAAGATAACAATAAGCCTATCAGGTATCAAATTACATCTGATAGGCTTATTTATTAACATATGTATCAACAATTTTGTACTTCTTTTTAAATTTTCTTTCTGGTATAATTTTGCGATTAGTGAAATCTAAGTAATCACCTATATACCCACTTGCGTAAGTTGCCCACCAACCTGAAGGCTCATTAAATAAAGTCTTAAAGTTCGTCCAAGCACTAATTTTAACAGGCGCCTTAACTCCATTCATAATGAAAAACAATTTATTTCCTGACCACTTTAGATAGTTAGCTTTAAACGCATCTTTTATTCAGGTTGTTCTGCTGTTTTACTTATTTGCCACACTTGTACTTCTTTGCCTCTATAGATTGCTTTCATTTGCTTTATCACCTTTCTTATTACTTTTTCCTATCCTTAATAGCCATAACTAATCTATATATCACTAATACTATATATACCAACAGTACTATTAATACTATTATATATAGTATTTTATTCTCATAACCTTCATCAAATATTGTAGTTACTATTAGAAATGTTCCTAATGTTGCTTGTTTTCTAGCTCGTTTATCTAATTCACCATATTTTTTCTTATAATTAACTTCCAAAATTGCTGATAGTATAAAGAATATCCAAATAATTGCCTTAATAACTAAATAATCCATCATTCCACCATCTATTCTCTATTTTTGCCATTATTATACTATTTTAATTAAATTTAATTCTGTATTTTCTTAATTAACACTCTTTTCTGCTTATTTGGTTCATATCCATGTACGTTAAAAAAATAGCGACAAAAACATCGCTGTCTTGCCACTATTCCCAACTATTTAAACAAATTAAGCTTTGCGATTCTATCGACTGCTTCTTCCAAACGTTCTGGTTCAATTAACAAACCAATTCGTACATAACCTTCTCCATATTCACCAAAACCATTCCCAGGAGCTACTGCTACTCCAGCTTTATTCAAAAGTAGATCTGCAAATTCTTCACTACTATATCCCTTTGGTACTTCCATCCAAGCATAGAAAGTTCCCTTAGGTACAAAAGCTTTCCATCCGATTTTTTCAGCAGCTTGGATGAACGCATTTCTTCTAGTTTCGTAACGATCTACAATCTTATTGATCTCGGCATCGCGTTCTGGAGCTTTCAAAGCATCAATTCCTGTATATTGTAGAGCTGGAAAGATACTTACAAATAAATGATCTTGGATAAGATTTAAAGCATCAATGATATCAGCATTTCCTACCGCAAAAGCAACTCGCCATCCTGCCATATTAAAAGTCTTAGAGAAGGTATAAAATTCGATGCCGACATCCTTAGCTCCCGGAATCTCCATAAAACTTAGTGGTTGCTCTCCATCAAAACCAATTGCACCATAAGCAAAATCGCTGATGATACCTACTTCATATTTCTTTGCCCAAGCAACTAATTCTTCGTAAAATTCTCGGGTTGCAGTCGTACCTGTCGGATTATTAGGATAGTTAATATAGAAAAATTTAGCTTTTTTGGCAAGTTCTTCAGGAATAGATTTCAAATCTGGTAAGAAATTATTCTCCTTCAAAAGTGGAACTTTCTCAAAAGTTACCTGTCCAAGTGTAGCTCCAGACCAATAATCTGGATAACCAGGATCTGGTAATAAAAATACATCGCCAGGATTCATCAAAGCCAGTGGTAGTTCGACTAAGCCCGTTTTAGAGCCACCAAGAACTGCAACTTCTTTTTCTGGATCAAATGTAGTTTGATACTTTTCTTGATAAAAATCTGCTATAGCTTGTTTAAAATCTGGTTGTCCACGAAATAATGAGTACTTGTGACTTTGCGGACTAGCTACCCATTTTTGTGTGCTCTTAACGATATATTCAGGAGTTTGTTTATCAGGATTACCTTGTCCCAGATTGATAACATCTACTCCTTCTGCAATTTTTTTGTTAACTTTGATTACCAAATTAGCAAAGAATTGCTTTGGTAGATTCTTTAGAATTTCGGATTTCTCAAATTCCATCGTCTTTCCTCGCTTTCTTAGTCGTATAATTCTGGTCTACGATCTTCAAATACATGAATTTGTTGCGTGAATTTTTCCATTTCAGATGTATCTAAATCATAAACTGTCAATGTTTCTTGATCGCCACTATCACTTAAAACTTCACCTAAAGGATTAATTATCAGTGAATGACCATTAAATTTATTGTCAGGATTATCGCCCACTCGATTAACTGCAACAACATAAGCTTGATTTTCAATCGCTCTTGCAACTAACAAGGCTTTCCATTGTTCAATTCTAGTTTGAGGCCATTGAGCCACGACATAGATTACACTCAATTTTTTCTTGGCAACTGTCCGCAACCATTCTGGGAATCGGATGTCATAACAGATGAACGATGCACTCTTCACACCAGCCAATTCAAAAACATTTTTTTGATCACCAGCAGCTAAATAATTATCTTCATCCATCAATCTAAACAAATGAACTTTACGATACTCACTAATAAGCTTACCTTGTTTATCAACTATATAAGTTGTATTGTAAAAATTTTCATTTTCTTTAATCGCAACTGAACCACCAACTATATTAAGTTTATATTCTTGAGCTTTAGCTTGTAGAAAATTTTTAGTTTGCTGACCCTCAATATCCGCAATCTCTCCTAATCTCGCTAAATCATAGCCTGTATTCCATAATTCTGGTAAAACAACTACATCCGCTTTAGCTTGTGCCGCTTTGCTGAAATATTGATCAACCTTTTTGTAATTTTCTTCAGGTTTCCCGTGTTCGACAGGAATTTGTGCCAATGCAATTCTTAATGTCATGCGATCACCTCTTACTTAATAATGGTGATTTAATTATACAAATTTTTATCATCTTCAAGCAAGAAATACGAGCAGGTAATTCTTTCATAATTTTTAAATAAAAAATAAGGATTAAGACTAGCTCATCTTAATCCTTATCTCTATCATTTATCTAATCTATCTAAAATTTCTTTAGCCACTTCATGATTAGTATACATCCAGAAAATGTGACCCAATACTTCTGATAAGTGTTCTTCTAAAGGTTGACGTTTAGCACTTGGAATAGTCTTCATAGCTGGCATAATTACCAAGTGGAAAGCAATCCACATAGCTACACCAAATGGAATACCTTGTTTCTTAGTTAACCAATTCATTTTCTTTTCCAATGCTAATGCATATGTTGTTGCAAAAGTTACTGAAAATCCGAAGTGAATTAGAAAACTAGCCCATGGCATTCTATGACCAGAATATTTATAAGTTGATTGTGTTATCTCTGCCGGTACTCCCAATTGTTGTAAGAAAGTTTGTGGAGGATTAACTTCATCGCGTTCTGGAGTTCTAGGTGGCATAATATTTTCCCAACCTAATTTAACTAAACCAGAAATAATCCCTGATGCAGTTCCAGCAATTAAAACATTTTTTAGACTTTTGTTCACAAAAATCACCCCTCTTTGAATTGCTACTAGTGTATCCCTAAAGCTAACTTAGCGTATCGACTTAAACGGTCTGTCGTCCACATTGGCTCCCATACAAATTCAACATCTACGTTCTTTATCTCTGGAATATCTCTCAAAGCTCTTGTAACCATATCTGCCAAAATGTTAGTAAGTGGGCAACCCATTGTAGTCAATGTCATTTCTACCAAACAAATGCCATCTTCATCTAAGTCAACGTTGTAAATTAATCCTAAGTTAACAATATCTATATTCAATTCGGGATCAACCACTGTTGTTAGCTTCTCTATTATATCATCTCTGACCTCTTTATTACTTCTCATACGACTTGGTCCTTTCCTATAGATTTTTACCAAAAATACGCATTCTAATTTCTTGTCCAGTTGGAGTTCCTGCCAAACCACCAATTCCAGTTTCTCGTAGTGACTCTGGCATATTTTTACCGACCTTGTCCATCGCACTAATTACTTCATCTGCTGGAATCATACTTTCGCAACCAGCCAGTGCCATGTCTGCAGATATCAAAGCATTGCTAGAACCAATAGCATTACGATTAATACAAGGCACTTCTACTAAACCTGCAATAGGATCACATACCAAACCTAATAAATTACTAATTGCAATCGCCATTGCATTAGCACTCTGTTTAGGAGTCCCGCCTGCTACTTCTACAGCCGCAGCTGCTCCCATTCCAGAAGCACTACCTACTTCAGCTTGGCAACCACCTGTGGCACCTGCAATGCAAGCATTGTTAGCAATAACCATTCCAAATCCACCAGCAGTAAATAAAAATCTCACCATTTGTTCTTCATCTAATCCCAACCTCTTTTCAAGAGTAAATAACACTCCTGGAAGAGTACCTGAAGATCCTGCTGTTGGAGTTGCACATATAACTCCCATCGCTGCATTAACTTCATTTGTAGCAATGGCTGATTGTACTGCTGACATTATCATATCTCCAGATAATGTTTTGTGAGATTTTCGATAATCTTTTATTTTTACAGCATCACCACCTGTTAATCCTGTTTTAGAGTGTACTCCAATTCCATGGGCACCCCGACTAACTGCTAATCTCATAGTGTCTAAATTATGTTTCATTTTTCTCCATACATTATTTCTGGAAACGTTCATATCGTTACACTCAGCTTGAATAACTAATTCAGATATTGGTAAGTTTTTAATTGTAGCATCGCTAACTAATTCTTCTATACTTGCATACATTTTAAATTCCTCTTACAGACAGATGATATTTTCATATTTATTAACAAAAAATCCTCTTATTCCTTCTTGTAATTGTTGTTTCAAATCAAATTCATATATTGTATATTCATTATTTTTTAAAACTTGTTTCTTATCAAATGGAGCTAACCTATTCAAGTCCTCAATAAGTGATATTCCGTTATCCCTTTCTGTATTGGTGGTTACGTAAAGTATAATTGATAGTGGTCCGGTTGGTTTAATATCTATTCCATGAAGTCTAATATTACGAATCTCTATGGTTCCTCCACCAATGGAACAACCTGAAATTTGCACCCTTTTATCTCCACCAATCAAATCTAAAACTGCAGTATTAGGATGATGAATAGGACTTTCACCGCTCTCTTCTACAAACCTAATATCTATTCCTTGTTCTCTAGCAATTTGTCTAGAATTGGAAACCCTAGGATCTGATGCATCAAAGCCTAGAACTCCTGCCGCAATCGCATAATCTGTTCCATGACCACGATGCGTCTTAGCAAATGAACCATAGTAATGTACGATTACTCTTTCAGGAATTCCGCCAAATAAATCATTAGCTGCCCTTCCAATTGCAACCGCACCGGCAGTATGAGAACTTGAAGGACCTATCATTATTGGTCCAATAATATCAAAAACACTTCTATATAAATTACTCAAACCGAGTACCTGCTTTCACTAGGATATCTTCTACATTATTATAGCACACCACATAAGCTGTAACTTTTAATTATTTTTATGATAATAAAATAAAGAATAATTTCTTCCTATTTAAATAAAAAATTGCCGATAACTTTTGTTTAAAAATTACCAGCAATTTTCATATTCTAATTATAATTATTTTTTAGTGTATTCCACATCAATAGTTTTAGCTGTTAATCCTGTTACATCCTTTCTGTATTGTGGTGTAACTAGACCCACAAGGTAACTTACTACAAATGATGTCAAGAATGATACGCTACTTGTAATAAATGGAGAAATATTTAAAGATTGTACATAATATGTTAAACCAGCTGCTACAATCAAAGCAATTACAGCACCAACAGTATTAGCTTTTTCTGTAAAAATACCTGCAGCAAAGATACCTGCAATAGGAACACCAAACAAACCAGTTACTGCTAAGAATAAGTTCCATGTTTCTGAAGTATTGCCAACTAATAAGTAAATAGCAACTGCTAAACTAAATAAACCAGAAATTACAATAATCCAACGAGCTAAAGCAACATCACTAATATTCTTAAATTTATCATTAAAGAATCTTTGTTTAAAGTCAACAATACCACAAGAAGAAATAGCATTTAAACTAGAAGCAATAGTTGATTGAGCAGCAGCAAAGATAGCAGCAATAACTAGTCCAGCAATACCTGCAGGAAGTTTAGTTACAATAAAGTATGGTACAACTGCACTTGTGTTAAATCCTTTTGGTAGCACTGCTGCGTGGTTGTAAAAACTAAACAGAACTGTACCCATTCCGTAGAAAATAGGAATTGTGATAAATGCTAAGATACCATTTGTCCAAAGAGATTTCTTTGTTTCTTCCATTGTTGCTGTGGTTTGATAACGTTGCACAACATCTTGACTACCAGTATATTGATATAAACTATTAAAGAATTGACCTGCAAAAATCAAAGGTAAAAACTTAGATAAATCACTTACTTTCATATCAAATCCAGAAATTAATTTATGATGTGTAATTGCATCAGAAGTTACAGTAGCCCAACCACCATCAATATAGTGAGCACCTAGAATGATAACTAATAATGCACCACCTAGTAACAAAATACCTTGGATAACATCTGACCAAATAACACCTTCAATACCACCTAGGAATGTATAAATGATACATAGTCCGCCTACGAATAATGCAATAATAATTGGATTAATATCCGAAACAGATGTAATTGCGATGATAGGTAAGTAAATAACAATAGCTACTCGAGCAATATGATAAAGCATAAATAGTAAACTACCTAAAATTCGCATTACCGGACCAAATCTTTCTTCTAAGTATCCATAAGCTGTTGGAACTTTTAATTTTCTAAAGAATGGAACATAGTACTTAACTAAAATTGGAATGATAGCAATAATTGCTAAATTACCAATTGAATATGCCCAATCATTTAAGAAAGCTTGTTCAGGTGTAGACATAAAAGTGATAGCACTTAAAGTTGTAGCATAAATGCTAAATCCTGCAGCCCAAGCTGGAATTTTACCTTCAGCTGTGAAAAATGAATCTGTATTCTTACTTGCTTTTTTAGTAAAATAAGCTCCGACTGCTAACATTGCTAGCAAATATAAAACTAGGACAATCCAATTAAGAGTACCAAAACCGACTTTTTCCATTTCGTTTCACCTCATAATATTAATTAATTTGATTTTTTGCGTAAACTTCTTCTCTTTCTGTTCTTTGTATATAGAATTTTAAAATTAGTGGAGCAATCAAAGTTGTGATTACGGTTACAATTATCATGGCAGTATAATGATTTTGATCAACAACATGTGCATTCAGAGCTACATTGGCTACAACTAGTGCCATTTCTCCACGTGATACCATTCCTGCTCCTACAATATTCGATTCATCCCAAGTTAATCCAAAAGCTTTTGCTCCAAGACCACATCCTATTTGTTTTCCCAAAATTGCTATAATAATTAGCAATATAATAAAGAAAATATCATTTTGCATTCCTTTAAAACTAATACTCAATCCAATACTTACAAAAAATACTGGTATAAAAACAGCATATCCTATAGGTTCAATCTTCAATGACAATTTCTCTTTAAATTTTGTTTCAGAAATCGCTAACCCTGCAAAATAAGCTCCCAAAACATCACTCATTCCCATAGACACAGCCAAAGCAGCAAAACCAAAGCATAAAATTATCGCTGCAGTTGTATCATTTTCGCTCGCATTTAACTTACTAAATATTTCTAAAAATTTAGGTACAAACCACTTTCCTAACAAGAATGCGATTACAAAAAATAGTATCTTAGGACCAATTAATTTTAATAATGCTATACCTGATGTTCCGCTACTTCCAACAAAACTAATACTCAAACCTAGTAAAATAACACAAATGATATCATCAGCTACTGCAGCACCTAAAATCATGGCCCCTTCTCTACTATTCATCCGGTTCATTTCTCTAAGTACTTGAACTGTAATACTTACTGAAGTTGCACTTAAAACCAGCCCTATAAATAATGCTGTTTCCCAAGAAAAGCCAAATACTAATGCACATAAAAGTGCTGCACTTCCTGTTGGAACAATTACACCTAGTATCGCAATTGTTACAGATGGTTTCCAATACTTCATCAGCATCTGTAAATTTCCTTCTAATCCTGCAATAAACATTAGAATGATTACTCCCAGCTCTGAAAAATAATGAACTAAATTAGTCGGAGCTAAAATCCCAAGTACTGCAGGACCTGCAATAATTCCTACTAATAATTCTCCAATTACACTTGGAAAATTAAATACATTAGATAAATGGGCACCTATTTTTGTCAAAAGCAATATTATAAACAATTCAACGAGATACGTCATTGATAACACCTACCGTTTCATCAATACCTCTTCTACTTTCTCCATTTCATCAACTACTTTATCTTTATCAATTCCATATTCTAAAAATATTGGTATATTTTGATCTAATTCATTTAACATATACTTCCAATCTGTATTTCCATCATTTAACATCATCGTATTTTTATTTTTTATATCTTTTAAATGATATACAGAAATATTGTCTTTCAATTCATCAAAAGCAACATGTGGATTTTCATTTATCCAATACCAATTTCCAGAATCAAATGTATATCCTAATTTGATATGATTATCACTTAAATAATTTATTGCTTTTTTCATTTCTACTAAAGTTCCATTGGCATTAGGTTGATTTTCAATAGTTACATTTACAGATGTATTATTTAAAATATCATTTAATTTGTTAAAATTTGTATTCCTAATATCTATATGCCCTAAACTGTATTTTAAGTTAGAGATATTATACTTTTCAGCTATTAAAATCTTATTTTCGATATCTTGATTGAAACCTTCTTGATTAAACAATTCTTGCGGAACAGAATAAAATAACTTCCATCCATTTTCCTTACACAAATTAGCGATTTCTTCTAATTCTTCTTCAATTTTGCCTTCATTAAAAAACTCTCCACGCACTTCAATGCTATCTATCAATTTCTCTGGTAGAATTTTCAAGCATTCTAATTGGCTCTTACCTTTTTTTACTTCATTTTCGAAAATAGCTGTGTTTATAGATACATGCATTTATATCCAACCGCCTTTCTTAATATCATTCCTGTGCAGTGTTGTAATCGAAGGTAGCACTCTCTATTTATAAAACGTTTTCATTCAACGACGTCATTATATAAAAAGAAAATAAATATTTCAACACTTAAAAAAGATATTTATTTTCAAAATAAGGTGATAATTCTTTTATATCAGCATTTTATAAAAAGTAAATTTTTTTATTTTGATAAAAGTAAAAATATAATATCTGTAAAATAAAGAAAGCTAAGAATCACGTTAAATTAGTGTAATTCTTAGCTTTCATCTTTATTTACTTCTAAAAATTAAATTCTGGAAACCATATTTTAATTTCACGTTGCGCACTTTCTACACTATCTGATGTATGCACCACGTTTTGGATATGTTTATAAGGCCATTCTCGCCCATAATCTCCACGGATAGTTCCAAATTCAGCTTCTCCTGGATTTGTATTACCAGCCATTCGATGCATTGCTTTAGTAATATTTGTACCTGCCGCAACTATCCCCACAATTGGACCTGATTGCATGTAAGATAACATATCTGGAAAATATGGTTTGTCAACCTTATCATTGTAATGTTGTTTTAATTGATCCTCTGTAGCTGATACAACCTTTAAAGCTTCAATTTCATATCCTTTGCGCTCAATTCTAGTGATAATTTCACCTACATGATGACTTGAAACTCCATCTGGTTTAACTAAGATAAGTGTTCTTTCTTCTGCCAAATTTGTCACTTCTCTTTCTCTTCTCGTTAAATTTACCTATCATTACCTATAAGTATAATCTAACACTAATGAACACTCAACAAATTTTTTTATTTATATATTTACTAGCTCAGCAATTCCACCTAAAAGTTGTGCTTTATTTGCTAAATGACTAACCTTAATTTGTGTCTGTATCAATCCTTTAGGAACATATTCTTCAAGATGTCTTTCTACTAAATCAACTAGATATTCTCCTTGTTTAGCAACTGCACCACCTAATAAGATAAGTTCAGGATCAAATAACAAAATAATTTCTGCTACACCTCGTGCTACTTCATCTCCCCAATCTTCAATAATCTTTTTAAATCTTTCATCACCAGCTTTAGCTTTTTCAAAAGCATCAATTACAGATGTATCAAATCTTTTCAAGTAAGCTTCTAAACTTAAAGTAGCTGCTCTTTTCTGATAGTCTGTTTTAGTATTTTTATCATAAAGAGCATAACCAATAGAATTAGCACCAGCATGAGCACCAGAAAATAATTTCCCTTCATAAAAATATGCACCACCTATACCAGTACCTAACGCTATACAATAAACATTGTCACTGCCTTTCGCACCACCAGCTAAACGTTCTCCTAATAAAGCAGCATCTACATCATTAACTACTGATACTGGTAATCCAGATAATTCTTCTAACTCCTTCTTTATAGGTGTTCCTATATATCCTGGGATTGTTGGACCAGCATATTGAATTTCACCATTTTTACCAACAATGCCAGCTGTACTAACACCAATTCCTAGCAAAGTGTAAGAATTCATCATTTCTTCAGTAATTTTCTTTAGGCTTTTTAAAATATGACCATCTTTATTTTCTAAAGTTGGACAACTACTACTTTCGATAATATTTAATTCAGGATCAATCAAGCCATATTTAATGGTAGTACCACCTACATCAAAACCTAAATAATATTTTTTCATTTGATTACCTTCTTTCTAAAGGAATTTATTATAACCGCTTTCAATATAGCATAAGATACTTTTTTTCTCAAATTAATTTTGTAAAAATAATTATCGCATTGATATAACAACGTTTATGTTTGATTATGATAATTATTATCTAAATATGTTGTTGAAATAATTTTTTTCGTATTGTATAGTATAAGCGAAGGTAGTTAAAGCGTTATCAAAAATGAATTGTGAGGTAATAGATTATGAAAAAACTTTATTCTGCTCTTATGACTGCATTTAACGAAGATGGTTCTGTTAACTTAGACGGCGTTCGCGAAATGGTTCGTTACAATATTGATGTAAATCATATCGATGGACTTTATGTAGGTGGTAGTACTGGTGAAACTTTCATGCTTAGTACAGAAGAAAAAAAGAGTATCTTCAAGGTTGCTTATGAAGAAGCTGCTGGCAAAACACATCTTATTGCTCAAGTAGGCTCTTTGAATTTAAATGAAGCAAAAGAATTAGCTAAATATGTGACTGATTTAGGTTACCCTATGATTTCTGCTGTTACACCTTTCTATTATAATTTCTCATTTGAACAAATTAAGAATTATTATAATTCAATTCTTGAAGGTGTAGATAATAAACTTATTATTTATTCTATTCCAGCCTTAACAGGTGTCGCATTATCTCTAGATCAATTTGCTGAATTGTTTGAAAATCCAAAAATTGTAGGTATTAAATATACTAATGCCGATTTCTATCTCCTAGAACGTGTTCGTAATCGTTTCCCAGATAAGTTAATTCTTTCAGGTTTTGACGAAATGTTATTACCTGCTCTTGCATTGGACGTTGATGGTGCAATTGGTTCAACATTTAACTTAAACGCTCCTCGTGTTAAAGAAGAAATTGCAGCTTTCGAGGCTGGAGATATAGAAAAAGCTCGTGAACTTCAAACATTAAGTAATGACTATATTACTGATCTTTTAAATAATGATTTATATCCTACTATTAAGTTAGTATTTGAAAAACTTGGGGTTCATGCTGGCTACTGCAAAGAACCTATGAGCAAACCAACTCCTGAAATGGAAGCTGGAGCTCAAAAGATTTACGAAAAATATTTCAAAGAATAGTAGAAATTGGGGTGAAGATTATGGAAAATACCTTTCTTGATCAAGTTCATGGAAAATTAATTATTTCTTGTCAGGCACTTGAAGGTGAACCTTTACATAGCTCTTTCATTATGGCACGTATGGCACGTGCAGCTAAAATGGCTGGCGCACCTGCAATTAGAGCTAATTCTATCGTTGACATTCAAGCTATTCAAGACGAGACTGGACTTCCAATTATTGGAATTATAAAAAAAGACTATCCAGATTCTGATGTATATATTACTCCAACTCTTAAAGAAATGCGTCAAGTTGCCGCTACTGGAGTTGAAGTTGTTGCTTGCCAAGTAACAGGACAAGCACGTCCTAATGGAGAAAAATTGGAAGAAATCATTCCTCAATTCCGCGAAGAATTTCCTAATACTCTTCTTATGGCTGATACTGGTGATCTCAATGATGTCAAAGAAGCTAATAGACTTGGTTTCGATATTATCGGTACGACTATGCATGGCTATACCCCTACTACTAAAGGTATGAATATTGCTGATAATGATTTTGAATATTTAAAAGAAGTTCTAAAAGTTGCTGAGCATCCAGTTATTGCTGAAGGTAAAATTGATCTCCCCCAAAAAGCTAAACGTGTTTTAGAATTAGGTGTACATGCCTTAGTAGTTGGTGGCGCGATTACTCGTCCACTAGAAATTGCAAATAAATTTATGGACGCAATTAAGTAAAAAATTGTGCTATACTTGAGATAAATTATATCAGGGGTGATGTTGATGAATTTGCTTAATAATATAGAAGCAATTTTCTCCACACTTTCTCGCCAAGAACGTAAAGTAGCTTTAAAAGTTCTTCAAAATCCTCAAGAAGTACAATCTATGAATATTACTAAATTAGCTAAAAAAGCGGGTGTTAGTAATGCTACTATCACTCGCTTTGTGCGTAGAATGGAATGTTCTGATTTTCATGATTTTAAATTAAAGCTCGCTATATCTGCTGCTAGCTCTCCTGAGGTTCCAGTTTCTTCTGAAAGCGATTCTATGGGAGATAAAGTTTACGAATTCTATCAAAAAGTACTTCAAGGTACTTGGAAGCAACTAGATACTGACACTATTCATAATATTGTCCATGCTATTACTAAAGCTCGTCGTGTCTACGTTTACGGTTTAGGAAGTTCAGGTTATACTGCACAAGAATTCACTCAACGACTAATTCGTATGGGAATTGCTGCTTTTTGTACAGTCGATAGCCATATGATGTTTATAGATAGTACTATTGTAAACTCTGATGATGTTATCATCGCCATTAGTCAATCTGGTAATACTGATGATGTAAATGTTGCTTGTTCTTTAGCCAAACAAAAAGGAACAAAAATTATCAGCATTACTGGATTTTATCAAAGTCCACTTATTGAGCTCTCTACCTGGAGTGCGGTTGTCAAAAATAGTAATTTTGTTGATAATACTCGCTTTATCAATTCTCAGTTAGCAATTGTGTATGTTATTGATATTATTACAATGGAACTTATGGAAAAATCCGAGTATAGTTCTACTATGAATAAGACCGTTGAGTTAATTATGGATCGAAAATTATCTAAATAAAAATAGGCACCAATTGAGTTTTCTCGGTTGGTGTTTTTTGAAAGAAGGAATCTTCTATGAAAATTGCAGTTGTTGGTGGAACTGGGTTAGTTGGCCAAGGAATATTACTGGAATTATCAAAAGATACAACTTTAGAGCTTCACTCTATTTCACGTAATGGCAAACGCCCTAATTCTATTGCTGGTGTTAATTATCATTCTTTTGACTTAGCACATGATACTAGTTGGCATTCTTTACTTCAAACATCTGACTGGGTTATTGATTGTGTAGGAATTCTTCTCCCTAATAAATCAAAAAATCAAACCTATGAAAATAGTAGCATTGAACCTGCTAAGTTAATCATTGATAGCATCGCTAATTTCGATAACAAGTTCTTGTTTATCTCTGCTAATTCAGCTCCATTCTTTTTAAATAATTATTTACATGCTAAAAGAACTGTTGAAAATTATGCTAGTAGAAAGTTGGGCAATCGTGCAATATCTGTCTATCCCGGATTAGTTTATTCTAAATTTCGAAGAAGCAACTATTATCTAGCTGTAATGTTAGACTTTTTATTAAAATTCAAATTATTTAGTTTTCTAAGAAAATATCGTCCAATTAGCAGGGAAAGATTTGCTAAAGAAATACGCTATATAATAGAAGAAAAAAGTAGTGAACTTACTTATAGAATTAAATAATACTAAAATTGTAATCATAAGTTAATTATCTGTAATTGTAATTTTAGTGTTTTTACAGAAAAAATTAAATCAATTCCTCACTAAATTAATCATCTTTTTCCCAATTACTCAACCTTGTTTTAATCATCATGTGTTAGAATGTTTCTTATCATTTTTAAAGGAGAATTTTTATGAATGATAAAAACAAAAAAATAGGTTTATTTAGCTTAATCATGATGATTTTTTCAAGTATCTTTGGTTTCGCTAATATGCCAGTTGCTTTTTTGCAAATGGGATATGCTAGTATCATCTGGTATATTTTTGCAGCCATCTTTTTCTTCTTACCAGTATCTATGATACTTGCAGAATATGGCTCAACTTTTAAAGATGAGCAAGGTGGTATTTATGCTTGGCTAAGTAATACTATTGGTGAAAAACTTGCATTTATTGGAACTTTCATCTGGCTTTCTAGTTGGATAGTTTGGTTAATAAATATTTCATCAAAAGTATTCATTCCCTTCTCCGCCTTGTTATTTGGTAAAGATATGACCCAAACTTGGGCTTTTGGTCCTTTCAGTGCTACCCAAGTAGTCGGAATTTTAGCTATTCTTTGGATTATTTTCGTTACTTTCTTTGCAAGTCGTGGTGCAGATGTTATTTCAAAAGTTTCTAGTGTTGGTGGTGCTTTTGTAACTGGAATGATTTTTGTATTCTTAATTGCTACGTTCATTTCATTATTTGCAACTCACGGACATTTTGAACAACCAATCACTGCATCTGCATTTATCAAATCACCTAACCCTGCTTTTGCTAGCCCGGTTGCTACTTTATCTTTTGTCGTATATGCTATTTTTGCTTATGCCGGCATGGAATCTTTAGGTGGAATGATAGATAATATTGAAGAACCTGAAAAAACTTTCCCTAGAGGTTTGTTGATTTCTTCATTATTAATCGCAGTTGCTTACTCCTTCATGATTCTTTTATGGGGTATCAGCGTAAACTGGAAAGATGTCCTTTCTGGTGACTCTGTTAACCTAGGAAACATCACTTATGTTATGATGCAACATCTTGGAATTTATTTAGGACATAGTTTAGGATTATCTGCAAGTGTAAGTAATCTAATTGGAAATATCTTCATCCGTTTTGTTGGTTTAGGAATGTTTTTAGCTTATGTTGGTTCTTTCTTTATTTTGATTTATTCTCCAATTAAATCATTTATCTTAGGTTCCAAACACTTATGGCCAGAAAAAATGACCAAGCTCAACAAACATGGTATTCCAGAATTCGCTATGTGGATGCAAGCTTTACTTGTATGTATCTTGATCTTCTTAATTTCATTTGGTGGCGGTCAAGCTAAGAGTTTTTATACAATTTTGACTGATATGTCTAACGTGTCAACTTCATTCCCTTATTTATTCTTAGTTGGTGCCTTCCCTGTCTTTAAGAAAAAAGGATTTAAGCAACCATTTATCGCTTACAAGAATCATACTTGGACTAAAATTGTTACCTACATTTGCTTCTTAATTATCTTATTTGGGATCATCTTTACTTGTGTTGATCCATTTATACAAGGCGATTGGGTAACTGGATTTTGGACTGTTATTGGACCAATCTTCTTTGGTTCTCTAGCTCTAGGAATTTATACTCGAGCAACAAAGAAAAATAAGAATAAAAATTAAATTTAAAGCCCTAGTTAGTTGCGATGATTTATCGGACTAACTAAGGCTTTTTCTTATTTATTCTTTTTATGTGCTTTAATTATTTTAAGCGCACGTTTCTTAGTTTTACGATTACTGCTTCGCAAACGACGATAAGCACTTGATAAATCTGTCTTTTCCATTATATTCACCTCTCTTTAACTACCAACTTGCTTTGTGAACACCTGGTATTTTCCCTTGATGTGCTAATTCTCTAAATTTAATACGAGACATTTTAAATTTACGCATGTATGCACGCGGACGACCATCTATTTCATCTCTATTTTTTAAACGTACAGGATTAGAATCTTTAGGTAAATTCCGTAAGCCCTCATAATCGTGAGCTGCTTTTAATTGTCTTCTTATCTCCGCGTATTTAGCAACTAACATTTGTTACTTTCTGTACTTTGCAATTTTTGATTTTTTTGCCAAATGTATTCCTCATTTCATTTAAATAGTAATCATTACTTTTTAAATGATATCAATTACGATTTAAAAAGTCAATAAAAATTAATCATATTCAAAGTAAAGTTGTATAATTTGACTACTTTTTTTCAATTTTCTACAATTATCTTATTAACTACTCTAAGATTAGAAAGGAGAATGGCATTTTTTTAATTGCCTATTAATTCATTGAAACACATTGTTACTGGAATTATTGCCAATGTTGATGCAGGGAAAACTACTCTTTCTGAAGCATTACTATATCAAACGGGAAATCTACGCAGTTTAGGTCGCGTTGATAACGGCAATACTTTCTTAGATACTGATCAACTAGAAAAAAAGCGCGGTATTACCATTTTTTCACACCAAGCTAATTTAGAATACAATGATCTTTCATTAACAATTTTAGATACTCCAGGACACGTTGATTTTGTTACTCAAACCGAACAAGTTTTAAGTGTTCTTGACTATGCTATATTAGTTATTTCTGCTACTGACGGAATTACTAGCCACACTAGATCTCTTTGGAACTTGCTAAAACACTACCATATTCCTGTATTTATTTTTGTTAATAAAATTGATATCAATACTAATATGGCCTCACAGATTTTATCTCAATTGAAAAGTGAATTAGATGAATCAATTATTGATTTTTCTTCCGATAATATGCTTGAAGATATCGCAATGTGCGATGAATCATTATTTGAAGACTATTTACAAACCAATGCCATCCCTGATGAAAAAATCCTATCCTTAATCTCTGATAGGGTTGTTTTCCCATGCTATTTTGGTTCTGCTTTAAAATTAGATGGTATTGATGAATTTTTGCAAGGATTCAATCATTGGACACAAGAGCCGCATTATCCAAACAATTTCCAAGCAAAGATATTTAAAATCTCACATAATGATAAAGGTGAACGTCTAACATGGCTTCGTATTCTAGGTGGTTCGCTAAAACCTCGAGAAGAAATATTGCCTGAACAAAAGATTAGTCAAATTAGAGTATATAATGGAGAGAAATTTTCAACTTATCCAACTGTTAATGCTGGTCAAGTTTGTACCATTCCTGGATTAGTCAATACCTATCCAGGGCTAAGCATCGGAGAAAATCAAATAGATACCATTCCAACTATTACCCCTGTTCTAAGTTATGCTCTTGATCTTAATGGTAATGATATTCAAACTTGCTTAAAAGCTCTTCATGAATTAGAAGATGAAGATCCTAAATTACATGTTACTTGGTCTGAACATCTCAAAGAAATTAGTGTACAAATTATGGGAGAAATTCAGTTAGAAATCCTAGAACAAATACTCCTTGATCGATATAATTTAAACGTCACTTTTACTAAAGTAAATATTTTACATAAAGAAACTATCACTAATTCTATTGAAGGAGTTGGACACTTCGAACCACTTCGTCATTATTCAGAAGTACATTTATTACTAGAACCCGGAAAAAGAGGTAGTGGTCTCCAGTTCGAAAATCAATGTAGTCTAGAAGTATTAGATAAAAATTGGCAACATCAAATTATATCTAATCTCAAAGCTAAAGAACATCTAGGTGTATTAACTGGTTCCCCTCTTACAGATGTAAAAATTACCCTTTTAGGCGGGAAAGCTAGCAATGTACATACAGTCGGTGGGGATTTTCGTCAAGCTTGCAGTCGCGCAGTTCGACAAGGTTTAATGATGCTAAAAGAAAATAATGATTGCCAACTCTTAGAGCCTTGGTATCGTTTCAAACTAAAAGTTGATCGTACTCAAATTGGACGTGCAATCAATGATATTCAACGAATGCATGGTACTTTGGATGAACAACAAGTTGACGGAGTACTAACAGGAATTGCTCCTGTTTCAGAAATGTATGATTATGCCACTAATGTACGCTCATACACTCACGGAAATGGCACTCTAGAATTAGAAATTGCTGGTTATTATCCTTGCCATAACCCAATAGATGTAATCTCTCAACAAAACTATGATCCTGTATCAGATTTGGAAAATACACCTCAATCCGTTTTTTGTGCTCATGGAGCTGGATATACAGTTAACTGGAAAGATGTCCCTGCAACTATGCATTGTGATTATTTTTGGGATGGAATGAATTAGTAAAAAAGCGAAGTTAGATGAAGTATATTAATCTTTTCATCTAACTTCGCTTTAATTTTATTATCTTCTTACATTTCTAAATATCTGCTAACAATATTTTCTACACTCATTCCTAGCTCTCTTAAGACTATGTCACTTGGAGCTGACATTCCAAATTCATCTATTCCTATCATTACTCCATGATCTCCTGCATATTTAGCCCAACCATATGTTGTACCTGCTTCAATTGTCATGCGTTTCTTAAGTTCTGGAGGTATGACTGTATTCTTATATTCTTCACTTTGAGCTTCAAATCTTTCCCAACTAGGTAATGAAACTACACTTACATCTTTACCCTTCTTTTGTAATTCTTCTTTGGCTTTCAAAGCTAAACCTACTTCTGAACCTGTGGCAATCAAAATTCCATCGGCTTCATTTTCAGCTCCTTGAACTACATATCCACCTTTTTCTACCCCATCAAAAACTTTTTCCTTTGAAATTGGCAATGTATCTAAGTTTTGGCGACTCAAAACTAAGATTGTTGGTTTATCTAAGGTTTCTAATGCCACTTTCCAGGCTGCTGATGTTTCATTTCCATCTGCTGGGCGAAATACCTGGACATTTGGAATCGTTCTTAAACTTGCTAGTTGTTCAATTGGTTCATGAGTTGGACCGTCTTTTCCTACTGCCACTGAATCGTGAGTTAAAACATAAATTACTGGTAATTTTTGAATGGCAGATAAACGAATTGCCGCTTTTAAATAATCACTAAATACAAAGAACGTACTTCCGAATACTCGTGTCCCTCCATGTAACATGATTCCATTCATCGCACATGCCATTCCAAATTCTCGAACCCCAAACCAAATATTTCTTCCTTCATATGATTCAGGTTGGAAATCACCTTCTCCAGCAATTACTGTTTTATTCGAACTAGCTAAATCAGCTGCCCCACCCCAAAGTGATGATACTTCTTTAGCTAAAGCATTAATTGCTTTTTGACTAGCTGCACGTGTTGCGATACTGTCATCTTCTCCATATTGTGGTAAAATGTCTCCAAGAGTATTTGGAACCTTGTTAGAAAAGCCGTCGGAAAACTTTTGTGCAAGATCTGAATATTCTTTTTTATATGCTTCAAACATTTCATTCCACTTATTTTCTGCTTTAACACCCTTATCTTGTAAGCATTCTTTAAATCTTTGACTTACTTCTTCAGGTACTGTAAATGGTGGATAATTCCAGTTATATACTTCTTTAGCGTGTGCTACTCCTTCTTCACCAAGAGGACTTCCATGTACTTTATGTGTACCTTGATTTTCTGAACCATAACCAATTGTAGTTTTTATTTCAATAATTGTTGGCTTATCACTTTCTGCTTTTGCTTGAACAATTGCTTTATCAATCTCTTCGAGATTGAAACCATCTTCTACTAGAATATATTGCCAGCCATAAGCTTCAAAACGAGCTCCTACATTCTCTGTAAATGATGCTGAAGTTTTACCATCTAAAGAAATTCCATTTGAATCATACAAAGCAATTAACTTACCTAATTTCAAATGACCTGCCAATGACGCTGCTTCACTAGCGACACCTTCCATTAAATCACCATCGCCAATTAAAGCGTATGTATAATGATCCATTACTGGGTAACCTTCACGGTTAAATTTCTTACCTAGATGAGCTTCAGCCATCGCCATTCCTACAGCCATTGAAATTCCTTGACCTAATGGCCCTGTTGTAGCTTCCACTCCATCGGTACAACCATATTCAGGATGTCCTGGTGTATTAGATTTCCATTCTCTAAAATTCTTCAAATCATCCATTGAAACATCATATCCAGCTAAATGTGCCAAACTATATAGTAAAGCTGAACCATGTCCTGCCGATAAAACAAATCTATCTCTATTTACCCAGTTCATATGTGTTTTAGGATTAATTTTTAAATGACGTGTCCATAGGACATATGCCATTGGTGCCGCTCCCATTGGTAAACCTGGATGACCTGAGTTAGCTCTTTGGATTGCGTCGATTGATAATGTTCTAAGAGTATTTACTCCCAATTGGTCTACTTGATCATACATACCTTTCAGCCTCCTAATTATTTTTGACTCGCTTCAAATTCTGCCCAGTCTTTTTCAAAACTAGCTAATCCATTATCTGTTAATGGATGTTTAAACATCTTTCCAAACACTCCCGCTGGAATTGTTGCTATATCTGAACCTGCCAAAGCTACAGCTTCAACATGTTGTACTCCACGAATACTTGCCGCAATTATTTCAGATTTAAGTCCATAATTATCTAAAACTGTTCGTAAATCTTTAATTAATTTCACTCCATCTGAACCAATATCATCTAATCTACCTACAAATGGTGAAATAAAAGTTGCCCCTGCTTTAGCTGCCATCAATCCTTGGGCAACTGAAAAGACTAGTGTAACATTAGTTTTAATTCCTTCTTTGCTTAGAACACTTACAGCTTTTAACCCCGCTTCTGTCATTGGGATCTTTACAACGATATTATCAGCCCATTTAGCTAAAGCTCTAGCTTGTTCAATCATCTTATCTGCTTCATTAGCCGTTACTTCTGCAGACACTGGGCCATCAACGATTGTTGTTATTTCTTTAATAACGCTTTCAAAATCACGACCTTCACGAGCTACAATCGTTGGATTCGTTGTTACTCCATCCACCAAACCAAGTTCTGCGTATTTTCTAATATCATCAGTATTAGCTGTATCTAGGAAAAATTTCATACTTAATGTTCCTCACTTTCCGTTAATTATTCCTATAATTATATATACCCAACATAATATATTTCTAACATGAATTAATAAATTAATTTAGCAAGTATATTCATTCATCAAAGTTCGGAAAAAGAGACTAGGAACCGTTATCAATTCGCTAGCCTCTTTCATACCTCTATATTCTTTATTCAGAGTAAGTGATTTTACATTTAAAGACAAGTGTTACATTGAAATTATTAATTCAAATGATTTCCAGCAATACACTATTGTATAATATAGAAATTTTGCTAGATTCCGCAAACTATATTCAGAAAACATAGCGATGTTTTTGTATTTTATGAAGTTTTCTAAAATTCCAAAATCTCTCGTATATACTCTAAGTAAATTGCTTAGTTCATTTTTCTTCCATATATTATTACCCTCAAAGCGTAACTTAACTAAAAGCAACTACAGAAATCACTTTTACGTTCTATCCCAATTTACAATTATAGAAATCATACTTGTCCAATTATTTATGTTAGTTTAAAGTTTCATCATCTGGGTTTGATGCAATTAAAACCTTTAATTCCTTACCTGCCATCATTGCTTCAAAAGCTTCACGCCAGTGATCCAAATCAAAGACTTTTGTTACCATCTTATCTTCATTAATAGCACCTTTAGCTTCTAAATGAATAGCAATTGGCCAGTCATATGGATTTTGTGATCTTGAACCAACATAAGTAATTTCATGCTGAATAATTGTTCTTTCGTCTAATTCGTTTAATGGTTTAGCAAACAAACCTACTTGTTGGAAAGTACCACCCTTCTTCAATAATGGTAAAGCTGCATTTACAGCTGGAGTAGCACCTGAACAATCATAAACTTTTGTTACACCTACACCGTTTGTAGCTTCCATAACAATTTTTGCCAAGTCTTCTTTTTGTGTATCAACAACAATATCTGCACCTAATTCTTTAGCAATCTCTAATCTATCAGAATCTTTTGTAATACCAGAAACAATTGTAAATGCACCAATTTCTTTAGCAATTTGCAAAGACAATAATCCCATAGGTCCTGGTCCAATAATTAATACTGTATCATGTAATGTAAATGGTGTTTTTTGATACATTGCATGTACACATGAAGCTAATGGTTCAGACATTGCAGCTAACTTATAGCTAACATTATCAGGTAGTACATGTACACTTTCTTCACGAGTTAATACATAGTTAGCCATACTACCGTTAGCTTTTGTTCCAATACCTGATCTATTTTCACATAGATTATATTCTTTATTCTTGCAGTATACACATTCACCACAAGTATCAAAAGTTGTTTCACTAGTTACGCGGTCACCAGGTTTAACCTTTGTTACTTCATCACCTACAGCAACTACCTTACCTGAAAATTCATGGCCTAAAACTAATGGAGTAACTGCATTCGCATATTCTCCTTTAAATGTATGAATATCAGTTCCACAAATACCTGTATAAGCAACCTTCATTAAAACTTGTTTACCTTTTACTTCAGGAACAGGTATTTCTTGTAGTGACATGTTATCATAGCCTGCTTCTGACTTTACAACTGCTTTCATCTTAGTTGGTATATCCATTTAAAACACCTTTCTTTTCTCGCTATTCTATTCCGTTTGGATAAAACATTACTTTGTTATATGATTCTGATCTAGAAACTATCATATTAAATGCATCTTGGATTTCATCCAATTCAAATTTATGAGTTACTAAATCTTTTATTTTAACGCTTCCATTTTTTACCATTTCAATAGAAGTAGTCCATTCTTTACCAGGGAATGGAGCAGAATAAGAATTCCAAAATCCTTTAACTGTCAATTCATGTCTAAATATATTTTCAAATGCGTCTTTATGTAACATCACATCTGAATATGCAATTCCTACAAAACCTACTTTTCCACGTCTCTTAGTTATAAGTAGTGATTGTTCTTCCGTAATCTTCGAACCTGCACATTCCATAGTAATGTCCACACCTTGTCCATTTGTATATTCTGCTACTTTTTCTTCAAGAGCTTCTTTAGCAGAATTAATAACATATGAACATCCTTCTTCTAAACCTTTTTCCAACTTCTTATCGTCGATGTCAATTCCAATAATATTAACGACACCGGCTGCTTTTAAAAGTCTAATTACTAGGTCACCAATTGCTCCTAATCCAAAAACTGCTGCTGTATCACCAATTTCTGGATTTATCCCCATTACTGCATGCATTGCTACAGCCATAGGTTCAATAAGTGCACCTTCTGTAAAAGAAAGATTTCCTATACTTAATACATTTCTTGCTGGTACACAAACATACTGTTCAAATCCACCTGGTTGTGTTTGTCCAACCATTGCATAATTTTCACACATTTGGAACATTCCAGATTGGCAATATTCGCACTCAAAGCAAGGAATAAACGGAGCTACAGCAACCCTTTCCCCTACTTCAATATTCTCTACGTCACCACCAACAGCATCTATAATTCCTGAAAATTCATGTCCCATTACAGCTGGAAAACCATACTTCCAGCCAGCTTTCATCTTATGACTATCAGATCCACAAGTGCCAGCTGCCATTACCTTTACTCTAACTTCATTACTAGAAGGAGTTGGTAAGTCTTTTTCTACTAAATTAAACTTATTTAAATCAACTAATTCAGCTACTTTCACCAAAAATCATCTCCTAGAAAATTGCATTCCATACTTCAGCAAGTTTCAATAAAATCCAGTTCAAGAAGTTACCACCCATATCTAGAGATGAAACTTTTGCTGCACCTGCTGGGAATTTAACTACACCTTCTAGCATTTGAGTATGAACATCTGTAAAGTTTGTAGCCATAAATAAAGCAATTGTAATAACGATAGCACCAGTGATAACTGAGTTTATGATATTACCTCTTCTTCTAGCTACGATTAAAGATACGTAGAATGGAATCGTTGCCAAATCTCCGAATGGTAACACTTTGTTTCCTGGTAAGATAACAGCGATGAATAATGTAATAGGAACTAATAACAAACCAACAGCTAATGTTGCAGGAGCACCTGTTGATAAAGCAGCATCCATACCAAGTAGGATTTCTCTCTTTCCACCTGTTCTCTTTTGTAATAATTCACGAGCAGCTTCAGAGATAGGAATAAGACCTTCCATAAGTAACTTAACCATACGAGGCATAAGCATCATAACAGCACCCATGTTGATACCTAATGTTAAAACGCCAGCAACGTCATAACCAGCTAAGATACCGATTACAATACCAATGATAATCCCCATCATCATAGGTTCGCCAAAAATACCAAATCTCTTTTGAATTGTTTCAGCGTCTACATCAATCTTTCCAAGACCAGGGATCTTAGAAACTACCCAAGAAATAGGAATACCTAGTAAACCAAAAGCGTCACTAGAACCTGTTGGGAATGAGATACCTTCTAAACCGTAGAATTCTTGCACATCCTTTGCTGTCCAGTCAGCAATAAGTAAACAGAAAATCATGTATAAAATTGCAGAAATGATACTGAAGATCCAGCTTTGAGTTACGATATATGCTACTGAACCTGCAGCAACCATGTGCCAGTAGTTCCAGATATCAATATCCAAAGTCTTTGTAATACCTGTAATTAACAATACAAGGTTAGTTACTAATAATATTGGGATCAAGATAGAAGAAATTGGTTGTCCCCAAGCACCGGCAGCAGCAGATGGCCAACCAACATCAATAACAGTCAGATGGAATCCAAATCTCTTTACCATTGCTTGTGCGGCTGGTCCAATATTAGTTGTCAATAAATTAATAACTAAGTTGATACCTACCATACCAATACCAATCGTCAATGCAGATCTCAAAGCCTTTGAAGCTTTAACTCTAAAAATAAGAGCGATAATAAAAATCATAATAGGGAGCATTACACTAGCACCCATGTTCAATATGTATTGAACAACATCTCCGACTACTTTCATGAGATATCCTCCTTATCAATCAAGCATTATTCAGCTTGTAATTTTTTGGCAGTTTCTATAATTTCATCTTGTAACTTATCCATTCCAATACCTGTTAAGAATCCCATAGCTTTAATTGCTGGGATATCATATTCAGTTGGCAAAATAGTTGTTGAAATTAACATATCAGCATCTTTTTGTTTTGATGCTGCTTCAGCAATCTTAATTTGATGTAATTCAACATCAATGTTATTTTCTTCAAATAACTTTTCTAACTTACTCATAACTACTGTAGATGTAGCAATACCTGCTCCACAAGCTACCAATACATTTAATTTTTTCATGTTAATTCCTCCTAAAAAATTTTAATTACCTTAGTTAAAATACTTCTTTTACATCATCAACTGTTTGCGCAGTCTCTAATTGTTTTAGCTTTTCATTATCTTGAATAAACGCCATTAAAGATTGCAACATTTCTAATTGTTGATGTGGTTGATTTAGCCCAAGCACGAATACCACTTTTGCTTCAACTTCCTCATTAGGATCATCCATTCTTTTGAAAGGGACACCTTTATCTTCTAACGTAATTACAGCTACAAATTCTTTTTCAATCGTATCTGCATCTGTATGTGGAATTGCCACTCCATTATTTTCTAGTTGTAATCCAGTTGGGAATGTCTCTTCACGCTTAATAATTTTTTCTAAAAACAAAGAATTTGCATATCCTTTTTCTTCAGCAATCTTTGCAACTTCCTTAAATAATTCAGTAGTATTTTTGAATGAAGTTTTAGTAAAAATCAGTTCATCGTGAAGAAAGTCTTTAATATTCATATATCTATTACCTCTCTTCTATGTTTTAGAAAACGTTTTCTTTAACTGTAATATATTCTACCCCTCCCCCTGAAGTGCCTTACAATTGTTAGACAAG
>NZ_AYYT01000002.1 GCF_001435955.1 Ligilactobacillus salivarius DSM 20555 = ATCC 11741 | reverse complement strand
AAAATCTCAAGTAAATAGTGCGGTGATGATGGCACGAAGGATACACCTGTTCCCATTCCGAACACAGAAGTTAAGCTTCGTAACGCCGAGAGTAGTTAGAGGAACGCCTCTTGCGAGGGTAGGAAATTGCTATATAGATTTAAGGAGCAGATATGCTCCTTTTTTTTAATACCATAATATTTTAATTAGTAAATAATAAATATGCAAAAATATATTTTCATATTCATTAAAAAAATCTTTAAAATATTAAGGATATTGACCTTTTTATTAAGGTAACTTATAATTATATATGTCGTTATTTTTAATTTTATTCGAAATTAATTATAAAAAAGACAAAGTGATGTATAAAAAATTACATCACTTAAGTTTGGAGGAATTTAATTTATGAATTCAGAATCAATGGACAAAGCTTTCTTTGGTCATCCTCGTGGATTATCAACTTTGTTCTTTACTGAAATGTGGGAACGGTTTAGTTACTATGGTATGCGTGCCATTTTACTATTCTATATGTACTATTCCGTATCCGATGGTGGTCTAGGAATTGATAAGACCACAGCTGCTTCTATCATGGCTATATATGGATCGCTTGTATACTTATCTAGTGTTATTGGTGGTTTCATAAGTGATAGAATTTTAGGAAGTCGCCGTACAGTATTTATCGGTGGTGTATTAATAATGCTAGGTCATATTGCATTATCAACACCATATGGTAAGGGAGCTTTGCTCTTATCAATTATCTTGATTGTTTTGGGTACTGGCTTATTAAAACCTAATGTATCAGAAATGGTTGGTAGTTTGTATTCTTCAAATGACCCTCGTAGAGATGCTGGGTTTAATATTTTTGTTTTTGGTATTAACGTTGGTGCCTTGGTTTCACCAATTGTTGTTGGGCAATTAGGATTTAACGTTAACTTCCATTTAGGTTTTTCTTTAGCAGCTATTGGTATGTTCTTTGGTTTATTACAATATTGGTTAGATGGTAGAAAATACTTATCAAAAGATAGTTTATATCCTACAGATCCAATTGAATCTGATGAATTAAAAGGTTTACTTACAAAAACAGTTATTGGTATTGCTGCAATTGCATTAATATTAATAATTATGAATTTATTGAATGCACTAAATATTACTAATATTATCAATTTAATTTCTATTATTGCTGTATTAATTCCAATTTACTATTTTGTGTTAATGCTAAGTAGTAGAAAAATAACTAAGGTAGAACGTTCACGTGTATTGGCATATATACCTTTATTCATTGCCTCAGTTTTATTCTGGTCAATTGAAGAACAAGGTTCAGTTGTTTTAGCTTTATTTGCTGGTGAACAAACAAGATTATCATTGTTTGGATTCCACTTTGCACCTAGTTTATTCCAAAGTATGAATCCATTATTCATTATCATCTACGTACCATTCTTTGCATGGTTATGGGTAAAATTAGGGAGCAAACAACCATCATCACCAATGAAATTCTCAATAGGTTTATTCTTTGCAGGGTTATCATTTATGTGGATGATGTTACCAGGAATGTTATTTGGAACTGATAAGTTAGTTAGCCCATTCTGGTTGATTATTAGTTGGGCTTTAGTAATCATTGGTGAAATGAATATCTCACCAATTGGATTATCAGTAACTACTAAATTGGCACCTAAAGCATTCCAATCACAAATGATGAGTATGTGGTTCTTAGGTGATGCTGCAGCACAAGCTATCAATGCACAAATAGTTAAATTGTATAGTCATGGTACAGAAGTTATGTATTATGGTGTAGTTGGTGCTATTACAATTGCATTTGGTATTATTTTGTTATTCTTTGTACCTAAGATTGAAAAGTTAATGTCAGGTGTTTTATAAAATTAGTTTAGAAGAGTCTAGTAAATATGCTAGACTCTTTTTTACTGGAATAAAAAAATTATTATTTTTTTTGAATATTCTCTTGCTTTTTTATCAAAAAACATGTATGATAATTAAGTCGGATATGTGATGTACATATTCAAGAAATATGGAAGGGTAGCGAAGTCTGGCTAAACGCGGCGGACTGTAAATCCGCTCCTTCGGGTTCGGTGGTTCGAATCCACTCCCTTCCACCANTTATGGAAGGGTAGCGAAGTCTGGCTAAACGCGGCGGACTGTAAATCCGCTCCTTCGGGTTCGGTGGTTCGAATCCACTCCCTTCCATTTTTTATAATAGGGATATAGTTTAAAGGTAGAACTACGGTCTCCAAAACCGTCGGTGTGGGTTCAATTCCTACTATCCCTGCCATATATGGCGAAAGTGGTGAAGGGGTTAACACACCGGATTGTGGCTCCGGCATGCGTGGGTTCGAATCCCATCTTTCGCCCTTTAATTTATTGGGGTATAGCCAAGCGGTAAGGCAAAGGACTTTGACTCCTTCATGCGCTGGTTCGAATCCAGCTACCCCAATTCTAGCGCAGATCATGTTGATGATTTGCGTTTTTTTATTACATTTATTATTACTGTAAAGCAAAGGATGGTTGAGATTATGAAGATTGGTTTCATAGGTGTAGGGAATATGGCAAAGGCCATAATTGAAGGTCTAATGAGTAAGGGTGTAGAAGCAAAGAATATTTTTATTCATAGTGCACATAAATCCAATTATGAAGTATATAGTCAAAAAACTGGAGTATCTGCTTGTGAAAGTAATAGTGAAGTTATTGAAAAATCAGATGTTGTTTTCTTAGCAGTAAAACCAATTGTAGTAGAAAAAGTATTAAAGGAAGTAAAAGATTCAGTTCTAACTCACAACCCAGTCCTAGTATCTGTTGTAACAGGTGTATCTGTAGCTGAGTTAGAGGATACACTAGGAAGTAAAGATGTAAAAATAGTAAGAACAATGCCTAACGTTAATGTAGAGATAGGTGAAGGAATGACAGCTTTACATAAGAATGATAATGTAAGTGATGAAGATTACCAACTTGTAAGAGAATTATTCGAAAAGATAGGTAAAGTTGCGGAAATTGAAGAAAAAGACTTTAGTACATTCGTAGCTTTAGCTGGAAGTTCTCCAGCCTTTGTATACTTCTTTATTGATAGTTTAGCACGTTCAGGTGTTAAATATGGATTAAATAAGCAAAAAGCAACTCAAATAGCTGCACAAGCTGTTTTAGGAAGTGCATTAAAAGTGTTGAAATCAGATAAAACACCATGGGAATTAGTAGATGATGTTTCCTCTCCTGGTGGAACAACAGTAGCTGGATTATTAGCAATGGAAGAAGCTGGGTTTATGACTTCTATTGTTAAAGGAGTAGATGCAACAATTTCAAAAGATAAAGGATAGAGAGGGGGATATAAGATGGTATCACCTGTTTATATACAGATTCATAATCAAATAAAAAAGGATATAGAAGCTAGCAAGTGGAAAATAGGAGAAAAGATTCCATCAGAAAGAGAATTAGCTGAAAATTTTTCTGTTAGTAGAATGACTTTACGTCAAGCTATTCAAACTTTAGTGGACGAAGGAATCCTTGAGAGAAAAATTGGCTCAGGAACTTTTGTAGCAAGAAAAAAAGTTCAGGAAAAAATGTCTGGAATTACGAGTTTTACAGAAATTACAGAAGCTCAAGGAAAAGTACCAACTAGTAAAACCGTCTCTTATTTAATTACTATTCCCTCACTAAGTGAAAGTGAAAAATTGAATTTAGATGATAATCAGAAAGTCTTAAGGATGGAAAGAATTAGATTTGCTGATGATGTGCCTATTTGTTTTGAAGTGGCCACAGTACCATTAGAATTGGTAAAGGATTATGACAAAACTCAGATTACTTCATCTTTATATAGAACTCTAGAAGAAAATGGGTTAATTATTGGTCATGCTCAACAAACGGTATCTGCTATGTTAGCTTCAGAAAGAATAGCGGACTTTTTACAATTAAAGAAAGGTGATGCTATTTTAAGGTTAAGACAAGTTTCTTTCTTACAAGATGGAAGTCCTTTTGAGTATGTACGTACCCAATATGCAGGTGATAGGTACGAATTTTATTTAGAAAAATAGTGTAGCAATAAAATAATGGCTTAGAATCAATGTTGTGAGTAACATGATTTTAAGCCATTTTTAGTATACTAACTTATTTTTTTAAGAATTTTTCTCTGTATATGAGTAACATGTATTTAGGTAGAGCCATCATTCTAATTATTCGTTGAGGTTCTTGAAGAAGACGATAAAACCATTCTAAATGGTGTTTTTGCCAAAAAATTGGTGCACGTTTTGAGTATCCGGCTAGGACATCGAAACTACCACCGACTCCCATCCAAATAGAATCAGAAATATGGCGATACTTGTTAATAAAAAATTCTTGCTTAGGAAATCCTAGTGCTACAAAAATAATATCTGGGTTACTATTCTTTATTGTTTCGACAATATAGCTATCATCTTTAAAATAACCATCATTGATTCCAGCAATATGGATTTCTGGGTAAGTTTCCTTAATTTTTGAAGATAATGTCTGTGCAACTTCAGGTTTAGCTCCTAAAAAGTAAATTTTTTTGTGTTTATAGTTTGCCCAAGAAAGTAAGGAGAGCATGGTATCATAACCTGTAACTCTTTCAGGAAGAGGTTTTTTAAGAATTTTAGCTCCTTTAATAATTCCAATACCATCAGCTACAACATAGTCTGCAGAGTTTATAATATTAGCATATTCTTTATCTTTTCTAGCAGCAAGTACAATCTCAGGATTAGCAGTAACTACAAAACGATTCAAGTGAAGATTAGAGTCAGTTTTTAATTGATCTACAAACTGCTTGTTAGTTATTGACAGAAAATTAATTCCTAAGATATTTACGAGTTTTGATTTATTAAACATAGAATCCTCTTTCAAATAGAATTTAAATTAATTATACAATATTTTTAGACGATATTTACTAAAAGTGATAAAATAAAAGTTAAATTAGTAATTCGTACATTTTGTATGAAAATATAACCCAGTTCATAGTAACTGAGGAGGACATAGAGTTATGAAAAAAATATTACCAGATGATAGTTATACTTTACATACTGATTTGTATCAATTAAATATGATTGAGACATATTGGAGAAAGGGTATTGACCAGAAAAAAGCAATTTTTGAAGTTTTCTTTAGAGATTTGCCTTTTGATAATGGTTATGCTATTTTTGCTGGTTTGGAACGACTTGTTTCCTATATCAATAAGTTGAAATTTACTGAGACAGATTTGGAATACTTACGGGATGAAGTTGGTTACAAAGATGATTTTATTGATTATCTTAGAAATTTCAAATTTACTGCTACAATTCGTTCTGTTGTTGAAGGAGAAGTCGTTTTTAACAAAGAACCATTAATTCAAGTTGAGGGTCCTTTGGTAGATTGTCAGTTAGTTGAGACTGCTATTTTAAATATTGTAAATTATCAAACTTTGATAGCAACTAAAGCTGCTAGAATTCGTTCTGTAGTTGGAAATGATGCTTTAATGGAATTTGGTACTAGACGTGCTCAAGAACTAGATGCAGCCATCTGGGGAACAAGAGCAGCTTATATTGGTGGTTTTGATGCTACAAGTAATGTACGTGCAGGAAAGATTTTTGGTATTCCTGCTAGTGGTACCCATGCTCATGCACTCGTACAAGCATATCGTAATGATTATGAAGCATTTAAAGCATATGCAACTACACATAAAGATTGTGTATTCTTAGTAGATACATATGATACATTGAAGAGTGGTGTTCCAAATGCTATCAGAGTCGCTAAAGAAATGGGCGATAAGATTAATTTCTTAGGTGTAAGAATAGACTCTGGTGACATGGCTTATATATCTAAACGTGTGCGCGAACAATTAGATGAAGCAGGATTTAAAGATGCTAAAATATATGCTTCAAATGACCTAGATGAAAAAACAATCATGAACTTGAAAATGCAAGGTGCTAAGATTAGTGTTTGGGGTGTAGGTACTAAGTTAATAACAGCTTATGACCAACCAGCCTTAGGTGCGGTATATAAGATGGTAGCCATTGAAGATGAAAATGGTGAAATGGAAGATACTATTAAGATTTCAAGTAATGCTAGCAAGGTTTCTACACCTGGTCGTAAGCAAGTATGGAGAATTAATAAGAAGGCTGATGGAAAGTCTGAAGGAGATTACGTTGCTTTATGGTATGAAGATCCACGTAATGAAGAAGAATTATACATGTTCCATCCTCAATATACTTACATTAACAAGAAAGTCAAAGATTTTACTGCAAGACCTTTATTAAAAGATATTTTTGTTGATGGTGAACAAGTATATGACTTGCCATCCTTGAATGAAATTAAACAATATGCCCATGAAAGATTGGATAGTTTGTGGGAAGAATATCGTCGAGAATTGAATCCACAAGAATATCCTGTTGATTTATCTAAAGATTGTTATGATAATAAGATGAAGATAATCCATGATATTCATGAAAAAATTAATAGTGGTAAAATTTAAAAGAGAAGAAGGTTTAATTATGCGCCCTTTACAAGAGAGAATTATCAACGAATTGAAAGTAAAGCCAGAAATTAATGCGGAAGAAGAAATTCGTCGTTCAGTAGATTTTCTAAAAGATTATTTGAAAAAACATCCATTTCTAAAAGCATTAGTGTTGGGAATATCTGGTGGACAAGATTCTACCTTAGCTGGAAAGTTATCTCAAATAGCGATTTCTGAATTGCGTGAAGAAACAGGCGACGATGTTTATCAATTTATTGCTGTACGATTACCTTATGGAGATCAAGCTGATGAACAAGATGCTATGGATGCAATTGAATTTATGCAAGCTGATAAGACTGTTAGAGTAAATATAAAACAAGCAGCTGATGCAATGGTTCAAAGTATCGAAGAAAATGGACTTGAAATTAGTGACTTTAATAAGGGTAATATTAAGGCACGTGAAAGAATGATTGCTCAATATGGAATTGCTGGTGCTGTTTCAGGAGCAGTGGTAGGTACAGATCATGCAGCTGAAGCAATTACAGGTTTCTATACTAAGTATGGTGATGGTGGTGCAGATATTACTCCACTTTGGCGTTTAGATAAACGTCAAGGAAGAGCGATGTTAGAATTATTGAATGCACCTGAACATTTATACAAGAAAGTTCCAACTGCTGATTTGGAAGAAGATAGACCAGCCTTACCTGATGAAGTTGCCTTAGGTGTTACTTATAACGATATTGATGATTATCTAGAAGGTAAAGAAGTAGCTGATAATGTAGCAGAAAAAATTGAAAATTGGTTCTTAAAAACAGAACATAAACGTCATATGCCAATTAATGTATACGATACATTTTGGAAATAGATGTTTTTTAAAAGTTAGGTAAGTTCTAAGACAAGCCTAACTTTTTTATTATGAGAAAGGAAAGTATCGATGGATAAAAAAGTTTTAAAATTAACTAATGCTGAATTAAAGTATAATCCTAAAAAAATAGAAAAAGTAATTGAATTGCTAGAAGAAGGAAATACTATTCCTTTTATAGCTAGATATAGAAAAGAACTAACTGGAAGTTTAGATGAAGTCCAATTAAGAGAAATCCAAGTAACTTATCAAAGAAATGAAAAGATAGAAACACGTAAGAGTGAAGTTCTTAAGAAAATTTCAGAACAGAATAAACTTACAGAAGATATAAGAAATAAAATAAATAATGCAAGTACTCTTCAAGAGGTCGAAGATATTTATTTACCTTATAAGAAGAAAAGAAAAACTAAAGCACAAAAGGCAGTTGCAAATGGATTAGAACCATTAGCTAAGTGGTTATTGAGAGTAAATAGCGATGCGCCAATGGTAGAAGCTAAGAAGTATCTTAATAAAGAAGTACCTGATGAAGAAGTTGCCTTAAATGGTGCTGTTGATATTTTAGCAGAAGCATTTGGTGAAGAAGCACAATTAAGAGATTGGGTGCGAAAGCAAATGTCTAGAAAAGGAGTATTAATTGCTAAGGAAAAAGATAGTAAGAAAGATGAAAATGGTACCTATGAAGATTACTATGATTTCGAACAAGTAGTGTCTAAATTAACATCATATCGAATTCTAGCAATTAACCGCGGTGAAAAAGAAGGAATTTTACGAGTAAAAATAAGTACAGATGACGATTATGCGCTAAGATATTTACATTCTAGAATAATTGGTAGTAAGAAAAGTACAAGTAATGACTATGTAGAAATGGCATATACTGAAGCGTATAAAAAATTTATCAAACCTGCCATTGAAAGAGAGCTTCGAGCAACTTTAACTGAAAAAGCCGAAAATGAGGCTATTAAAGTTTTTGGTGAAAATTTGTATAATTTATTAATGCAAGCCCCTTTGAAAAATAAAATTATTTTAGGAATGGATCCAGCATTTAGAACTGGTTGTAAGTTGGCGATTATTGACGAGACTGGAAAATTTTTAGTTAAAGATGTGATTTATCCACATGAAAAGCATAAAGGCGAGAAACCAAATTCTGAATTAAGAAAAGAAGCTGCTGAAAAATTAGAGACATTGATAAATAGATATAATGTTGACATGATAGCAATTGGGAATGGTACAGCAAGTCGAGAATCAGAAAAATTTGTAGCAGAAGTTTTAAAGAAGATAGATAAAGAAGTATATTACGTAATTGTAAATGAATCAGGAGCTTCTGTATATTCAGCAAGTGAAGTAGCAAGAGATGAATTCCCGGATTTTAACGTAGAAGAACGTTCGGCCGTAAGTATAGCTCGAAGATTGCAAGATCCTTTAGCAGAATTAATAAAGATTAATCCTGAATCAATTGGTGTGGGACAATACCAGCATGATTTACCACAAAAACAATTAGATAGTGAAGTTGAAGCGACTGTTGAAACTGCAGTTAATAAAGTTGGTGTGAATTTGAATACAGCTAGTATCCAATTACTAACCTATATTTCTGGATTGAATAAAACAACAGCTCAAAATATTATTCTTTATCGTGAAGAAAACGGAAAATTTCAAAATCGAAAAGAGTTAAAAAAGGTTCCTAGATTAGGTCCTAAAGCTTATGAGCAGGCGGCAGGCTTTTTAAGGATTATTGATGGGAATGAGTCTCTAGATAATACAGATATACATCCAGAAAGTTACCCGCTAGCAGAAAAATTGATAAAGGATCTAGGCATTACTAAAGAAGATATGGGTACTAACACTATAAACGATAAGTTAGCAAAATTTAATGTTGAAAGATATGCACTAGATAATGAATTAGAAGTAATAACTGTTAAAGATATTGTAAAAAGTTTGATGAAACCAGGGCGCGATGGTCGAGAAAGTATGCCAATGCCTTTATTGAAATCAGATATTTTAAAAATAGAAGATTTAAAAGCAGGGATGCAACTAGAGGGTACGGTAAGAAATGTTGTTGATTTTGGAGCATTTGTTGATATTGGTGTAAAACAAGATGGACTAGTGCATTTATCAAAACTAAGTAAGAAATATGTTTCTAATCCACGAGATGTAGTTGCTGTAGGACAGATAGTTACTGTTTGGGTTGAAGATGTTGATTTAAATAGAAGGAGAATTCAATTAACAATGGTAAATCCAAATGAATAATAGAGAACTATTAGAACTAACTAGAAAAATTTCTAATTCTTATTTTAATAGAGATTTTAAGCATAAAATAAAGTTTAATAGTAAGTTGAGAACAACTGGAGGACGGTATTTTTTAAATAATCATAATATAGACATTAATCCTAAGATGTTAACAGAATGTGATATGGATACTTTGATAGGTGTCATTAAACACGAACTATGCCATTATCATCTCCATATTAATGGTTATGGGCATCAGCATAGGGATAAAGATTTTAAAATATTGTTGAAAAAAGTTGGAGGTTTAAGATATGCTCCAACTTTAAAGACAAGCTATAAAAATATTTATATTTGTCAAAATTGTGGGAAAAAGTATTATCGACAAAGGAAAATAAATACTAGCAAATATGTATGTTCTCATTGTCACGGAAAATTAAAATTAATTGAATAAGCACTTGCTAAATAGGGTTAAACTTGATATAATTATCTCTGTTGTCGCGGGTATGGCGGAATTGGCAGACGCGTCAGACTAAGGATCTGGTGGGCATTATTGCCCGTGATGGTTCGAATCCATTTACCCGCATACAGAGGTGAGCATAGGAGTCTATATTGGCTACTATGCTTTTTTATTTTATAATATATTTTGATGACTAAAAATAAAGTGAGGTTCTTTATGAATAAGGGAATAAAAATGGTATCTATAGCAGGTTACCTACCTGATAATGTTGTGACAAATGATGACTTGAGCAAAATTATGAAAACATCTGATGAGTGGATTCAAAGTCATACAGGTATTAAGCAAAGGTACTATGCTTTTAATGAAAATACGTCAGATTTAGCTACTGAAGTAGGAAAAAAACTTCTAGAAAGAGCAAATCTTAAGCCAGAGGACATAGATTTGTTAATTGTATCAACTATCTCTCCAGATGCAATTACACCATCTACAGCAGCTATTGTAGAGAAGAAGTTAAATTTAAAGTCAGCTTTTGCCTTTGATATTTCTGCAGCTTGTGCTGGGTTTATCTATGCTTTAAGTACAGCCCATAAATTTTTAGTTTCAGGTTTATATCGTCGAGCAATGGTAATTAGTGCTGAAACAAATTCTAAAATGATGGATTTTAAGGATAGAACATCAGCTGTTTTCTTTGGCGATGGTGCTGCTGGAATAATTGTAGAGGCGACTGATGATGAAAAAGAAAACATTTATTTATCTGAGAAATTGGTTACGGTAGGAAATGAGGAAGTTATTCATAGTGGTAGAATTGCTCCTCTTAAGGAAATATCTAGTGATAATTATCCAAGTATGGACGCTTTTTATCAGAATGGAAGAGAAGTTTATAATTTTGTAACAACAGATATAGTTAAGCATATTAAGGAGTTTTTAGAGACAAATAAAGTGAACTCCAAAGATTTATCGTATGTTGTAACTCATCAGGCTAATTTACGATTGATAGAAATTATATCAAAAGAGATTGAAGTTCCTCTAAATAGGGTGGCGACTGATGTTAAGGAATGTGGTAATACTTCTTCTGTTGGAATACCATTAGCCTTGACTAGAAAGTTTGAAGATGAAAATATAACAGGTAAAGTTCTATTAACAGGTTTTGGTGCTGGTTTAGCTTATGGATCTATTCTTTTAGAATTTGGTGAATAATTGATGATAATTGTATGTTATACTATTCATTAATTAAGGATAGAGAAAGAGTGATTAGATGGCAGTATTTTTCCAGAGTATCTCCGGTGTATTAGTAATCTTGGTAATGATTGCTGTGGGATATTTTTTAGAGCAAAAGGGATGGTTTGATGATAAATCAACCAAATTAATTGCTAAAATCGTTACCCAAGTATCATTACCTTGTTATATGTTGGGGACAATTGTTAGTAAATTTTCAGCTAAAGAATTATTACGAATGATACCTGATTTGAGATTCCCGGTAATTTCGATGTTAATTTTGATGGGAATTGCTTTTGCCGTTGTTCATATTTTTAAAATCCAGGATAAACATGCGGGTTTATTTACTTCAATGTTTTTTAACTCTAATACAGTTTTTGTAGGTTTACCGATTAATATGGCCTTATTTGGTAATAAAAGTATCCCCTATGTATTAATTTATTATATGGCTAATACAACATTTTTTTGGACAATTGGTACTTACTTAATCCAAAGAGATGGTGATAAGAAAACAGCTTTTGATTTAAAAAGAACATTAGGTAAAATATTTTCACCTCCATTGTTGGGATTTATAGTTGGGGTTATCTTTGTATTGTTAAAAGTGAAATTACCGACATTTGTTAACTCAGATTTATTATATCTAGGTAATTTGACAATACCATTGTCTATGATTTTTATCGGTATTTCGATTTCTAAAGCAGGACTTAATAGAATCTCTATTGGAAAAGATAATCTTTTGTTGTTATTAGGAAGATTTATTTTAGCTCCTCTAATGATGTACATACTAGTTACACCTACTAATATTCCTTTGTTAATGAAACAAGTATTTATTTTACAAGCAGCGATGCCAGTTATGACGAATGCTCCTGTTGTAGCTAACTTATATGGAGCAGATTCGGAATATGCAGCTGTAATGGTTACAGAAACCACGTTAACATCATTAATTGTTGTTCCAATATTGATGGTAATAACGCAAAATATCTGATAGATAAGAGAGTGATGAATTTTGGTTAAGCTTGTATTGCTTAGACATGGGGAAAGTACGGCTAATGAGGCAAATATTTATACTGGTTGGTCAGATGTTCCATTGACAATTAAAGGTTGTGAACAAGCTAAAGTTGCAGGAAAAAAATTAAAAGAAGAAAAGATTACTTTTACTAAAGCTCATACTTCTTTGTTAGAGAGAGCTATAAAAACGGGAATGATTGTATTAGATGAAATTAATCAGTCATGGATACCACTTGAAAAGACTTGGAGATTAAACGAACGTCATTATGGAGCATTGAGGGGATTAAATAAAGAATTTACAAAGCGTAAATATGGAAAACACCAAGTTGCTTTATGGAGACGATCGTTTGATACCGTTCCTCCTATGTTGGATGAAAGGATAGAAGAACCTAAATATAAGAAATATCCTTCTACAATTATTCCACGTGCAGAAAGTTTAAAGGATGCTTACAATCGAATACTACCATATTGGGTTGATAAGATAGCACCTGAGTTATTACATGGAAATAATCAAATTGTGATTGCTCATGGAAGTACGTTAAGAGCAATGATTAAATATATTGAAAATATTAGCGATGAAGGAATTGATGGCGTAGAAGTTGCTAATGCTGAACCAATTATTTATGAATTAGATAATAAACTTCGAGTAATCTCAAAGAAAATATTAAAATAAAAAATTAACGTGAATATTGAATATAGTTGACTAATTTTTTGTTGTTAGGAAAAAAGCTCTATGAGGAACTAGTAGTTTTCATAGAGCTTTTTATACTTAGAAATACAAAAAGACAACTTCATTAGAATATGAAGTTGCCCTAGTATTAACGATAATTAAAATTCTTCAATTAATGACGAGGAATTTCTTCGAAAATGCTATAGAATTGAGATTTAGCAGAGTAGTCAGCCATATAGACACCATTTAAACCAGCTCTTTGTCCCAAGACGCCAATATCAGCAATTAATTTTTCTTCATTAGTTGGAAAGTGAATTCGTCCAGCTAAAGCTACACTACGAATGTAATTAACCAATCGATTAAGTAATGCTTCAGGATTTTTAGTTTCAGGTAATTTACGATAAACCTGTGCTAAAACATCAATAATATCTAACAATTCAGATTGTTTTTTTTTATAATTATTGAGTATCCCTAATAATTCTTTGATATCAGTTTGTGCTTGATTAATAAGTTTTGTTCTTTCCATAATCATACTATACCTCGTTTGCAGTGAAATAGCAGTTGCTGTAGTTAATCCACAGCCTTTATGTTTGTATGTGATATTATTGCTAAATCACTTTTATTTATCTCTATATTAATGATAAGAGATAGAATTAAAAATATGTAATAAGGTGATTAAAAAGAAATCACCTTAGTTGTTGTCAAATAATTTCTTAAATGACTATTTAAGTTAAACTAAGCTAATGAACCCATTGGATCCCATGGAGCTAAGACTTTAGGTTCTTCAGTAAGAACTTTTTGTAATTCTTCAGGTAAGAATTTCTTGTTTACAACAACTTGATAACAATATTCTTCCATCCAGTTATTACTCATAACGAAGAATCCTTTAGTACCAACTTTATCTCCCCATGAGTTTTCAACTTTCCATTTAGTTGGAGTGCCATTAACTAGATCTACACCAGTTAATACCATAGCGTGAGTCATTAAACTTTCACTATAATCTAGGCGTTCAGCTTTAGACATTGAAAAGTCAACATCGAATAGTTCATCTTTGTGATACAATTCAGTATCCATGATACCTTTCTTACGATCAGATTCTTGACCAACATCACAACCAAACCAAACACTTTCACCAGATTCAAGTTGTTTAATTGCTACTTGACGGAATGTGTTCATATCAACGTTTAAGTGTCTTACTTCACGTTCACCTAGGACATTACCAAGCATTTCGATAGTGTACATATGATTATATGGCTTGTCATCAGTAGGTGCGTTAATAATTGATACATAGTCGTCAAGATTCCAATTTACATATTTTTCAAAGAAAGTTTGAGGAGTTAAATCTTGATCGATATGATAGTTATTATCAGAATCACGATATTCAAAATCAAATTTAACAGGTGGTTCACCCAATGTATAAACTAAGATACGATAAATTTCAGCAAGTTTCTTTTCCTTGAAAGAAGCGATTTCTTCAGAACTAGCGTTACTATTAACTAATTCACGTAAATCAACAGCATCCTTACGTAATTTTAAATTAAGAGTAGAATTTAATTCACTTGATTTTGAAGAGTTATAACTTTCAGGCATTACACTCTTAGGAACTACACCATATTTTCTGATGATTGCAGTAATCATATCCCATTGACCACCATCTTGTTGAGGTGTTGTCATTAACCAAGCTACTTTACGATCAGAAGTTGGAAGAGAAGCTGTTTTAATAACATTTTCATAGAAATAATTGGATTTTTCTAGCTTATCCCAGAAAAATGTATAACTTTGAGATAGTTCAAAGTCCTTAGCTACACCAAAACGATTCTTTAAGTCATGGCGCATAGTATTAAGAGCAGCAAACATCCAGCAACGGCCAGATTGTTTTTGGTTTGCTACATCTCCTGTATCAAGATCAATTGAAAAGACAGGATCCATATTAACTTCAGAGTGGAAATCAGCACTTGTAGCTAAAATTCCATTTTTAGAAACTGCACGTTCTAAAACTCTGGATTTTGGATCATCTTCAATTAATTGATGAAATTTTGATAATTGTTCACTGCTAATTGCTTCAGACACAGTGATCACCCTCCTTAAGATAAGTTAATTTAATTGTAAGACAGTTTAGCTAAAAGATAAATAATAATGTTAGAAAAAAATTAGAAAATTATTTTTTAGCTAATAAATCTGCATACTCAGGATGTTTTTGCATAAATTTATTAGTATATGTGCAAAGAGGTAATAATTTTTTACCTTCTTCTTGGACTCTTGTAATAAATGTAGTGGTAATTTTACCTGCAATTCCTTGACCTCTGTAAGCATCGCTAACCCATGTTCGTTCGACAACGTATGTGTTGCCATCATCGATAGTTGAAAAACCAATTTCTGCGACTAGAGTATCACCATCATGAAGTGATAAAGTGTCATTATTCCATATATAGTTCATAAGAAACCCCTCCCAATGAAAGTATAGCACACGAAAAATTTTAAGATGGAATAAATTTATTAATTAAAATGAAATTTATTGTTAAATACGTTAATTTTAGTAAATTAATGGTATGATAAAATAGAAAGTATATTAGTTAGAGAGGATTAACAAGAATGAAAAGAGGATTTGAAGTAGTAAGTAAATATAAAGACCGTGGAGTAAAACTTCCAGTCAGAATGACAAAGAATGCTGCAGGATATGATTTTTTTGCTGCAGAAGATTTTTTATTACCTAGTATTTGGAAATTTAATTTTTTGAAAATTTTATATACATTGCATAAACAAAAAAATATAACTAAAACAGAATTATTAGAAGGACAAAAATGTTTAAAACCTTTTCTAGTTCCTACTGGAATTAAGGCATATATGAAAGAGGATGAGTTCTTAATGTTAGCTAATCGTTCTAGTAGTCCATTGAAAAGAAGTTTAATTTTACCTAATGGTGTGGGAATAATAGATGCTGATTATTATAATAACCCTAATAATGAGGGTGAAATTTTTGTACAATTAGTTAATTTTGGACTAAAAGATCAATTAATAAAAAAAGGTGATCGAATAGGTCAAGGTATATTCTTACCATATTTAGTAGCTGACAATGATGAAGGTGGAAAGGAAACTAGAACTGGTGGATTTGGATCTTCTGGAAAATAGTTTGGAAGGTGAATGTATTGGCGAAAACTAAGACAAGATATGTTTGTCAAAATTGTGAATATATCTCTCCACGTTATTTAGGACGTTGCCCTAATTGTGGTTCTTGGAATAGCTTGGTAGAGGAAATAGAGAAAAAGGAAAGTACAACTAAAGCACAACCTAGAGTTAGTATCTCTGGTACAACAGTGAAACCTAAATTAATTGATGATGTTTCTACTGTAGAAACTCCAAGATTTAAAACTAATTTAGAAGAATTGAATCGTGTTTTAGGCGGCGGAATTGTTCCCGGATCTTTAGTGTTAATTGGTGGAGATCCAGGTATTGGCAAGTCTACATTATTACTACAAGTTTCTGGACAATTATCTACTCTCGGGAAAAAGGTTCTTTATGTTTCTGGGGAAGAAAGTGCAACTCAAATTAAATTACGTGCGGATCGTTTAGGAGTTCATGGAACTGAGCTATATTTATATCCTGAAACAGATATGGATAGTATTAGAAAAAATATTGAACTTTTAAAGCCTGATTTTGTTGTAATCGATTCGGTGCAGACAATGCAGGAGCCAGAAATGACAGCCGCAGTTGGAAGTGTTTCTCAAATTAGGGAAGTAACTGGAGATTTGATGCAAATTGCGAAAACTAATGGGATAACGGTCTTTGTTGTAGGACATGTTACTAAAGGTGGAGCAATTGCAGGGCCTAAAATTTTAGAACACATGGTAGATACTGTTCTTTATTTTGAGGGAGATCAACATAGAACATTTAGAATTTTACGAGCTGTTAAAAATAGATTTGGTTCAACTAATGAAATTGGAATCTTTGAAATGAAAAATGGAGGATTAAGCGAAGTTGCTAATCCATCAGAGATTTTTCTAGAAGAAAGATTAAAAGGGGCTACGGGATCAGCTGTCGTTGCTTCTCTTGAAGGAACTAGACCCATATTGGTAGAATTACAAGCACTAGTAACACCGACTGCATTTGGAAATGCTAAGCGAACAACAACTGGTTTAGATCACAATCGAGTTGCGTTACTGATGGCAGTACTTGAAAAAAGAGCTGGTTTGTTATTGCAAAATCAGGATGCTTATTTGAAGGCTGCTGGTGGAGTGAAGTTAGATGAGCCAGCAATAGATTTAGCCATTGCTGTTAGTTTAGTTTCTAGTTATCGCGATGCAGAAACAAGACCAACTGACTGTTTTATAGGGGAAGTGGGATTAACTGGTGAAATAAGACGAGTTAATCGTATTGAACAGCGTGTTGTTGAGGCTGCTAAGCTAGGATTTAAGCGAGTATTTTTACCAAAGAACAACTTAGATGGTTGGATGCCTCCAAAAGAGATTGAAGTAGTAGGCGTAAGTACACTAAATCAAGCATTAAAACTAATTTTTAGTTAAAAATTGATAGAAAGGATGTGCTTAAATGCGAAAAAGAATCATAGGATTAATATTAGCTATTTTAGGTGTAGGTGCAGGATATACATTTCTACCAGAGCTATGGAGCTTGATAGGACTTGGAAGTAATCGCTGGTTAACTAATGGGTTGGTTAATGCTATTATTGGTTTGATTATTATGGAAATACTAGCGATTTTCTTAATAGATGCTATTGAGCGAGTAATCATAAAAATAGAGAAAAATTTGATTAGACAAAAGCCGGAAGTAATTATTTCAACGAGCTTGTCAATCACAGTGGGATTAATTGTAGCAGCTTTAATTTCAACGATATTTAATCGATCACATGTATTTTTCATCAATACCATTTTGCCAATTGTATTAATGATTTTATTAGGGTACCTGGGATATGTTGTTGGAAAAGAAGGCTTTGGAAATTTAAAGAGATTATTTAATTTACGACAAAGAAAAGTGGAAGATGATAAAGCTCAGATTTTAGAAAGAAAAGTTGGCGAAAATTTCCACAAATATAAGTTGTTAGATACTAACATTTTGATAGATGGGAGAATTTATGATCTAGCAAAAACTGGTTTCATTGAAGGAACATTAGTAGTTCCTAATTTTGTATTATATGAACTTCAATATATTGCTGACTCAGGAGATAGTATTAAACGAGTTAGAGGACGTAGAGGTTTGGACATTCTAAATAAATTACGTTCAGAAAAAATTGTTCCTGTAAAAATGTATGAGGGAGATTTTGAAGATATAAAAGAAGTTGACAGTAAGCTTATAAAATTAGCAAAGGTTTTAGATGCAGTCATAGTAACAAATGATTACAATCTAAATAAAGTTAGTGAATTTCAAAATGTACAGGTTTTAAATGTAAATGCTTTGGCTAAGTCATTAAAACCACGTGTTATTCCAGGTGAAAAATTAACCGTTACAGTTATAAAAAATGGTACAGAAAGACAACAAGGTGTTGCATACTTGGATGATGGAACAATGATAGTGGTTGAAGATGGACGTTATTATCTCAATAAACCTATTGAGGTAGAAGTAACTAGTGCATTGCAGACGGATGCTGGAAGAATGATTTTTGCAAAGCCAACACATTCTAAAAGAGAATTACGTGAGAAAAACTAAGAATAAATACCATGGAATAGTTTATTTTTTACAGTAATCATTGTAGAATGGTAAGAGTATGAGTTATGATATTATTCCTATAATCATAATGTTATTAATAGATAATTATTAAAGAAAGAAGTGCTTTAAAGTGGCAAAAAACAAGATACGTGTACGTTATGCTCCAAGTCCAACTGGACATTTGCATATTGGTAACGCAAGAACAGCTTTATTTAACTATTTATTTGCAAGACATAATAAAGGAACTTTTGTATTAAGAATCGAAGATACTGATACAAAGCGTAATATTGCAGATGGTGAAAAGAGCCAAATGGATAACTTGGAGTGGCTTGGTATTGATTGGGATGAAGGTCCTGATAAGCCAGGTAAGTACGGACCATATCGTCAATCTGAAAGAAAAGATATTTACAAGCCATTAATTCAAGAATTATTAGATAAAGATTTAGCTTATGAATCATTCATGACAGAGGAAGAATTACAAGCTCAACGTGAAGAACAAAAAGCTAGAGGAGAAGCTCCTCGCTATGTCTATGAATATGAAGGCATGTCTAAAGAAGAAATCAAGAAGGCTCAAGATGAAGCACGTGCTAAGGGATTAAAACCAGTTGTTCGTATTCGTGTGCCACACAACAAGACATACGAATGGGATGATATTGTAAAGGGGAAAATTAGTTTCCTATCTGACACAATTGGTGGAGATTTTGTTATTCAAAAACGTGATGGTATGCCTACATACAACTTTGCTGTTGTAGTAGACGATCATTTAATGGAAATTACTCATGTATTACGTGGGGATGATCATGTTGCTAATACACCAAAGCAATTAGTTGTATATGAAGCATTTGGTTGGAAAGCACCTGAATTTGGTCATATGTCCTTAATTATTAATACTGAAACTGGTAAGAAGTTAAGTAAACGTGATGAAACAGTGCTTCAATTTATAGAACAATATCGTGAACTAGGTTACTTACCTGATGCAATGTTTAACTTTATTACTTTATTAGGTTGGTCTCCTGTTGGCGAATCAGAAATCTTTAATAAACAAGAATTCATCAAGATGTTTGATGCAAAGCGTTTGAGCAAATCTCCAGCAGCATTTGATGGCAAGAAATTGGAATGGATTAATAACCAATATGTAAAAGCTGCTAAAGAAGATGAAATTATGGATTCTTCATTACGTCAATTAATTAAGGCTGGTAAAGTACAAGCCGATCCAGATGCTTATACAATTGAATGGGCTAGAAAGCTAATTAGTCTTTACAAACAACAAATGTCTTATACAGGACAAATCGTAGAAATGGCAGATGTATTCTTTAATGAACCACCTGTTTTAAGTGAAGATGCTAAAAAGGAATTAGCTGATGAATCAGCAGCAATTGTATTAAAAGAATTTGCTGAACGTGTTAAAGATTTACCAATCTTTGATGCTGTTGAAATTCAAAATACAATTCGTTCTATTCAAAAGGATACAAAGATTAAGGGACGTAAACTCTACATGCCTATCCGTATCGCAACAACACGCGAAATGCATGGCCCAGAATTGGCACCATCAATTGAATTATTAGGTCGTGAAAAGGCATTGAAACATCTAAAGCAAACTTTAGAAGAAATGAACTAATCGTGTAGATATAGTATAATTAAAATGAGACAAGGTTGAGGCATATTTTTGTCGCAACCTTTTGTTTTATGTTTTATTATTAAGTTAAGAGTTAAGAAAAACGTTAAATGATAGACTATTACGTTTTAACGGATTAGGAGTGATGAATTAGATGTTGCAATTGTATAATACATTAACTAATCAAAAAGAAAAATTTGAACCATTAAATCCTGGGAAAGTGACAATGTACGTCTGTGGCCCAACAGTGTATAACTATATTCATATTGGTAATGCTAGAAGTGCGGTTGCTTTTGATACAATCAGACGTTATTTAGAATATCGTGGTTTTGAAGTAAACTATGTTTCGAATTTTACAGACGTTGACGACAAAATCATTAAAGCAAGTCAAGAAATGAATCTTTCAGTTAAAGAAATAACTGAGAAATTTATTAACGCGTTTTATGAAGATACAAGTGCTTTGAATGTAAAGAAAGCTACATTGAATCCTCGAGTAATGGATAATATGGATGATATTATCAAATTTATTGAAGTTTTAGTACAAAAGGGATATGCATATGAGTCTGCTGGAGATGTATATTATAAGACTAGAAAATTTAAAGATTATGGTAAACTATCTGGACAATTAATAGATGATTTAGAACAAGGTGCTAGTAGCCGAGTCGATGATATCGACCAAGATAAAAAGCAAGATCCATTAGATTTCGCTCTTTGGAAAAAAGCAAAGCAAGGAGAAATATCTTGGGATTCTCCTTGGGGACAAGGACGTCCAGGGTGGCATATTGAATGTTCAGTAATGTCTACTAAATATTTAGGAGATACAATAGATATTCATGCTGGAGGACAAGATTTAGAATTCCCACACCATGAAAATGAGATTGCACAAAGTGAAGCAAAGACTGGCAAAAAATTTGCTAGATATTGGTTACATAATGGATTTGTAACAATTGGTGAAGAAGATCAAAAAATGAGTAAATCTTTAGGAAATTTTGTAACCGTACATGATTTACTAAAGGAAGTAAACCCTCAAGTTATTAGATTCTTTATGTCAACAACACAATATCGTCGACCTATCCGATATAGTTCTGCTAATTTAAACGAAGCGAAAGTTAATCTAAATAAACTACAAACAGCTTATGAAAACTTAAGTTATCGTTTAAAAGATAGTGTAGAAGGAAACGATAAAGAAGTAGAAGTTAATTTTGCTAATCTTGAAAAAGATTTTGTTAAAGTTATGGATGATGATTTTAATGTACAAAATGGGATTTCTGTTGTTTATGAAATGGCTAAACAACTAAATGTCTATTCAGAAAAAGAAAAGGTATATACTGATACTATTAATAACTTAATTAACACTTATAAGAAAGTCGTAGAAATTTTTGGTATAAGTTTTAGTGAAGAAAAAGAATTGTTAGGTGATACGATTGAACAACTTATCCAAGAAAGAAATGAAGCAAGAAAAAATAAGAACTTCAAACGTAGCGATGAAATAAGAGATCTACTAAAAGAACAAGGAATAATATTAGAAGATACAGCACAAGGTACAAGGTGGAAGAGAAATGATTAAAGAAGATGTAGACTATAATCAAATGAATGGGATTGCCTTAGCATATATGGGCGATGCAATTTATGAAATTTATATTCGAAGACATTTATTAGCTAAAGGTTTAACTAAACCAACAAAGCTACATCACAAGGCTACTCATTATGTATCTGCAAAGGCACAAGCTTTTTTAATTGAAAAAATGCAAGAGCAAAATGTTTTGAATGATGAAGAGTTAGAATTCTTTAAGCGTGGTAGAAATGCCAAAAGTCATACTTCTGCAAAAAATACTTCAGTTGTAACTTACAGAATTTCTACAGGCTTCGAAGCATTATTTGGTTATCTATATCTAAGTGATCAAATCGAAAGATTAGAGGAATTAGCAGATTGGTGTATTAATACAGTAGAGAAAGAAGGGAAATAATGAAAGAAGAGCAAAAAAATTTTATTATTGGACGTCATCCAGCTATGGCGGCTTTAAAAAAGAAAGATAGCAATATTAATAAAGTTTTTGTCCAAGAAGGATTAAAGGCGGATGCTATTCAGGAAATATATACTTTAGCTAAAGCCAGAAAGTTAGTAGTTTCTAGAGTTCCTAAAACTAAACTTGATAATTTAGTCAATGGACAAAATCACCAAGGAGTAGTGATTGCTATAGCATCATATAGTTATGCTACAATTGACGATTTGTTTGAAAAAGCTCGTAGTAAAAATGAAGATCCTTTTTTCTTGATTTTAGATGGAATTGAAGATCCACATAATTTAGGTTCAATTATGAGGACCGCAGATGCAGCAGGAGTTCATGGAATTATCATTCCCAAAAGACGTGCAGTGCAGTTGACTTCAGTTGTGGCAAAAACTTCAACAGGTGCTATTGAACATGTACCTGTTGTGAGAGTTACAAATTTAGTACAAACTGTTAAAGAATTAAAAGAACAGGGAGTATGGATCTTTGGGACTGATATGAAAGGTACTGATTTTAGAAAGTGGAGTGCTAAGGGAGCAACAGCTTTGGTAATAGGAAATGAAGGTAAAGGAATTTCTCCGCTTTTGAAGAAAACTTGCGATGAAATGTTAACTATTCCAATGGTAGGACATGTTCAAAGTTTAAATGCAAGTGTAGCTGCTAGTTTATTAATATATCAAGGATTTACTTCAAGAGGAAATTAATATGAAAAAGAATATCTTGATTGTTGATGCATATAATATGATAGGAAATTGGCCACAATTAGATAAATTAAAGAAAAGTGATAGACTAGAGGATGCTAGGGATTTACTTTTGAAAATATTATCTAATTACCGTAAACAGGCTAATACAGAAATTATTGTAGTATTTGATGCGATGTATGTACCTGGTATGACTAAACAATATGAGCAATATGACTTACAAGTGGTATGGACAGCTGAAGATCAAACAGCAGATACTTATATTGAATCATTGGCTGGAAGATTACAAACGCCATTGACTCAGGTAAGAGTAGCAACAAGTGATCAAGCTGAACAATGGACAATTTTTTCGCAAGGAGCATTGAGACTCCCAGCGTGGGAATTATATCAAGAAATAAAAAGATCCAAAAAAGAAGTTAGACAACAGGCAAAGATATATCAAAATCAAAAAGCCGCAAGACGTTTAACTTGGAATGATGATCAGTTAGAAAAATTAGCTGAGTATCGGGATAAATTAATGGGAAAAGAAAAATAGTGTGATTGACATTTTAGGATATATCATGATAGAGTTTATTTGATTCAGTGTAAAGGAGTAATTTATGGCTAATAAGAAAAAAGTAGCACTTGCTTGTTCTGAATGTGGTTCACGTAATTATACAATTACTGAAAATCCAAATCGTACAGAAAGACTAGAAGTGCAAAAGTTTTGTAAGTATTGTGGTAAGCATACGTTACACAGAGAGACAAAGTAATTGCTGAGGAGTGATTTAATTGAAGTTTCTAAAGAATGTTATTAAAACTATGAAAGATACAACATGGTTGAATGCAAAGGAAACAAGAAGAGATACAACTACTGTTATTATTTCTTCATTGCTATTTATAGGCTTTTTTGCTGTTGTGGACTGGGTTATTCAATCAGCCTTATCATTACTTGTATAGTTGTTTGATATTATATCTAGCAATAAAAGAAAATATTTGCTATAATTACGAAAGAAAGCCCCGGGATTCGTGGAGGCTTTTTTATTTTCAATAAATTTAGAAAGGAATGGAAAAATGGCACATACAGTAGAATCAGTTGAAAAGAAATGGTATGTTTTACATACTTATGCAGGATACGAAAACAAGGTTAAAGAAAATTTAGAATCAAGAGCAACTTCAATGGGGATGGAAGATTACATTTTTAGAGTAGTTGTTCCTGAAGAAGAAAAGCATGAAACTACTAAAACAGGAAAAGAAAAAGTAGAAAAATTAAAAACATTCCCAGGATATGTATTAGTAGAAATGGTAATGACTGATCAATCATGGTATGTTGTTAGAAATACTCCGGGCGTAACTGGATTTGTAGGTTCACATGGATCAGGAAGTAAGCCAGCACCACTATTAGATGAAGAAATTAATCATATTCTACATGAATTAGGAATTAGTTCACGTCATTCTAACTTTGATGCTGAAGTAGGGGATGCAGTTACTATTATTGATGGTGCATTTTCTGGTTTAGTTGGTAAGATTACAGAAATTGATACTGAAAAGATGAAATTAAAAGTTGATATTGATATGTTTGGCCGCGAAACAGCAGCTGAATTGAATTATGATCAAGTAGATAAATTAGTATAATAAATACTTGCATGGATGAAATACAAATGATATAATTCATGAGTATGATTTTTATCATACAAGTGGGAGGCTAAATTTTTTATAGCCATCCGTACCACACACGGAAAGAGGAGGTTTTTACCGTGGCAAAGAACGTAGTAAACGTTGTTAAATTACAAATTCCTGCTGGAAAAGCAACTCCAGCTCCACCAGTTGGTCCTGCATTAGGTCAAGCAGGTATCAACATTATGGGATTCACAAAGGAATTCAATGCTCGTACAGCAGATCAAGCTGGTATGATCATTCCTGTTGTGATTAGTGTATACGAAGATCGTTCATTCGACTTCGTTACAAAGACACCACCTGCTGCTGTATTACTTAAAAAAGCTGCTGGTGTAGAAAAGGGATCTGGCGAACCTAACATGAAGAAAGTTGCTACTGTAACTAAAGATCAAGTTAAGGAAATCGCAGAAACAAAGATGCAAGATCTAAACGCTGCAGACGTTGAAGCTGCAATGCGCATGATTGAAGGTACTGCACGAAGCATGGGCTTTGTTGTAGAAGACTAATTTCTACGGCCACGCTTCTCAGACGGATACTCTATGAAAATAGATGTATCAAGTGGGAGGTTTATCCGATAGACCACATATTGCAAGGAGGAAATTTCACTAATGGCTAAGAAAAAAAGTAAAAAGTATTTAGAAGCTGCTAAGCAAGTTGAAGAAGGCAAGTTATACAATGCTTCTGAAGCATTTGGCTTAGTAAAGAAGATTGATTTTGCAAACTTTGATGCTACTATCGAAGTTGCTTTCAACTTAAACGTTGATACAAAACAAGCTGATCAACAATTACGTGGTGCTATGGTTTTACCAAATGGTACTGGTAAAGATCAAACAGTTGTTGTATTTGCTAAAGGTGCAAAAGCACAAGAAGCTAAGGATGCAGGCGCAGACGTTGTTGGTGACGACGACTTAGTTGCACGTATCCAAGACGGTTGGTTGGACTTTGATGTTGCTATTGCAACACCAGATATGATGGCACAAGTTGGTCGTTTAGGTCGTGTATTGGGACCTAAAGGCTTAATGCCAAACCCTAAGACTGGTACAGTTACAATGGATGTAACAAAGGCTGTTACAGATGCTAAGTCTGGACAAGTTACATACCGTACAGACCGTGACGGTAACGTACATGTTCCATTGGGTAAAGTATCATTTACAGAAGAAGCACTTGAAGGTAACTTCAAAGCTGTTTATGATGTAATTGCTAAGGCTCGTCCTGCATCTGTTAAAGGTGTTTACATCAAGCATGTTTCTGTTGCTTCTACATTTGGACCAAGTGTTACATTAGATACAACAGCACTTTAATTTAAATAATGAGGTGGGAAGATAAATTCTTCTCACTTTTTTATTATTTTTTCTTGACACTTATAATAGGCTATGGTAACCTATTAAAGGTCAAGTTAATAATTCTACCTAAGACTCAGGTGGCTAACGCCTTAAATTTATGCCTGCCGAGGAGTAAACGTATCTCTCTCTGTGTCTTGGTGTGGACATAGAGCTTTTTATTTATAAAAAGCTTTTGACACAATGACTAGGAGGTGAATTAATAATGAGTAAGGAAATTATCGCAAAGAAAGCTGCTATCGTTGAAGAAGTTTTTGAAAAATTCCAAAGTGCTTCTTCTGTTGTAGTTGTTGACTACCGTGGCTTAACTGTTGAAGAAGTTACTGATTTACGTAAGCAACTTCGTGAAGCTGGTGTAGAAATGCGTGTTATCAAGAATACATTCTTGAAGCGTGCAGCTGACAAAGCAGGTTATGAAGGTTTAGATGATACATTCTCTGGCCCTACTGCTGTTGCATTTGGTGGTGAAGACATCACTGCACCTGCTCGTATTATGGCTAAATTTGCAGAGGATCATGAAGCTTTAGAAATTAAAGGTGGTATGATCGAAGGTAAGATTGCTTCTCTTGAAGAAATCAACGCTCTTGCTAAATTACCAAACCGCGACGGATTACTTTCAATGCTATTGTCTGTATTGCAAGCTCCAGTTCGCAACTTTGCTTATGCAGTTAAAGCTGTTGCTGACAGCAAAGACGAAGATGCAGCTTAATTCTAAATTATTAGTTGCATAAATTACAATTAACAAAAAAAGAATTTTATCTATGTATGGAGGAAAATAAAATGGCATTAGATACAGAAAAGATTATTGCTGACTTAAAAGAAGCTAGCATTCTTGAATTAAACGACTTAGTAAAAGCTATCGAAGAAGAATTTGGTGTTTCCGCTGCTGCTCCAGTTGCAGTTGCAGGTGCTGCAGGTGCAGACGGTGCTGCAGAAAAGGATTCATTTGATGTTGAATTAACAGATGCAGGTTCTGCAAAAGTTAAAGTTATCAAGGCAGTTAAGGATATCACAGGTCTTGGCTTGAAAGATGCTAAGGGCTTAGTTGATGGTGCTCCTTCCGTAATTAAAGAAGGCGTTGCTAAGGACGAAGCAGAAGAATTGAAGGCTAAACTTGAAGAAGTTGGCGCAAAGGTAACATTGAAATAATTTATTTTAATTTTACTTTTAGAGATCAGTTTAACGACTGGTCTCTTTTTTCATATATAAGTAATTATCTTATCTGAGAAAGAAGGTGAAATAGGTGAGTACTTTAGATAATATGGCTCATGCAAGTAACGAAAGAAGAAATCAAAATATAATGAAGTTACGTCAAGCATTTAATGATGAGAAGTACAATACGATAAGTCAAGCTGCTAAAGATACGGGATATACATATCAAACTGTAAAAAAATGGGCTATTGATGGAGATATTCCACTCCTTGATGAGAATGGAACTTCAATAGTTAAAATCACTAAGGATAATCAAAGAAAAGTGAATGAGAAACGTAGAATTGAGCATATAAATAAATTAAATGAAATATTTCATAAAAAAGAAGCTATAACTGTTTCTGCGTGTGCTAGTAAATTAGGTTATCCAGAGGAAACAATAATTTCATGGGCGAAACAAGGAGAAATACCATTGTTAATGGCGAATAATGAATTAGTAGTACCATTTAACGAGTACAATCGTCCGTATTGGTTAGATAGTGATGATTTTCTTTAGGATTTAGTAATTTTTAATTTCCTTTACAATCTTGATTAATTACTACGTATTAGTGATAATAGAGAGAGGGATTGGAGGATGTAACATGAAAAAAGTTAAGGATTTTATCAAACAAAAATCCACAATTTTACAATTAATGTTTGTAGCTTCAGTATTAATATTAGTTTTAGTGGAAATTAGTAAAATTATTAGAGATGTTGACTGGAATCAGGTTAGTGATGGCTTGCTTAGTCAGTCAATTTTTTCAATTATTATGATGCTAATTCTAGGAATGTTTTCTGTTACTCCAATGCTGATTTATGATATTTCGATAACTTCTTTTTTATCAGAAAAGTTTAATTGGAAATATATTTTAAAGAGTGGTTGGATAACAAATACTTTCACTAATATTGCAGGTTTTGGGGGGATATTAGGAGCTACATTAAGGGCGAGTTTTTATGGTAAAAAATCTAGTAAAAAACAGGTTTTGTATGCTATATCTAAGATTGCTCTATTTTTATTAGCAGGATTATCAATATATTGCTGGGTATCGTTATTTATAATCTTTGGTTTACATATAGGTGCAGGGTTAACTAAATATTGGATTTGGTTAGTCGGTGGAGGTCTGTATTTTCCATTGTTATTTAGCATTACTAAATTCAAAAACAATGCCTTCTTTGGTGATCTTACGTTAAAAAAAGAACTATTTTTAATAATGGGTTCTTGTTTGGAATGGGCAGGCGCAGGTCTATTTTTCATATATATTGGATTAGTTTTAGGGGTAAAATTCAATATACTTGAAATATTTGCTTTGTATATTATTGCGTCCGTTTTTGGGGTTATATCAATGGTTCCTGGTGGATTAGGTTCATTTGATGTTTTTATCATCCTAGGAATGGAAAGTATAGGCATAGGCAATGCCGATGTAATTGTATGGTTGCTATTTTTCCGTATATTTTACTATATTGTGCCATTTTTTGTAGGTACTGTTTTATTTGTGCATACTCTAGGTAATAAAGTGAATGAGTACTTCGATGGTATTCCAAGTGCATTATTACAAAAAACGGCTCATATATTAATTACAATTTTTATGTATGCATCTGGCATAATAATGTTAATAGAAGCAGCTGTTCCAAGTTTTGCTTTTTCTAACTTTATTCTGGTCAAGTTATATCCGTTAACATTTTTATTCTTACATCAAATGACAGACGTGATATTTGCTTTCTTGCTAATTGCAATGGGTAGAGGTTTTGAATCTAGAGTTAAAAAATCATTTTGGCCAACGATAATAGTTTTAGGAATAGGAATTGTTAATACTTTATGGAGGGTTTATACTCCAGGTTTAGCATGGTTTTTAATCTTTATTATGGCTTGTGTGATCCTCTCAAGAAAAGAACTTTACCGAGAACAATTACGTTATTCATTTGGAAAAATGTTTGTAGATGGTGGAATATTTACAGTAACATTTTTGTTGTATTTGTTAGTTGGATTCTTGAATTTCAGACCAATAGGACATAAAAGTATCCCAGTACCAGAAGTTTTAATTTTTCAAGGACAGCAAATATGGTTGTCAGGTTTTATGGGAATGATTTTAGCTGGCATAATAATGTTAATAATTATAACTAGCTTTACCTCAGATACTGATCCATTTAGAAAGATGAATTTCGATAAAAAGAGAATTAAAAAAATTATAGATAATTATTCTGGCAATGAAGTTAGTCACTTAGCCTTTTTAAGAGATAAAAATATTTATTATTACAGAGTTAATGGTGAAGATATAATGTATTTCATGTATCGCAGGAAAAATGACAAGTTAATTTTTATGGGAGAACCTGTGGGAAATATGGATTATTTAAAAGATGCCATTAAGGAGCTAATGACACAAGCAGATTACTATGGCTATGAATTAGTTTTCTATGAAATAAATTCTAAATTAACCATGTTGTTACATGATTTAGGCTTTGACTTTATAAAGAATGGTGAAGAAGGATATGTAACTTTGAAGGACTTTTCATTGTCAGGTAAGAAAAAACGTGGTGAGAGGGCATTAATCAACAAATTTGAGCGTGAAGGATATACTTTTGAAATGATAGAACCTCCGTTTTCTAAAGAGTTGATTCAAGAGCTAAAACAGGTTTCTGACAGTTGGTTAGATGGTCAGTTAGAGAAGGGCTTTTCATTGGGCTTTTTTGATGAATATTACCTAAATCAAGCTAATATAAGTATTATTAAAGATGCTGATAATAAAATTGTTGCATTTGCTTCAATGATGCCTATGGATGATAAGACTTTATCAATAGACTTGATGAGACATAGTAAGCAAGCTCCTTCTGGAATAATGGATAAAATTTTCATTACCTTATTTGAGTACGGTAAAGAAAATGGCTATGAACGTTTTGATATGGGAATGGCACCATTAGCTAATGTAGGGACTTCTCAGTATAGTTTTATTGAAGAAAGAGCTGCACATTTTATTTATGAGTATGGATATTCATTTTATGGTTTCCAAGGCTTAAGAGATTACAAGGATAAATATGTTAGCTATTGGTTACCTAAGTATACTGCTTATAGAAAGAGAAGTTCAATTGTCTCTACAATGCTAGAAGTAACAAGCGTTGTTAATAGTAAGAGAAGAGAGCAATTTAGAAGAGAGATTTCACTTTCAAGATTCTGGTCATAAGAATCATTAATTTAATATAGTCTAAAAAAATATCCTCGTCAATTTTCAAATCGATTGACGAGGATATTTTTATCTATTTATCGGAGTTATCATCAAAGTTAAATAAGTAATCAGAATCTTCCATTGCTTCAACGTCACCAAGGAGATATCCATTACCAACTTGAGAGAAGAAGTCATGGTTAGATGTAGAAGTTGAAATACCATTCATAACGACTGGATTAACGTTTTGCGCATATCCATCAGCAAATAGTGGATCCATACCTAAGTTCATTAATGCTTTATTAGCATTGTAACGAAGGAAAACTAATACATCATCAGTCCAACCAACTTTGTCATAAAGTAAGTGAGTATATTTTTCTTCATTTTCGTATAACTCATAAAGCAAATCATACATCCAAGAAGTAAATTCTTCTTGTTCATCATCAGATAGTTCATTAAAGCCTAATTGGAATTTATATCCAATGTAAGTGCCATGAACCGATTCATCGCGAAGAATTAGTTTAATAATTTCGGCTACGTTGGCTAATTTATTATGACCTAACCAATATAGTGGAGTATAGAATCCTGAATAAAATAAAAATGTTTCTAAAAATACAGAAGCAACTTTCTTTTGTAAAGGACTACCGTTTTGATAAATTTCATTGATACGATTAGCTTTGTATTGCAAGATTTCATTAGAATTTGTCCAATCAAAGATTTCTTCAATTTCCTTAGGTGTGTTTAATGTAGAAAAAATTGAAGAATAACTTTTAGCATGAACTGATTCCATAAATTCAATGTTATTCATAACAGCTTCTTCGTGTTGTGTACGAACATCTTTCTTCAATGAAGACATACCATCTTGGGATTGAAGTGTATCTAATAAAGTTAAACCACCGAATACTTTACCAACGATGTCTTTGTCATCTTCATTAAATTCACGCCAATCAGATAAGTCATTGGATAAAGGAATACGTGTATCTAACCAGAATTGTTCAGTAAGTTTTTCCCACGTAGCTTTATCAATTTCATCTTCTAAAGCATTCCAATTAATAGCGGTATATGATTTAGTCATTATCTAATTCTTCCTTTCTAAATTGAACAACTTTCGCATTCATTTGCACCAACTTCAGATGCATCATCAGTAAAAGTACGTACATAGTAAATAGATTTAACACCTTTATAGTGTGCATAATTACGAAGAATAGATAAATCTCTAGTTGTCATTTTATCAGTTCTTCCATTCTTCCACTCATATAAACCTGCTGGAATTGTTGAACGCATAAATAATGTTAGACTCATACCTTGATCAACATGTTGTTGAGCGGCTGCATAAGTATCGATAACTTTACGCATATCAGTATCGTATGCTGACTTGTAATATGGTAAAGTTTCATTTGACAAGTAAGGTGCAGGATAGTAAATTTTTCCAATTTTTCTTTCTTGACGTTCTTCAATTCTATTGATGATAGGATGTAGACTAGCTGTTGTGTCATTAATATATGAAATAGAGCCATTAGGTGCTACAGCTAATCTGTTTTGATGATATAAACCGTACTTCATAACATGTTCTTTAAGACTAGTCCAGTCGGATTTTGTAGGTATAAAGATACCATCAAATAATTCTTTAACACGTGCATTTTTTGGTGCAAATTCTTGATTTAAATAAGTATCAAAGTAACTACCGTCAGCATATTTACTATTTTCAAAATTATCAAAAGTAACTTTTCTTTCTTTTGCAATTTTGTTTGAAGCTACTAAAGTCCAATAGTTTAATAACATGAAATATACACTAGTAAATTCAAGAGCTTCAGGTGATCCGTATTCAATTTGATTCTTAGCAAGGTAAGCGTGTAACCCCATAGCACCTAAACCGATAGTATGAGCTAATCGATTTCCGTGTTGGATTGATGGAACAACATCAATATCTGATTTATCAGTAACAAAAGTTAAAGCCCTAGTCATAACTTCAACAGATTTACCGAAGTTAGGTGATGCCATAAGGTTTACAATATTAGTAGAACCTAAGTTACAGCTAATATCTGTCCCCAGAACTTCATATTCTTGACGATTATTAATTACTGAAGCACGTTGAACTTGTAAAATTTCGGAACATAGATTACTCATGACAATCTTTCCAGAAATAGGATTTACTCTGTTAGCAGTATCTATGTTAATAACATAAGGATAACCAGATTCTTGTTGTAGCTTAGATATTTGTTCTTCCAAATCACGAGCTTTGATAACTTTCTTAGGGATATTTGGATTAGCAACCATATTATCATATTCTTTAGTAATATCCACATAAGAAAATGGTTTGTGGTAAACACGTTCAACTCCCCAAGGATCAAAAAGATACATATCTTCATTTTTAGCTACTAATTCGTAGTATTTATCTGGAACGACTAATCCTAATGAAAGGGTCTTTACACGAATTTTTTCATCAGCATTTTCTTTTTTAGCAGATAAAAATGCTTCTATATCAGGATGGAAGACATTTAAATAAACAGCACCAGCACCTTGACGTTGACCAAGTTGGTTTGAATATGTAAAGCTATCTTCAAGTAACTTCATAACAGGAACGACACCAGATGCAGCTCCATGAATTCCTTTAATAGGAGCACCAGCACCACGTAAATTAGAAAGATTAATACCAACACCACCGCCAATACGTGATAATTGTAGGGCAGAATTAATATTTCTTCCGATTGAATTCATGTCATCAGTCATTTGGATTAAGAAACAAGATACCAGTTCTCCACGGCGTTTACGACCGGCATTCAAGAAACTTGGAGTAGCAGGTTGATATCTTTGATGGATTAATTCATCGGCTAATTCTAAAGCTAATTTTTCATCTCCATCACCAAAATAAAGAGCGTTAGTAGCGACTCTATCTATAAAGTTTTCTAAATAGTAGGCATTATCGTCAGTTTTTAAGGCATATTGAGCATAAAATTTATATGCTGCCATAAAAGTTTTAAAATGAAAATCTTCTTTTTTTAGGTAATCATATAATTTTTCGATAAATTCAAATGAATATTTAGAAATAAATTCTTCTTCATAGTAGTTATTTTGAATTAAATAATTAATTCGTTCCTTAATTGAAGAAAATTGTTTAGTATTAGGCTTAACATTTTCATTTAAAAAGGCTTCAAGAGCCTCTTCATCTTTTCCTAATTGGATTTGACCATTTACAGGAATATTTATTTCATTATTTAAATCAAAGTAAGTAACTTTACTAATATCAATGTCCTTTAGACTCAAGTTCCTTCACCGCTTTCTTAAAATTTGAAACATCAGTAGGAGTTCCATTAAATTCAAATGCATAAATTAATGGAACGTGATATTCGTAAGATAGATTTTTTGCTGTAAAGATAAATAATTCAGCAAAGTTACGATTACCAGTTCCAACAATTCCTTTAAGATAATGACTATTATTTTGATACTCTAAAAAGTCATTTATGGGTTCTGTTATTTGTTTATCATAAGTAGGTGTAATTAATACAAAGGGATCATTTACTTCAAAAAAAGGATTGGCAGCATCTATTTCAAAATATTCATAGTTGCTGCCTAATTTTTTGATAAATCTTTTTGTTTGTCCAGTTACCGTGAAGTAAACTATTTTCATTGAGCAATCAACTTCTTCAATAAGTCTGGACGGAAACCATTTACGATAGGGGAATCATTTTCTTCCAACACAGGTACAGCTTGGAAACCCTTGTTCTTTAAATAGTCAATATATTCAGGATTTTCAGAAATGTTGTGTTCTTCAAACTCAACGTTATGTTGTTTTAAAAATTTTTTTGTCATTTTACATTGAATACAATTGTTTTTAGTGAATAAATCTAATTTCATAAAAACTACCTCCGTAACTTCTTCGTGTATTTAGTATACAATATATAGAGAAAAATTCAAGTCTAACTACACCATATATTGTGGATTTTTAATAATAGTGTCCGACATGTTGTGTTAATGGGAATTTTGGTAAAAACAATAATTTGCTAAGGTAGAAAAAAATGCGTATTATTATAGATATAAATTACAGGAGAAAAAGACAATGACTAATTATTATTATTCTTCAAACCCAGATGTAGAACATAAAGAAAAAAAGTGGAATTTCGAATTGCTGGGAAATAACATACATTTTACAACAGATAATGGAGTTTTTTCAAAAAATACGGTTGATTTTGGTACAAGAGTACTATTAGAAACTATTGATACTAATTTAGATTTAGATAATAAAAAAATACTAGATATGGGTTGCGGTTATGGCCCTATTGGATTGTCAATAGCAAAAGCATATCCAAATAGTCAGGTAGATATGGTAGATGTCAATGAACTAGCCCTTGAATTAGCCAAGAAAAATGCAGCAAATAACAATATAAATAACGTTGAAATTTTTAAATCTAGTCAATATGAAGATATTAATGAAACTGATTATGACTTAATAATTACAAATCCACCTATAAGAGCGGGAAAAGATGTTGTTCATGGAATTTTAGCAGGATCAAAGCAACATTTAAATTCCGGTGGCAGTATTGTAGCTGTAATTCAAAAGAAACAGGGTGCACCTTCTGCGATAAAGAAATTAAATGAAGTATTTGAAAATTGTCAAACTTTAAATAAGAAGAAGGGATATTTTATTTTACAAAGCGAAATGATTAAATAGCGAGGTGATTTTCTTGCCATTGACTGATGAACAAAAAGTGAAATTTATGAAAGAGGCTTTATTTGAAGCAAAATTAGCAGCTAAGATCGGAGAAGTGCCAATTGGCTGTGTAATTGTAAAAGATGGAAAAATCATTGGGAGAGGGCATAACTTAAGGGAACATAGTCAGAATGCTACACTACATGCAGAAATGTTAGCCATTGAGGAAGCAAATGAAACAGTTAATAGTTGGAGGTTAGTCGATACTCAACTTTTTGTAACATTAGAACCTTGTCCAATGTGCAGTGGAGCGATTATTAATTCAAGAATTCCTGAAGTATATTATGGTGCATCTGATTCTAAAGCAGGAACTGTAGGAACATTGATGAATTTACTTGAAGATAGCAGATTTAATCATCAATCATTTGTAGAAAAAGGAATTTTAGAAAATGAATGTGCTTCTATTCTGAAAGATTTTTTTAAATCAATTAGGAAAAAAATGAAGAAAAAAAGAAAAAATCGAGTGAAAGACTAGATATTTTTGACTAATTCGTGTATCATAGTACTTGCCGCAAGGCCTTGAGGCAATGTTGTCTTTGTGAAGCGTGTCAGGTCCGGAAGGAAGCAGCACTAAGCAGAGTTCGCATGTGCCTTAAGTTAATATGAAATGTTAACTCTCGGTTTTGTTCTTGGAGCAACCGAGAGATTTTTTTTGATGAATTTTGGAAGGAGGAGTCTCTTTGAGTTATCAGGCTCTTTATCGAGTTTGGCGTCCACAAAGATTTATGGATCTAGTTGGTCAAGAAATGGTGACCAAAACTCTGAAAAATGCAATTATAACTCACCAAACCTCGCATGCTTACTTATTTACTGGCCCTAGAGGAACTGGTAAGACATCTGCAGCAAAGATTTTTGCCAAGGCTATAAATTGTCGCTTTTCAAAAGAAGGTGAGCCTTGTAACGAGTGTGAAACATGTAAGGCCATTACGGAAGGACGTTTAAATGACGTTATTGAAATAGACGCGGCTTCTAATAATGGTGTAGAGGAAATTAGAGATATTAGGGATAAAGTAAAGTATGCGCCCACAGAAGCTGATTATAAAGTATACATTATTGATGAAGTTCATATGTTATCAACTGGTGCATTTAATGCTTTGTTAAAGACCCTTGAAGAACCTCCAGCAAATGTAGTCTTTATCTTGGCTACAACGGAACCGCATAAAATCCCAGCAACTATCATCTCAAGAACGCAGAGATTTGATTTTAAGAGAATAACTGCTGAGTCTATTTTACAAAGAATGATTTATATTTTAGATCAAAAAAATGTAGATTATGATGATAAAGCTTTAAAAGTAATCGCTAAAGCTGCTGAAGGTGGAATGCGTGATGCTTTAAGTTTACTAGATCAAGTAATCTCTTTTGGTGATAATAATGTTACTTTAGATAACGCATTATTAGTAACGGGGAGTGTTACACAAGAAAGTCTATTTAATTATCTGAAATTTGTACTATCTAAAGATACGACTAATGCTTTAAAAAAAATTCAGCAGATTGTAGAACAAGGTAAAGATGCCAATCGCTTAATTGAGGACTTAATTAATTATTGTAGGGATTTACTATTATACCAACAAGCACCAGAAATGGTTTCTGATGGCGAATTAGGTTTATTAGATGATAAATTTAAGGAATTATCTCAACAAATAAATGTTACTCAACTTTACCAAATTATAGATGAATTAAATAAACAACAAGAGAATATGAGATTCAGTTCTCATCAATCTATTTATTTGGAAGTATTAACTGTCAAACTAACGCAATTAAGTACGAACAGTGAAGCTGATAGGGTATCGAATGTTGATTTGAGCCAAATTGAATTATTAAAGCAAAAAATAGAAAACTTACAACGTAAAGTGGATAATTTATCTAGTAATACAGTTCAAACTGAAAAGAATAATGAGCCTAGAAAGCAAGTTAGAAAAAATACAACAAAGGGACAAAAAAATGTTAAAATTAGTTTGTCACAAGTTTATAGTGTATTAAACAATGCTACAAGGCAATCGCTAAATGAATTGAAGCAAGTTTGGCCAGATTTAATGAATATGTTATCTGTTACTCAAAGAGCAATTATGCATGTTAGTGAGCCAGTTGCAGCTAGTGAAAATGGTGTTGTTGTTGGCTTTGAATATGCATTTTTATGCCAAAAAGCTCTTGAAGACCAAGAGTTGATAGATACTCTGGAAAATGGATTAGACAGACTAATTGGAAAGGTTCCAAGCTTAGTATTGATTCCAGTAGAAAATTGGCCTGAAATAAGAAGTAACTATCTTAAACAAAGAAAAAATGGGGCAGTAGTTATTGCTGATGATACAAGTGAACAATCTCAGGATAATGATGATCAATCTGCCTCAACTCAGCCAACTATTATACAAAAAGCTGAGGAACTATTTGGTACAGACATTGTTGAAATAAAAAATGATTAACTGAAAGGATATGATGAATGATGATGCGTGGTATGAACATGCAAAGTATGATGAAGCAAATGCAAAAACTACAAAAAAATATGAAAAAGGATCAAGATGAGCTAAATGCAACTGTTTTTGAAGGTCATGCAGCTGATGATGCTGTAGTAGTAAAATTTACTGGTGATCATAAGATGACAGATATATCTATCAAGGAAGAAGCTATTGATCCAGATGACGTAGATATGTTACAAGATTTAGTACTTATGGCAGTTAATGATGCTATGAGCAAGATTGATAAACAAACACAAGAAACAATGGGTAAATATTCTCGTAATATTCCAGGACTATAATTTTTCTAGAAGGAAGGGGTTATTAGATGCAATATCCAGAACCTATTTCTAAATTAATTGATAGTTATATGAAATTACCAGGAATTGGTAGTAAAACGGCAACTAGATTAGCATTCTATACAATTGATATGCAAGAGGATGATGTAACCGAATTTGCTCAATCTTTGATCTCTGCTAAAAGAGATTTAAGTTATTGCAGTATCTGTGGTAATATTACTGAAAGTGATCCTTGCATGATTTGTGCTGATAAATCGCGAGACAATAGTAAGGTTGTTGTTGTTGAACAACCTAAGGATGTAATGTCATTAGAAAGAATGAATGAGTATCATGGTTTATATCATGTACTTCATGGTGTATTATCTCCAATTGAAGGAAAAGGTCCTGAAGATATAAATATCGCTTCTCTTTTAAGAAGACTGCAGAAAAATGAAGCAATAAAGGAAGTTATCATTGCTACTAATGCAACCCCCGAAGGAGAAGCAACTGCTATGTATATTGCTCGTTTAGTAAAACCAGCTAATATAAAAGTTACTAGATTAGCACATGGATTAGCTGTAGGTAGTGATATTGAATATGCAGATGAGATGACATTATTTAAAGCTATTGAAGGACGACAAGAAATTTAAGGTGGTGAGTATTCTGTTCGGTAGAAATAAAAAGAAATTACGCAAAGAATACGATGAAGAACTGCTTTATTTGATAGATCAGGCTAAAAAAAATTGGGATCATGCTAGGCAAACGGAACAAGCTGTATATGAAGTAGATGAGGAATTAGTGGCTGAAACTCAGCTTGCAAAAGCTAAATATCAATTTTTATATCAAGAAGCTAAGTTGCGAAATGTCAGGGGACATATTCAATCCTCTGTAATAGATCATTAATTAAAGAAAGAGGAATTGTAATTTAAAATAGCAGTTCCTCTTTTTATTTTTTGCAATTAGACATAAAGAAAAAATTAAAGTAGAATTGAATTAATATTATATGCAATGAGGTTTTTTTATTGGAAGGAAAATTTATAACATTTGAAGGTATTGATGGTTCAGGTAAAACAAGTGTATTAAAAGGTGTTATAGAACATCTAAATGATAAGAGAATAGATAATTATATTTGGACTAGAGAACCCGGTGGAAATAGAATATCAGAAGCTATCAGAAAGATCATTTTAAATGTTGAATACACAGAAATGGATGCAAGAACAGAGGCATTACTATATGCAGCAGCCAGACGACAACATTTAGTTGATACAGTACTACCAGCTTTGAATGAAGGAAAGCTAGTTCTATGTGATCGTTTTGTTGATAGTTCTGTAGTATATCAAGGAGTAGCTAGAGATATAGGTGTAGAGCCAGTTATTAAATTAAATGAGTTTGCTACTGAAAATCTTAAACCAGATTTAACTTTATACTATGATGTTGAACCAGAGATAAGTTTGAAGAGAATTAGCAATAATCGTCAAAATCAAGTAGATAGATTAGATAAAGAATCTATGGACTTTTATCATAAGGTAAGACAAGCATATTTATCATTGGCTGAAAGCAATAAAGAAAGAATTAAAGTTATTGATGCAAGTCAAAATTTAGATAAGGTTATAGATGATACATTATCTATTTTAAATAATTTTATGTAATTTCCATAGTTAGAATTAGAGGTATCCAATTAAAATGAAAATGTCTATAACGGAAAGACAACCATTTTTAACGAAACATTTTGCAAAATTGATTAGGGAAAACAAGCTGGTACATGCATATTTACTATCAGGAGCTGAAGGTACTGGAAAAATAGAATTAGCAAAGTGGATTGCTAAGGGGATATTCTGTTTAAATTCACAAAATGGAGTACCTTGTTTAAAGTGTTCTGAATGTAATAGAATTGAGAATAATAATCACCCAGATGTAGTTACTATTATGCCGGACGGATTATCAATAAAAGTTGAGCAAATAAGATATTTGAAGTCGGAGTTTAATAAGAGTGGGGTAGAAAGTGATAGGAAAGTATTTATTATCCAAGATGCTCAGAAAATGTCAATTGGAGCTGCAAATAGTTTATTGAAATTCTTGGAAGAACCATCTGGAAATATAACAGCTTTTTTATTAACATCCGAACCACAAAAATTGTTACCAACTATTATTTCAAGGTGTCAAGAAGTTGAAATGCAACAACTTACTTCTGGACAATTGGAGCAAGAATTAATTTCAGAAGGTATTTCTGAGAAAAATAGTCATATTTTAGCCAATCTTGCTCAAAGTGTAGTTGAGGCTAAAAAAATTAATGATAATGAAAATTTTAATAAGATTTTAGCAACTGTCAATAATTGGTATCGAAAATTGTTAAGAAAAGATTTATTATCATTTGTAATGATTCAATCAAAAATTATCGGACTTATTCAAAATAAAGAAGATCAAAATCTAGTATTACAAGTTATAATATTAACTGTACGTGATACAGTTTTAGAACGTTTTGGATTGACAGAAGAAATAGTCTTTAAAGAAAATATAGATTTTATCCAACAAAATACTGCACAGATAGCAAATAGTAAATTGGTTAATGGCTTAAATTTGGTGGTAGAAAGCAATAGAAAGTTAGCAAGTAATATATCTATGCAAAATATGTTAGAAACTTTAACGTTAAATTTGTTTGATTGCTATTTTAAATAAATAGGAGTGGTACTGTGAATAAACGAGAACTTTATGATAGTTTTGAAGAATTGGAGAAACAAACAAAATTTACATTATCTCAAATTGAACGGATAAAAGCTGAGATGGGTAAAGTAATTGAAAAGAATGCAGAGTTAGAAATTGAAAATCAACATTTAAGAGAACATTTGCATGAAATTGAGCAGAAACAAAAAGGCAACAAGGAAGGAACAGAACTCTCTAAATCTAGAAAGAATTTAGAAAAATTGTATGAGGAAGGATTTCATGTCTGCAATGTGGATAATATGTATGGTTCACGAAGAGTTAATGATGAGCCATGTGTATTTTGCCAGGATGTGATATATGGTGATAGGCATTAATGGTATTACAAGTAATTAGTAGTTTCAAAGGACAAACTTCAAATGGAACTTTATATTTGGTTCCAACTCCTATTGGAAATTTGGGAGATATGACACCTAGAGCGATAGAAGTTTTAGGTGAAGTAGATTTAATAGCAGCAGAAGATACTAGAAATACCCAAAAGCTATTAAATCATTTTAATATCAGTACTAAACAAATTAGTTTTCATGAACATAACACTAAGGAAAGAATACCCAAGTTAGTTGAAAAGTTAAAGACGGGTATAAATATTGCACAAGTTAGCGATGCAGGTATGCCATCTATAAGTGATCCTGGGCATGAATTGGTTGAGACATGTATTAAAGAAGATATACCAGTTGTACCACTACCAGGAGCTAATGCAGGTATAACAGCGTTAATAGCTTCGGGATTAATTCCACAGCCATTTTATTTCTATGGTTTCTTGCCACGAAAAAATAGTGAACAGAAACAAGAATTAACGAATTTAAAAGGACATACTAGCACAATTATTTTCTATGAAGCTCCACATCGATTGAAAAAGACCTTAAAGAATATGTTAGAAGTGTTGGGAAATAGAAAAGTTGTATTATGCCGCGAATTGACTAAAAAATTTGAAGAATTTATTAGGGGGAATTTAGAAGAAGTAATGGAATGGGCAAATACTTCTGAGATTCGTGGAGAATTTGTAATAATACTAGATGGTAATCATAATGAACAAGTAGAAGAGAATAAGGTAACCACTAATTTAAGTATTGAAGAACAAGTAAAAGAGTTGATTGAAGATAGGAATTTAAAACCTAATCAAGCAATTAAAGAAGTAGCTAAAGAAAATGGACTAAAAAAACAGGAAGTATACAATTTATATCATCATTTGGATTAGAGGTAATATAAATGGTAGCCAAGAGATACAATGAGAAACATCGGGTAGTTTTCTACGAAACTGATGTAACTAAGAATATAAATATTGGAATGTTAGTTGATTTGATGATGTTAGCATCGGAAAATCAGAGTGAACAATTAGGTATAGGAACAGATAAAGTAAATGGTCTAGGATATGGATGGGTTATTACTCAACATGTTTTGGAGATTGAACGCCTTCCTAAGATAAATGAGGAAGTTAAAATTTGGACAGAAGCAGATTCTTATAATAAATATTTTTGTTATCGCGAATTTGGAATAGATGATATGGATGATAATCCGTTAGTAAGGATGCATACAATCTTTGTATTAATGGATTTTAAAAATAGAAAAATTTCTCAGATTGTACCAGAACTTATTATACCTTTTGGGGCAACTGAAACTCCTAAGGTGAAACGATATAAAAATGTTAAAAAGATAAAAGAAATAGACAATCATAAAAAATATCAAGTTCGTTTTATGGATATAGATTCAAATCATCACGTTAATAATGTACACTACTTTGACTGGATGTTAGATACGTTAGACTATGATTTTCTCAGCAAACATACGCTAAAGAAGATAAATATTCAGTATAAACAAGAAGTTACATATGGTGATATAGTAACAAGCAATGTCCAAATAATAAATAGTAATGATACAATTACTACTTTACATGCAGTTAAGAATAATGATAAAGTATCATGTTTAGCTGAATGTGAGTGGATATAAAAGAAAAGGCACTGACAATAGGTAGAATGATAATTCTATTTATTGTCAGTGCTTATTTTATGCTTATTACGAGATTGCATCGCTAACAAAATTAGCCAAATCTTTACCTTTCAAGCCGGCACTAATGCCGACTAATAATTTTATTCGAGCTTTTTGACCATTTAATCCTTGGCAGAATATGACACCCATCTCCTTTAACTGAACACCGCCACCTTCGTAAGAATAAACATCTTCAGCGATACCATTAAAACATCTAGAAACTAAAACGACAGGAATATTTTTATCAATGATTTTCTTTAAACTAGGAATTACATGTGGTGGAAGGTTTCCAGCACCAAGAGCTTCTATAACTAAACCATTAGTATTACTTGTATCGCTAGCAATAAAATCAAAAAGTTCATTATCCATACCAGCGTATGCTTTTAATAAATATACATGATTTACAACATTTTGGATAGGTAAGGCAGTATGTCTAAGTAACTCTTCAAAAAATGAAACTTTATGTTTAGATACTAAACCAATTGGTCCAAAAGTTGGAGTTCTAAAAGTTGCAACATTGGTTGTATGAGTTTTTGTAACATATCTAGCAGTATGAATTTCATCATTCATTACTACTAAAACACCTTTACCATGAGCTTCATCACTAGCAGCAGTTTGAATAGCAGTTTGAAAATTATGTAGACCATCAGATCCAATTTCATTTGCGGATCGCATTGCACCAGTAATAACGATAGGAAATTTACTAGGAATGGTTAAATCCAAAAAATAAGCAGTTTCTTCAAGAGTATCTGTACCGTGAGTGATAACAACACCATCAATATTTTCATCAGCAGCACGTAAAATTCTTTTTTCCAGTAGAAGCATTTGTTTAGGTCCAATATGTGGAGAAGGATAATTGAAAATATCTTCAGTAATTAAGTTTAATTTTCCAGCAAAAGGATTAGCAAATTGATTAAGAGGATTAGAAGAATCGGGAGATACAGCACCATTTTGATCTTCAGACATTGCAATTGTTCCACCAGTATGTAGTATTAATATGTTTTTCAAATTAAACCACCTCATAAGAATAAATATATGTAAGCTAATTATAACTACCTAAAAAATGAATGTCGAGAAAGAATTAAGATAACAGATTTTTAATCAATAAGTTAGTGTGATAAAATTATACGAGTAAAACTCAAACGAGGTGAATATAATTATGAAAATATTGGCAATAGATACGTCTAATAGACCTCTAAGTGTGGCAATATTAGAAGATAAAAGATTGTTAGCAGAAACTACTACTAATGTTTTAAGAAATCATAGTACTACACTTATGCCAATTGTAGAAGATTTATTAAAAAAAGCTGCAACAACGATTCAAGAAATAGATAGATTTGTTGTTGCTAAAGGTCCAGGTTCATATACAGGTTTAAGAATAGGAGTTACTACGGCAAAGACTTTTGCGTTTACTTTAAATAAAGAATTGGTGGGGGTTTCTAGTTTAAAAGTATTGGCGGCAAACTATAAAAATACTAATAGGATTATTGTCCCTTTATTTGACGCTAGAAGACAAAATGTTTTTGCTGGGGTATATCGTTGGGAAAATGGAGAATTGGTTAATGTAATGCCTGATAGACATATTTCTTTAGAAAAACTTCAAGAGAAATTAAAAGACAATGAAGTTGTCTTTATTGGTGAAGATGCAATTAAGTTAGAAAAAGAAATTAGTGAATTCTTTGCTAGAGAAGATTATATTTTTGCTGAAGGAAAAGATAATTATCCGTCAGCAATGGTGTTAGGTGTTTTAGGACAGAAAGAAAGCGTAGTAGAAAATATTAACGATTTTATTCCAGATTATTTGAGATTAACACAGGCTGAAAAGCAGTGGCTAGATAAGAATAGTGATGAAAAAATTAAGTACGTTAAAAAATTTAATGACCAATTATAAAACAATGTTTAAACAATATAAGAAAGTTTATTCTTTTGAGGAATGTTTATATCAAAATAAAATTACTTTAAGGCAAGCTATAGTTACAGATATTAATAGTTTTCTACAAATTGAAGAAGACGTTTATAATGGAAAAACGCCATGGAATCATACAGCGTTTTTGCAAGAAATGTTAAACAATAGACGCTCGATTTATATATCTGCAGTAGCTAAAAATGAAGTTATTGCATTTATAGGTGTAGACTTTTATCCACTAAAATGTGAAGCTCACATTACTAATTTTGCAGTTGCTACTCCATATCAAGGACAAGGACTAGCAAAGTTTATGATGAAAAAAATAATGGATTTTTGCAAAGATGAAGGCTATAAAGTAATTTCTTTAGAAGTGAACAATAATAACATTATTGCGAAATCATTGTACGCTAAAATGGGTTTTGAAGAAGGAAAATTCTTGAAAAATTATTATACTGAAACTTTGGAAGATGCAATAGAAATGTACGTTTATTTATAATTTAAAATTTAAGGTGGAGAATAATGGATAAAAAAGATAATATAATTTTAGCTTTTGAATCTAGTTGTGATGAGACAAGTGTAGCAGTAGTAAAAAATGGAAATGAAATCTTGTCAAACATAGTTGCAACTCAAGTGGCTAGTCATCAAAGATTTGGTGGGGTTGTTCCAGAAGTTGCTTCAAGACATCACATTGAACAGATAACATATTGCATACAAGATGCTCTTGATGAAGCTAATGTAGATTACGAGGACTTGGATGCGGTAGCAGTGACTTATGGTCCAGGGTTAGTGGGTGCTTTATTAGTAGGTGTAGCTGCTGCTAAAGCCATTGCATTTGCACATAATTTACCATTAATTCCAGTAAATCATATGGCTGGACATATCTATGCCGCAAGATTTATAGGAGAGATAAAATTTCCAGCTTTAGCTTTATTAGTATCAGGAGGACATACTGAATTAGTATATATGCCTGAGGAAAATAAATTCCAAATAATTGGCGAAACTCGTGACGATGCAGCTGGGGAAGCTTTTGATAAAGTAGGTAGAGTAATGGGAATGAAGTATCCGTCTGGTAAGGAAATCGATGAATTAGCTAAAACTGGGAAAGATACTTTTAATTTTCCAAGAGCGATGGAGAAAGAAGATAACTTTGATTTTAGTTTCAGTGGTTTGAAGAGTGCGTTTATTAACACTGTACATCATGCTAGTCAAATTGGAGAAAAGCTTGATAAAGCAGATTTAGCTACAAGTTTTGAACAAAGCGTAGTTGATGTATTAAGTAGTAAAACCGTCAAAGCATTGGAACATTTTAAGGTAAAACAATTAATTCTTGCTGGAGGCGTAGCTGCTAATCAAGGATTAAGAACAAGATTAGATAAGGAATTAACAGCATTTAAAGATGTAGAATTGTTGAAAGCACCTTTGAAATTATGTGGTGATAATGCAGCGATGATAGGTGCTGCTGGATATGTGGCTTTCAAGCATGGTGTTCGAGCTGACATGACATTGAATGCTGAACCAAGTCTAGAATTTGAATGGATGGTAGAAAAATAAAAAGATGTGAGACTTAGTATGACTAGAGTGAGCATAACTCTGGTATTAAGTCTTACATCTTTTTTATTGTAATTCTTCTAATTCTAAACTTAGTTCAGTCCATTTACTTTCGGCTTCATTTAAATCATTTGTTGCCTTAGATAGCTTTGTGTGTAACGTATCCATTTTTTGTGGATCATTGAAATTATCAGGTAGTGTCATTTCTTGTTCTATATTGGCTTTTAATTCTTCAAGACGTTCCATTTCAGATTCAGCATCATCAACTAAACGTTGTAATTTACGCTGTTGTTTTTGTAATTCTTTACTTTTTTTATAGTTAAGTTGCTTTTGAGAAGTTTTTGAAACTTGTTGATCATCTTGAGATTGTTCAGCCTCTTTAGCTGCTTCAATTGCTTCTAATTCAGCTTTTTTCTCTAAATAATAATCATAGTTACCAAGGTATAAGTTGCTTCCTTCTGGAGTGATTTCAAGAACAGTATCAGCAACTTGATTGATGAAGTAACGGTCATGAGAAACAAATAAGATAGTTCCTTCAAAATCAATTAAAGCACTCTCTAATACTTCTTTACTATCTATATCTAAATGGTTAGTTGGTTCGTCGAGCATTAAGAAATTATCTTCTTGTAGAGCAAGTTTTGTTAATGTTAATCTGGCCTTTTCCCCACCAGAAAGATTATGTACTACTTTTTTAACATCATCACCGACAAATAAGAAACTACCTAATAATGAGCGAACATCTTTTTCTAACATATTAGGATGATCATCCCATATTTCATTTAGGACAGTTTTTTTATCATGTAGGTTTTGTTGTTCCTGATCGTAGTACCCAGTTTGAACATTAGTACCAAAAGTAGCAGATCCATGGATGAAAGGAATATTTCCTAAAATACTCTTTAGTAAGGTAGATTTACCAATTCCATTAGGTCCGACAATAGCCATTGCATGATGTTTACGTAATTCGAAAGTGATAGGATTTGAAATAACTTTTGAATCATAGCCAATAGCAGCATCTGTAACCTTTAAAACTACATTTCCACTTTCTTTGTTAGCATGAAATTTAAAATGAGGACCTTTTTCTTCACCTTCAGGACGTTCTAATCTATCCATTTTCTCTAGTTGTTTTCTTTTACTTTGAGCTCTTTTAGTTGTAGAAGCTCGAACTAAGTTTTTATTAACAAAATCCTCTAATTTTTGAATTTTTACTTGTTGTTTTTCATATTCCTTCCATTGAGTACGCAAGCGAGAAGCTTTTTCTTCAATATAATGAGAATAATTTCCAACATAATGACTAGAATGTTGATGACTTAATTCGTAAACTTCGTTAACAACTTTATCTAAGAAATAACGGTCATGTGAAACGATTAAAAGGGCACCGGTATAACCTTGGATATAATTTTCTAACCAAGTCAAAGTTTCAATGTCAAGGTGGTTGGTAGGTTCGTCAAGAATTAACAAATCACGTTTTTCTAAAAGTAATTTGGCTAAAGCTAAACGTGTTTTTTGTCCACCCGATAAGTCAGAAACCATTTTTCCATAATCATTTTCAAAAAATTGGAAACCATGTAAAACAGCTTTTACTTCATTTTCATAGCCATAACCATTATTTTCTTGGAAGTCATGTTGTAATTGATCATATTGATTTAATAATTGTTGATATTCCTTAGATTCATGTGGAATTGACGGAGAAGCAATCTTTTCTTCAAGTTGATGAATCTTAGCTTCCATCTTTTGCAAAGGTTCAAAGACACTTAACATTTCATCTAATACATTTTTAGTAGATTCTAATCCTGTATGTTGTGCTAAATATCCAATGGTTAAATCTCGTTTAGTAACGATTTTTCCTTCATCTGGAAGTGATTCACCTATTAACATTTTAATTAGTGTAGATTTTCCTGCTCCGTTGCGACCAACAAGTGCGATCTTGGAGTTATCTTTTATATCAAGATTGACATTCTCAAAAAGGATATCTGCTCCAAAATGTCGGGCAACTTGCTGTGCTTGTAAAAGTAGCATAAAATCACCTTTTCTATTAATTTACTGTATTATAACACTAAGACGATTTATAGTGTAACATAGAAATTTCACAAATAAAAACGTTAAAGATGATAATTAAGCCAATATATTGTATAATTGTGGAGCTATGTGTTAAACTTATGTTAAATATTTCACGAAAAGAGGAAAGTCTAATGGCAGAAGTAAAGATTCCGCAGGCTACTGCAAAACGTCTACCGATATATTATCGTTATCTAAGACTATTATCTAATTCTGGAAAGAATAGAGTTTCTTCAACAGAATTAGCTGAAGCCGTAAAAGTAGATTCTGCTACTATTCGACGTGATTTTTCGTATTTTGGTGCTTTAGGTAAACGTGGTTACGGATATGATGTACAAAGTTTACTTGATTTTTTTACTAAGCAATTAAATCAAGATACGCTAACTAATGTTGCTTTGGTTGGGGTTGGTAATTTAGGACATGCTTTATTGAACTTTAATTTCCATCAAAGTAATCATGTAAGAATTAGTGCAGCATTTGATGTAAATGAAGATATTACGGGAACAATTCAAAGTGGAATTCCAGTATATCCAATGTCAGATATGAAAGAACAATTAAAGTTGCAGCAAATTGAAATTGTAATTTTAACTGTTCCAGCTCCTGTAGCACAAAAAGTTACAGATGAGTTAGTAGAAGTTGGTGTAAGAGGAATATTGAATTTTACACCACTTAGAATTACTGTACCAGAAAATATACGTGTGCAAAATGTAGATTTGACGAATGAAATGGAAACTTTAATTTATTTCTTGAATCATTTTGGAAGTACAGAAGAGTAATGTTACATAGAAAACAGAAACGAGTAGCAAAATAAAAATTGCTGAAGATTATGATGTTATCTAATCACATTAATCTTCAGCAATTTTTTGATATTAATAACTTCTAAAGCGATGATAGAAGTATAATAAACAAATTTAGAAATATATGACTAAGAATAGAAGTAATAATTGTTCCAGTCCGATAGTAAATATAGCAAAACAAAAGGCCAATACTAGCATAAATAAGGAAGTGACCATCCATATGAGCTAAACTAAATAGAAGACTGGAAATTAAGGCAGCAGGTAGAAAAGGGATGAATCTTGAAAAATTTCCAAATAAAACTTTTCTAAAAATTAACTCTTCCATTACAGGTGCAACAATTCCGGGTACTAAAATGTAGTATGGGTAATGGTGAACAATTTCTAACAATAGGTTAGTATTAGCTGAATATGATGAAAAATGGAAAAGTTCTGATTCGATACGAGATAATCCAATTTGAATTATGAGGGCACCGACCATACCAAGGATACTCCAGAGTAAAATAGATTTAAGTTTAATGGTTTTATGTTCTAATTTATTTTTAAAAGAGAATCTATGATTGAGATAAACAATAACCAACATGCAGAGTATTCCAATAATAGTTTCAACCAAATAAAAATTATGACTTTGATTATAAAAAATATTGAATATTGCTAACAAAATTTGATAACTAATATAGGTTAGCAATAAAGGAATAGAATTTCTTTGTTCCAAATTAATTATCACCTTTCATTTTTAAATTTAATTGTACCATTAATAGGTCAAATAAAAAAATTAGCACTCTAATGTGTCGAGTGATAAAAAATACTTGCAATTTATATTTAAAGTGGTTATAGTATTAATTGTAGTTAGCACTCAAGAGTTGAGAGTGCTAAATGATACAGATGATTGATATTGGAGGGATTAGACGTGCTTAAACCATTAGGAGATCGCGTTGTTTTAAAAGTTCAAAAGGAAGAAGAACAATCCATTGGTGGAATTGTTATCGCAAGTAATGCAAAAGAAAAGCCTACAACAGGTGAAGTAATTGCTGTTGGTAACGGACGTATCTTAGACAATGGACAAAGGGTTGAACCTGAAGTAAAAGTTGGTCAATCAGTTGTTTTTGATAAGTATGCTGGTTCTGAAGTTAAATATGAAGGTGAAGAATATTTAGTAATCCGTGAAAATGACATTATTGCGGTTGTAGATTAATTTTTAATTAATTTGAGGTGAAGAGATTTATGGCAAAGGAAATTAAGTTTTCAGAAGATGCTCGTTCAAAGATGTTGAAGGGTGTAGATAAATTAGCAAATACAGTAAAATCAACTATTGGTCCTAAAGGTCGTAATGTTGTTTTGGAACAATCTTATGGTTCCCCAACAATTACAAATGATGGTGTAACAATTGCTAAAGCTATTGATTTAGAAGATCATTTCGAAAATATGGGAGCAAAATTGGTGTCTGAAGTTGCTTCTAAGACAAATGATATTGCTGGTGACGGTACAACAACTGCTACTGTTTTAACACAAGCTATTGTAAATGAAGGTATGAAAAATGTAACTGCTGGTGCAAACCCAGTTGGAATTCGTCGTGGTATTGAATTAGCAACTAAGGCTGCAGTTGACGCATTACATGAAATGTCTCATACAGTAGAATCCAAGAGTGATATTGCACAAGTTGCTTCTATTTCATCTGCTAACGAAGAAGTTGGTAAATTAATTGCTGATGCTATGGAAAAAGTTGGTAACGATGGTGTTATTACAATTGAAGAATCCAAAGGTATCGATACTTCTTTAGATGTTGTTGAAGGTATGCAATTTGATAGAGGATATCTATCACAATATATGGTAACAGATAACGATAAGATGGAAGCTAATTTAGATAATCCATATATTTTATTAACAGATAAGAAGATTTCAAACATTCAAGAAGTATTACCATTATTGCAATCAATTGTACAACAAGGTCGTCCATTATTGATTATTGCTGATGATGTAGATGGCGAAGCATTACCTACACTTGTTTTGAACAAGATTCGTGGAACATTTAACGTTGTTGCAGTTAAGGCTCCAGGATTTGGTGATCGTCGTAAGGCAATGTTACAAGATATTGCTACATTGACAGGTGCTACTGTTATCACAGATGACTTAGGCTTACAATTGAAAGATACAACAGTTGAACAATTAGGTTCTGCTGGAAAAGTAACAGTAACTAAGGAAAATACAACAATTGTTGAAGGCGCTGGTGACAAGGACAAGATCGCTGAACGTGTAGAACAAATTAAGAAGCAAATCAGTGAAACAACTTCTGATTTTGATCGTGAAAAATTACAAGAACGTTTGGCTAAATTATCTGGTGGTGTCGCAGTTATTAAAGTTGGTGCTGCAACTGAAACAGAATTGAAAGAACGTAAGTACCGTATTGAAGATGCTTTGAATGCTACACGTGCTGCTGTTGAAGAAGGATTTGTTCCTGGTGGTGGTACAGCATTGGTAAATGTTATTGGTAAAGTTGCTGCTTTGGAAGAAGAAGGCGACGTACAAACAGGTATTAACATTGTAAAACGTGCTTTGGAAGAACCTGTTCGTCAAATTGCAGAAAATGCAGGTTTAGAAGGTTCTGTAATTGTTGAAAAATTAAAGGAACAAAAACCAGGTGTAGGTTTCAATGCTGCTACAAATGAATGGGTTGACATGGTTGAAGCTGGTATTGTGGATCCTACAAAGGTAACTCGTTCAGCACTTCAAAATGCAGCTAGTGTATCTGCTTTATTATTGACAACAGAAGCGGTAGTTGCTGATAAGCCAGAACCAGAAAGTAACAACCAAATGCCTGCAACACCAGGTATGGGCGGTATGATGTAATCTATGTTTAGATTACTAAATTAGAAATAAGTAATAAACACTGAGATTTCAGTCGTGAAATTTCAGTGTTTATTTTTTTATAAATTATATAATATTTTAAATGTATTATATAAAAGTTAAAGATTGTTCAATGATTTTATTATATCCTGCATGTTATACTAACATTAGTGATAGTTAGGGATTAGGGGGATAGTAATGAAAAAATCAAGTAACGAAAAAATTGACATAAATAGGATAACTCCTGATGCAGACTATGGGCTTACGGATAAACAAGTGGAAAAATATAAGAAAAATGGTTGGAGTAATGAGACAGTGAAACCACCTGTACGTACTGCTAAAGAAATAGTTGCAGAAAATATATTTACATACTTTAATTTGATATTTTTAATATTAACTTTACTTTTATGTTTAGTAAATTCATTTAGAAACTTAACCTTTTTACCAATTATTATTGCAAATATTTTTATTGGGATAATTCAAGAATTAAGGGCAAAAAAAGTTGTTGATAAGTTAACGATGCTAAATGTTCCGCAGGCTATGGTAGTAAGAAACGGAGAGGTTAAACAAGTAAATGCAGAAGATTTAGTATTAGATGATATTGTAATCTTTAAAACGGGGAATCAAATTTTAGCTGATAGTGAAATTGTAAGTGGAGAAGTTTTAGTAAATGAATCTTTATTGACAGGGGAGTCTGATGAAATTCCTAAAAAGCCAGGAGATAAATTAATGTCAGGTAGCTTTATTATTGCTGGAAAGTGTAGAGCAAGACTAACAGCGGTTGGCAGAGACTCATATATTTCTAAGTTAACATTAGAAGCTAAGAAAATGAAAAATGTTGAACGTTCTGAAATGATCCAAGATCTTGATATATTAGTAAAATTTGTAGGTGTAGCGTTAGTTCCGATTGGAATTGTTTTATTTATACAAGGAATTTTTATAAATCATGAAAGTTTACATGACAATATAACATCTATGGTAGCAGCTGTTTTAGGTATGATACCAGAGGGACTGTATTTGTTAACAAGTGTAGCATTAGCTGTTAGTTCCATGAGGTTGGCAAAGAAAAAAGTATTGCTTCATGATATGAAAAGCATTGAAACTCTAGCAAGGGTAGATGTTTTATGTGTAGATAAAACAGGAACAATTACTGAAAATAAAATGAAAGTAGAAAAAATAAAAGCAATCGATATAGAAAACAGAGATACCTTTGAAGAGTTATTAGCAAAGTTTGTTTATGCAATGGATGAAAGCAATAATACTATGAAAGCAATAAGGAATTATTGCAAACAGACGAGCAAAGTGATAGCAAGTGAAATCATTCCATTTACATCAAAAAATAAGTATAGTGGGGCTGTTTTTGAAAATGATGCATACATATTAGGTGCTCCTGAATTTGTATTGCGTGAAGATTTTCCATTATATCAAGATGATATTAATGAAGATACTAAAAAAGGATACAGAGTACTAGTATTTGGAAAAGCTTTAGATGGTTTTATGGATAAGAAAGTTACAGGTAAAGTAATTCCTATAGGATATGTATTAATAACAAATCCCATAAGAAAAGAGGCACCTGCAACATTTAACTATTTTAAGGAGCAGGGAGTAGAAGTAAAGGTTATTTCTGGAGATAATCCGCAAACTGTTTCAGAAATATCTAAAAAAGCTAAAATTGAAAATGCAGATCTGTACATTGATGCTACAAAGTTAGAGACAAAAGAGGAACTAGCTGAAGCAGTTAAAAACTATAATATTTTTGGTAGGGTGACACCAACGCAAAAAAGAGAAATTATACGAATTTTGAAAGAACAAGGAAGGACTGTTGCTATGACAGGCGATGGAGTAAATGACGTGCTAGCACTGAAAGATGCAGATTGCAGTATAGCTATGGCGTCTGGTAGTGATGCTGCAGTTTATTTATCGCAAGTAGTGCTATTAGAATCGAATTTTTCATGTATGCCTGACGTAGTTTTAGAAGGAAGACGTGTAGTAAATAACATCCAACGTTCTGCTAGTTTGTTTTTGGTAAAGAATATATTTTCCTTTTTCTTATCAATGTTAGCAGTTATTTTATCATTTACTTATCCTTTAAAGCCTGCACAAGTTTCATTGATAGGGATGTTTACGATTGGAATACCTGCCTTTTTCCTAGCGTTACAACCTAATAAAGAAAAGATAGAAGGGCGATTTTTATCTAATATATTACTAAGGGCCTTTCCAGCAGGGATAACTGATGTGATAGTTGTGGAAATGATGGTACTTTTAGCTTCGATGTTTGAAATAAAATATGCAGACTATTCAACAGCTTCCACTATTTTATTATCTATAGTAGGATTGATAGTTTTGTATAAGACTTGTAAGCCATTCAATGTCCTTAGAGTAACCGTTTATGTGGGATGTATCTTAGGATTGATAGGAAGTTGCGTATTTTTACCATGGTTATTTGGCATTACATTGCCATCGAAAGAATGTATTGTTTTATTAATATTAATTGCAATAACGATTAATACGTTATTAAGTTTTACAACCAAAATTGTTAACTTAGTTCGAAATGGTTTTATTAAAATTAGAAATAAAATAAAAAATATTTTGAATAATTAACAGTTAATTTCTAACAAGAACTATGTGACAAAATTCTAACAAAATTACTTTTTTAAACATTTTGATTAAATAGCTGTTGAAACTTTAAATGAAATATGATTTTATATAATTTGTATCAAAATATTCTTAACATTTAGTTAAGAAAAGAGAAAAATAGATAATTAAATTAAGGGAGCAATTATTATGTGGCGTTACTTAAAAAGATTACTTATTGGGGAGCCGCTTAAGACAACAGAAGAAGGCGGCCAAGCGTTAACAAAATTTAAAGCTCTAGCATTACTTTCATCAGATGCTTTATCATCAGTTGCTTATGGTACAGAACAAATTACAACAGCTTTATTTGTTTTATCTGCAGCAGCTACATGGTATGCAGTTCCAGCAGCAGGGATAGTATTGATTTTACTTTTTGCAATAACTATGTCATATCGACAAATTATCCATGCGTATCCTTCTGGTGGTGGTGCTTATGTTGTTGCTACGCAGAACTGGGGAACAGGTGCTGGATTAGTAGCTGGAGGTTCCTTATTAGTTGACTATATGCTTACGGTAGCTGTATCTGTAACATCTGGTACAGAAGCAATCACTTCTGCGATACCTTCTTTGAGGGCTCATAGTGTAGGTATATCTATTTTAATTGTCCTGTTCATTATGACTTTGAATTTAAGAGGATTGCGTGAATCAGCTTCATTTTTGACGGTTCCAGTATATTTCTTTGTAATTATGATTGTAGCTTTGGTGGGTTGGGGATTGTTTAATATCTTCACAGGTAATATCCACTATGCTGCAGCTGCGCATGTCGGTCAAGCAGTTCCTGGAATGTCAGTGCTTTTATTCTTAAAAGCTTTTTCTGCAGGTTCTTCCTCATTAACAGGGGTTGAAGCTATTAGTAATGCAGTTCCAAACTTTAAGAAACCTAAACGTAAAAATGCTGCTAATACATTAGGAATTATGGCATTGATTTTGGGTATCTTCTTTGCTGGAATTACATTCTTAAGTTATTACTTAGGTATTTTACCTAATTCCAAGCAAACAGTTTTATCACAAATAGGTATTGCCGTATTTGGGCATGGAGTGCTATTTTATCTATTACAATTGGCAACTGCGATGATTTTAGCTGTTGCTGCTAATACAGGTTTTTCAGCATTCCCAATCCTTGCATATAATCTTGCCAAGGATAAATTTATGCCACATATGTTTATGGACAAGGGTGATCGCTTAGGATACTCTAATGGTATTATTGCATTGGCAATTGGCGCGATTACTTTGATTTTAATTTTCCATGGACAAACTAATCTATTGATACCTTTATATGCAGTAGGTGTGTTTGTGCCATTTACTTTATCTCAGTCTGGAATGATCATTCATTGGTTTAGAGAACGAGGTAAACATTGGATTTTAAACTCAATGTTTAATTTGGTAGGTGCTCTAATTTCATTGGCTCTAGTTATTTTCTTGTTCTGGTTACATTTTGCAAATGTATGGCCATATTTGATTATCATGCCAGCATTGATTTTTGGATTCTATAAGATACACGATCACTATGTGAAGATTGCCGCTCAATTAAGATTAAGCAATGATGCTCAATTGCATGATTATGACGGTTCAACTGTTATTGTATTAGTTAGTTCTGTAACTCATGTAACTACTGGTGCTATTAACTATGCTCGTTCAATTGGTGACTATGTAATTGCTATGCATGTTTCGTTTGATACTAACCCTAAAAAAGAACACGAAACTGCTAAGGAATTTAAGGAATCATTTGGTGATGTGAGATTTGTTGATTTACATTCATCTTATCGTTCGGTTCAAACACCTGTTATTAGATTCTGTGATGTTATTGCTAAGAAAGCTGCGGAAAGAAATTATTCAGTTACAGTCTTAGTACCTCAATTTGTACCTAAGAAACCTTGGCAAAATATCTTGCATAACCAAACAGCATTACGTTTAAGAACAGCTTTGAATTCTCGAGAAAATATCATTGTTTCAACTTATAATTATCATTTGAAAAAATAATTAAAATAAGGATTGGCGATGTTAAATTGTCAATCCTATTTTATTTTAGGTATTAATGACTAATTTGATAAGTTATGATAAGATAGCGGTATATAATAAATTGTTAAAACATAGTTCTACATATAGTTAGAACTTAAGAAAGAGGATAATATGTATAGAATTATAGCATCTCTATTTGCAACAATGATTCTATCAGCTATTTTGACTCCGTTTATAAGATTGTTAGCATTTAAAGTAGGAGCTGTTGACAATCCAAATGCTCGTCGTGTAAATAAGGTTCCTATGCCGACAATGGGTGGATTAGCTATTTTTCTAGCATTTAATGTGACTAATTTTCTTTTATTGAGAAAGCAATACCCAATCGAACAATTGTGGGCATTATTGTTAGCAGAATGTATAATTTTAGCTACTGGAATAATAGATGATATTTATGAATTAAAACCTAGACAAAAAATATATGGAATAACTTTAGCAGCTTTAGTAGTATTTTTTATTGCTAAAATTAAAATGACAACTATTACATTGCCATTTTTAGGCACAGTAACTTTAGGGTGGTTAAGTTTACCAATAACACTAATATGGATTTTAGCAATTACTAATGCAGTTAATTTAATTGATGGATTAGATGGATTAGCAACTGGAGTAGCAATTATTGCTTTATCTACCAGTGCAGTTACAGGGTATTTCTTTTTAAATGTAACTAATACTTTCATATCAATAATGATGTTTACGTTAGTAGCAGCATTGATAGGATTTTTGCCATATAATTTTCATCCTGCTAAGATATATTTAGGTGATACGGGATCTTTATTTATAGGTTTCATGATCTCGGTTTTTGCATTATATGGTTTGAAGAATGCGACATTTATTACAATAATAATTCCAGTTATTATTTTAGGAGTACCAATAACTGATACTGTCTATGCAATTTTACGAAGAATTTTAAATAAAAAACCAATTTCACAAGCTGATAAGCATCATTTGCATCATAGACTAATGCAAATGGGATTGAGTCATAGACAAACCGTATTAGTTATTTATGGAATAGCATTGATTTTTTCATCTATTTCATTGCTATATCCTATTTCTAGTTTTTGGGGCTCTGTTTTATTGACAGTGGCTACACTATTGGGATTAGAAATTTTTGTTGAGGTTATTGGATTAGTTGGTGAATCACGACGTCCATTATTGAATTTTATAAAAAAAATAGTTCTTTTGTCTGAAAATAAAATAGAAAAATAAAAAATGACAGAAAATATTTAGCATTTTCTGTCATTTTTGCGTATATAGAAAGTAGAAAATATTGGGAGGGCAAGTATGGATGGATTTTAATGAAATGGTTGGTCGTTTAGTAGTAGTCGATAAATCGGAAGAAAAAATAATGTCATCTGATAATATTGAAATTTATCAAGCAATTAAGGTTTTTAAAAATAAAATAAAATGTAATCGTTGTGGGAAAGTAACAACTAAGGAAAGAGCTAAATTACCTTATGATAATTACTATTGCCCGAAATGTATTGTTTTAGGAAGAGTCAGTACATTGAATAATTTAGTTCATGTTATTGAGGATAATCATTTTAATAAGGTTGATGAAATTTTAACGTGGGACGGGAAATTGTCTAAATTTCAAGAGGTATGCTCTAATGAACTAATTAATATAATTGGAAAAAATACGGAGCATTTATTATGGGCTGTTACGGGGGCTGGAAAAACTGAAATGTTATTTAAACCAATAGCTGAAGCTCTAAGAAAAAAATTTCGTGTAGCGATTGCTTCTCCTAGAGTGGATGTATGTAATGAATTATACCCACGTTTAGATAAAGCTTTCAAAGAGATTGATAAAATTCTTTTGCATGGAAGAAGTGAAGAAGTATATAGATATACTCAACTGGTAGTATGTACAACACACCAATTATTAAAATTTAAAGAAGCTTTTGATGTACTGATAATTGATGAAGTCGATGCTTTTCCATATGTTAATAATAAAGAATTGTTATTTGCAACTAAACAGGCTATTAAGAAAACAGGGACTCTTATTTATCTAACTGCTACGCCTAGTAATGAGTTGGCAAAAAAGATAAAAAGAGGGAATATATCTATAAGTTATTTACCAATGAGATTTCATCAAAATGCTTTACCTACTATAAAAGTAGAATTTACGAATAATTGGTGGGGATTTATTTTACAAGGGAAATTGGATACAAAAATTAAAAAGTATCTAAAAAAATGGGAGCAAAATGGAAAGCAGTTCTTAGTATTTGTACCTCATGTTGCTATGTTAAATAAAGTAAGAGAAGTAATTAAAGCAGTCTTAGCTAGTAAAATAAAAGGTGATACAGTTCATGCAGCTGATGAATATCGAATTGAAAAAGTACAAAAAATGAGAAACAAAGAGTATACGTATTTAATAACAACAACAATTTTAGAAAGAGGAGTTACTTTTCCGGAAATCGATTTACTAGTGTTAGGTGCTGACAATAGTGTATTTTCAACATCTGCTTTAGTTCAAATTGCTGGGAGGGTTGGGCGCAGTGTTAGTAGACCAGATGGTGATGTAATATTTATCTGTGATAGATATACAAGAAAGGTAAAAGATGCACAAAAGCAAATAGAATTTTTAAATAAAAAAGCTAAAAAATTGAGAGAAGGTATCTCATGAATTGCTTATTATGCAACAACACAATTGATTTTAAATTAAATATTAAATGGATTTTATCGTTAGAAAAATATAAGCGAGATAATGTTTGTAAAAGATGTAGAGAAGAATTGGGAAAATGTAAGATAGATAATGCTTGTGAAGGATGTGGGAGAGAACAAAAAAAGTTGTTATTATGTAATGACTGCATTAAGTGGAAAAATAATAACAAAATCTTATTGAATAATAAGTCGATATATACATATGATAATTTAATTATCAAAAAATACTTCGAAAGATATAAGTTTATGGGAGACTATTATTGGAGAAAAATTTTTAACATAGAGTTTAAAAATTTTATAACGAATAACTATCCTTCTAAAGATTGGATATATATTCCTATTCCAGTGGATGAATATACAATGCAACATAGAGGTTTCAATCAAGTAGAAGGATTAATAGGAGATCTACCTTATTCAAGAGTTTTGAAAATGAAGAAATTAAAAAGGGATAAAAAGCAGTCAGAAAAAAGTAGAAGTGAGCGTTTGAAAACACAACAACCATTTGAATACATAGGTGATAAACTACAAGGAAATTATGTCATAATAGACGATGTTTATACAACAGGAAGAACTCTATATTATGCTCAAGAATTACTACTAAAAAATGGAGCTAGTAGAGTATGTTCAGTAACTTTAGCAAGATGAGTTAAAAAATTATTGTAAACTTAAACAAAATTTATAAAGAAATTACATAAAACTTGATAAATTTATTTGATAATTTAAACGCTTTCTATTATAATATAGGTAGAAAGAGTGATAAAAGTTTTTTTATTTACTCTCTATATAAGTCTAATAAGACTTAGTTGTGAAAGGAGAGGTTTACCATGTTAAAAATCAATGTTCGTGGTGAAAATATTGAAGTTACAGGAGCAATCCGTGAATACGTTGAAAAGAGATTAGCAAAATTAGAGAAGTTCTTTGATAATACTGCTGATTCAACGGCTCACGTAAACTTAAAGGTGTACTCAGACAAGACTGCAAAGGTAGAAGTAACAATTCCATTGCCATATCTTGTTTTGAGAGCAGAAGAAACCTCACCTGATATGTATGCAAGTATTGATCTTGTTACAGATAAGCTTGAACGCCAAATTAGAAAATACAAGACTAAAGTAAATCGTAAGTCTCGTGAAAAAGGCTTTAAGAATTTTGAATTTGCACCTGTTGCAGATGAAAAAGAAGAAGTAGAAGATAAGAAGTTTGAAATTGTTCGTACTAAGCGTCTATCTTTGAAACCAATGGACAGCGAAGAAGCTGTATTGCAAATGGACATGTTAGGCCATGATTTCTTCATCTATGAAGATGCAGAAAATGGTGGTATAAATATTGTATATCGTCGTCGCGATGGCCGTTATGGTTTAATTGAAGCTAGTGAAGACTAAGCTTGATTAATAATTAATTGCTCTAAATACTCCATAGATTAGTCTATGGGGTATTTTATTTTGATGAGCAATGCTATAATTTTTCTTAATGATACGATAATTATTTTGTGAGGATGAATATAAATGTCGAAAGTAAGAAATAATTTTGCTTGGGAAATAGTGTTAATTGCATGCAACTTAAGATTAGCAATTATAATTCTTACACCTTTAATAGATAAAATAGGAGAAACATTCAAGCTATCTACAGTTCAATTAGGGATACTTACTACGATACCATTATTATGTTTTGGTTTTATATCGATATTAATTTCTTTGTTAATTAAAAAAATTGGAACTAGAAGAACAATAATAATTGGTTTATTTTTGTTGATGCTAGCCAATTTTTTCAGAATATATACCGAAAGTCTGATTTTTGTAGGTACATTATTTGTTGGTGTAGCAATAACTATTTTAAATGTGACGTTACCGGCTTTGGTTGTAGATTATGCTGAAGAAAAATCAGCATTTTTAAATGGATTATATATAGCTACTAGCAATTTAATTTCTGCTTTAGCAGGAGGTGTGATAGTTCCACTGTCAAATCTAGTAGGTTGGGAAAATGCAATTCAAGTATTTTCATTGCCTGCATTAATTGCTGGAGTTGGAGCAATTTTGTTACCTAAAAAAGAAATTGAATTAGATAATAAAGTAGAAATTCTTGAAAAAGAAAAGGTATGGCAAAGGCATGCTATCTGGTTGTTAGCAATTTTTATGGGATTGCAGTCCTTAGTTTTTTACACGTTGGTAGCATGGTTACCAAGTGTTTTAGTAAATCATGGAATCTCTCCTGTAACAGCGGGATGGATGTTTGCAGCATTTCAAATGATAGGATTCCCATTTTCGTATGTAGTTCCTAAATTAGCAAGTAGATTAAAGAGTGCACGATTGACAATGCTATTATTATTAGTGGGATATATTTTAGGTGTGGGAATGCTAATTGTTGTCAAAGATAATTTATGGTTGTTATTGCTAGCTTGTTTAATAAATGGAATAACAACAGGAACAAGTTTTGCATTATCTTTATATCTAATTACTGTTTTTTCAAGTAGTAAGGAAGAAGTTGGGCAAGTTAGTGGTTTTGTCCAATCTATAGGTTACTTACTGGCAAGTTCTGGCCCGGTTATTTTTGGAATTCTTAAAGACACTTTTAATAATTGGAATACGACTTTATTGTGTTTATTATTAGTAGCAGCATTTACAGCCACAATTGGGTTAATTATGATAAGAATGGGAAGACAACATTTTTTACGATTAAATAAGTAATTTGAAATTAAGGAATTTATTAAGTGTGATTATTTAATTTCAAAGTGATTAATGGTAAAATTAAAGTTAGTTTACAAATTTGGAAATAGTTTAATTTTATTGAGGATTGGAAGGAATTGACATATGGCAAATCTTCTTAAACGTTGGGTGGAAAGTGATAAACGAGAACTTAAACGCCTAGGAAAAATTGCTGATAAGGTAGAATCATATGCTGATGAATTTGGTGCTTTATCAGATGATGAATTAAAAGCAAAAACAGAAGAATTTAAAAAAAGATATCAAGATGGAGAAAGCTTAGATGATTTATTACCTGAAGCTTTTGCTGTCTGCCGAGAAGGTGCAAAAAGGGTACTAGGTTTGTATCCATACCATGTTCAAATAATTGGTGGTATCGTTTTGCACGAAGGTAATATTGCAGAAATGAAAACAGGTGAAGGTAAAACTTTGACTGCTACAATGCCAGTATATTTGAATGCTATTTCTGGTAAAGGTGTTCATGTTGTTACTGTTAACGAATATTTATCTGAACGTGATGCCACAGAAATGGGAGAGTTATACACATGGTTAGGGCTAACTGTTGGTTTGAACTTAGCTGATAAATCACCAGAAGAAAAGCGTAATGCTTATAATTGTGATATTACTTATTCAACTAATAGTGAACTTGGTTTTGATTATTTGCGTGATAACATGGTTGTTTACAAGGAAGATATGGTTCAACGTCCATTGAATTTTGTTATCGTAGACGAAGTTGACTCTATTTTAATTGATGAAGCTAGAACACCATTGATTATTTCTGGTCAAGCAACAGGAACGACAACTCTTTATACTAGAACTGATCGTTTTGCTAAGACTTTGACAGAAGATGAAGATTTCAAGATTGATTTGGAATCAAAGACAGTTTCATTGACAGAAGATGGTATCCGTAAAGGTGAAAAATATTTTGGATTAAAGAACTTATATGACCCAGATAATATGGCACTAAACCATCATTTGGATAATGCTCTACGTGCTAATTACATCATGTTAAGAGATAAAGATTATGTTGTACGTGATGGTGAAGTTCTAATTGTTGATCAATTTACTGGACGTATTATGGATGGACGTCGTTATTCTGACGGATTACACCAAGCTATTGAAGCAAAAGAACATGTTGAAATTGAAGAAGAAACAAAGACAATGGCTAACATTACTTATCAGAACTTCTTCAGAATGTATAATAAACTTTCTGGAATGACAGGTACAGCTAAGACAGAACGTGAAGAATTCCGTGAAATTTATAATATGGAAGTTGTATCTATTCCTACAAACAAACCAATTGCTCGTGTAGACAAGCCTGATTTGTTATATCCTACACTAAAGAGTAAATTTAATGCAGTAGTAAGAGATGTAAAAGCACGTCATGAAAAAGGACAACCTGTTTTAGTAGGTACAGTTGCAGTTGAAACTTCTGAATTATTGTCTAAGATGTTAGACGATGAAGGCATACCACATTCTGTTTTAAATGCTAAAAATCATGCTCGTGAAGCTGAAATTGTAATGAATGCTGGTCAACGTGGTGCGGTAACAATTGCTACTAACATGGCTGGTCGTGGTACTGATATCAAACTTGGACCTGGTGTTCGTGAATTAGGTGGATTAGCTGTTATTGGTACTGAACGTCATGAATCGCGAAGAATTGATAATCAGTTACGTGGACGTTCAGGTCGTCAAGGAGATCCAGGTGTTACTCAGTTCTATCTATCATTAGAAGACGATTTAATGTTGCGTTTTGGATCGGAACGCATTAAGAACTTCTTGGAAAGAATGAAAGTTAGTGATGACGATGCAGTTATTCAATCTAAGATGATAAGTCGTCAAGTAGAATCAGCACAAAAACGTGTTGAAGGTAATAACTATGATACTCGTAAGCAAGTTCTTCAATATGATGATGTTATGAGAGCTCAACGTGAAGTTATTTATGCTCAAAGACAACAAGTAATTATGGAAGAAAAGAGCTTGAAACCAATAATTATGCCTATGATTGAAAGAACTGTAAAGCATACAGTTTTGATGCATACTCAAGGTGATAAGAGTGAATGGAATTTGCAAGGTATTTTAGATTTTGCTGTTTCTGCAATGGTTAATGAAGACACTATTAGTTTAGGTGATTTGGTAAATAAAACACCAGATGAAATTGTTGACTATTTAATGAAACGTGCAGAAGATATCTATGCTGAAAAAGAAAAGCAATTGTATGATGAAAGTCAAATGTTAGAATTTGAAAAAGTTGTAATTCTAAGAGTTGTTGACTCATTGTGGACAGATCATATTGATGAAATGGACCAATTAAGACAATCTATTGGTTTGCGTGGATATGGACAATTAAATCCATTGGTAGAATATCAACAAGATGGTTTCAGAATGTTTGAACAAATGGTAGGTGCAATCGAATATGATGTTACTCGTTTGTTCTTGAAAGCTGAAATTAGACAAGACATAAAGCGATAATAAACAGTAAAGACTGGAAAGAAGTTCTTCTTTCTAGCCTTTATAGTATACAGACTAAATTATTGATAGGAGCGATGATTTTGAACTTAGAATTAAGTGAATATAAGAAAAATATTGCTGAAATGAGTAATAAAGTTAGTGAATTTAGGAGGTCTCTTTGACTTAGATGCTTTAGAAGAAAAGATTGCAGAAAATGAAGCAAGGATGGCAGAGCCAGGATTTTGGGATGATCAAGAAAAAGCACAAGAGGTTATTGCTGAAAATAATGATTTAAAGGCAAAATTTGAGACATTTCATGAACTAGCGGAATCTATTTCAGATTTAGGAGTATCGTTAGAGTTATTACAAGAAATTCCAGATGATGAGGAATTACAAGCAGATTTAGAAGAAAATTATCAACATGCTGAAAAATTGTTACAATCATATCAATTAAATATGTTGTTAAGTGAAAAGTATGATAAGAATAATGCTATTTTAGAAATTCATCCTGGAGCAGGTGGTACCGAATCTCAAGACTGGGGATCAATGCTACTAAGAATGTATACACGCTGGGCTAGTCAACATGATTTTAAAGTTGAAACTGTAGATTATCAACCAGGCGATGATGCTGGTATAAAAAGTGTAACGCTTATGATAGAAGGAAAAAATGCTTATGGTTATCTACGAAGTGAACGAGGAGTTCATAGATTAGTACGTATTTCACCATTTGATTCTGCCGGAAGACGTCATACCTCATTTGCATCTGTTAATGTTATGCCAGAACTTGATGATTCTGTTGAAGTTGAGTTAAGACCTGAAGATATAAAAATGGAAGTCTTTCGTGCTAGTGGAGCAGGTGGACAGCATATTAATAAAACTTCTTCAGCTGTTAGACTTATTCATATACCAACGGGAATAGTTGTTTCAAGCCAGGCACAACGTTCTCAATTTCAAAATAGAGCAACTGCAGAAAATATGTTACGTGCTAAGTTATATCAATTGGAGGTGGAAGAAAAAGAAAAGCAACGTGCTGCTATTCAAGGAGAACAATTAGATATTGGTTGGGGTTCCCAGATTAGATCATATGTCTTCCATCCATACTCAATGGTCAAAGATCATCGCACTGATTATGAAACTGGAAATATTCAAGCAGTTATGGATGGAGATTTAGATCCATTTATCAATGCTTATTTACAATGGAAGCTGCAACAAGCTAATCCACAATAATTGTTGTATAAAAATAAAACTATAGAAGTTAAAGCACCAATAAATCAGTAGTTAGCAAGACTGATTATAGGTGCTTTTTTATTATGTGATATTTTTGTCAATGAATTACAAAATTTGATATACTTAAATTGAACTATGTCTTGAGGAGGGGACGTTAACTTGTTAATTTTAAAACTTATAGGTAGTTACTTATTGACACCTGTTCTATGGTTAGGAATATTGTACGTAATTATTAGTTATAATCAGAGAATTAATAAAGAAAGAAAACAATTTAGAGTTGCGATAAATAAGGATTTTTATGAGGGACGAAATTTCATAAAATATGGTCTGTTCTTTTTTGTGATGGGAAGTTTAATTTCCATGATATTAGGACTAACCTTGCCTACAAATAGTGTATACATATATCAAATTTTAATAGTACTGGCGTTTTTAATAAATGGATTTTCAACAACAAGCATGTTATTAGTTATGACTGCAGCAGGTATATTAGAGTTAGTTGTCCCAAGATTCATTACATTTTTTGGAGATGTATTTCCAGAAATATCAGGGCCTAGTTGGCTATTGTTAATATTTATTTCAATATTAGCCGATTATTATCTAACGAGAAATATGAAGAAGCATCCATTAAGTCCAAGGATAAAAAGTGGAAAACGTGGTAGAAACATTGCTACATATTTAGGAAGAGAAACGGTTGTGTTTCCACTGTTGGCATTAATCCCTAGTGGTACTCTCTCTAGCACTTTGAATTTTTGGCCAGTTTTTAATATTGGTAATCAAAAATTTTCGTTAATTCTATTTCCAATTTTTATAAGTACGAGCGTTAAAGTTATAAAAAGAGCTAAGGAACGAGTAATACAAGATAAATTAAAGAATACTGAATTACTTTTAGGTTTAACTTTTGTTTTAATAGTATTAACTAAATTTATGTCAAAACTATTTTTGATTAGTTTGATAATTTTGACAGTAGTATCGATATTTTTGGAAATTAAACTTAGAAAGAAAGAGAAAAATGCCAATTCTTGGTATGTGGAAACAGATGAAGGAATTAGAATCATTTCAGTTCAGCCAGAGACACCTGCAGCAAAAATGAAGTTGCAGCCGGGAGATGTTATTTTGACATGCAATAATAGAGTAGTAAATTCTGAGGAAGAATTTTATCAAGCATTACAACTAAACTCTGCATATTGCCATGTTAAAGTGAGAACTTATGAGGGAGATTTACGAATTGCGGAAAGTGCCATTTTCATGGATTCTCCTCATGAAATCGGCTTAATTTTATTCCACTAGTTAGAAGGTGAAAATATGGCAAAAGTATTGGTTGTAGATGATGAACAAGCAATAACAACATTGTTGAAATATAATTTAGAAAAGGCAGGCTATGAAGTTAAAACCGTTAATAATGGAAATGATGCATTAGATGAAGGATTAACTGGCAAATACGACTTTATAATCTTAGATCTAATGTTGCCAGGAATTGATGGAATTGAAATTACTAAGAGAATAAGACAAGAAAAGATAACAACATATATTCTTATTCTTACTGCTAAGGACGATGAATATGATAAGATCATTGGACTGGAATTAGGTGCTGATGACTATTTGACTAAACCCTTTTCACCACGTGAAATTGTTGCTAGGTTAAAAGCGGTCAAAAGAAGAGTGGAACATTATTCTGATAATTCAGAGAAGGATTCCAAAAATAAGTATTACTTTGGAAACTATATGGTAAATCTTGATAGTTATGAATTGAGAGATAAAAATAATAATTTAATTAAGTTAACTCCTAAAGAATTCGAATTGCTTGTATATTTTTTAAGAAAAAAAGGTAGGGTTTTAGGACGCGAAGAATTGTTGAACAATGTTTGGGGATTTGACTATATCGGTCAAACAAGAATGGTAGATATGCATGTCAGTCATTTACGGGAAAAAATAGAGGAGAATCCTAAGAAACCTATTTTTTTAAAAACCGTTAGAGGCTTCGGCTATCGCTTTGAGGACGAATAATGAGTAAAATTAGACTTGTTTTATTAAATATTGTTTTGGTTCTAATATCAATGCTAGGTGCAGTATTGATAATGGTTGATTTTAAAAAATCGGTTCTATCAGAGTTTTTGGAAAGAGAATCGTGGATACAAATTATAATTGCTGTTGTAGTACTTGTAGTATTAGATACAGGAATTGATTTGTGGAATAGTAGAAAACAAAGAAAAGAGATAGAGAGATTAAATAAGAAAATTATAGAAGATATCAAATTAACTGATAATGTGATAGATAAGAAGAATCCTTATTATGAGTTATCTCAATCTATAGGTTATGTTCAAGATAAACAAAATAAGCTTTCTAAAAAATATGATAAAAGAAAAAGAGAATATTTGAGTTTATTAGAATATATCGATATTGGAATATTAGTTATTGATTATAAAAATAGATTAACAATGTCTAATGAATTAGGAAAAGATTTTTTTGATTTTGACAATGAATGGAAAAATCAAGATTATCAAAATTATATTTACAATCTCGATGTAAGAAAATTAATTGAGCAAGTTAAGTTAACCAAGGAAGATAAGAAAAAGCAGATTGTATTAAAAATTGATACAGTTCAAAAAATTGTTGAGACAAGTGCTATCTATATTCCAATAGATTCTAAGCGCTACTTAATAATGCTAATGTTACGAGATTTAACAGCTCAAAAAGAAATGGAAAAAAAGCAATTAGATTTTGTGGGAAATCTTAGTCATGAAATAAAAACGCCTATTACTGCAATAACAGGATTTAGTGAGACACTATTAGATGGTGCTCTAGATGATAAAGAAGTTAGTAAACAATTTATTGAAATTATTCATGATGAAAGTACCAAACTCTCGAACTTAGTTGATGATATGATAACTATTTCTAGATTAAACGAGCATGGAAGTTTGAATATTGAGTTGGTGAATATCTTTAAGTTGGTTAAAGATACATTACAATTATTTAGTCATGAAATTGAGAAAAAAGGATTGAATGTTAGGATAGAAATAGATGAAGAATTAAGTTTATATTGTGATAAATTGAAATTAAAGCATATTATCACTAATTTAATTCAAAATGCAATTCGATATAATTTAGAAAATGGAGAAATAAAAATTAAGGTCCAAAATGATAAAAAAAATGAGTGGGTCTTTGTCATCAGTGATACAGGTATTGGTATATCGGATAAAGATAAAGAAAGAATCTTTGAGAGATTTTATCGTGTAGATAAATCACATAGTAAAACAGTTGGTGGAACAGGATTAGGTTTAGCTGTTGTAAAAGAATCAGTTGATGCTTTATCTGGAAGAATAAAAGTTAAAAGTCAAATTAATAAAGGAACAACATTTTATGTGATTTTACCGAGATTTAAGGCAAGGTAGGGATAGCAATATATGAAAAAATTATACAGATCAAATAGAAATCGTATAGTTGGTGGAGTTTGTGGTGGTATTGGTGAATATTTAGGAATAGATGCTAAGTATGTCAGAATAACTTTTGTAGCTTTGACGATTATTACTAGTATTTTTAGACCACTGTCTATGGTCGTACCCGGAATTTATATTATTATGATGTTAGCAATTCCAGTAAAAAAAGTTAATAGAGATGATTTTGACTCAACTTTTGATCCATTCTCATATTTTGAGAAAACAGATGATGTTAAAGAAGAAAAAGGTAGAAAAACATTAACAAATGTTACTGAAAAGGACATTAAAGATGATAGAAAGGATTAAACAATGTATTTAGGTTTTTGGAAGAGAGTTTTGATAAATGGCATATTTTTCATAGCGATTGCTGGTTTATATAGCTCAGGGCTACATGTGGCCAATGTTTGGGTAGCATTCATGGCTGCTTTTGTTTTAGGATTGTTAAATACGTTTGTAAAACCATTTTTAATAATTTTATCTTTACCGATAACTTTGTGGACAATGGGGCTATTTTATTTTGTAATCAATGCTTTATTACTAGAATTGACCTCAGTTGTAATGAAAGGTGCATTTTATTTTACAAGTTTTGGTTCAGCACTAATTGTTGCGATTATCATGAGTATTGTAAACTTAATTGTGACAAATTATTTTATGAATAGATAAAGTAGTGAAACCGGTTTATAAAAATGATAGAATATAGATAGAAGTTATTTACTTCTGAATGGAGGGAAGATAATGAATAGTGTTTCAGTAGCTAACTTGGTAGAAGCTATTAACTTAACTGTTTATTCTGGAGAAGAATATCTAGAAGAAAAAAAGATTACTACAAGTGATATCTATCGTCCTGGTCTAGAACTTACAGGATATTTTGAATATTATCCAGAAGAACGTATCCAGTTATTTGGAATGACAGAAGTCTCATACGCTCATCAATTGACTGAAAAAGATTTACAAGATGTTGCGGAAAAATTATGTGCTTCAAAGACACCTTGTTTAGTAATTGCTAGGGATCTAAAGGTGCCAGCAGAATTAGAAAAATCAGCGAAAGCCAATAATATTCCGATTTTATTATCTAGCTTACCAACAACAAGATTGTCATCAAAAATGACGGATTATCTTGAAGGAAAGTTAGCTGAGCGAAGAGCAATGCATGGAGTACTAGTAGATATCTATGGCTTAGGTGTCCTAATTACTGGAGATTCAGGTGTAGGTAAATCAGAAACTGCACTTGAATTAATAAAACGTGGGCATCGTTTAATAGCTGATGATAGGGTCGAAGTATGGCAACAAGATGAACAAACTGTTGTTGGTGAAGCACCACAAATTTTGCGTCATTTATTAGAAATTAGAGGAATTGGAATCATTGATGTCATGAATTTATTCGGTGCTGGTGCTGTTAGACAAGACACAGATATATCATTGATTGTTCATCTTGAAAATTGGAGTAAAGATAAGCAATTTGATCGTTTAGGTTCAGGAGAACAAAGTCAGCAAATTTTTGATGTATCAGTTCCAAAAATTACTATCCCAGTAAAAATTGGACGAAATTTAGCTATTATTATTGAAGCCGCAGCGATGAATTTCCGTGCAAAAACAATGGGATATGATGCAACTAAAGCATTTGAGAGAAATCTTAACAATTTAATTAAAGAGAATTCAGAAAATTAGAGGTGTAAAGATTAATGAATTTTTTAGGAGTAATTAATCCGGTTGCCTTACAATTAGGTCCATTTCAAATTAGATGGTATGGAATAATTATTGCTAGTGCAGTTATTCTGGCAGTATATTTATCTGTTTTAGAGGGAAGGAAACAAAATATCTTAGATGATGACATCTATGATTTATTGTTGTATTCTCTGCCAGTAGCAATTATCTGTGCCCGAATTTACTATGTAGTTTTTGAATGGTCATATTATTCTCATCATTTAAGTGAGACTTATCGTATTTGGGACGGTGGAATTGCTATTTATGGTGCACTAATAGGTGCAGTTATAGTTATCTTGATCTTTTGTCGTCGCCGCAATATTCCAACTTGGACTTTACTTGATGTGATTGCCCCAACAGTTATATTGGCACAAGGTATAGGGCGTTGGGGAAATTTCATGAATCAAGAAGCTCATGGTGTTGCAACGACTTTAGGTTTTTTAAAATCGTTACATCTACCTAAGTTTATAATTAACCAGATGTATATAGATGGAACATATTATCAACCTACGTTTCTTTATGAGTCTCTATGGGATATTAGTGGATTCGTTGTTTTAATTATTTTGAGAAGACAGAAGAAATTATTAAAAAGCGGAGAAGTTGTTCTGTCTTACATAATTTGGTATTCATTTGGTCGTTTCTTTATTGAAGGAATGAGAACTGATAGCTTAATGTTGGGGAGCTTAAGAGTATCACAATGGTTATCTTTAATTCTGTTTATTAGTGCCATCGCAGCAATCTTTTACAGAAGATATAATGATCCGTTGTTGAAATGGTATACAGAATAATAATTAATTTAAAAAAATTTGCTATTTTATAGTATAATATAGATATATGTTAATGGAAGGGTGATTTTCATGAGTTGGCAAGATACTTACCAAGACTGGAAAGAAAATAAAGAATTAGTTGAAGATTTACGTGCAGATTTAGTACGTATGGAAGGAAATCAAGATGAACTTGAAGATGCATTCTATGCACCATTAGAATTTGGTACAGCTGGTATGCGTGGGGTTTTAGGTGCAGGAATTAATCGTATGAACATTTATACTGTTCGTCAAGCTACTGAAGGTTTAGCTCTTTTCATGGAAACTCTTGATGAAGAAACAAGAAAACGTGGTGTAGCTATTAGTTACGATTCACGTCACCATTCACAAGATTTTGCTTTTGAATCTGCTAGAGTATTAGGACAACATGGTATTCCAACATTTGTTTTTGAAAGTTTACGTCCAACACCTGAATTATCATTCACAGTACGTCACTTACATACTTATGCAGGGATTATGATTACTGCAAGTCACAATCCAAAGCAATACAACGGATATAAGATTTATGGTGAAGATGGGGCACAAATGCCTCCTAAAGAATCAGATTTGATTACTAAATATATTCGTAAAGTAGATGATCTATTTGCAATTAAAGTTGCAGATCAAGAAGAACTAATAGAAGATGGTGTTCTTAAGGTAATTGGTGACGAAGTTGATAAAGCATACTTAGATGAAGTAAAACAAGTTACTATTAACCAAGAACTAGTTGCTGAAGAAGGTAAGACAATGAAACTTATCTTTACACCACTTCATGGTACAGGAGCTATGTTAGGTGAAAAAGCTTTGCGTCAAGCAGGTTTTGAAAACTTTACAATGGTTCCAGAACAAGCTAAGCCAGATCCTGATTTCTCAACAGTTAAGAAGCCAAATCCAGAAGATACAGCAGCCTTTGATTTAGCTATTAAATTAGGTAAAGAAGAAGGTGCAGATTTATTAGTTGCTGTTGACCCTGATGCTGACCGTTTGGGAGCAGCTGTACGTCAACCAGATGGTGAATATCAATTATTAACAGGTAACCAAATTGCAGCAATTATGTTAAACTACATTTTAACTGCTAGAAAGAATGCAGGTACTTTACCAGCTAATGCAGCAGCAGTTAAATCAATTGTATCAAGTGAATTTGCTACAAAGATTGCTGAAAGTTTTAACGTAGATATGATCAATGTTTTAACTGGATTCAAATTTATTGCTGAACAAATTAAGCATTTTGAAGATACAAATGAACATACATTTATGTTTGGATTTGAAGAAAGTTATGGATATTTGGTTCGTCCATTTGTTCGTGATAAAGATGCTGTACAATCACTTGTAATGTTAGCAGAAGTGGCTGCTTTCTATAAGAAACAAGGTAAGAATCTATACGATGGTCTTCAAGAATTATTTGAAAAGCATGGTTACTTTGTTGAAAAGACAACATCATTAACTTTTGATGGGGTTGAAGGTGCTAATAAGATTAAAGACTTAATGGCTAAATTTAGAGCTGAAGCACCAAAACAATTTGGTGATTACAAAGTTGTTGCAATGGAAGATTTTGATAAATCTGAAAAGAGTTATGCTGACGGAAAAGTCGAAGCAATGACTCTACCTAAGTCTAATGTATTGAAATTCTTATTGGAAGACGGTACATGGATTGCTATTCGTCCTTCTGGTACAGAACCAAAGATCAAATTCTACATTGGTACTTTAGGCGATACCTTAGAAGCAGCAACAAAGAAACGTTCAGTCTTTGAAGAAGAAATTAACAATTTTGTAAATGAATAATAAATAGAAATTAGTTTAGAGAAACGTCTTATTACTGATAAAAATTAGTAGTAAGACGTTTTTATTAATTCTAAACTAAGTAGTAGTAGAATTCTTGTTCGGTGTGGTACAATATATATGCAATTTTTATGATTGGGAGGGTTCGATGTGATTGAGCGTCAAGCAGATAGAAATTTTGAATTAGTTTCTAAGTATAGCCCAACTGGAGACCAGCCGGAAGCAATACAAGAATTAACAGAGGGAATTAAAAAAGGTGAAAAAGCTCAAATTTTAATGGGAGCGACAGGTACTGGTAAAACTTTTACAATTTCTAATGTAATAAAGAATGTTAATAAACCAACTTTAGTTTTAGCACATAATAAGACGTTGGCAGGACAATTATATGGAGAATTTAAAGAATTCTTTCCTAATAATGCAGTGGAATATTTTGTTAGTTATTATGACTATTATCAACCAGAAGCTTATGTTCCTTCTAGCGATACTTATATTGAAAAAGATTCAAGTATCAATGATGAAATAGATAAACTTCGTCACTCTGCTACAAGTTCGTTATTAGAAAGAAATGATGTAATTGTTGTGGCTTCTGTTTCATCAATCTTTGGGTTAGGTGATCCTCATGAATATAGAGAACACACAATTTCATTAAGAGTCGGACAAGAAATTGAGCGTAATAAATTATTAAATGATTTAATTGATATTCAATTTGAACGAAATGACATCGACTTTCAACGTGGACGTTTCAGAGTTCGTGGAGATGTTGTTGAAATCTTTCCAGCTTCAAGAGATGAGTCAGCATTACGAGTAGAATTTTTTGGCGATGAAATTGATAGAATTAGAGAAATTGACCCATTGACTGGAGAAACTATCGCTGATAGAGAACACATCGCTATTTTCCCTGCTACTCACTTTATGACAAATGAAGAAAGATTAGGAACAGCGATTGAGGGAATTCAACAAGAATTAGAAGAAAGAACGACTGAATTAAAGAATGAAGGAAAACTTTTAGAGGCTCAAAGACTACAGCAAAGAACCACGTATGATATTGAAATGCTAAAGGAAATGGGATATTGTTCTGGAATTGAAAACTATTCAAGACATATGGATGGTAGAAAACCAGGAGAAGCACCTTATACTTTATTAGATTTCTTCCCAGATGATTTCTTGATTGTAGTAGATGAATCACATGTAACGATGCCCCAAGTTAGAGGTATGTATAATGGGGATAGAGCTAGAAAGCAAATGCTGGTAGATTATGGATTTAGGTTACCTAGTGCTTTAGATAATCGTCCATTAACTAGAGAAGAATTTGAAAAACATGTAAATCAAATAATTTATATGTCAGCGACACCAGGGCCTTATGAACAAGAAAAAACATCACATGTTGTACAACAGATTATTCGACCAACTGGATTATTAGATCCAGAAATTGAAGTTCGTCCTATTATGGGACAAATGGATGACTTAGTTGGAGAAATCAATAAACGGGTTGAACTTAATGAAAGAGTATTTGTTACAACGTTAACTAAAAAAATGGCTGAAGATTTAACTGATTATTTCAAAGAAATGGGAATAAAAGTTAAATACTTACACTCTGATATAAAGACATTAGAAAGAACCGAAATTGTTCGAGACTTAAGAATGGGAAAATTCGATGTATTAGTAGGTATTAATCTTTTGAGAGAAGGAATAGATGTGCCTGAAGTTTCATTGGTAGCAATTTTAGATGCTGATAAAGAAGGATTTTTACGAAATGAACGCTCTTTAATTCAGACGATTGGACGTGCTGCTCGTAATGCAAGTGGTCATGTAATTATGTATGCTGACGATGTAACACCTTCTATGGAAGCAGCCATTAAGGAAACTAAGAGACGTCGTAGTATCCAAGAACAATATAATAAAGATCATAATATTATTCCTAAAACAATTATTAAACCAATTAGAGCAGCTATTTCTATAAGTTCAAAAGTTAATAAATCAGATACAAATATTAGTGATACAGTAGATTTTGCTGATATGAGTAAGAAGGAACAATTAGAAATGATTTCTAATCTAGAAGAACAAATGCGTGAGGCTGCTAAGAAGTTAGATTTTGAAGAAGCTGCAACATTAAGAGATACTGTAATGGAATTGAAAGCACAGATTAGTTAAGGAAGAAGGGTATATAATTTGGCTCAAAATAAAATAAAAATTCGCGGAGCAAGGGCACATAATTTAAAAAATATAGATGTCGATATACCTAAAGATAAGTTGGTAGTAGTTACTGGTTTATCTGGCTCAGGTAAAAGTTCATTAGCATTTGATACTTTATATGCTGAAGGACAACGAAGATATGTAGAGAGTCTCTCAGCATATGCACGTCAATTCTTGGGACAAATGGATAAACCAGATGTTGATTCGATTGATGGATTATCTCCAGCAATTTCAATTGATCAAAAGACAACTTCCAAAAACCCAAGATCGACAGTAGGAACAGTTACTGAAATCAATGATTTTTTACGATTATTATGGGCAAGAGTCGGAACACCTATTTGTCCTAATGATGGTCATGAAATAACAAGTCAATCTCCAGAACAAATGGTAGATAAGATATTAGAATTGCCAGAAAGAACTAAATTACAAATTCTAGCTCCAATTGTACGAGGAAAAAAAGGGCAACATAAGAAAATTATTGAAAAAGTAAAAAAAGATGGATTTGTACGTATTATTGTTGATGGTGAGATTCATGATGTTGAAGAAGAAATAGAGTTAGATAAAAATAAAAAGCATGATATAAGTGTTGTAGTAGATCGAATTGTATTGAAAGATGGTATTCGATCAAGATTGTTTGATTCACTAGAAGCTGCTTTGAGATTAACTAACGGCAATGTTGCAGTTGATGTAATTGGTGATAAAATGCTGCAATTTTCTGAGAACTTCTCATGTCCATATTGTGGTTTTACCATTGGAGAATTAGAACCACGTATATTTTCTTTTAACGCACCATTTGGAGCATGTCCTGATTGTGATGGTATAGGTGTGAAATTAGAAGTAGATAAAGATTTGGTAATACCAGACGATACAAAAACTTTAAATGAAGGTGCACTTGCACCATGGAATCCTATCAGTTCTAAGTACTACCCAACGATGTTGCAACAAGCATGTGAGGCATTTGGTATTGATATGGATACTCCATTTAAAGATTTACCAGACAAAGATAAAAAAATTATATTGTATGGAGCTGGAGATAGAGAATTTCATTTTAAATTTGAAAGTGACTTTGGTGGTTTGAAGGATATTGATACAACATTTGAAGGTGTTATTCCAAATGTTGAAAGACGTTATAGAGAAACAAATAGTGATTTTACAAGAGATGTTATGCGTCAATATATGACTAGTTTAACTTGTCAAACATGTCATGGATATCGTTTAAATGAACAAGCATTATCTGTAAAAATAGCAGGTAAACATATTGGTGAAGTGTCAGATTTTCCTATTAATGAAAGCTTGAATTTCTTTGAAAATCTAACATTTAGTGAACAAAATCAAGAGATTGCCAGACCGATTCTAAAAGAAATTGATGATAGGTTAACATTTTTAAAGAATGTAGGTTTAGATTACTTAACACTTAGTCGTTCGGCACGTACACTATCAGGTGGAGAAGCCCAAAGAATTCGTTTAGCTACACAAATTGGATCAAATTTATCGGGTGTAATGTATGTTTTAGATGAACCATCAATTGGTCTCCATCAAAGAGATAATGATAGATTGATTGCTTCATTGAAAAAAATGCGTGATTTAGGTAATACACTAATTGTTGTAGAACACGATGAAGATACTATGAGAGCAGCAGATTATTTAATTGATATTGGTCCAGGCGCTGGCGAGAATGGTGGACAAGTTATAGCTGCTGGAACTCCAAAGCAGGTCGAAAAAAAGCGTAATTCTTTAACTGGACAATATTTGTCAGGTAAGAAGTATATTGCAATTCCAAGTGAACGACGAAAAGGGAATGGAAAGAAGATAGTAGTTAAGGGTGCTTCGGAGAATAATTTGAAAAATATAGATGTTGGTTTCCCACTAGGTGAATTTATAGCCGTTACCGGTGTATCTGGTTCAGGAAAATCAACATTGGTAAATATGATTTTAAAGCGTGCCTTGGCTCAAAAACTTAATCATAATTCTGAAAAACCAGGGAAATATCAAAAAATTGAAGGTGTTGAAAACATCGAAAAAATTATTGATATAGATCAAACGCCAATTGGACGTACTCCTAGAAGTAATCCGGCTACATATACCGGTGTATTCGATGATATTAGAGGACTATTTGCTCAAACCAATCAGGCTAAACTGAGAGGGTATGGCAAAGGAAGATTTAGCTTTAATATTAAGGGTGGAAGATGTGAGGCATGTAAAGGCGATGGGATTATAAAGATTGAAATGAACTTTTTACCAGATGTTTATGTTCCTTGTGAAGTGTGTCATGGTACACGCTATAATTCTGAAACCTTAGAAGTAGAGTATAAAGATAAAAATATTGCTGATATTTTAAATATGACTGTATCTGAAGCTTTAACATTTTTTGAACCAATTCCTAAAATTAAACGGAAACTACAAACGATTGTAGATGTTGGTTTAGGTTACGTAAAATTAGGACAACCAGCAACAACTTTATCTGGTGGAGAAGCCCAAAGAATGAAATTAGCTTCAGAACTTCATAAAAAGTCTAATGGAAAAACTTTTTATATTTTAGATGAACCTACAACGGGGTTACATTCAGAAGATATTAAGAGATTATTAGAAGTTCTGCAAAGATTAGTTGATAAGGGAAATACTGTTCTTGTAATTGAGCATAATTTAGATGTTATAAAGACTGCAGATTATTTAATTGATCTAGGTCCTGAAGGTGGAGATGGTGGCGGTCAAATAGTAGCTACCGGAACACCAGAAGAAGTTATAAAAGTTAATGATAGCTATACTGGTAAGTATTTAAAAGAAGTGCTAGTACCTGATCATTATGCATAGTTATAATTTGCAATTTTAAATAAAAATGATAGAGTAGAAATTGAAATTAATATTTTTTATATAGGAAGTGTTAAGATGGCTAAGGTAGAAAGTTTTACATTAGATCATACAGCTGTTAAGGCTCCATATGTACGTTTAATTACTGTTGAAACAGGTGCAAAAGGAGATAAGATTTCAAATTTTGACTTAAGATTTGTTCAACCAAATGAAAATGCAATTCCAACAGCTGGATTGCATACAATTGAACATATGTTGGCAGGATATTTGCGTGATCATATGGATGGAGTTATTGATTGCTCACCTTTTGGATGTCGTACAGGTTTCCATTTAATTATGTGGGGTGAACATGATACTACTGAAGTTGCAACAGCTTTAAAGGCATCTTTAAACGATATTATTAATGCTAGTTGGGAAGATGTTCAAGGAACAGATATTAAGAGTTGTGGTAATTATAGAGACCATTCTCTATTTTCTGCTCAAGAATGGTGTAAGAAGATTTTGGCTGATGGCATTTCAACTGATCCATTTGAAAGAAAAGTTATTTAATTTTTTTGTTAGGAGGATGTTTCATGGCTAAGATATTTGTAGTTGGTGGCTCTGGTAGAGTGGCATCAGAACTAATTAAGAATTTAATTAATGATGGTAATCAAGTATTTGCAAGTTCACGTCATCCTGAGAAAATTATTAAGTTAGATAATGTTGTTCCAGTTAAGTTGGATTTGCATAGTGATGTTAGTGCTTGGTCTGAAGTTTTTAAAGGCATGGATGTTATTTACTTTGTAGCTGGATCTAGAGGTAAAGATTTGCTACAAACGGATGCAATGGGAGCTGTCAAAACGATGCAAGCAGCTGAGAACGTTGGTGTTAAAAGATATATAATGTTGAGTTCTTTGTATGCTTTACAGCCTGAAAAATGGTCACAATATGAATCATTGGCAGCGTTGACTGATTATAATATCGCAAAATTCTTTGCAGATAATTATTTAGTCAATGATACCAAATTGGACTATACAGTTGTTCAGCCAGCATCACTAACTGAAGAAACAGGTACTGGAAGAGTATCTTTTAATGAAATAATAAGTAATACTAATCCAATTCCAGATGTTGCTAAAGTATTGGCAGAGGTAATCAAACATAACAATACGATTGGCAAAGTTATTATGATGTGTAGTGGGGATAACCCAATTGAAACAGCATTAAAAGACATTTAGAGTGTCGGATTTGACCCGTATATCTAAAGGCAAGATGACTTTGGATTGCGGGTCATTTCTTGTGAAAAGGAAAGAATTATAATTAAAATACATGTAGGAATATTTTTATTTTTTTAAAGACACGCCCGGATATGATATAATGGTAAAATGATTAAAAAGGATAAGAAAGTTGAGGCGATGTTCATGAGTGCATTGCAATTAGTAATAGTTACCGGAATGAGTGGTGCTGGGAAAACAGTAGCTGTACAGAGTTTTGAAGATTTAGGTTATTTTTGTGTAGATAATATGCCGCCTAAATTATTGCCTAAATTTTATGAATTGGTTAAGGAATCTGGGAAAATAACGAAAATAGCATTAGTAGTAGATTTAAGATCTCGTGCTTTCTATGATGAAATTGTAGAAATGGTGAGAGAATTAGATGAAAATGAATTCAATTCTTCTAGAATATTGTTTTTAGATGCTTCAGATGAAGAACTAGTTGCTAGATATAAAGAAACTAGAAGATCTCATCCGTTGGCTATGGAGGGAAGAATTTTAGACGGAATTCATTTAGAAAGAGAACTATTGGCACCAATTAAGTCAAATGCTCAAATCATCATTGATACCTCTAAATTATCTCCACGTCAACTAAGAGAAGAGATATTTAAGAATTTCGAAGCCAGAGATACCAAAACTTTCCATATTGAAGTTATGTCATTTGGTTTCAAATATGGATTACCTATAGATGCAGATATTGTCATGGATGTACGTTTCTTACCTAATCCTTATTATGTGCCGGAATTGCGAAATAAAACTGGTAAGGATGATGCTGTATATGAATATGTGATGAAATCTGAGAAAACAGAAGAATTTTATCAAAAATTTGTATCTCTTCTAAAATATGTAATTCCAGGTTATATTGCAGAAGGAAAATCTAATGTAACAATTGCAATTGGATGTACAGGAGGACAACATCGCTCAGTAGCATTAGCTGAAAGAATAGGTAATGAACTATCTAAAGAGTATCCGGTTCATATGTCACATCGTGATATGAATAAACGAAAGGAGACGGTGAATCGCTCATGAAACAACAAACAAGAAATACACCTAAAATTGTTGTCATAGGTGGAGGTACTGGCCTTCCTGTTATTTTAAATGGTTTACGTAAGAGAGATGCTGATATTACTGCTGTTGTTACAGTTGCTGATGATGGAGGATCTTCTGGAATCATAAGAGATTATATTAACGTAGTTCCACCTGGAGATATTAGAAATGTGTTAGTTGCTTTATCTGATCTACCAGATGTATATAAAGATATATTTCAGTACAGATTCAATTCCAAAGATCAGTTCTTTTCAGGGCATGCAATTGGAAATCTTATAATAGCTGCACTATCTGAAATGGAAAATAGAGGAATTTTTAATGCAGTGCAAGAGTTATCTGAATTAATGAAAGTAGATGGACATGTCTATCCGGCTGCTAATACTCCGTTAGTATTGAATGCAGAATTTACTGATGGTAGTAAAATCTCTGGTGAAGCAGAAATTTCAGCAGCTGGAAAAACTATAAAAAAAGTATGGGTTACAACAAATGGTGAAGGTAAACCAGAGGCGATGCCAGAAGTAATAGATGCTATTATGAATGCTGATCAGATTGTATTAGGACCAGGAAGTCTATTTACTAGTATCTTGCCTAATTTAATGATTGAAAATGTGGGTCGTGCAGTTTGTGAAACTAAGGCTGAGGTTATATATATTTGTAACATCATGACTCAAAAGGGTGAAACTGAACATTTTTCAGATGCAGATCATGTTAAAGTTTTGAATAGTCATTTGGGCAAAAACTTTATTGACACAGTGTTGGTGAATACTGAAAATGTGCCTAGTGATTATTTAGACAGACAAAAATACGATGAATATTTATATCAAGTAAAACATGATTTTTCAGGTTTACGTGAACAAGGAACAAGAGTTATTTCAGATAATTTCTTATTAATGCGTGATAGAGGAATTTTCCATAATGGAGATCAGGTTGTAGATGAACTGATGAGACTTACTGGAAGACCGAAGTCATGGAATGACGATGAATTTAATTAGAGTATAGAATAGAGGTGAAGGAATGTCATACGCTAGTGATGTAAAAAAAGAACTTACGATGCTTGAGGTTCATTTTGGTAATGCTAAGGCTGAATTAATGGCGTTGATAAGAATGAATGGCTCATTGAGTATTGTTAATAAGCAATTTGTTTTAAGTGTTCAAACAGAAAATCCAGCTATTGCTAGGCGCATCTACCGTTTATTAAAGCAGTTTTACGATATAGAGAGTGAATTGATAGTTCGTCGAAAGATGAAATTGAAGAAGAATAATTTTTATATTGTACGTTTAAAAACTGGAACAAATGAAATTTTAAAGGATTTAGATATATTAGATAATTTTCAGATTAAAGAAACTGTTCCTTTAGAATTTTTGGATGACGATGCCAAGGTAAGATCATATTTACGTGGGGCATTTTTAGCAACTGGTTCTGTTAATAATCCTGAAACAAGTAGATATCATCTAGAAATTTACTCACTATATGAAGATCACAACGATACAATATGTGAAATGATGAATAGATATGGATTAAATGCAAGGAAAACCGAGAGAAGAAGTGGTTATATTACTTATCTAAAAGAAGCTGAGAAAATAGCAGATTTTTTATCTTTGATAGGTGCAACTAATGCCATGTTGAAATTTGAAGATATTAGAATTGTTAGGGATATGAGAAATTCAGTTAATCGTATCGTGAATTGCGAAACTGCTAATCTTAATAAAATCGCAGATGCTTCTAAAAAGCAAATTGATAATATTAAGTTGATTGATGCTAAGGTGGGAATTGATAAGTTACCACAGAAATTACAAGAAGTAGCAATAGCGAGATTGGGACATCCAGAAGAAAGCTTAAAGAATTTGGGTGAACTTATACCTGGAGGACCAATTTCTAAATCTGGTATAAATCATAGGTTGAGAAAATTAAATGAAATTGCCGAAAAAATACGCGCTGGTGAAAGTATTGCGGTACTATAAAAAAAGTTCCTAGATTTTATGGTCTAGGAACTTTTTTATAATGTATTAATTATTTAATTTTCTTCTTATTCTTCATAATACCATCAATTAAACCATAATCTACAGCTTGTTGAGCAGTCATGAAATTGTCACGTTCAGTATCTTTATTGATAGTTTCAATATCTTGACCAGAACCGTCAGCTAAGATTTGATTAATTAACTTACGAGTCTTAAGAATGTGTTCAGCAGCAATTTGAATTTCAGTTGATTGTCCTTGAGCACCACCTAATGGTTGATGAATCATAATTTCAGAATTAGGTAGAGCAAAACGTTTACCTTTGGTACCAGCTGTTGCAAGGACAGAAGCCATAGATGCAGCCATACCCATAACGATAGTTTGAACATCAGCGTTAACGAAATTCATTGTATCGTAGATTGCTAAACCGGCAGAAACAGAACCACCAGGAGAATTAATGTACATATAAATATCTTTTTCAGAATCTTGAGCATCTAAAAATAGAAGTTGGGCGATGATAGCATTAGCCATGTCATCATTGACTTCACCAGATACCATAATAATTCTATCTTTTAATAAACGTGAATAAATATCATAAGCGCGTTCACCTTGTGAAGATTGTTCAATAACTGTAGGCACTAAATTCATAAGAGAAACCTCCTAAATAAAATTTATATTCTTGAATAATTTTAGCATTCAAGCTCTTATATTGCTAGTTTAGTACAAAGGTCAATAATGGTCAAATTTAAAGCCTTAATTAAATGAAAATAATTTTATTGCTTTTAAAGTTTATATGAAGTAAAATCAATAACGTTATTTAATTTGTGCTGTTAGTGTAATGGATATCACACAAGATTCCGGTTCTTGTAATCTCGGTTCGACTCCGAGACGGCATATAATTAATTTTTAAGCTGGTTCAGTGTTGAGCTGGCTTTTTATTTTATTATAAATAATGTTCGGATTTTATTGTTACAAAATAAAATTTAGAAATAAAAATTCCGAATATTTTGATATTATTTATAGAAAAGTTAATTTAATTAAGATTTAAAGAATTTATAAAGAAACGCTAAAATTAGAGAGTTTAAAGGCTTGCAAAATTTAAAGAATATTGATATACTACAAATGTAGTTGAGGTATAAGAACAGTTTAATGGTTAATTAATTGTTGTTGTACTTTTTCTTTTTAACTTAACTGGGTCGCTCGATGACACTGTTGGACGTCAAGAGTCCCGCAAGAAAGAGGACATAAAATGCGCGAGGAAGTAGAGTTGATTGAGTCAATCGTTCCAGATTTAATTGATGTTCTAAGGAAAAGATTCATTATCTTAAGAAATATTGATTGGTCTGAACCAGTTGGCAGAAGAGTATTAGCACAAACCTTGGGCATGAGTGAACGAGTTTTGCGGACTGAAACAGATTATTTGAGGAAGCAAGAATTAATTGCTTCAACAAAGTCTGGTATGATTTTGACTGCTAAAGGTAAAAGAACAATACAAGGCCTTTCCAAGTTGATGGACTCTTTATTAGGGTTACAACAAATGGAGAAAGAATTATCTCGATACCTAGGTATAAGAAACTGTTTAATTGTTTCGGGAGATAGTGATAGACAGCCTTTGATTATTGAGGACATGGGCAAGTTAGTAAATGATATTCTAGGTAAGGAATTGCCTAAGGGTAAAAATGTCATTGCTGCAATGGGTGGTACTACGATGGCCAAAGTTGCTACCTGTTTGACTCCCGAAATTGCAGTAGATAGAGATTTGACTTTCGTGCCTGCCCGTGGTGGTATAGGCGAAAGGTTAGATATTCAGGCGAATAATGTATGTGGCTTAATGGCCGAAAAAACTGGTGGTAATCACAGGACATTGTATGTGCCTGAACAGGTTAGCGAAGATACTTATCGTCCGCTTCTTAATGAACCCGTAGTACAAGAAGTTGTGAATTTAATTAGACAGAGTAATGCTGCTGTTCATAGTATAGGTGAAGCAATTAGTATGGCAGAGAGACGTTCGATGCCTAAAAATGTGTTAGCAATGCTAAAAGAGCGTAAGGCTGTGTCTGAGACTTTTGGTTATTTCTTTGACGATAAGGGGAAAGTTGTTTACAAGATTCCTAGAATTGGATTGCAACTTGAAGATCTCGCAAATATGGATTGTATAATCGCTGTTGCTGGTGGCAGTTCTAAGGCACGAGCAATAGCAGCATACATGAAGAACGCTCCTGAGAAAACATACTTGATTACTGACGAAGGAGCTGCTAAGATGATTTTAAAAGGGTAGTAATTCTATTACCTTTTAAAATAAAATAAAATTTTCATTTCCTAAAGGAGGAAATTTTAGTTATGACAACTAAAGTAGGTATTAATGGTTTTGGCCGTATCGGTCGTTTAGCATTCCGTCGTATTGCTGAAACATCTAAGGACTTGGAAGTTGTTGCTATCAACGACTTAACATCTCCAGCAATGTTAGCACACTTATTGAAATATGATACAGCTCATGGTCAATTTGACGGTGAAGTTTCTGCTACAGACAACGCACTTATCGTAAATGGTAAGGAAATTCCTGTTTATGCTGAAGCTGATGCTAAGAACATTCCTTGGGTTAAGAACGATGGCGTAGACTTAGTTCTTGAATCAACAGGTTTCTACACATCTAAAGAAAAGGCATCTGCTCACCTTGAAGCTGGTGCAAAACGTGTATTAGTTTCTGCTCCTGCAGGTGACATGACAACAATCGTTTACGGTGTAAACGACGATGCAATCACAGCTGATGACAAGATTGTTTCTGCTGCTTCATGTACAACAAACTGCTTGGCACCACTTGCAAAGGCTGTTAACGATGCATTTGGTATCAAAGCTGGTACAATGACAACAATCCATGCTTACACAGCTACACAAAAATTACAAGATGGTCCAGATCGCAAGGGTAACGTTCGTAACGCTCGTGCTGCTGCTCAAAACACAATTCCTCACTCAACTGGTGCTGCAAAAGCTATCGGTTTAGTTGTTCCAGAATTGAACGGTAAGTTAGATGGACATGCACAACGTGTTCCTGTAATTACAGGTTCCTTAACAGAATTAGTTGCAACTCTTGACAAAGAAGTTACAGCTGAAGAAGTTAACGAAGCAGTTAAGAAAGTTACAGAAAACAACCCATCATTCGGTTACAACGCAGATGGCATTGTTTCTTCTGACATTATCGGTACAACATTTGGTTCTGTATTTGACCCAACTCAAACACAAGTTGTAGGTAAGGGTGACGGCCAAGTTGTTAAAGTTGTTGCATGGTACGACAACGAATACGGTTTCACATCTCAAATGATCCGTACATTAGAAAAATTTGCTAGCATGATCTAATTTTAGTTTTTACTAAAATTGATTTGCAATGCAAGTTACTGAGGCGGGAGGAGGTTACTCCTTCCGCCTTTTATTTTAATTCTACTTTGGAGGTTTACTAAAATCATGGCTAAACTTATTGTTTCAGATTTAGACGTAAAAGGTAAAAAAGTTCTTATGCGTGTTGACTTTAATGTTCCTATTAAAAATGGAGTAATTGGTAACGACAACCGTATTGTTGCTGCTTTACCAACAATCAACTACATTATTGAACACGATGGAAAGGCTATTTTATTCTCACACTTAGGACGTATTAAGAAAGAAGAAGATAAGAAAGAATTATCTTTACGTCCAGTTGCAGAACGTCTTGCAGAATTATTAAACAAGCCTGTTACATTTGTTCCTGCTACACGTGGAGCACAACTTGAAGATGCTATCAACAATATGAATGATGGTGACGTTCTTTTAGTTGAAAATACTCGTTTTGAAGATTTAGATGGTAAGAAAGAATCTGGAAATGATCCAGAATTAGGCAAGTACTGGGCATCATTAGGTGATGTATTTGTAAATGATGCATTTGGTACAGCTCACCGTTCACATGCTTCTAACGTTGGTATTTCTGAAGCTATGAAAGCTGAAGGTAAGCAAGCTGCTGCAGGTTACTTACTTGAAAAAGAAATCAAGTTCTTAGGTAACGCTGTTGACAGTCCAAAGCACCCATTTGTTGCTATCTTAGGTGGTGCTAAAGTTTCTGATAAGATTGGTGTTATTAACCACTTATTAGGAAAAGCTGATAAAGTTATCGTTGGTGGTGGTATGACATATACATTCTACGCTGCTAAGGGTATCAAAATCGGTAACTCTTTAGTTGAAAAAGATAAGATCGAATTAGCTAAGGAAATTATGGAAAAAGCTGGCGATAAGCTAGTATTACCTGTAGACAACGTATGTGCAAAAGAATTTAACAACGATGCACCTAGTGAAGTTGTTGAAGGTGATATTCCAGATGGTTACATGGCTCTAGATATTGGACCAAAATCTGTTGAATTATTTGAAGATACTTTGAAAGATGCTAAGACAGTTGTATGGAACGGACCTATGGGTGTATTTGAAATGAGCAACTTTGCAAAAGGTACACTTGAAGTAGGTAAGTTCTTAGGTACTTTAAGCGATGCTACAACAATTGTTGGTGGTGGCGATTCTACAGCTGCTGTACAACAATTAGGTGTTGCTGACAAGTTAACACACATTTCTACCGGTGGTGGTGCTTCCCTTGAATATCTAGAAGGTAAGACATTACCTGGTATCGCTGCAGTTTCTGATAAGTAATTTAAGTTATAGAAACTAGGTTGAGGTTTAATTTCTGAAAGGATGATTTATTGTGCGTACACCAATTATCGCAGGTAACTGGAAAATGAATATGAATCCAGAACAAACTGCAGAATTTGTAAAAGCTGTTAAGGATAATTTACCAGCAGCATCTGAAGTTGAAGCTGTTATTGCAGCTCCTGCTGTTGACTTACCGGCATTACTTGAAAATGCAAAAGGTTCTGATTTAAAAGTTGCAGCTGAAAACTGCTACTTTGAAGATGAAGGTGCTTTTACAGGTGAAACATCACCAAAAGTACTAAAGGAAATGGGAGTAGACTACGTTGTTATCGGTCATTCCGAACGTCGTGATTACTTCCACGAAACTGATGAAGATATTAACAAGAAAGCTCACGCTATCTTCCGTAATGGTTTAACACCAATCATTTGCTGTGGTGAATCTTTGGAAACTCGTGAAGCTGGAAAAGCTGAAGAATGGGTAGCAAATCAAGTTACAGCAGCTTTGAAGGATCTTTCCGCAGAACAAGTTGCAAGCTTAGTTATCGCTTATGAACCAATCTGGGCTATCGGTACAGGTAAGACAGCTACTGCAGATCAAGCAGAAGAAATTTGTGCAGTAGTTCGTAAGACAGTTGCTGATTTATATGATGAAACAGTAGCTGACAAAGTACGTGTACAATACGGTGGTTCTGTAAAACCAGCTAACGTTAAAGAATTAATGGCAAAAGAAAACATTGATGGTGGATTAGTTGGTGGAGCTTCATTAGTTCCTGATTCATACTTACAATTAGTAAACTACAAAAACTAGTTTTTAGGATAAATTATTCATAAGTAATTGAATAATTTAGTAAAAACCCTTAAAATATCTATTAGAGAAGGAATTCTCAGTTAATTTTTATAAACTCAAAGGAGTGTAATTTAATGTCTGCAATTACAGAAATTTATGCACGCGAAGTTTTAGATTCACGTGGTAACCCAACAGTTGAAGCTGAAGTATATACACAAGATGGTGGTTTCGGTCGTGGAATCGTTCCTTCTGGTGCATCTACAGGTGAACATGAAGCTGTTGAATTACGCGATGGTGACAAAGATCGTTACATGGGTAAAGGTGTAACAAAAGCTGTTGCTAACGTTAATGATATCATTGCTAAGGAAATCGTTGGTTACGAAGTTACTGATCAAGTTGCTATCGATAAAGCAATGATTGCTTTAGATGGTACACCAAATAAAGGTAAGTTAGGTGCTAACGCAATCTTAGCAGTTTCTATTGCTGTTGCTCGTGCAGCTGCTGACGAATTACAAGTTCCATTGTACAACTACATTGGTGGTTTCAATGCTCACGTATTGCCAACACCCATGATGAACGTTATCAATGGTGGTGCTCACTCTGATAACAAGGTTGACTTCCAAGAATTTATGATTATGCCTGTTGGTGCTCCAACAGTTAAGGAAGCAATCCGTATGGGTTCAGAAACATTCCATCACTTACAAAAATTATTAGCTGCTGATGGTAAAGTAACATCCGTTGGTGACGAAGGTGGTTTTGCTCCTGACTTTGCAAACAACGAAGAACCATTAGAATACCTTATCAAAGCTATTGAAGCTGCAGGTTACAAGCCAGGTAAGGATATTGCTATTGCTGTTGACGTTGCTTCTTCCGAACTTTGGGACAATGATTCCAAGAAGTACAAGTTACGCTGGTCAACAGGTGAAGAATTCACAACTGAAGAATTCATCAAATATCTTGAAGGCTTAGTTGCTAAGTACCCAATTATTTCTATCGAAGATCCTATCGATGAAAACAACTGGGATGACTGGGTAACAATTACTTCTGAACTTGGTAAGAAAGTTCAATTAGTTGGTGACGACTTCTTCGTTACAAACACAGAATACCTACGTAAAGGTATCAAGATGGGTGCTGCAAACTCTATCTTAATCAAGGTTAACCAAATCGGTACATTAACAGAAACAATGGAAGCTATCGAAATGGCTAAAGAAGCTGGCTACACAGCTATTGTTTCACACCGTTCTGGTGAAACTGAAGATACAACAATTGCTGACTTAGTTGTTGCTACAAATGCAGGTCAAATTAAGACTGGTTCTATGAGCCGTACAGACCGTCTTGCTAAGTACAACCAATTAATGCGTATTGAAGATCAATTAACAGACTTGGTTGCTAAGTACAAGGGTATCAACTCATTCTACAACTTGAGTGAACAAGCTCGTCAAGACATCATTAACAAGTAATTGTTATGACTTAGAAAGAATGTGATTATTAATCACATTCTTTTTTTGTTTGCTAAATTGAATATTAACTTATATAATATAAATGATTTAAAGAGATAAGTAATTATCTCTTTTTGTTTTATATTTTATAGAACGTACGTTTTAAAGGCGGTGATATTAACATGGAGAAAAAAATTTTGCATATTGATATGGATGCATTTTATGCTTCTATTGAAATGAGAGATAACCCAGAGTACTTAAATAAGCCGTTAGTGATTGCTAGAAATCCTAAACATACTGCTGGAAAGGGAGTTGTAGCAACTGCTAATTATGTTGCTAGAAAATATGGAATTCATTCTGCAATGAGTGCTCAAAAAGCATTAGATAAGTGTCCTCATGCAATTTTTAAAACTCCTGATTTTGCTAAATATCGCCGAGTATCCAGTCAAATTCATACAATATTTCATGAGTATACTGATAAAATTGAAAATGTGGCATTAGATGAAGCATATCTTGACATTACAGAAAATAAGTTAGGTATAAAATCAGCAGTAGAAGTTGCCTGTAGAATTCAAAGAGAGATTTATTTAAAAACTAAATTAACTTGTTCTACAGGAGTTTCGTATAATAAATTTCTAGCTAAATTAGCATCTGATTACTCTAAACCATTTGGAATAACAGTTGTGACACCAGATGATGTACAAGATTTTTTATTTAATATGCCAATTAAGAAATTTAGAGGCGTAGGTAAAAAAACATTACCTAAAATGTATGAGGAAGGGATATACTATGGTATCGATTTATACAATAAGAAAGAAATAGACTTAATTAATAAATTTGGTAAAATTGGACATATATTATATCAACGTGTACGTGGTATAGATATGAGACCGGTTGAATGGAAACGAGAACGAAAATCTGTTGGCAAGGAGCGGACATTTGATCAACCTTTAAAAACAGTTGAAGAGGTTGATAGTCAATTAAGATTGATAGCTACAAAACTTGTGGATATAACGACAAGTAGACAAATTAGGGGAAAAACTTTAGTTATTAAAGTTAGAAATAATGATTTTGAAACGGTGACAAAGAGAACTACCCTTCAAGATTATATTCCTAATGATGTAGAAAATATAGTTTTTTATGGAAAACAATTATTTGAAGAAGTACAAGATACGGATATAGATGTTAGATTACTGGGTTTGACTTTGACAAACTTAGATACTGTAAATTTTGAAAATATGAGCTTACCTATTTAAAGTTTAATAATGATAGTGTAGCATATTACTTATAATGTAAGTGAGGTAATAAATATGAAATTACTAATGATTGAAGATAATAAATCAGTGTGTGAAATGATGTCCATGTTTTTTGAAAAAGAAAAATGGGATGTAGAATATGCTTATGATGGTATTTCTGCAGTAGAAAAATTTAAAGAAAAATCTGATGAGTGGGATATGATCACACTTGACTTGAATTTACCTGGAATGGATGGAATGCAAGTTAATGCTGAAATAAGAAAAATTTCAAGTACTGTTCCAATTATAATTTTGACTGCTAGAGATTCTGAAAGTGATCAGATTTTAGGCTTAGAAATGGGAGCAGATGAGTATGTTTCTAAGCCATTCTCACCAATAACATTAATTGCAAGAATTAAAGCTCTTCATCGTCGTGCTCAAATTTCTGCATTAGGAAGCAACAAACAGAACAAGGTAGATGATGATTTTGATGTTAAAACGGATCATTTTAAACTAAATTCTAGTACTAGGGAAGCTTACTTGAATGACAATAGAATTGATGGTTTAACACCAAAAGAATTTGACTTGTTAAGAGTATTAGCGAAAAAACCACGTCAAGTGTTTTCTAGAGAACAATTATTGCAATTGGTATGGGATTATGAATACTATGGTGATGAAAGAACAGTTGATGCACATATTAAAAAGCTAAGACAAAAAATTGAAAAAGTTGGTCCACAAGTTATACAAACTGTGTGGGGTGTTGGATATAAGTTTGATGATACAGAGGCAGAATAATGAAATTTATATATCAACAAATGCTGGCTTTTTTGTCTATTATAATTATTTTGTCTGGAACGTTAGCGATGGTCTTTTTTCATTTAACTAAGGAAATGACGTATGAAAATGCCTGGCAACAGATGCAAGGCTATGCTTATACCTTAAGAAAAGAAGCTCTTAAATTGACGACGGATAAAGCCGGAAAGACAATAATTGTATTGAATGTCTCACAATTAAAAGCTACAGAAAAATTATTATCAGCACAAAACACACATTTTACTATTTATACAAGTAGAACAGACGTGTTATATCCTGATAATTCAGTCATTCGTGAGAATAGAAGTATTAGTAAGGCTGATTGGAAAAAGTTGACAGCAGGTAATGTTGTTAAGAGAAAACAGGACTTTAGACCAAGAAAAAGTAAGAGTGAAGTAGATGGGTCGGATGTTAAAATAACGGATATTTACGCCCCTTGTTTTGATTATCAGGGAAATTTAGTAGCTGTTATTAAAGTAGGTGAAGACTTATCTAATATCACACAGAACCTACAAATTATAAGACGAAATGTAGTTTTGACCGTTGCCTTTGCAATTTTAGTAGGAGTTATTTTAAGTATCATAATTGCTCATTTCTTAACTAAAAAAATAGCTCGATTGAGAAATGCTACGGACCTAGTTGCTGCGGGAAATTTTGATGTGCATTTAGATACTAATGGTGACAGTGAATTGGATAAATTAACATTGGACTTCAATTCAATGGTACAATCATTGCGTGAATCAAATGAAGAAATAAAGCGTCAAGAAGAACGTAGACGCCAATTTTTTGCTGATGCAGCACATGAAATGAGGACACCGTTAACTACTATTAATGGGTTACTTGAAGGCTTGGCATATGATGCTATTCCTGAAGAAAGTAAAGAGAAAAGTATTGAATTAATGCGTAATGAAACTAAACGTTTGATAAGATTAGTAAATGAAAATTTAGACTATGAAAAAATTAGATCAGGACAAATTGAACTTTCCAAAACTGAGTTTGATGTTGTTCAAGTTTTAAATAATATTATTAAGCAATTAAGAAATAAAGCTGAACAAGTAGGAGATAAATTTGAATTGTATACACCTGATAAATTAATGGTTTATGCAGATTATGATAGGTTAGTTCAAATTATTTTTAATATTACACAAAATGCGATACAATTTACAGAAAATGGTGTAATTAGCATCTCTGCTGAAAAAGGAAATGAAGAAACAATTATTCGCATCTCTGATAATGGAATTGGTATGAACGAAGAACAATTAAGAAATATTTGGGAACGATACTATAAAGCTGATCCTTCAAGAAAAAATACCAAGTATGGCGAATCTGGATTAGGATTATCTATTGTTCATCAATTAATGCAATTACACCAAGGAAGCGTTACTGTTGAAAGTAAGGAAGGGAAGGGGACAACCTTTACTTTACGCTTTCCAAATAAAAATAAGTTAAGTAAAATTTAGATTAATTAAGGATACAGTTGAACAAGGAGGTTTGACTGTATTTTCTTGTAGAGGGGTGGAGATTTTTTGAAAAAAGAAATATCTTTATTCGCTGTATTGCTAGGCTCTTTTTGTACTAGCTTTGAAATGAGTTTTATTTGGCCATTAACAAGTGTTTATTTGCACGATAATTTACATATTTCACTAGCACTGGTGGGCTTAGTGTTATTTTTTAATTCTTTGGCTAGTGTAATTGGAAATATATTTGGTGGATTAGGATTTGATAAATTGAATCCATATTATTTATTGTTATTAGGCGGAGGAGTTACAACCTTATCCCTAGTTGTTTTAGTATTTTTCCACCAGGCTTTACCGTTTTCTATTTGTCTATTCTTTTTAGGATTAAGTGCAGGATGGAATGGAACTTTAATAAGTGCATTAGGTGCGATATTGAAGAAATATGACGGTAATTATGTGTTTAATATGATTTATTTTATCCAAAATCTTGGAATTGTTATCGGATCTTCAACTGTAGGGTTCTTGTATGATTGGAATATAAAGTTGCCATTTATAGCTGCTATGCTAATTAGTTTTGGCTTTTTGTTAGTTGTAATGATAGGATTTCGTGCATTGAAGTACGAAAATATACATGGTAGTACTCATAAACATAGTAAAGTTAAGGTTGTTTTACCAAAAATAAACATGTATTTAATCTATAGTTTGTTTGCGATGTTGTTGGTGACTTGGACAATGTATCAACAATGGGGAAGTAATGTTTCAGTATATATTACAAGTTTAGGGATACCATTTCGTTATTATAGTGTTTTATGGACTATCAATGCAGGATTAATATTAGTAATTCAAATTTTTATTGTTAGATTAAGACATTTAATAAAGAATAATTATATTCCAATTTATTTTGGTATATTTACTTTTGCATTATCTTTTGTAGTTTTATTTTTTGCTAAACAATATTATTTATTTGTCGTAGCAATGATATTACTAACATTTGGGGAAGCTTTAGCCTTTCCTCAAGTTCCAGTTATCATTAATCAACTGACACCAAATGAAGTTAAGGGTAAATATCTTGGGTTAGTTAATTCATTTGGTAGTGCTGGAAGAGCAATTGCCCCTTTATTTGGCGGATTGGTTATTGAAGGTTTTGGATATAGAAATCTATTTTTAATTGCTATAATTTTCAATTTAGCAATATTAATAATAGTGTATTTAGTTAGATTGAGAGTCGGAAATAATGTAAAAAGTTATTAATAGATAGTATTAAATTTAATAGAATATATAGAAAGTACAGGATCAATTTACAATAATTTATAGATTGATTCTGTATTTTTTTATGGTGATGTTGAAATATTAAGCATTTAGATTGTATTTGAAATAGTATATAATTAAATTTATAACATTATTAAATTTTTATTTTGAAGGGAATTAAAATGAAATTTGATACGAGTAGATTTATATTTATAGTTAAAGGATTATTAGTTGGAGCGGCAGTAGGAATTGTAGTTAGTTTATTTCGACTATTAATTGAAAAATTTTTAGTATTTATCAAGTTTTTGTTTATGCAAGCCCATAATAATTCAATCTATTTTATAATTTTAGCAATTATAATGTTGGTATCTTTAATAGCTAATTCTAAATTCATTAAGGATGAACCAAATATTAAGGGATCAGGTATTCCTCAAGTCGAAGGACAACTTGCTGGAGAATTGGAAATGAACTGGTGGTCTGTTCTTTGGCGTAAATGGGTTGGTGGAATTTTAAGTATCGGAATAGGCCTATTTTTAGGGCGTGAAGGTCCATCAATTCAATTAGGAGCAGCAGTAGGACAGGGGATAGCTGAAAGAACAAATCATCGCGGTTCTGGTAGAAGAATTTTAATTGCTGGAGGGGCTTCAGCAGGATTATCTGCAGCTTTTAATGCACCAATTGCATCAACATTATTTATTCTTGAAGAAGTTTATCATAATTTTTCTCCATTAGTTTGGACAACTTCTTTAGCAGCGGCAATTGCAGCTAATTTTGTTTCTTTAAATTTTTTTGGTTTAACACCAGTATTACATATGTCTTATAAATTAGCTTTTCCCATTCATTATTATATCCATTTAGTATTATTGGGAATTTTTTTAGGACTCTTAGGATATGTTTATCAATACTTAACCTTAAATATTGATAGATTCTATAAATTATTTAAATTTATCCCTAGTAATTGGTTAGCAATAATTCCCATAATATTATTATTTCCTTTAGGGTACTTTTTACCAGACACTTTAGGTGGAGGTAATAGTTTAATTCTTGAAATAGGTGGTAATATTCCGACGGTATGGCTACTTTTAGGTATCTTCTTATTAAGATTACTATTTTCTACTTTATCTTACGGTAGTGGATTGCCTGGTGGAATTTTCTTGCCTATTTTGACAATTGGAGCTACTCTAGGAGCTTTATATGGAGTTGTTGCAGCTCATTTTGGCTTATTGCCAGATAAATATATTGTTGACTGTATTATTTATGCCATGGCAGGTTATTTTGCTTGTATAGGGAAAGCACCATTTACGGCAATTCTCTTAATTACTGAGATGGTAGGTTCTTTGCATCATTTAATGCCATTAGCAGTCGTATCACTAACAGCATATACAGTTGTTGATTTATTACGTGGACGTCCAATTTACGAAGCGTTGTTAGAAAAATCTCTTAAACGTTATACACCACATCCAGATGAGTTTACAGATCAATTAGAAATTCCTGTATTTGCAGGTTCATATTTACAAGACAAACAAGTTAGAGATATAACATGGCCTAAAGAATGTTTATTAGTGGCAATTCAACGTGGGGAAAAACAAACAATCCCACATGGTGATACACTAATTAGAAGTGGTGATACTCTTGTAATTGAGACTGGAGATGCTCATCGTGCAGAAGTGGCAAGAAAAATTGGACATATTGCTAATGACATTTCCAACTGGAAAAACTAGTAAAGATATGTTAAATTAGAGTATATGTATTACTGTATAAGGAAAAGGAGGTTTTCCTTTTGTATAATGTGTTATTAACATTATTAGTTATTATCTCAATATTAATAATTATCGCTGTGATGATGCAGCCTGCTAAAAATGATAATGCTTCAACTGCTCTTTCAGGCGGTTCAAGTGAGTTATTTAGTAAGCAAAAACCACGTGGATTTGAAGCGTTTATGCAAAAAGTAACAACAATTTTAGGAATTTTATTTTTTGTGATAGGTTTGGCATTGGTTTATTTGTCATCTCACTAATTACTATAAACCTCCTGTTAATTTACAGGGGGTTTTTCTATACAAATTATTTAATAAATGACGAGGAATTAAATGGATAAAGAAAAATTACAAGAAAAGCTATTACAAATTTTTGAAGCTGAACCACAAAAAAAATTCCAAGTTCAAGATTTAGTTAAAGTTCTTGACATGGAAGGAGCAGGTCAATTCAAATTTGTAGTACAAGCTTTAGCAGATTTAGAACATAATAAGCAAATAAAATTATCTGAAGATGATACATTTAGTTTAATAGTAAAAGAAAGTCCTAAGACTTTTGAGGGAGTCTTTCACGCTAATGATAGAGGATTTGGCTTTGTATCAGTAGATGATGAAGAATTGGATGATTTCTTTATTAGTCCTACACAAACTTTAGCTGCATTGAACGGCGACCGCGTTGTAGTCGAAATGATCAGTGAAGGAGATCCTGAAATTAGCAAGCGTCCTGAAGGTAAGGTTATCGAAATTATTGATCATGCTCTAACACAAGTTGTTGGGGAATTTCGTGTTGATCCAGATGAAATCATGCCAGATGGATATATTGGAACAGTACATTTAAAAGATAAAAAATTATCTAATATCAAGTGCTTTATTGAAGAAAAGGGACTACATCCAGTACCTGGGGAAGTTATTTTAGCTGATATTACTTCCTATCCTACACAGACATTACCAAATATAATCAAGGCAGTAGCTGTTAAAGTTATTGGTAATGTTAACGATCCAGGAATGGATATTTTAGAAATTGTATACCAACACAATATTCCAACTGAATTTCCAGAAGAAGTGTTAGAACAAATTTCTAAGATTCCAGACTATGTTACAGAAGAAGAAAAGGTTGGTCGTGTAGACTTAACTGATCAAGATCTTGTTACTATTGATAGTATAGAATCTAAGGACTTGGATGATGCTGTAAATGTTTGGAAACTTCCTAATGGGAATTATCATTTAGGTGTACATATTGCTGATGTTTCACATTATGTAAAACCTAAAACACCTCTAGATAAAGAGGCTTTTGAACGAGGTACTTCTGTTTATTTAACAGACAGAGTTATTCCAATGTTACCTCCTAAATTATCTAATGGTATATGTTCTTTAAATCCACATGTAGAACGTTTAGCAATGACATGTGAAATGGAAATTAATGCTGATGGAGAAGTTGTAAATCATAAAATTTTCCCAAGTGTCATTAAATCAACTGAAAGAATGACATATAAGGCAATCAATAAAATTTTAGAATCTGATGATGAAAAAACTAAAGAACGTTATGCAGATTTAGTACCTATGTTTAAAGACATGGCTGAATTACATAAGATTTTAGTTAAAATGAGAAAACGTCGTGGCGCAATTGATTTTGATGCCCCTGAAGCAAAAATCATTGTAGATGAATTAGGACATCCAATTGATATTGAATTACGTGAACGTGGAACTAGTGAAAGAATGGTTGAGTCATTCATGTTAGCAGCTAATGAAACTGTTGCGGCTCACTATAATAAATTACATGTACCATTTGTATACCGTATTCATGAAACACCAACTCCAGAAAAAATAACAACATTCTTTGAAGCTCTTAATAGCTTAGGAATAGAAGTTACTGGTAGAAGTAATGATGTTAAACCTAAGATGTTACAAAATATCTTGAAGAAGGTAGCAGGTAAGCCAGAAGAAGCAATGGTGTCAACAATGTTGCTTCGTTCTATGCAACAAGCTAAATACTCACCTGATCCATTAGGACATTTTGGTTTAGCAGCCAAAGATTATACGCACTTTACTTCCCCAATTAGACGTTATCCTGACCTGATGGTACATCGTTTGATTAGATACTATAAAGAAAATGGTACATCTGAACAGGTTCAAGAAAAGTATCGTGACAAATTAGACGAAATTACACTTCACAGTTCACAAATGGAAAGACAAGCAATTGACGCTGAACGTGATACTGATGCAATGAAGAAGGCTGAATTTATGGCTGATAGAGTTGGAGAAACATTCCCAGCTGTAGTTAGCTCAGTTACAAAATTTGGAATGTTTATTGCGCTTGAGAATACTGTAGAAGGTTTAATTCATATTAGTGAAATGAAAGATGACTATTACGTATTCCTTGAGAAACAAATGGCATTAGTTGGTCGTCATTCTAAACGAACATTTAAGATTGGACAACCAATTGAAGTTAAGCTAATTAATGTTAATGTCGAACAAAAAGAGATAGACTTTAAATTAGAGGGTGTCAAAGACATTCCTAAGTCTGATTTATTAGAGGGTGTTGAATTACCTGAATTAAAACCACGTGATAATAATAAACGTCGTTTTAAAGATAAGGATAAAAAACGTTCACATGGCAATAAAAAGTACCATGGTAAAGATAAGAAAAACTTTAAAGGTGGACAAAAGCCTTTCTACAAAAATGGTAATAAAAATAGATTTAATCACTCTAATAAGAAAGGTCGACGTTCAAGATAAGTTTATTGATAAGGGTGTGAGATAAGTGGCAAAAAGTAAGCCTAAAGATAATGCTTTAGCACAAAATCGTAAAGCACGCCATGATTATAATATTTTAGAAACTTATGAGGCTGGAATTGCTTTAACTGGGACAGAAATAAAATCTGTACGTGCTAGCCGAATTAATTTAAAAGACGGTTTTGCGCAAGTTAAAAATGGTGAAGTTTGGCTAATGAATGTTCATATTTCTTTATACGATCAAGGAAATATTTTTAATCATGATCCTTTAAGAAATAGAAAGTTATTATTACACAAAAAAGAGATTAAACATTTAAGTGAAGAAACTCAGAAAAAAGGGATTACGATAGTACCTTTGAAAGTATATATCAAAAATGGATTTGCCAAAGTATTGATAGGTATCGCACAGGGTAAACATGTCTATGACAAGCGTGAGACAATAAAACGTCGTGATCAAGAAAGAGAAATAAGAAGAACTTTGAAGAATTATGGATAGAAAAAACTCGTTGAGCATTTGTTCAACGAGTTTTTTTATGAATAATTAACGTTAAGATTATTATTTAGTTCAGTTTGCTTAGAACGTGAAGGATTACGCATTTTAGCCCAATAGTCTAAAATTGAAGCGATGCATAAACATAACGGTTCATATTCTTTATGGGAGATTTCAAATTCTAAATAATTACCGCCGTCTGGAAGAGTTACTTCATGAATTTTCATAATGCAGTCTCTACCCTTAAAAACCTTATAGTTAAAAGTAAAGAGATTACCAAAAATAAACCAATTTAACTTTTTTACGAATAACATATCATGATTAATACCATAATACCTTCTAAGAGAACCAGCATAATGGCCATCTTCCAAAAATATAAATTTTGGGAAAAAACCTAGAGATTTTTGACGAGCTTCAGCTAATAACTTTCCTTGAATATCAAAAAGATTTATTCGACCTTGGTGTCCGCCAAGATGACCCGAAAGAAAGTAGATAATTTTTTTGTCTGAGTCTCTAAAAGTAAGTTGAGTTCCAATTTCAAACATATCTCGGCGTGTATATAACTTACGAATTTGAATCACCCCCAATCATACGCTAATTATAAGATTAATTAGTGTTCTTGATTTTCTCTAAGAACTTCTTCAATAGCCTTACCAACACCGTCAGAGGTATTAGTGTCAGCTATCCTTTTAGCTAACATTTTAACTTCGTTAGAGCCATTTTCCATTGCATAACTCATTCCAGCGACTTTTAACATAGAAACATCATTGTTATTGTCGCCAATTGCCATGACATTATCCATAGGTATATTTAAATAGTCAGCATATGCTTGTAAAGCAATTCCTTTCTGAGCATTAACATGATTAATTTCAATGTTAGATTCAGAAGAAGAGGTTACAACAAGTTCAGAATTTTGACTGATTTCATCACGAATAGGATCTAAGACTTTTTTACCTTCAGAACTAAAGGCAACAATTTTGAAAACTTTAGTGTGCTTTTCATCTATAAGTTCCATATAGTCGTCAGTATAATTGATATTCATAAGTTCTAGACGATTAGAAGCCATGATAACAGCTAACTTATATGGAGTATCAGGACTAACTCGAGTTAAAAGTTCAGCAAAGTTTTCGATTCTTTTAGCTTTGTTATCAGAGTAAATCCCCTTTGAAGTGATTACTTCAGCGTAGAGTCCTTTTTTTCGTAATAAACGAATGATTTTTTTAGCAGTAATTTTAGGTAGAGGAGAAGAACTTAAAACTTTTCCATTTTCATCTAAAACTTCAGCACCGTTAAGTGTAATCATAGGACTATTGAAGTCAGCAGCCTCAATTAAAGGCTTGATTTCATTATATCCACGACCAGAGGAAACAATGAAGTGAACCCCATTTTTTTGTGCTTCTTTAATAGCATCGGCATTTCGTTTAGAAATTACCATTTTGTCATTTAAAAGTGTACCGTCCATATCTGAAGCGATTATTTGTATCATAAAGGAAGCCTCCCTAAAAACTTTATACTACTAGTTTACCATGATATAGTAAAGAAAAGTAAATTTTAGAGACTAAGAATTTAGTGATAGTGATTAATCTTTAAATAAATTTATGATAGAATAGAAAGCGAGGTGTTCATGTTGAAAACGTTTATACACAATGATTGGCAAGAAGTATTAGGTCCAGAATTTGAGAAACCTTATTATACAGAATTGCATAATTTTTTAAAAAATGAATATAAAACGCAGTATATTCACCCAGATATGTACCATATATACGAAGCCTTTGAATGGACGCCATTTTCAAAGGTAAAAGTTGTCATTTTAGGACAAGATCCTTATCATGGCCCTAATCAAGCTCATGGGTTAAGTTTTTCTGTGTTACCAGGTGTGGCTATTCCACCTTCATTACGGAATATCTACAAGGAGTTATACTCCGATTTAGGAATAAAACCTGTTAATCATGGTTATCTTGAAAAATGGGCTAAGCAGGGTGTTTTAATGTTAAATTCAGTTTTAACAGTTAGAAATGGACAGGCATTTTCTCATCAAGGAAAAGGTTGGGAAAAATTGACGGATGAAGCGATTAAAAAGCTCTCAGAAAGACCAATGCCAGTTGTTTTTATATTGTGGGGAGCTGCTGCTAGAAAAAAGTCAGCTTTGATTGATAGAAAGAAGAATATCATTATTGAATCTCCACATCCTAGTCCTCTTTCTGCTAACAGGGGATTTTTTGGATCTCGTCCGTTTTCAAAAACTAACGCTGCTCTAGAAGCATTAGGTGAAACGCCGATAGATTGGCAATTACCAGAGAAAGTAGAATTGACAGAAAAGTAAATTAACCTTAATTTAATTTTAGAGGTGTTTTAAATGGATTTATTTGATAACTTAAAGCAAAAAGTTGCAGGAGCAAACAAAACAATAGTATTCCCAGAAGGACAAGAACCACGTATTTTTCGTGCAGCTATTCGATTGAAGAATGACGGTTTAGTAGTTCCTATTTTGTTAGGAAAAGTTGATGAAATTAAGCAAAATGCGGAAAATGAAGGAGTAGATTTAGGAGATATTGAATTAATTGATCCAAATACTTACCCTGAAGATAAATTTGCTGAAATGGTAGAAGCTTTTGTTGAACGCAGAAAAGGTAAAAATACTAAAGAACAAGCAGAAACAATGTTACGCGATGTAAATTATTTTGGAACAATGTTAGTTTACATGGATAAAGCTGATGGCTTAGTTTCAGGTGCTATTCATTCAACAGGGGATACAGTACGCCCAGCATTACAAATAATTAAAACAAAGCCAGGAGTAAGTAGAACAAGTGGTGCTTTTGTAATGGTTAAAGGTGACGAAAGATATTTATTTGCAGATTGCGCTATCAACATTAATCCAGGTGCACAAGAATTAGCTGAAATTGCTGTGGAAAGTGCAAACACTGCTAAAATTTTTGATATTGATCCACAAGTTGCAATGCTAAGTTTCTCTACAATGGGTTCAGCTAAGTCAGATGAAGTAACAAAAGTTCAAGAAGCAGTAAAATTAGCTAAAGAATTAGCACCTAATGAAAAGATTGATGGAGAACTACAATTTGATGCAGCTTTTGTACCAGTTGTTGCTAAACAAAAGGCACCAGAATCAGAAGTTGCAGGACATGCTAATGTCTTTGTATTCCCAGAGTTACAATCTGGAAATATTGGATATAAAATTGCACAAAGATTAGGAGGATTAGAAGCAATTGGACCTGTTCTTCAAGGTTTAAATAAACCTGTATCAGATTTATCAAGAGGTTCTGTTGAAGAAGATGTCTATAAGGTTGCAATTATTACAGCAGCTCAAGCTTTGATGTAAAACATGGAAATAATAAGTAAAAAAGCAGAAGATACAGAAAAGTTAGCAAGAAAGATAGCTCAATTTTTAAAGCCTCAAGATATTATTTTACTAGATGGAGACTTAGGTGCTGGTAAAACAACTTTCACTAAGGGGCTCGCTTTAGGACTGGGAATTAAGAAAAATGTAAAAAGTCCAACATTTACAATCGTTAGAGAATATCATGAAGGTAGATTACCACTGTATCATATGGATGTTTATCGTTTAGAGGATGCCAGTGCTGATGATATTGGATTAGATGAATATTTTAACGGTGACGGTGTAAGTGTTGTTGAGTGGTCACAATTTATTGATGATGAATTACCTAATGAATATTTGATTATCCATATCATTAAAGATGAACAAAATGATGATCAGAGAAAGATAGTAATTGAGGCTAAAGGGGAACGTTATCAAGAATTGCTAGCGGAGTTATAATATTTGATGCTAATAAAAGCACTGTAGGATCTGATTATGTACAGAAGTCAGATCTTTACAGTGCTTTTGATTTATTTTATTTTAATGAATGGTTGTAACTGATCTTCACCAAAAAGATTAGCTTGGTAAAGTAAAATTTCAGCACAAGCAGTACTATCAAATAAAGCATTATGATGATGCTTTAAATCGATGTTTAAGTTATTACAAATTGTATCAAGCTTGTGATTCTCAAAATCTTTGAAAAATTTCTTACTAGTTCTAAGTGTATCTAATAGTTGATAATGTGGCAGGGTGATATCATAATGTTCTAGTGTTCTTAATAAAACACTGGAATCAAAACTTGCATTATGAGCAACAATTAGATTGTTAGGTGTAAAGAAATTTTGAATATGTGGCCAGAGTTCAGGAAAACTAGGTGCATTTTGTACTTGTTTTTCTGTAATTCCATGGACTTGAATATTTCTCCAAGAAAAATCAGTATCAGGCTTGATTAAAGAATAAAATTGATCGGCAATTTGATTATTTTTAACAACAGTTAGTGCTAAAGAACAGGCACTATATCTTTTAGGATTGGCTGTTTCAAAGTCAATTGCTACGAAATTCAAAAAATCACCTTCTGTTTTATAGATATATCTAGTCTAACAATTTTAGACTTAAAAAGCGAATAATATATTAATAACTAGATTTACAATTATAATCTAGCTATAGTATGTTAGAATTAAAAATGAAACTATTTAATAACGAGGGAATAAAATGACAACAAATGATTTAAGAGAATTGTTTTTGGATTTAAATGTTAAATTTGATGAAGAATTAAAGAAATATACAAATACAAAAACAGGAGGAAAAGCTGACGTATTAGCTTTTCCTGACAGTATTGAAGAAACTGAAAAATTAATTAAAATTGCTAAAAAAAATAATGTACCTTTGACAATTTTAGGAAATGCAAGCAATTTAATTGTTAAAGATGGTGGAATTAGAGGTCTAGTCGTAATTTTGCAACATCTAAATCAGATAACCGTTGATGGAACAAAAGTCACAGCACAAGCAGGAGCTTCTTTGATAGGAACAACCCGTGTAGCAGCTAAGCACAGTCTAACCGGAATGGAGTTTGCGTCAGGAATTCCTGGTAGTATTGGTGGAGCAATATTTATGAACGCTGGAGCTTACGGTGGGGAAATAAAAAACATTGTTGAATCTGTTAAGTTATTAACTCGTAATGGTGAATACAAAACTTATACTGTAGATGAGTTAGACTTTGGTTATCGCCATAGTCGTTTACAAAGTGAAGATGATATTGTAGTTGCTGCAACCTTTAAACTAGAACATGGTGATATAAAGAAAATTAGGGAGAGAATGGAAGAACTTAGCTTTTTAAGAGCTTCAAAACAACCTCTAGAGTATCCATCTTGTGGTAGTGTATTTAAACGTCCAGCAGGGCATTTTACAGGTAAATTAGTACATGACTCAGGATTGCAAGGATATACAGTAGGCGGTGTTCAAGTATCTAAAAAGCATGCTGGATTTATTGTGAATATTGGTAATGGTACTGGTAAAGATTATTTAGATGTTATTCATCATGTCCAAGCAGTTGTGAAGGAAAAATTTGATGTTGAATTAGAAACAGAAGTTAGGATAATTGGTGAAGATTAAAAATAAGAGAGGCTGGAAAAAACTATATTTTCAGATGAATTTTAGAAAATAGTTATATTAAAAACCGCTAGGAATCAACGATTTTAGCAATGTGATTTCTAGCGGCTTTTAAGTATTGAGACTTTTTTCAGCCTCTTATATTTCTAAATTATTTTGTTTTGCATATAAATAAATTGAGTGACGTCCAATAGCCACAGAAGCCCAGACAATTAATTGAATTATTGTCATAAAGATAACGAAGGTTAACATTCTAGCATTCCACATACCTATTAATAAATCAACCACCCATTTAGGACTAGTGAAGAGGTAAGCTGAATGAAGTCTTAAAAATCTGCCAACATAAATTCCAATTGAGGAAAGAATTGTCAAAATAAAGGCCAATGATATTCTGAAAGGAATTGAACGTTTATTCCAACGAATAGCAATAACATTAATAAAGTGATCAAAACTCCATAATCCCATCAATGTACAACCTAGAGCACTTGAAATTAAATTAGTAAATTCTAGCCACATTTTTAATCTTAAAGTCATAAGACCTGTTGTAGGGTCGTACGGATTAAAACGTGCTAAATGGAACAAGTCTGTTAAGACATAAGGTGCATTGGGATAGAATAATAACCAGAAGAAAAATAAAAGCCAAAAAATAACAGGATTTTGTTTTTCGTTAATATGCATCGCTAATTCAACAGGGATATATCCTAAAAATGTATTTAAAAGTAAGAAACTAAAAAAAGTTCCGCGGCTATAATCAGCTATATAAATGTAAATCATAAATAAAACAAAGATTGTTCGAATGAACCATTTTAATTTAGTAGGCATAAAAATTCACCACTTTTCCAATTCTCTTTAACTAACATTCTAACAAATATATTTGTCTATAATGTGAACAAATTATTTACTTTATAAAGATTTTAAAGTTAAAGTCTTCTAAGTAACATTATATTCCAAATGTTGTTAATTGTAATTCGAAAAGTATAGGATTATTTTTAATAAAATAGATTTTTCAATTGGTTAACGTGATATAATATTGAAAGACCAAGGAGGGATATTTATGCCTTTTGATTGGAGCAACTTGATAACTACACAACATTTGATAAACTTATTAGATGTTGCAGTTGTTTGGTATGCTATTTATAAGTTGATGATGCTTCTTCGAGGAACAAAGGCAGTTCAACTCTTTAAAGGAATTGTAGTAATCGTAATTATCAAGTTACTAAGCTGGTATATTGGATTATCAACTGTATCTTGGATAATGGACCAAGTTATTAATTGGGGAATTATTGCAATTATCATTATTTTTCAGCCTGAAATTCGGCGAGGTCTAGAACATTTAGGGCGTGGAACATTTGTCCATAACCGTAAGCAAGGTGCTGAAGAAGAGAAGATGGTAAAAGCTCTCGATCAGGCTATTCAATATATGTCTAAACGAAGAATTGGGGCGTTGATAACAATCCAAATGAATACAGGTTTAGAAGATTATATTGAAACAGGGATAAAATTGGATGCAGATATAACAGGTGCATTACTAATAAATATTTTTATTCCTAATACGCCTCTTCATGATGGAGCTGTTATTATCAAAGATAACAAGATTGCGGTAGCCGCAGCATACTTACCATTATCTGAAAGTAATCTTATTCCTAAAGCTTTAGGAACACGTCATCGAGCAGCTGTGGGAATTAGTGAAGTAACGGATGCTTTGACGATTGTTGTATCTGAAGAAACTGGTGGAGTTACAATTACCAAAAATAGTGAATTATTAAGGGATTTAACTCAAAATGACTACCTTAAGCTTTTAAGAAATGAACTTATTCCTAAGCAAGAAGTTAAGAATGATAATATCTTAACTAAATTTGTAGATGGATTTGCTAAGAGTTTTAAAGGAGGTAGAAAACATTGAAATTATCAAAGTACTTTAATACAAAATTTTTCTACCGAATTGTTGCTCTAATTTTTGCTCTTTTTCTTTTTTTCTATGTTAATGCAGATCAGTTAACATCAGGACAGTCTACAGGACATACATTAACAACAAGTACAAATGAGAAGTCAATTGTTATTGAGATGCCATTAAAAGTTAAGGGAGCAAAAGATACTGAATTTGTGGCAGGATTACCAGATAAGGTAAAGGTTAGAATAATTGGGCCAAGCGCAATTGTCACAGCTATTAACAATACACGTAATTTTGAGGTGTATGCCGATTTAACTGGTAAAGGGTATGGTAAACATACAATAACTTTATCTCAATCTGGGCTGAGCAAAGAAGTGTCAGCTAAGATAGATCCACAAACTGTTAAGGTTAAAATTAGTAAGAAAGCTACAAAAACTTTCCCAGTTCAAGCACGCTATAATTCAAGTAATGTAGCAAGTGGATATGCAACTGGTAGTGTAACTATGAATAATCAAACGGTTCGAGTTACAGGTGCTAAAAATGATGTAAAAAATGTCGAAATTGTTGTGGCAAATGTTAATATCCCAAGTGGAACTAAGAATGATGTAGTACGATCTGTTCTACTACAAGCTTTGGATAAAAAGGGTAAAAGCTTAGATGTAGTTTTTGATCCTGAAACAGTTCGTGTAACGATTCCGGTTTTTGAAGCTAGTTCAAGTAAAAAAGTGAGCTTGAATTTAGTTCAAAGCGATGGAGACAAAAATCGAAGTTACTCGATATCAACAGATACAAAAACAGTTGTGTTACATGGAACAAAACAAGCTTTGAGCAAGGTTTCAACATTAACGGTGCCTGTGTCAGTAGAAGGTGTAACTAGTTCTGTAACAAGAACAATTCAATTACAATCAACAATTAGTGGAATTGCAAGTATTTCTCCAGCTACAATTTCAGTAACTATTACTGCAAGTGGAGATAATAATGAAAGTTCTGTAGATGTATCGCAGACTAATAAAATAGATAATAGTTTGAATAATGATAAAACTGAAGATGATAGCAGTAAAACTAGCTCAAATATAAGTGTAAGTAGCTCGAATAGTGAGAAATCATCTGAAAGTAATAATTAATTTGAATGTGAGGATTTTTTAATATGAAGTATTTTGGAACTGATGGTGTTAGAGGAATTGCAAACGAAACATTGAGCCCAGAATTAGCATTTAAGCTAGGTCGTTGTGGAGGATATGTTTTAACTCAACATGCTTCTAATAAACCAGCACGTGTATTAGTTGCAAGAGATACACGTATTTCTGGACAAATGCTTGAACAAGCTCTTATTGCTGGTCTTTTATCAGTGGGAATTGAAGTATTTTCTTTAGGAGTTATGACAACACCTGGGGTAGCTTATTTAGTAAGATTACAAGATGCTGATGCCGGAATTATGATTTCTGCATCACACAATCCTGTACAAGATAACGGAATAAAATTCTTCGGTAGCGATGGTTATAAATTATCTGATGAAAAAGAAGAAGAAATTGAAGCATTACTAGAAAGCGATGAAGATACTTTACCACGTCCTTCTGCAGAAGGTTTAGGTACTCTAAGTGATTATCGTGAAGGTGCTTTGAAATATACACAATTCTTAGAACAAACAATTCCTGATGATTTAGAAGGAATGCACATTGCTGTTGATGGAGCTAATGGATCTACAAGTGCATTGGTATCACGTTTGTTTGCAGATTTGGGCGCAGATTTTGATACAATGGCAACAAATCCAGATGGACTTAATATCAATAAGGGAGTAGGTTCTACTCATCCAGAAGCATTAGCAAAATTTGTTGTAGAAAAGGGTGCACAAGTTGGTGTAGCTTTTGATGGTGATGGCGATAGATGTATTGCTGTTGACGAAAATGGTGAAATCGTTGATGGCGATAAGATTATGTTTATTTGTGGTAAGTACTTGAGTGAACGTGGACGCTTGAAGAAAGACACAATTGTAACAACTGTTATGAGTAATATTGGTTTGTACAAAGCAATGAAAGAAAATAATCTTAATTCTGTTCAAACTAAAGTTGGCGATAGATACGTTGTAGAAGCAATGAGAAAAGATGGATATAACGTTGGTGGGGAACAATCAGGACACGTTGTATTCTTAGACTTCAATACAACTGGTGACGGAATGTTAACCGCACTTCAATTATTAAATGTAATCAAGCAAACTGGTAAGAAGTTATCAGAATTAGCAGCTGAAGTTAAGACATATCCACAAGAATTAGTAAATATTAAAGTTACTGATAAAAAAGCAGCTTTAGATAATGAAAAGATTAAAGAAGCTATCGCTAAAGTTGAAGAAAAAATGGCTGGCGATGGTCGTGTCTTAGTAAGACCAAGTGGAACAGAAGACTTACTTAGAGTAATGGCTGAAGCTAAAACTCAAGAATTAGTGCATGACTATGTAATGGAAATTGCAGACGTTGTAGAAGCTGAAATGGGTGTAAATGAATAAGAGATAAAAAGTCTCGAAACTTAAAGCGCTAGAAACCACGTTATTGAAAACGTTGATTTCTAGCGCTTTTTACTATTGATGTTTTTTTATAGTTTCACTTGAAAAGTTGCTTTTCTAGCATCCTGTTAGTTTAATATTCAATTGTAGAACCAACGTGGATGGATGGCATTTTTTCAGGAGATAAATAGATAGCATTATTTTGAGGTTCATCAGGTACTTCAGTGAAGTATAGAGTAACATGTCCTAACATAGAAAAGTTACTATCAACTAAATCTCCCTTAAATTTTACAGTATAAACTTGATCATCAATTTTAATTTCATTATTGATGGTTATATCTGCAGATTGGACATTTTCAAATCTCTGAACAACGGATACTTTTTCTAGGTTGTCAGTTACAGAATTTTCACCAAATAAAATGATAATAGGTTCTGTATCACTGATTGCATTTTCACCAATACTTACAACATTTGCTTTAAACAAAATTTACTCAACTCCATTTTAAAGAATAAAGCAATTATAACACAGAAGATGTTAGATTATGAAATAAGAGCAATGGAACATAATTAGGTTTATGTGATATGTTATACTTAACAATGTAAACTATTACAAGGAGGCTTTTTCATGCTTGAAAAAATATATTTTGGAACTTATACCAGAAATAACAGTAAGGGTATTTATCAAGCCAAATTAGATACTGAGAAAAAAGAAATTAGAGATTTAGAATTATTTATTGATGGTATTGTAAGTCCTACATATCTTACAACAACTGATAGTGGAACTTTGTTGACAATTGCTGGAAATGATCAGGGGCAAGGAGGAGTTGCAAGTTATAATCTTACAACGCCTAAACCTGTTTTAGTTGATCAAAAATTAGCTGATGGTGCATCTCCTTGTTATGTAAGCTATGATGGTCAGCGTAAGTTGGTGTATACTGCAAATTATCACAAAGGTTTAGTTGAAGTATATCGCCTAGAAAATGATAATACTTTAACATTAAAAGATTCCGTTACTTATGAAGGAAAAGGTCCGCGTCCAGAACAAGATAAATCACATGCTCATTATGCAGATTTAACACCTGATAATAAATTGATAACTATTGATTTAGGTGACGATAAGGTTCACACATATGATGTATCAGAAGAAGGTAAGATTTCTGAAATAGCAGCTTTTCAAACTCCTGAAGGTTTTGGCCCTAGACACATTGTATTTTCCAATGATGGTAAATTAGCATATTTAGCAGGAGAATTATCAAGTGAAGTAGCCGTATTGGAATATAATAATGGTATTTTGAAACTTATTCAGATAGTATCAACTATACCTGTAGACTGGACAAAGCATAATGGGGTAGCGGCTATACGTATTTCTTCTGATGATAGGTTTGTGTATGTTTCTAATAGGGGGCATAATTCTATCGCAGTATTTGAAGTTGAAGAAGATGGTATTTTGAAACTTATTCAAACTATTTCAACAAATGGAGATTTTCCACGCGATTTTGCGCTTGATAATAGTGAGAGATTTATAGTTGTTGCTCATCAAAATTCAACAATTGCATCTTTGTTTGCAAGAAATGAAACTTCTGGTAAACTGGAACTATTGCAAACAGACATTCCAGTTCCAGAGGGTGTTTGCGTTCATTTTGTAAAATAGGGAGGAATTTGTTTTGATTTTCAAAGATACACGAGTTAATTCATTATCAGAATTAGTCAATGTTATAAAACAAGGTACTCATCGTGTTACTTTAAAAAATCATGAAGCAACTGTTAGTAAAGGATTTATGGCAGAAGCTATCAAGTATGCTCATGAACATGATGTATCAGTTAATATTGTAATTAACATTCCAACTGAAACTTCTTATCAATACTCAGATATTGAAATTAAAGCTTTAGAAGCAGATATTTTTGAAGCACAAGCATTAGGAGCAGATAGTATAGAGTTCTTAGCATTAAATGAAGATGGTAGTTTCGATGTTGAAACTGCAGATCAATTTTTAGCAGCTTGTGGTGGAATGGAAGGAACTATTAATTTAAGTAATATTCAATTCACGAATGATCAGTTAGAAAAAATTGCAGAGTGGGTTGAGAAAAAACAAATCTCACGTGTTTATACTGATAATGATAGTACAGATGAATTAATTAAGTTAAAGGAAGTTCTTCCTAATATAGTTCCTGCTACAATTTCACTCGAAGCAGCAGAAAAGTTAGAATTTAAGCAAATTCAATTATAGTAAAAAATGGCAGTCCATAATTTTTGGATTGCCATTTTTGATTATAGAAAATATTAATTTTAAATAACTATTTATTTCTAAAACTTGCTACGTAAGCATCATGCTTAGCTTGATCAAATTCGTTTTCAGATTTACCAATAACTAGAGTAGCAGTAACATTACCTGCAACGTTAACTGCAGTACGTCCCATATCAACAAGACGGTCAATACCGGCGATCAAGGCTAAGCCAGAGACTGGAACACCAATTGAAGATACAGTTGCTAATAAAACAACGAATGAAGCACCTGGAACACCAGCCATACCTTTAGAAGTAATCATTAAAACTAAAAGCAAAGTAATTTGTTGACTAATTGATAAGTGAACATGATATGCTTGAGCTAAAAAGATAGCAGCAAGTGATTGATAAATTGCTGAACCATCAAGGTTAAATGTATAACCAGTTGGAATAACAAATGAACTAATAGCTTGGTCAACACCAAGTTTTTGTGTCTTTTGCATCAAACGAGGTAGGGTAACTTCTGAACTAGCAGTTGTGAAAGCTAAAATTAGTTCATCTTTAACAACGATTAATTGATCCATGATTCTGAAACCAAAAATACGAGAAGTGATACCTAATACTACTAAAATAAAGAATATCATAGTGATATATGCCATTATGATAAAGAGTGCCAATGGTTTTAATGAAGCTAAACCAAGTTGGGCAACAGTAGCACCAATTAAACCGGCAACACCAAATGGAGCAAAATGCATAATCCAACCAGTTATTTTGAACATAACTTCAGCAACGGCTTGTAAGAAAGTAATTAATATTTTCCCTTTTTCACCGATTGCAGCAATTCCTAAACCAAATAGGGATGAGAAGAAAATAACAGGTAGCATTTGTCCTGTAGCTAATGCGTCAAAAAAGTTAGAAGGAACAATAGACATAAGTATTGAACCTAAACCATTATGAGCAGCAGATTTAGCAGTCTTTACGTAAGTAGAAATATCAACATGAGATAATTGACTTAGATCAAGCATATATCCAAGATGAGAAAAATTAGAAATAACCATCCCAACAATAAATGCAATTGTAGATAAAACTTCAAAATAGATTAATGTCTTTAAGCCAATTTTACCTAATTTTTTAATATCTCCCATATTAGAGATCCCGACAATTAAACTAGAGACAACAATAGGAAGAACAATCATTGAAATCATATTGATGAAAGTTGAACCTAAACCGTTGGCAAAAGCAATAAACTTCTTATTATCAGCAAAAACGACACCGAGAATGACACCGATGACTAAGCCTAAAATGATTTGCCAACCTAAAGAAAGTCGAAAAACTTTATTCTTTTTCATAATCTTATAATCAACTCCTATATTCTATATGCCATATATTAATTTACCACAACTTTAATAAAAAATCATGTTTTTGTTAAGAATTCTATAAGATAAATATAATTTATATCAATTAAGTTCGGAAATAATGGCCAAAACTAGGGTTTTTTAGGATATTGTTACAAAATAAAAAAGATTGTTATAAAAACAATCTTTTAAAGTAATTACAACATATCACCGTTGTAAATAGAATTTTTAACAATTACATAGTCAACTTTTCTAAGAGCTAATAATTCTTTACCACCAGCATAAGAAATAGCAGATTGTAAATCCTCTTGCATTTCACGAAGTGTATCGGCTATTTTTCCTTTATATGGTAGAAGTAATTTTTTACCTTCGACATTTTTATATTCGCCTTTTTGATATTGAGAAGCAGATCCAAAATAAGTTTTGAACTTCTTGCCATCTTTTTCAATAATATCACCAGGAGTTTCATCATGTCCGGCAAAAAGGGAGCCAATCATACACATTGAAGCACCAAAGCGAATTGATTTGGCAATATCACCATTATTTCTAATACCACCGTCAGCAACGATTGGTTTGCTAGCAGCCTTAGCACATGCACGAATAGCAGCTAATTGCCATCCACCAGTTCCAAAGCCAGTTTTTAATTTAGTGATGCAAGCTTTACCTGGTCCAATTCCAACTTTAGTAGCATCAGCTCCAGCATTTTCTAATTCACGAACAGCTTCAGGAGTACCAACATTTCCAGCAATAACGAAAACACCAGGTAATTTATGCTTAATATGCTTAATCATATTAATGACGGTATCTGAATGTCCATGAGCAATATCAATAGTAATATATTCAGGAACTAAATTCTTTTGAGATAATTCATCGATTAAATCATATTCAGCAGGTTTTACTCCAACAGAAATTGAAGCAAAAAGACCTTTGTCGTGCATATTTTTAACAAAATCAACACGTTCATTTTCATAAAAACGGTGCATAATATAGAAATAACCGTTCTTAGCTAACCAAACAGCAAGATTTTCATCAATAATAGTCTGCATATTAGCAGGGACTACAGGTATTTTAAAAGTCATAGGTCCAAATTTAACTTTTGTATTTACTTCAGATCTACTCTTAACAATACATTTATTTGGAACTAATTGGATATCTTCATAATCAAAAACTGGCATAATAAAACCTCGCTCTATTAAATAATTTACGGTATTAATTAAGAAATAACCACAAAACATAAGATATAATAACGTATTTTAAAATATATGTCAAACTAATAGCCTAATATTCGTAATAATGTTCGTGTTTAGCTGGAAACTTTAAATTGATATAGATATAAGTTAAAATTATATTGATTGCGCTATTGTTTAAGATAATTAAATTTTAGAAAGAAGAGGTTTAAATGGCAAAAAAGAAGAAAAAAACTAAAGAAAAAAAGACTAATGAAGAACGAGTATTAGATCAACACAATATAGAATATGAAGAAACATCTTTCAATTGGATAGAGCAAGGAAAAGATGCATTGAAGGAAGCTGCTGAATTAGGAGTAGAACCTGAATCTATTTTAAAGACAATTGTGTTACAGGGTAAGGGAGATCCTAAAGACTTTTTTGTAGTTTGTTTACCAATTGTACATGAAATGGATTTGAAGTTAGTTGCTCAGCAATTAGGTAAAAAACAAGTACACCTAGCTGATAATAAAAACTTGATTAATATAACTGGTTATATTCATGGAGCAAATACGCCAATTGGTATTCATGCTTTTAAAGGTTTTCCAATCTATTTTGATGAAAGAATTAAACCTTTTGAAGTAATTTCAGTATCAGCTGGTAAAGTTGGACGTTCTGTTAGATTAAAACAAGAAGATTTAGTTAAACTGGTTAATGGTAAATATATTGAAGTTGAGAGAAAAGAATAGTGAAAAAAATAGATAGAGCAAAATTATTTATTCAAAATAATATGGAAATTTTCCGGTGTCCTTTTTGTCAAAATAAAATAACCAGTTTACAAGGTAACAGTATTGTATGTATTAATGGACACGTTATCAATCTTAATAAAAAAGGAACATTACATTTATTAACTCATGGTGTGAAAAGTGACTATGATAATAAAGAATTGTGGAATGCGAGACGAACTTTGTTACAAGCCGGTCTATTTTCACCAATTATTGAGCAGATAATAAAAGAATTACCAGCAAAAAAATTAAAGATAATTGATGTAGGTTGTGGAGAGGGCACACCATTAATTAATTTAGCAAAATCAAGAGAGAAGTATAATGATACCCTAATAGGATTTGATATTTCTAAGGATGCGATAAATTTAGCAACACAAAATGAGTTACATCCATTTTTTTGTATTGCAGATTTAGCAAATCTTCCGTTTATGGATAATAGTATTGATGCTATTATTGATATTTTTTCACCTTCATCTTACGGAGAATTTTTAAGAGTTCTGAAAAATGAAGGTAAGTTATACAAAGTAATTCCTAATGCAAATTATTTAATTGAACTACGACATCTTTTATATGGTGATACAGGTTCAAGAAAATCAAGTTATAGTAACGATAAGGTGTTAAATTTATTTTCAAAGCATTTTCCTAACTTTGAAAGCAAGCGTATAAGATACAAATTTAATTTAACACCGGAAAATTTTAAAAATTTATTGTTAATGACGCCACTTAGTTGGGGTGCAAGTAATGAGCAATTAGAGTATGCTAGGCAAAATCCATTAAATGAAATAACTGTAGATGTTACCTTATTAATAGCATAGTTTTAAAATTTAAGTAGATAAATAATTTGTATAAGATAAATTAAAATTAATTTTCTGAAAAGTATTGAAAAAAGTATAAGATGGTGTTACTATAGTCTACAAGAAATCGGTTGTTAGTAATTAACGGAACTGTCGTTAGTTGCTATATAATTGTACTTCATTAACGTAGCTGTTCGCCGTGCCCACACCGAATGGCTACGCTTTTTTTATGGATAAAAATTGTTATGAAAGGATTTACATATGGCTAATCATATTGTTTTATTTGAACCACTAATGCCTGCTAATACAGGAAATATCGCTAGAACTTGTGCAGGTACAAATACAGAATTACATTTAATTGAACCACTAGGATTTTCAACAGATGATAAATATATGAAAAGAGCTGGATTGGATTATTGGGATAAGGTGAAAATTACTTATCATCCTAATTTACCGGCATTTTTAGAAACAATTCCTGAAAATGGTGAATTATATATTGTGTCTAAATTTGCTTCCAAGGCATATACAGAAGCCGATTATACAAATACTGAAAAAGAACACTACTTCTTATTTGGTAAAGAAACAACTGGTTTACCAGAAATGTTTATGCGACAAAATCCAGAAAAATGTATTAGAATTCCTCAAAATGATGAACATATAAGAGCTTTAAATTTATCTAATACAGCAGCAATTGTAGTTTATGAAGCACTTAGACAACAAGGATTCCCTAATTTAGAAACTACTCATACTTATGAAAATGATAAATTAAAATAAGTAAGATAGCTTGGTATTTTAGAAAGGACTATCGTTGTGGCTAGAAGAAAGAAAACAAAAAGAAAGACAAAAAAGAAAATACAAAAACAAACTTCTGAGCGAGTTGTCGGTGGTTGCTTTATTCTATTTGGAATTTTAGGGTTATTAAATCTGGGATACCTGGGTATTTTACTGGCGAATGTCTTTAGGATATTTGTTGGTGATAGTTATAAAGTAGCGGTAGTGTTACTCATAGGATATGGAACATATTTGTTATCAATGGGAGAACAGCCGATAATTCCTAGAAAGAAAATAGGCGGTGTATTATTAGCTTATTTAGGAGTACTACTTTTTTTAGAAGTACTACTATTTCAAAAACTTGATTTACATGCTAATTTTGTTGATATAACTTGGCAATATTTAAGTTCAGATATTATTTCTGGTAGTGTTGGTAGTGCTGTTGGTGGTGGAATTACAGGAGCTTTATTATATAGCGCAACTTCGTTTTTGGTAGCGCAGATAGGCTCTTATATTGTTGCAGTTTTAATTTTTATAGCTGGCTTATGTTTATTGTTCGATATTGCGTATCGACAAGTCTTCGAGTATTTAGGCAAGACTCTATATTGGATAATTTCTGAGACAAAAAAAGTGATAGTTGCTTTTTCACATTCAATTAGTAAAGGAAATGACAAAGTTAAGCAAATTAAAAAAGCACGTCAAGAAAAGGCAATTGAGAAAGCTAAAGAAAATGAAATCACTCATAGCGATGATGAAGAAAGAGATTTACCTACACCAGTAGCAGATATGGAAAAATCTGAAGTAGATAATGATAGTAAAGATAATTTAACTGATTGGAATCAACCGGTTGAAGATAAAAGTGAGGATGAGCAAGAAATTGTAGTAAAGAATCATCCAACTTTAGAAAATTACCAATTACCATCAGTTAATTTATTACAAGATGTGCCACCTACTGACCAAAGTGAAGAAAAAGCGGAGATTCAACGAAATAAGAAGATATTAAAAGAGACTTTTAAGAGTTTTGGTGTAGATGTAGAACTAAAAAACACAATTTTAGGTCCATCGGTTACAAAATATGAGCTGCATCCAGCAATTGGGGTTAAAGTTAGCAAGATCGTTAATTTAGCCGATGACCTGGCCTTGGCATTAGCAGCTAAAGACATTCGTATTGAAGCACCAATTCCTGGTAAATCATTAATTGGTATAGAAGTACCTAATAAAAAAGTGGCAACAATATCATTTAAAGACATTATTTCTTCACAAAAGAAAGATTCTAGTAAGCCTTTGGAAGTGCCGATTGGTCGCGATGTTTCAGGTAGCTTAATCACTGCTGATTTAGCTAAGATGCCACATCTATTAATTGCTGGTTCGACAGGTAGTGGTAAGTCAGTTGCAATTAATGGCATCATTACAAGCCTATTGATGAATTGTCCGCCAGATGAAGTGAAATTAATGTTAGTTGACCCTAAAAAAGTAGAGCTTGGTGTTTATAATGGAATTCCACATTTATTAACACCGGTTGTAACCGATCCGAAAAAAGCATCGCGAGCTTTGCATAAGCTAGTTTTGGAAATGGAAAGACGCTACGAATTATTTGCTAATACGGGACAACGTAATATTTCTGGATATAATGCGATGATTCAAAGACAAAATCATGATAATAATTCTAAAGAACCTTTAATGCCATACATTGTGGCAATTGTTGATGAATTATCAGATCTAATGATGGTAGCTTCTAATGAAGTTGAAGATGCAATTATTAGATTAGCTCAAATGGCCCGTGCGGCTGGGATCCATATGATCTTAGCTACACAAAGACCATCAGTAGATGTTATTACTGGTTTGATCAAGGCAAACGTACCTTCAAGAATGGCATTTGCTGTATCAAGTGGAACTGATTCGCGTACAATCATTGATCAGTCCGGAGCTGAAAAATTACTTGGACGTGGGGATATGTTATTCTTACCAATGGGAATGAATAAACCTGTACGTGTACAAGGTGCGTTTATTTCAGATTCTGATGTTGAGAATGTGGTCAACTTTGTTCGTGAACAACTTCCAGCTGAGTATGATGAGTCGATGGAAGTATCTGATGAAGAATTACAACATGAAGCTGATGGAGAAGCTGAAGATGAGCTATTTAGCGAAGCGGTTGAATTTGTCAGACAAGAACAGAAATGTAGTGTGTCGATGCTTCAAAGACGATTTAGGATTGGATATAATCGCTCAGCTAGAATTGTCGATGAAATGGAAAAACGTGGAATTGTTGGCCCTCAAGAAGGTAGTAAACCACGCAAGGTGTATAGTCAAGATAATTAGTGAGTATTATAAAATGGCATTATTTGGAATTATAAGGCTAATTAATACATTTAGTTAGTTGATGATTTCAAAATGCCATTTTTTAATTGTTTTTAAGTGTATTATACATTATAGTAGATTATGAGTTAAGGAGGCGTTTTTTTGCGTATAGAATTAGTCAAAGGCGTGAATTTAAATATCATTCCTTCTAAACAATTTAAGACAACAAGAATTTTTATATCATTTATTAAAAATATAGAATCAAAAAAAGAATTAGCCGAAAGGGCATTGCTGGCTAATTATCTAGAAATGTGTAGCCAAAACTATCCTACACAAATTGATATTGCACGTAAATTATCTCAAATGTATGGTGCTAGTTTTGGTAGTTCCGTTGATAGACGTGGAAATTATCAACTTATTAATTTTAGTATTGATTATATTGAAGGTAAGTATCTAGTAGGCAATGAAGATTTACTTTCAGAAGTAATTGAATTTTTAAAAGAAATTATTTTCAATCCATTGAAAGTGGGGGAAAATAAAAACTTTGATGAAGAAACTTTTATTAGACAGAAAAACAACACTATTACATATTTGAAATCTATTAAAGAAGATAAGCAAGCTTATGCTGCAGCAAAATTAAGAAAGCTTTACTTTGATAATGAGATTCAACAAGTACCATCATTTGGTGAAAGTGAAGATGTTGAGAAGTTAACAATCTCTGATTTAATGGATGCTTATCAAAAAATGCTAAATACTGATAGAGTAGAAATTATGATTTCTGGAGATGTTAATACTGATGAGGTTGTAAATAAGTTCTCTGTGTTACCATTTAAGGCGCGAAATATTTCACGAGTAAGCATGAGTTATACTCAAGAGATAAAACAAGAGATTGTAACACAAATTGATGAAGAACCTTTATCTCAAAGTAAGTTTGATATGGCATTTAGGTTACCAGTTGTATATCGTGGAGATTTGCATTATGCAGCACTTGTTTTCAATAGTTTATTTGGAGGTTCAGCACTAAGTTTATTATTTACTGTTGTGAGAGAAAAAATGAGTATGGCATATTATGCTAATAGTAACTTTGATCCATTTAGACAATTATTAGTAGTTCAAACTGGAATTTCTTATGCTAACAAAGATAAGGTTCAAGAATTAATTTTAGAGCAACTAGAACGACTAAAAAAAGGTGATTTTGAAGACGAGTTGTTAGAACAAAATAAGAATAATTTGATTAGTAGTTATATTTCCCGTTTAGATAGCCAAACTTCAGCTTTATTAAGGGCGCAATCTGCAGCTTTAACCGGAATCAATGTTACTGTTGAAGAATGGTTGGATAATTTGCAAAGTGTAACCAAAGACGATGTGATGAAAGTTGCAAAAATGGTTAAACTACAGGCTACTTATATGTTAGGAACTAATTAGTGAGGTGGTATAGTGTTAGAAAAGAAGGAATACACACAATTTGGAGAAACCATTTATAGTGAAGAATTGGATAACGGATTAAAAGTTAAGCTTCTACCAAAGAAAAGTTTTCATAAAGTGTATGGTATCATGTCTACTAATTATGGCTCAGCTGATAATGAATTTGTTCCTTATGGAGAAAAGGATATGAAAGTTTATCCAGCAGGAATTGCACATTTTTTAGAGCATAAATTGTTTGAAAAGAGGGATTACGATGCTTTTGAATTATTTGGAAAGTATGGAGCGGATTCCAATGCTTTTACAAGTTTTACAAGAACAAGTTATTTATTTTCAGCTACACAGAATGTAGAAAAATGTGTAGAAATTCTGCTAGATTTTGTTCAGGAACCTTATTTTTCTGAAGAATCTGTGAAAAAAGAACAGGGTATTATTGGTCAAGAAATAAAAATGTATGATGATGATTCAGGCTGGCAGTTATATTTTGGCTTAATAGAGAATTTATATCCTAATACTCCAATTAGCCAAGATATCGCAGGTACAATTGAGTCGATTAGTAAAATAACAGCACAAGATTTATATGATTGTTATAATACATTCTATCAACCTAGTAATATGACTTTGTTTTTAGTGGGAAATTTTGATGAAACAGCGATGATTTCACTAATTAAGAAAAATCAAGCTAAAAAAACTTTCTCTAAGACAGAAAAGATTGTACGAGCTCCATTTTCTAAAGGAGATGAAGATAAGATAATAATTTCTTCAAGAACCAGAAAAATGGATTTACAATTACCTAAAGTTGCAATTGGTATAAAGGGATTAGGTAAACAATTGCGCGGATATGAAGCAATAAGTTATAAATTGAAAGTTCAATTATTACTAGATATTTTGTTTGGTGAAAGTTCTAAAGAATATCTACAATGGTACAACGAAAATATTATTGATGATAGTTTTGGATATGATTTTCAATTTGAACGTGGATTTAATTTTGCGATGATAAGTGGAAGTACAAGTAAACCTGAGGAATTCAAAAAGAGAATTAAGGATTTAATAGTCCGAGCATCTGATTTATTAGAAGATAGGGCAGAAGAATTTGAATTATCTAAAAAAGAATTCTTAGGCAGTATTATTCGTTCAATGAATTCACTAGAAAGTATTGCTAATCGCTATGAAGGTAGATTGTATGATGATGCAACAATTTTTGATATGGTGGAAATTTTAGAAAAGCTAACTTTAGAAGATGTTGTAAAAACTGCTGAAGAATTTCTCAATCAAGATGCTATTAGCATTTATGAATTATTACCAGAGAGTAGGTGAAAATAATGCGATGGGCTTTGATATTAGGTGCTTCAGGGGATATAGGATCAAAAATAGCTAATGATTTAGCTGCCCAAGGTTGGTCATTATATCTTCATTATAATAATTCTTATGAGAAAGTTAAAAGATTATATGATAAGCTAGATAGTGAATATAGTAAGCAAGAATTTTTAATCATGCAAAGTGACATGTCGAAAATTTCTGAAATAGATAAGTTAACTAATTCAGTTTTTAGTTTAGATGCTGTTATTTTTGCTGAAGGAACAACTAAGTACGGATTGTTTAACCAGTTAAAAATGGAAGAATTTGATGAAATGTTAACAATGCAACTTAGATATCCTTTATTCCTATTGCAAAAGCTAGAGGAAAAATTAGCACGTTCTAGTTTAGGAAGAATAGTATTTATAGGTTCTGTTTATGGTGGATATGGTAGTGCCATGGAAGTTGGATATAGTACGATTAAAGGTGCTTTGAGTGCATTCGTAAAAGCCTATAGTAAAGAAGTAGCTTCATTAGGTATTACAGTAAATGTTGTAGCTCCAGGTGCGGTTGATACTAGAATGAACAACATGTTTTCTTCTGATGTGAAAGAACAAGTGGCAGAGGATATTCCGATGGGAAAATTGGCACAACCTGATCAAATAAGTTATTGGGTAACTTGTCTACTAGCAGATAGAGCAGAGTATCTAACAGGACAGACAATATATGTGACGGGTGGTTGGTTACAATAAAAATAGCATTAATATTTTTATTGTAGTATGCTATACTATTATACGAATAACAATAGATTTTAGATTATGGAGAGAGTATCAATGACTGATATTGGAAAAACTTTACAAAATGCTAGAAATGAAAAGCATTATACTTTAGATGATCTTCAACAAATTACCAAAATCCAAAAAAGATATTTGATAGCGATTGAAGAAAATAACTTTGATGCACTTCCGGGAGATTTCTATGTTCGTGCTTTTATTAGACAATATGCTGATACAGTTGGTATAAAAGCAGATAAATTATTATCAGAACTTGATGAACAAGCCGGTAAGAAGAAAGTCGAAGAAACTGAAGAAGAGCCAACAGAGGCTAAAACAAGAACAGAAGCAGTTAGAAGACAACAACAATCAAGTACTCCAAGTCAAGTTAGTCAAAGCTTTGATAAGTTTATGCATTATTTACCAACAATTATTATTGTCGGGGTTGTGGTTATCATTATAGGTTCCATATACTTTGTAGTTGCTGGAAATAAGAAGGAAGCTAACCAAGCTGCTTCAAGCACAAATGTATCTATTTCATCAGATGTATCCTCATCAAAGAAATCTTCTAAGAAAGAATCTTCTTCTGAAGAAGTAAGCAGTAGTTCAAGCAAGAAGGAAAGTAGTTCTAGCAGTGAATCTTCTTCTAAGAGTAGTAAAGGACAAAAGATTACTAATACAGCCGTTAGTGGTTCAAGATTTACTTACTCATTAACAAGTCCTGCTAAGAAGAATAAAATTAAATTTACTTCTAAAGGTGGTTCTGCATGGAGCAGCATTTCCGTTAACGGTACAGCAAATTGGCAAGGTACATTACAAAACGGTGCTTCTCATACAGTAACATTGCCAGAAGGTACTACAAGTTTTAATATTAGTTTAGGTAATTCAAATGTAACTAATATTACAATCAATGGTAAAAAGTTTGATTTCTTAAAAGAAAACAGCACATTAACTGTTCGTCAAATTACAGTTAACGTTGCTAATGAATAACGTTAACTTAGGGAGTGGATATTTCACTCCCTTATATTAAGGAGTGATTAATTTGAACTTACCTAACAAATTGACAATCATTAGAATCTTATTGATTCCAGTTTTCATGTTAGTATTATTATTACCGTTAAACTGGGGTGATGTGATAATTGCAGGAACAACAATTCCTGTAACATCATTATGGGGTGCAATTATATTTGCAGTAGCCTCAATTACTGATTTTGCTGATGGACAGATTGCTCGTCGCAGACATTTGGTATCTAACTTTGGTAAATTTGCTGATCCTTTGGCTGACAAAATGTTAGTTATGACAGCATTTATTATTTTAGTGCAAATGGGAAAGGTTCCAGCATGGATTGCAGCAATCATTGTATGTCGTGAACTTGCAGTAACAGGTTTAAGATTAATTGTAGTTGAAAATGATGGAGAAGTAATAGCGGCTGCAATGCCAGGAAAGATTAAGACTTTTACACAAATGTTTTCAATTTTGTTCTTGTTCTTAAACGATGTATTCTTTGCAGCTGTAAGTATTCCAATAGGTGAAATTTTATTATATATTTGCTTATTCTTTACAGTTTATTCTGGTATTGATTATTTTTATCACAGTAAAGATATTTTCAGTGATTCATTTGGAAAATAATTTTTTAATTATGTGGGAAGAATTGTTCTTCTCACATTTTTTTGAATTACAAAGATTTTTGCGTAATTTATTTTTGAAGAAGAATTTTTGTGAACTTTAGTTCGATTCTCTTGATATTTGCCGTATAAATCAGTATGATTAATAGAGTAAAAGTTCTTCTTTATATTAAGATGAAACGAGGAGGAATTGTAAGTGGCTAATGACAAAAATAAAGTTCAAGGCGATCAACCTGAAGAAAGATTAAAGGCTTTAGATGCAGCTTTAAAAAAGATTGAGAAAAAGTTCGGTAAAGGTTCCATTATGAAAATGGGAGGGAAAGTAGATACAAAGATTTCTACCATTTCTAGTGGTTCAATTGCTATTGATGCAGGATTAGGTGTAGGTGGTTATCCACGAGGACGTATTATTGAAATTTATGGTCCAGAAAGTTCTGGTAAGACGACAGTTGCATTACATGCAGTTGCTGAAGTTCAAAAACGTGGTGGTACAGCAGCATATATCGATGCTGAAAATGCTTTGGATCCTGCATATGCTACTGCATTGGGAGTAAACATTGATGAATTACTACTTTCACAACCAGACACTGGTGAACAAGGCTTAGAAATTGCTGATGCTTTGGTTTCATCTGGTGCAATTGATATAATTGTTGTTGACTCAGTAGCCGCTTTAGTACCTAAAGCTGAAATTGAAGGTGAAATGGGTGATTCTCATGTTGGGTTGCAAGCTCGTTTGATGTCACAGGCTTTGAGAAAACTTTCAGGTACAATCAATAAGACGAAGACGGTAGCTATATTTATTAACCAAATTCGTGAAAAAGTAGGGGTTATGTTTGGAAATCCCGAAACAACTCCTGGTGGTCGTGCTTTGAAGTTCTATTCAACTGTTAGAATGGAAGTGCGTCGTTCCGAAGCAATTAAGGCAAAATCTGAAATTATTGGTAATAGAACTAAGATTAAATTTGTGAAAAATAAGGTTGCTCCACCATTCAAAGTAGCTGAAGTTGATATTATGTATGGTGAAGGTATTTCTAAAACTGGTGAATTACTGGATATGGCTGTTGAAAAGGATATCATTCACAAGAGTGGTTCTTGGTTCTCTTATGGAGATACAAGAATAGGTCAAGGACGTGAAAATGCTAAGGAATATCTTAGTGAACATGAAGACGAGATGAATGAAATTAATATCAAAGTCAGAGAAGCATACGGTATACCGGATGAAAATGGAAATGTACCTGAATCTCAAGATAAGAATACTACTCAATCTGCTATGGATGACAAGGCTGCAGATATAGATGATTCTGAAGAAGTATCTTTAGATGTAAATGATAGTGACGAATAATTAGTTATTTAAACGGCTTGAAAGTTTTGCTTTTAAGTCGTTTATTTTCGAGGGAAAAGAAGTAATTATTGACATAAGCATGTAACAAACATTAAAATATTATTGTGTGTATTAATCAATGACATCAATTAGTATAGACATTTTAAATATAAATAATGGTGTGGAGGTGCAAGTGTGATTATAGCAATTACAATCCTCGCCATCGCCATTGCGACTTTAGTTATCGGTTTTGCGTTGGGGGTAGCTTATCGTAAGCGTAGTTATGAACAAGCTTTAGATGTAGCAACCCAAACAGCAACTGGTATCATTGAAACAGCAAAAAAAGAAGCTGCTGCAAGTAAGAAGGAAGCGATTATTGAAGCTAAAGAAGAAAATCATCGTTATCGTTCTGAAATAGAAAGTGAACTAAAGGAACGCAGATCTGAAATTCAACGTCAGGAAAATCGCTTGTTACAAAGAGAAGAAATTCTCGATAGAAAAGATACTGCTTTAGATAAACGTGAGGACGTTTTAGAGAAAAAAGAAGCACAATTAGATTCTGATCAAAAAGTTGTAACTAAGCAAAAAGAACAAGCATCTTTGTTAGTAAAAGAGCAACAAGATAAACTTGAAGAAATTGCAGCATTGACAAGACCCGAAGCTAAGGAATTAATCTTGAATGAAACTAAGGAAGAATTAATTCATGAGCGTGCGGTAATGATTAAGGAAAGTGAAGAAGAAACTAAAGCTACAGTTGACCGAAAAGCTAAGAGTTTAATCGCTCAAGCCATTCAACGTAGTGCTGCAGATATGGTATCTGAAACAACTGTATCTGTAGTAAATCTTCCAAATGATGAAATGAAGGGTAGAATAATTGGACGTGAAGGTCGAAATATTCGTACTTTAGAAACATTGACTGGAATTGACTTAATAATCGATGATACGCCAGAAGCAGTCGTTTTAAGTGGTTTCGATCCAGTTAGAAGAGAAATTGCTAAAATGGCCTTAGAAAGATTAATTCAGGATGGTCGAATTCATCCAGCAAGAATTGAAGAAATGGTTGATAAGGCTACTAAGGATATGGATGCAAAAATTCGTGAAATAGGTGAAGAAGTTATTTTTGACCTAGGAATTCATTCAATGCACCCAGACTTGATTAAGACTATTGGTAGATTAAATTATCGTACAAGTTATGGTCAAAATGTTTTGAATCATTCAATTGAAGTTGCAAAAATTTCAGGAATACTAGCTGCTGAGTTAGGCGAAGATGTCATATTGGCGAAACGTGCAGGATTATTACACGATATTGGTAAAGCTGTTGATCATGAGATTGAGGGTTCACATGTCGAACTTGGTGTAGAACTCACTAAGAAATATAATGAAAGTGAGACAGTTGTCAATACAATTGCTTCGCATCATGGAGACACAGAGCCTAAATCCGTAATAGCTGTTTTAGTTGCTGCGGCTGATGCAATTTCAGCTGCTAGACCAGGTGCTCGTAGTGAATCATTAGAAAATTATATCCATCGTCTTGAAAAATTGGAAAATATTTCAAACGAATTTAAGGGTGTTCAAAAGAGTTACGCTATTCAAGCTGGTCGAGAAGTTAGAGTTATTGTTCAACCAAATGAGGTTAGCGATTTAGAAGCAACTGTTCTGGCTAGAGATATTCGAATGAAGATTGAAGATGAGTTAGAATATCCAGGTCATATTAAAGTGACAGTTATTAGAGAAACAAGAGCTGTTGAATATGCTAAGTAATTAATGAAGCTGAGGAGAATTTTATCTTCTCGGCTTTTTAAGTATCGTGAAGTAAGTTTTCGTTAATTAATTGAAAGCAATTAATAAAAAAACATGTTAAAATTATACTTGCACGTAAATTTTGGACGTATAAATAAATATATTTTTAGAAAGGACTTTAGAAAGAATGCCTCAGAAAACAAAGCAAACACCAATGATGGAACAATATATGCAGATAAAAAAGCAATATCCGGATGCCTTTTTGTTCTATCGTTTGGGTGACTTTTATGAAATGTTTTATGATGATGCAATTAAAGGATCTCAAATTTTAGAATTGACATTGACACAACGTAATAAAAAAGCAGTTGATCCAATTCCAATGTGTGGTGTACCTCATCATGCTGCACAAAATTATATAGATATTTTAGTAGATAAAGGTTATAAAGTTGCCATTTGTGAACAAGTTGAAGATCCTAAGCAAGCTAAAGGGATGGTAAAGCGTGAGGTCATTCAGCTGGTAACACCGGGGACAATAATTGATGAGTCCGCAGGTGAAGCTAAGGAAAATAATTATTTAACAGCTTTACATTTTGAAAATAATCAATATGGTTTTGCATATGTTGATTTATCAACTGGTGAACTTAAAGTATCTGTGTTAAATACAATTGACACAATATTAAATGAGTTAATCAGTCTTAGAACGAAAGAAATTGTGGTTGACTCAAGTGTAAACGATGAAGTTTTAAATCAAATTAAGAATCTTAAGATTTTAATTTCTGAACAAAATGATACAGAAGATAGTTCAGAAGTAAGTTTTGCTAGTCAAGATGTTGAGAATAGTGTCGAAGTTGAAGTAATTAAACATTTAATTACCTATCTGAAAATTACTCAAAAACGTGCTTTATCACATTTACAGCGAGCAGTACATTATGAGCCATCACAATATTTAAAGATGGATTATCATGCAAAAAGAAATTTAGAATTATTAAGAAATCTTCGTACTCAGAAAAAATCAGGAACGTTATTGTGGTTGCTGGATTCAACTAAAACTGCAATGGGCGGTCGTCTATTAAAGCAATGGATTGACAGACCTTTGATTAATTTAAAAGAAATAGAAGCTAGACAATCAATGGTTGAGAATTTATTAACCCACTATTTTGAAAGAAGTGGACTTCAGGAAGAATTAGTTAATGTCTATGACTTAGAAAGATTAGCGGGAAAAGTTGCATTTGGTAGTGTTAACGGTCGGGATTTAATCCAACTTAGAACATCATTGGAACATATTCCACAAATTAGATATATTATTCAAGAATTAAATAATGATAGTACATTTGATGAAATTTTTGACAAATTGGATCCAATTGAAGATATTGCAGATTTGATTGAACAAGCAATTGAAGACGAACCACCAATTTCTGTGACTGATGGTAATTTGATAAAGCCTGGATATAGCCAAGAGTTAGATGAATACGTAGATGCTATGAAAAATGGCAAAGCATGGTTAGCAGAACTAGAAGCTAAAGAACGTCAAGCAACTGGAATAAATAATTTAAAGATAGGATTCAACAGAGTTTTTGGATACTACATTGAAGTTTCTAAGGGAAATTTGAGTAAATTGCCTGAAGATAGATATCAACGTAAGCAAACATTAACTAATGCTGAAAGATTTATCACTCCTGAATTGAAAGAAAAAGAATCACTAATTTTAGGAGCAGAAAGTAAAGCTAAAGAGCTAGAATACAAGATTTTTACTGGTATTCGTGATCAAATAAAAGATGAGATTCAGCGTATCCAGGAATTAGCAGGTGCTGTAGCTGCATTAGATGTTTTGCAAAGTTTTGCTACTGTAAGTGAGCAGGGACATTTTGTAAAACCAGAATTAACTACTGACAATCATAGTTTAGATATTAAGGATGGTTGGCATCCAGTGGTTGAGAAAGTTATGGGTAAGCAGAGTTATATTCCAAATGACATTAAAATGGATGATGATCTAGATGTACTTTTGATAACAGGGCCTAATATGTCTGGTAAAAGTACGTATATGCGACAATTAGCTTTAACTGTAGTTATCGCACAGATTGGATGTTTTGTACCTGCTAAATCTGCTAAGATGCCAATATTTGACCAAATTTTTACACGTATTGGAGCGGCAGATGATTTAATTTCTGGTGAATCAACATTTATGGTAGAAATGAAAGAAACAAATGTTGCTTTAATGAATGCAACTAGAAATAGTTTGCTATTGTTTGATGAAATTGGTCGAGGAACTGCTACTTATGATGGCATGGCTTTAGCTCAAGCAATAATTGAGTATGTACACAATAATATCCATGCTAAAACCTTATTCTCTACTCACTACCATGAATTAACAATCCTGGATGAAAGTTTGGATAAATTACAAAATGTCCATGTAGGTGCAATAGAAAAAAATGGTGAGTTGATTTTCTTGCATAAAATGCAGGAAGGTCCAGCTGATAAATCATATGGGATTCATGTTGCTAAGCTAGCTGGTATGCCAGATAAACTTTTAAAGCGTGCTGACAGCATTTTAAATAAGTTAGAGAGTGAGAATGATTTTACTGTAGAATCAACAGAAAGTTACACTGAAGAAAAGCATATTGAAGAAAAAAATGAAAATGAAACTTCGGAGATTCAAGAAGAACAGTTGTCGTTGTTCCAACCCGAAGCAGTAAGTTTAGATTCTAATCAAAGTAAAATACTTAAAGAGATTAAGAATGCTAATTTAATGGGAATGACACCAATGGATGTAATGAATATTGTTTTCAAATGGCAAAAAGAACTCAATAAGAAAGGTTAGTGATAGGTTATGGCTAAAATTCACGAACTTTCAGAAATTTTGGCTAATCAAATTGCAGCCGGAGAAGTAGTTGAAAGGCCGGCATCTGTTGTAAAAGAGCTAGTTGAAAATTCTATTGATGCTGGGGCAAAGCAGATTGATATAATTATTGAAGATGCCGGATTAAAATCAATTCAGATTATTGATGATGGAAATGGAATTGAGGCTGAAGATGTTGAAACAGCCTTTAAACGTCATGCAACAAGTAAGATTATCGATAGAAAAGACTTGTTTAAAGTTCATACATTAGGTTTTAGAGGAGAAGCTTTACCAAGCATTGCCTCTGTTTCAGATGTAGTGATGGAAACAGCTGTATCTGGTCAAGCAGGAACTAAAATTCATATCAAGGGTGGAGAAGTACTTGAAAAAACACTAAGCGCAAGTCGTGAAGGTACTACTATTACGGTTTCAGATTTATTTTATAATACACCTGCAAGATTAAAGTATTTAAAATCTGTTCAAACAGAATTGTCGTATATTAGTGATATTGTAAATAGATTAGCTTTGAGTCATACTGACGTAGCACTTTCGTTAACAAATAATGGACGTCAATTATTGCAATCTGCAGGGAATGGAAACTTGCAGCAAACAATAGGTGCAATTTATGGAGTTCAAAATGCTCGTCAAATGGTAAAGTTTGAGGATGCTAATCTAGATTTTAAAATAAGTGGATATACTTCTTTACCTAAATTAACAAGAGCGTCAAGAAATTATATCAGTTTGTTGGTAAATGGACGTTATGTTAAGAACTTTCAACTTACTAAAGCAGTAATTGAAGGGTATGGTTCAAAATTAATGACGGGTCGTTATCCGATAACGGTCTTGTCAATAGGATTAGATCCTACTCTAGTAGATGTTAATGTTCATCCTACAAAGCAAGAAATAAAAATTAGTAAGGAAGATGAATTAGTTACATTTATTAAGAAGACTATTTTTGAAAGAATTGGTCAAGAAAATCTAATTCCTGATGGGTTGCAAAATATTAAAAGTAAAACTAAGGAAAAATTAGACTTTGAGCAATTAAAAGTAGGACTAAATGAAGCCTCTAAACAATATCAAACTAAACAGCATCGAACAGGAATAACACCAGAAGTGACAGCAGCATTAGTTGGAGAAAAACTGACTAAAGATGAGAGTCAAACTCAAACTAATGAAAAAATAAAGGAAGAAACTAAAGTAGAGCTTAGTCCGATAATTATTAAAGATAAACAAGATTTAAAATCTGATAGAGTAAAAGAGTGGGATGAAAAATATCAATCTCGGAATAAAGAAACGGAAGTTACATCTATAGCAGAAGAAAGTGGATCAGTGGATGACGAAAGAAAAGATGCACCGAGATTTCCAATTTTACGCTACATTGGCCAGATGCATGGAACTTTCTTATTTGCTGAAGGCGAAGAGGGATTATATATTGTAGATCAACATGCTGCACAAGAGCGTGTAAAATATGAGTATTATCGTGAAGAGATAGGAAAAGTATCTCCAACTCAACAAAATTTGTTAGTACCAATTGTTTTAACGTACCCAACAACCGATTCATTGATTATTAATGAAAATGTGGATAAATTGAAAGAATTAGGTATATATTTAGAAGATTTTGGACAAAATACTTATATTATTAGACAACATCCTACTTGGTTTAAAGAAGGGCAAGAAGAGTCAATTATTCGTGAAATGATAGACTATTTCTTAAAAGATAGGAAATTAAGTATCGCTAAATTTAGAGAAAAAACCGCAATTATGATGAGTTGTAAAAGATCGATTAAAGCAAACCATCATCTAGATGATAAGCAAGCTAAATCGATTTTAGAACAGTTAAAGACTTGTGAAAATCCTTTTAACTGTCCACATGGTCGTCCAGTATTGGTGAAACTTTCCAATAAAGATCTGGAGCACATGTTTAAACGAATTCAAGACCCTCATCATACCGGAATTTTAGAAGAAGATTAGTAGTGAGGAATTACAGATGTATGAATATTTAAGAGGTGTAATAACCGAAGTAACACCGTACTATATTGTAGTTGATGTAAATGGAGTAGGATATCAAGTTTATGTTGCTAATCCTTTCAAATATGAAGAAGATGAGCATGCAGAACAAAAAGTTTTTGTTTATCAAGCAGTTAGAGATAATGATATAAGCTTATATGGGTTTAAAAATAGTTCAGAGAAACAATTATTTTTAAAACTTTTAGATGTATCTGGAATCGGACCTAAGAGTGCATTGGCAATTCTGGCTAATGATGATAATCGTGGTTTGATTAATGCAATTAACAGCGATGATGATGGATATTTGACGAAGTTTCCAGGTATCGGTAAAAAGACTGCTAAACAAATTATTTTGGATTTGAAAGGTAAGTTATCAGATGTTGATAGCGATATGTTAACCGGACAAGATAACTTAGATTTAGATTTAAATGCTTCTTCACCATATTTGAAAGAAAGTTTGGAAGCATTACGTGCTTTGGGATATACTAAAACAGAAGTTAAAAGAATTAGTAAGAAACTTGAAAAATATGACGGTAAGTCAACAGATGATTATCTACGACAAGGTTTACGTTTATTAATGAGTTAATAATTCTAATAATTTAGAGGAAAGGAGGAGTTTTTTCAATGTATGATGAAGAGAGAATAGTTTCTGGTGATAGTTTTGAAGGTGAAGATTTAAATGAACAATCCTTACGTCCTCAGACTTTCGATCAATATATTGGTCAAAAATTATTGAAAGATGAAATTAGTGTTTATATCCAAGCTGCAAAGCAAAGAGAAGAATCATTAGATCATGTTTTATTATATGGCCCCCCAGGTTTAGGGAAAACAACTTTAGCGACAGTAATTGCTAATGAAATGGGTGTTAAAATAAAAACTACTACTGGTCCGGCGATTGAAAAACCCGGAGATTTAGTAGCTTTACTGAATGAATTAGAACCAGGCGACGTTTTATTTATTGATGAAATTCATCGTTTGCCAAAAAATGTAGAGGAAATCTTGTATTCAGCGATGGAAGATTATTTTATTGATATTATTGTTGGTCAAGGTCCAACTGCACATCCTGTACATTTTCCTCTACCACCATTTACTTTAGTAGGTGCTACTACTAGGGCGGGGCTTTTATCTGCTCCATTAAGAGCTAGATTTGGAATTGTCGGTCATATGGAGTATTATAATGAAGTTGACTTATCACAAATCATTAAAAGATCTGCCCAAATTTTAAGTACAGGAATTGATGATGAGGGTGCTCATGAAATAGCACGTCGTTCTCGTGGGACTCCACGTGTTGCTAATCGTCTTTTAAAGCGAGTCCGAGATTTTGCTGAAGTTAAGCATAAAGACAAGATTGATACGGAAATTGTACAATTTGCGTTAGATTTGTTGCGGGTCGATAAAGTAGGTTTAGATAGAACTGATAGAAAACTACTAAAAGCAATGATTGAATTGTATGATGGAGGTCCAGTGGGTTTAAATACTATTGCTGCTAATATTGGTGAAGAAAGTGATACTATTGCTGATATGATTGAACCATATTTAATGCAAATAGGATTTATTAAACGAACTCCAAGAGGCAGAATAGTAACATTAGCTGCTTATGAGCATTTGGGAATAAAATATAATAAAGAAGGTTAAGAGAGATGTCAGAGAAACATTTAACAACAGAAGATTTTGATTATGATTTACCAGAAAGTTTGATTGCACAAACACCACTTGAAGAAAGAGATCAATCAAGAATGTTGATTCTAGATAGTAAGACTGGTGAATATCAAGATGATTATTTTTATAATGTAATTGATCAATTAAATCCTGGTGACGCATTGGTTATGAACGATTCTCGTGTTATGCCAGCAAGAATATATGGTGTAAAGCCAGAAACAGGTGGTCATGTGGAGGTTCTATTATTAAATAATACACATGGCGATGAATGGGAAACTTTAGTTAAGCCTGCGCGCCGTGCTAAGGTTGGTACAAAGATTTCCTTTGGTGATGGAGCTTTAAAAGCAACAGTTACTAAAGAATTGGAACATGGTGGTCGTTTAATTGAATTTGAATATGATGGAATCTTTATGGAAATCCTAGATAAATTAGGAGAAATGCCATTACCACCTTATATCAAGGAAAAATTAGAAAATCCAGAAATGTATCAAACAGTTTATTCACGTGAAGTAGGATCTGCAGCTGCTCCAACTGCTGGATTACACTTTACTAAAGAATTGCTACACAAAATTGAAGAAAAAGGTGTAAAACTAGTTTACTTGACTTTACACGTAGGACTAGGAACATTCCGTCCAGTTAGTGAAAAAAATATTGAAGATCACAAGATGCATAGTGAATTCTATCGTTTAACTGAAGAAGCAGCCGCAACTTTAAACGAAGTTAGAAAAAACGGTGGACGTATTGTTGCAACAGGTACGACAAGTATTAGAACTCTTGAAACTATTGGTACCAAATATAATGGTGAAATTAAAGCGGATAGCGGTTGGACAGATATCTTTATCAAACCAGGTTATGAATGGAAAGTAGTACAAGCTTTCATTACCAACTTCCATTTACCTAAGTCCACTTTAGTAATGTTAGTTGCTTCATTTACTGGACGAGAAAACATTTTGAATGCTTATAAGCATGCTGTTGAAGAAAAATATCGTTTCTTTAGTTTTGGCGATGCAATGTTTATTAAATAGTATTAGGGGGATTATATGGCAGCAGAACCAGCAATTAAATATCGTTTGATAAAAAAAGAAAAGCATACAGGGGCTAGATTAGGAGAAATTATAACTCCTCATGGAACTTTTCCAACGCCAATGTTTATGCCTGTAGGAACACAAGCTTCAGTAAAATCAATTGCACCGGAAGAATTAGATGCAATGGGTGCTAACATTATTTTATCTAACACATATCATTTATGGTTGAGACCAGGTGAAGATTTGGTTGAAGAAGCTGGTGGCTTACATAAATTTATGAATTGGAACAAAGGTATTTTAACTGATTCAGGTGGTTTCCAAGTATTTTCTTTAGCTGATTTGAGAAACATTAAAGAAGAAGGGGTATATTTCCGCAATCATTTAAATGGGCAAAAACTCTTCTTATCACCAGAAAAAGCTATTAATATTGAAAATGCTTTAGGAGCGGATATCATCATGAGTTTTGATGAATGTCCACCTTTCTTTGAAAGCTACGATTATATAAAGAAATCTGTTGAGCGTACAAGTCGTTGGGCTGAACGTGGTTTGAAAGCTCATAAGTATCCTGACCGCCAAGGATTGTTTGGAATTGTTCAAGGTGGGGGACATAAAGATTTACGTCAACAAAGTGCAAGAGATTTAGTATCATTAGATTTTCCAGGCTATTCAATTGGTGGATTATCAGTTGGTGAATCAAAAGCAGAAATGAATAATGTTCTAGAATTTACAACACCATTATTGCCAGAAAATAAACCACGTTATTTAATGGGTGTTGGTTCACCTGATGCCTTAATTGACGGGGTAATTCGTGGAGTTGATATGTTTGACTGCGTATTACCAACCAGAATTGCTCGTAACGGTACATGTATGACATCACATGGACGTCTAGTTGTGAAAAATGCTAAGTATGCACGTGACTTTACTCCGATAGATGATAATTGTAACTGCTACACATGTCGTAACTTCACTAGAGCTTATGTCCGTCATTTATTAAAAGCAGATGAAACATTTGGATTACGCTTAACAAGCTACCATAACTTGTATTTCTTAATTAATTTAATGAAGCAAGTTAGAGAAGCTATTATGAATGACAATTTATTAGAATTTAGAGAACATTTCTTTGAAGAATATGGATATAATGAAAGTAAGAGAAATTTCTAAATTTACTAGTAAACTGTTAATATTTTTGATACAGTAGATATAGACAATTTTTAGGAGTGAATATAAATGGGTTCAACTTATACAATTTTTATGTTTGTATTGTTGTTTGTGATGATGTATTTCTTTATGATTCGTCCACAACGTAAGCAACAACAACAACATCAAGAAATGATGAATAATTTAAAGAAGGGCGACGAAGTTGTTACAATTGGTCGCTTACATGGTGTGATTGACTCCATCAATACTGAAGATAAAACAGTTACTTTAGATTGTGACGGTGTTTATTTAGTTTTTGATATCAATGCAATTGGTAGAGTTCTTTCACCTGCTACAACTGTTAAGACAGAAGAAAAAGTCGTTGTTGATGAAAATAAGGAAACAACAACTGAAGAAGATAACAGTACTGAAGAAAAAAGCGAAGATGTAGAAAGTACAGAAGAAAAATAATATAAAGTATTTTAAAACTTAACTTGTTGAAAAATTACTTTTCTAACAAGTTAAGTTTTTTTAGTTAAAGAAAGATTTGATCTTGAAATAAGGTTGTTTTTGAAGTAAAGTTTAAATTGTAAGCGTGTACATAAAAGAGAGGAGGAACTGAAATGAAAGATAAAACTAATTATTGTTATAATCGAGCAAGAACTTATCTATATGAGGCACAAAGAGGAATTGAATTTGTAATGTCGGGGGATGAAAATAGGGGAGAGTTAATTTTAAATACTCTAATTAGGGTTGGAAAAGCGGAAGCTAGGAATGAAGTAGGGATTAAAGAATATAATGAGATGTTAGAAAAAATTAATACATATGCAGTTGAAGATCATGATTTAATAGATAAGTTAGTAAGAATTAGAAATTGTTCGCGAAACTATCTAAATCATGCTAGTTTGAAAGATTTTTGAATTAATTGTGGATAGTGTAATTATGTGACGACAACGCTTGCATTTAATGATATAATGTATATATAGAGAAATCTATATATAGATGCAAGGGAGTGAGCGATTATGAATCAAGTCCAACACTACAAAAGAATTTTGACCCCAGTGGATGGTTCTGAAGCAGCAGAAAAGGCATTACAAACTGCAACTGAAATCGCCAAAAGAAATAACGCACATTTAGATATCTTAAATGTTATTGATTTAAAGCAATTTTCTGTAAGTTTTGGTGGAATGGTCGATGCTAATGGTGATGTTGTTTATCAAACATTTGAGGATGTTGATAAGTACTTGAATGAACTATTAGAAAAGACTAAAGAACAAGGCTTAGAAGATGTTGAGGTTCATGCACGTTTTGGCTCACCAAGAACGGTTATTGCTAGAGAATTCCCAGCTGATCATCAAACAGATTTGATAGTTATGGGACCTACAGGATTGAATCCAGTTGAGCGTGTATTAGTAGGAGCAGTTACAGATTATGTAACACGAGCTGCTCAATGTGACGTTATCATTGCTCGATAATTTTTAAATAATGGTAAAGAATATTAGTTTTTGACGAAAAAACTAATATTTTTTTATGCTTTCCTTGACATTATTTGAAATATTCTATTATATATATTATGTTACCTAAAAGTTGAGAAATAACCTATTGGCTTTTTAATCAAATTTTGAAGGGGAATTGATGAAAGTATGAAAACTTTAAAGTTATATGGGGTAGCGTTATTGCGAGTACTAGCTCCCTTTATCGTCTTGATGGCAATAGCAGTTATAATGAATACTGATTCATGGAAATATTTGATAGAGTATTTTTTGGTAAGTAACTTTTTCTTATTCTTCCCATATATATTTTTAAAATATAGAAATGACAAATTGAAAAAAATGAAATATGTAGATGAGATAGACGATAGCGAAGAAAATGAAGATGAAATTAAATATCGTCGTCGCAGTAATCGTAGAGAAGAAAAAGATTGGTTGGAGACTGCTGAGGATAGAGATAATGCTTTTCGTGAAAGCAGTACTCACTACTTGATAGTATTGGTATATGGATTTGTAAAATATACGATATTATTAGTAGGGGCTCCAATTATATTTTTATATTATATGTTATTTAAAAATGATTTTGAATTTTAAAATTACTTGTAGATTCTAATACTTTATTAATGAAACGCTTTCTTGATAAGATGGCGTTTTTTTAATATGACTAACTACTTAAAATGTATTTATCAAAATAGAATATGAAAAAATTATTATTTAGATTGACCTTTTCTCATACTTTTGTTATAATTCTAACATTATTAGAAGTAGGAGGAAAAAGATATGGCGAATTTTTTTAAAAGATTGTTTGCTAAAGAAGACCCTAGTGTTTATCAAAAGAAAGATGCACATTTAATTCAAGTGTTAACCGTAAAGGATTTCTTAGCATTAGGGGTCGGTACGATTGTTTCGACTTCAATCTTTACTCTACCTGGTGTTGTAGCAGCTAATTATGCAGGCCCTGCTGTTGCTATTTCATTCTTGGTTGCTGCGGTTGTTGCTGGCTTGGTAGCATTCGCTTATGCAGAAATGTCCTCTGCCATGCCTTTTGCTGGTTCAGCATTTTCATGGATAAGTGTCGTTTTTGGTGAATTTTTCGGTTGGATTGCTGGTTGGGCATTATTAGCTGAATATTTTATTGCTGTAGCATTCGTTGGTTCTGGATTTAGTGCTAATATTAGAGGTTTGTTGGCACCAATAGGTTTCAACTTACCAGCTTCTTTATCTAATCCTTTTGGAACCAATGGTGGTATTGTTGACTTAATGTCATTAGTTGTAATTCTTTTAGTTGCATTTCTATTATCTAGAGGTGTATCAGAAGCTGCTAGAGTAGAAAATGCTTTAGTTATTTTGAAAGTATTTGCTATTATTCTATTTATTATAGTTGGTGCTACTGCAGTTAAAGCAAGTAATTATGTTCCATTCATTCCAGAACATCGTTTAAATGCTGATGGTACTCATTTTGGTGGTTGGCAAGGAATATATGCAGGTGTTTCATCTATTTTCCTATCTTATATCGGATTTGATTCAATAGCTGCAAATGCTGCTGAAGCTAAGAATCCATCTAAGACTATGCCGAGAGGAATTTTAGGTTCATTGTTAATTGCGGTTGTTTTATTTGTGGCTGTTGCTTTAGTATTAGTAGGAATGTTTAAATACTCTAGTTATGCTGGAAATGCTGAGCCTGTTGGTTGGGCATTACGTAAAGCTGGTCACGGTGTTATTGCTTCAGTAGTACAAGCAATTGCAGTTTTCGGAATGTTTACAGCTTTGATCGGAATGATGATGGCGGGTTCTCGTTTACTTTATTCATTCGGACGCGATGGCTTGCTTTCTAAATGGTTAGGTGTTTTAAATGAAAACAACTTGCCTAATCATGCACTTTTTGTTCTAACAGTTATTGCTGTAATATTAGGTGCTTTCTTCCCATTCCAAGTGTTATCTCAATTAATTTCTGCCGGAACATTAATTGCGTTCATGTTTGTTTCTCTAGGTATTTATGCATTAAGACCTCGTGAAGGTAAAGATTTACCAGTTCCAGGATTTAAGATGCCGCTATATCCAGTTTTACCAGCGTTAGCATTTATTGGTGCTTTAATTGTGTTCTTAGGATTGGATATCGAAGCTAAAGAGTATTCATTATACTGGTTTATTATTGGTGTAGTAGTATACATAGTTTATGGAATGCATCATTCTAATTTACAAAAGAATCTTAAGTAATATATATTGTTAAAGATTGAACTTTATAAAGCATTAAATTTTAGATATAGATATATAATTTATTAGTTTAAATAAATTTTATCTATATCTATTTTTTTGTGCTTTAATTTAAATATAGTTGATTTGACAGCAATTATAGATGTTATTTGTAAAAAGCAACTATTGAAATTTATTTATTGAGAGTAATTTTTTTGAAAAAAACTATAAATTATGTACTTTTTTTCTAATGACACTTGTGAAATAAAGAGTTATAATGAAAGCGAATTTAAGTTAGAATCGTTCTAAAAGGAGGTGGCTGACTTCAATCTAGAAGTCAGGTGTTATGAAAAAAATAAAAGTTTGTATTTTTTCTACTTGTCTAGTTGATTTGCTTTTTCCTAAAGTAGGGATGGCGATGGTAGAAGTTTTAGAACGTTTGGGTTGTGAAACTGTATTACCTGAAAAACAAATTTGTTGTGGACAACCAACATATAATAGTGGCTATTCTAAAGATAGTATGAAAACGTTTAAAAATGAAATTGATGCATTACTAAGTATTGATGCTGATTACATTGTTGGTCCTTCGGGTTCCTGCGTTTTTATGATCAAAGAATATAAGGATATTTTTAAAGATGATCCTGAGTATGGCCCTAAAGCCGCAGAAATAGATAGCAAAATTTATGAATTTACACAATTTATTTACCGAGTTTTAAAAGTCGTAGATTGTGGTGCGGAATTAGATGCTAAAGTAACTGTCCATCGCTCATGCCATATGACGCGTTTAATAGGCGAAAGAACAGCTCCATTTGTATTATTGGATCATGTAAAAGATATCGAAAGAGTTCCTTTAAAGAATGTACAGTTATGTTGTGGATTTGGTGGTACTTTCTCAGCTAAAAGACCAGAACTTTCAGTAGAAATGGTTGATGAAAAAGTTAAGAATATTGTTGATACAGATGCTGAGATCCTAATTGGAACAGAAGAATCTTGCTTGATGAATATTGTAGGTAGAATGAATCGTTTAGGATATAAGATAAAAGCGATGCATATTGCTGAAGTATTAAACCATAATGTTGATATAAATAGAATTAAATATATTAAGGATACAGATCATGTTGTTGTACCAGCTAATGGAGAAGGGGTGTTTTAAATGGGAATTTCAACTAGCGATAAGCCATATTTAGAAAGAATTGAAGATGCAAAAAGCGATCATTTTATGCAAGCTGCTGTCGCTAAGGCCCAAGACGCTCAATTTATTAAACGAACAAAAGCAAGACGTGAAATGGGAAACTGGAATGAATGGCGTGATTTGGCTGAACAAATTAGACAGCATGTTTTAAAATATCTTCCTGATTATTTAGAAGAATTTTCGCAAAATGTTGAAAAACAAGGTGGACATGTATTTTTTGCTCAAACCGAGGAAGAAGCACGTAATTTTATTAAAGAATTAGTAATTGAGAAAAAAGCAAAAAATGTGGTTAAATCCAAGTCGATGGTTACTACTGAAATTGACTTAGACAAGACTTTATTAGATATAGATGGGGTTAATCTTTTAGAAAGTGACCTAGCAGAATTTATTTTGCAAGAAGATAACTGGGATGAACCTACACATATTGTTTTTCCAACTTTACATAAAAACCGTGATCAAGTTCAAGAAGAGTTTAAGAAATTGGGCTATACTGGAGACAATGACCCTCAACATGAAGCTCGTTTTGTTAGAGGATACTTGCGCGACTACTTTATGAAAGCTGATTTTGGAATAACTGGATGTAATTTTGCCGTAGCTGATAAAGGTATCATTAATTTAGATACAAACGAAGGAAATGCTGATTTAACAATGGCTTTACCTAAAACTCAAGTTGTAGTAATGGGGATGGAAAGAATTGTTCCATCTATGAAAGAAGCTGAAGTTTTAGATAACATGCTTGCTCGTTCAGCTGTAGGACAAAAATTAACAACATATTGTACTTTCTCTGGTAAAAAAGTCGAAGGTGAAGTTGATGGACCTGAAGATTTTTGGGTAGTTGTTTTAGATAATGGACGTTCAGATGCATTAGGGACTGAATTTGAACCAATTTTGCAATGTATTCGTTGTGGTGCTTGCATGAATGTTTGTCCAGTATATCGTCATATTGGCGGTAAAGGATATGGATCTATCTATCCTGGACCATTAGGTAAAGTTTTATCGCCTATTTTAGGTGGTTATGAAGAATTTGAAGATTTGCCATATGCTTGTTCGTTGTGTGCTGCATGTACAGAAACTTGTCCAGTTAAAATTCCGCTACATAATTTGATTAGGAAACATCGAATTGTAGAGATGGACAAAAAGCATATGGATCATAGTATGACTAACTTAATTATGAAAGTAATTGGTATGGGAACAGGTTCTCCATTCTTATTCCAATCAGCATTAAAAATGGAGTATGCTGGCTTAGGCATGTTTGGAAAAGCAAAAAATGATCAAGATGTTGATGGAACAATTTATGAAAATGGCAAGATTAAGAAGTTACCAAAAATTGCACCTAAATTGGTTAAAGGATGGTCTGATATCCGTGATATTCCAGTTCCCCCTAAGAGTAAAGATAACTTCAGAAATTGGTATAAGAATCATCAACCAGTTGAGTCAGTAGTAAGTATTAGACAAAAGGGGGAAAAGGGTGATGAGTAAACTATTAGATAAAGCAAATAGCAAAGAAAATAGAGAAGCCTTTTTAAATAGAATTTCTAAAAAAGCTGGACGTCCTCGCCATCAAGTAAAAGAATTTAAGCCTTTAAATGATTTACCTGATAAAGTATTAATAAACAAGAGTAATGATGAGTTACTAGAAATAGCTAAAGAAAACTCAGAATCTGTTAATGCTAAAGTAATTATTAAGAAGAAAGATGAATTAGCTAAATTTTTAAAAGAATATATTGAAAAGATTGAAGCTAAGAAATTAATGTTACCTAGTTTTGGCGATGAAAAATGGGAGAATTTCCATTTAAAAGAATGGTTAAATAATTCTGGAGCTGAAAAGGTTGATTATTGGACAAATGATTTGAGTAGGATGGAAAACGAAAATTTGGCAAATGATGCTGATATTGCAATAGGGTTTGCTGATTATTTAATCGCTAATACAGGAACTATTACTGTTACTGTTAGTCCAGAACAAGGAAGAGGGTTTAACTTCTTACCAACGCACTATTTGGCATTAGTTCCTAAAAGTGGTTTAGTTCCATCTACTAGAGTAGCTGTAGAAAACTATGAAAAACGACTAGGTAGTAAAGAATTAGAAACCTCAGCGATTAACTTTATTTCAGGACCTTCTAATTCTGGTGATATTGAAATGGAATTAGTTGTAGGGGTTCATGGACCGTTAGATTGTACTTACTTAGTAGTAGAGGATATGTAAGATCGTTAGAAGCAGAAGATTTACGAAGTCTTCTGCTTTTTTTATTTGATAAAGCATTGTACAAAATATAGACTTTTAATTAAATTTTATTGATTTGCATAAAAAATTTAAAATGAAATAAATATGTTTATCTGTTATAGTATATAATGTAAACGGTTAAATAATAAGGTAAGGTCGTGTTGGTATGGAAAAAATTCTTTCAATAAATTCTGGAAGCTCAAGTTTAAAATTTAAATTATTTGCAATGCCTGATGAGAAAGTCCTAGCTAAAGGGCTTTTTGACCGTATTGGAATTGATAATTCTCGTGTTACTATTAAATATGATGGTAAAAAATATGATGAGCAAAGAGAATTGAAAGATCATAATCAAGCTGTACATGTTTTGTTGAGCTTATTCAAAGAATTAAAATTAATTAATGATTTTAATGAAATTACAGGGGTTGGACATCGTGTAGTTGCTGGTGGTGAATACTTTGATAAATCTGTAATTGTTGATGAAGATGTTATGAATAAAATTGATGAATTGGCTGAATATGCGCCTTTGCATAATCCTGCAGAATTAGTTGGTATTAGAGTATTTAAGGAATTATTGCCAAATGCAGTGTCTGTAGCAGTATTTGATACTGCATATCATCAAACAATGCCTAAAGCAAATTACATGTATTCTATCCCATATGAATGGTATGAAAAATATCATGTAAGAAAGTATGGGGCACATGGTACAAGTCATCGTTATGTAGCTCATGAAGCTGCTAAATTGTTAAACAAACCATTTGAAGATTTAAAAATTATAACTTGCCATTTGGGAGCAGGTGCATCAATTTGTGCAACAATGAATGGAAAGTCTTTTGATACTTCAATGGGATTCACCCCATTAGCAGGAATTACAATGGCTACACGTGCAGGTGATATTGATGCATCATTAGTTTCTTTCATGATGGAAAAACTACAAATTAATAGTTCTGAAATGATAGATATTTTAAATCATAAAGCTGGTTTAATTGGTATTTCAGGAGTTTCATCAGATATGCGTGATGTTTTAGCAGCAGCAGATGATAATGAGAGAGCTCAGCTAGCAGTTGATATTTTTGTAAAAAATGTTGTTAAATATATCGGTTCATATATAGCTGAAATGGGTGGCGTTGATACGATTGTATTTACTGCTGGTATCGGTGAAAACTCAACACCAATTAGAAAGTTAGTCATGGAACGTTTAGCATATTTAGGAATCACAATTGATGAAGAAGAAAATAGTAAGCATGGTTCAGCAGGAGTGATTTCAGGCGATGATTCCACTATTAAAGTACTAAGAATTCCAACCAATGAAGAATTAATGATTGCAAGAGATGTTCAAAAATTAGAAAAAGAAGTAAAATAAATATAGAGAAAGAACTAAAGATGATATGAGAATATCTTTAGTTCTTTTGTTTTAATTTAATGTATTCGATTTCAAAAAATTGTTATAATAATATTATAGGGAAGATAGCTAATATAATCGAGGTGATTAATAAAATATCTGGTGCAAGTTATATATTGAACATATTAAAATAGACAATGTATTTAAAATTTTGTAACCAAAAAGTAAAATAAAAAGGTTCACTTTTTGATTGAAACATGATATTTTATTTAGGTCAATTAGATTTTAGGAGGACTTTATCATGGGCAATAAACTCGACATACAACATGAGTATGAAGAAGCTGAGAAAAAGGCAAGCGAGTTAAAAGATGTTTGTGAAAAGATAAATAATTCGGCACGAGGCCGACACTTACTCGAGGAATATGAGAAAAAACATAAAGAAGCAGAAGCAGAAAAAGAACAATTAGGCATAATTTTAGATGCAATTCAAGCTGCTGAGGATTAATATCGAAAGTTAGTATCCTTGTATTTGACAGTACTGATGCTGTTGATGCAAGGATTTTTAAATTGAATAATTTTGTAATTATAGTAAATAATCGGTATACTTAGTAAGGTAGAATAGTGAAATACGAGGAGTCTTAAAATGACAGTAGAAAAAGAAATAATCCAAAAAATAGAAGAGTATGATACGATTATTATTCATCGCCACCAACATCCAGATCCAGATGCTTATGGATCACAAGGTGGATTGGCAACAGCTATTATGCAAAGCTTTCCCGCAAAGAAGGTATATCAAGTAGGGAAAAACATTCCTGGATTAAATTGGATTACAGTTGAAAATGAAGATTTACCAGATGCAACTTACAAGAATGCTTTAGTAATTGTTACTGATACAGCTAATACACCAAGAGTGGATGATGATAGATATAATAAAGGTGATTTTTTGATTAAGATTGACCATCATCCTAATGATGACCAATATGGTGACTTAAGCTTAGTTAATACTAATGCTTCAAGTTGCTCAGAAATTATCCATGATTTAATTCTAGCTTCAGAAGGAAAATTAGAATTGACTGCTGAGGTTGCTGAAAAACTATATGCTGGTATTTCCAGTGATACTGGAAGGTTTATGTATGACGCAACAACTGCACATACAATGGAAGTAGTAGCTTCTCTAATGAGAACTGGTATTGATACTAGCAAGATAAATCGTCGTTTAGATAGTATAACTTTACCCGTAGCTCGTTTATCTGCGTATGTATATGAAAATATGAAAATTACTAAGAATAATGCAGCTTACATCATATTAAATCATGATAAGATTGAAGAATTTGATTTGGGCGATGCAGGAACATCTGCGGTAGTACCACTTCTAGGTAAAATTAATACTACAATTTGTTGGACAGTATTTGTACAACAAAAAGATGGTACATATCGTTTACGAATACGCTCAAAGGGCCCTGTGATCAACGAATTAGCTAAAGAATATCAAGGTGGCGGTCATCCATTAGCAAGTGGTGCAAGAATAGATGATGCTAACGAAATTCCAGCTTATATTGAAAAATTAGACGGATTAGCAAAGAAATTTGCTGAAGAACATGACATGACAGACTGGTAATCAATCGAGGTGAAGAAATTTAATGGCAAATTTTAGAGAATTTAATTTTAAAGAGTATATTTATCAAGCATTAGACGAAATTAATTTTAAAGAACCTACTGAAGTTCAAGCTCGTTTAATTCCGACTATTTTAAAGGGCAAGAGCGTGGTAGGACAATCGCAAACTGGTAGTGGGAAAACTCATACGTTCTTATTACCTATCTTTCAAAATCTTAATGCACAAAAAGATGAAGTTCAGGCAGTGATTACAACACCAAGTAGGGAATTAGCATACCAAATTTATGAAGCAGCAAAGCAGCTAGCAAAGTTTTCTCCTGAAAATATTTGGATTCAAAACTATGTTGGTGGAACAGATAAGCAAAGACAAATTGAGAAGCTGAAATCCCATCAACCACAATTAGTAATTGGGACACCAGGACGTATATTGGACTTGGTAAGAGAAAATGCACTTGATATCCATAATGCTCACTATTTAGTAGTCGATGAAGCAGATATGACATTGGATTTAGGATTTTTAAAAGAAACAGATGCAATAGCATCGACGTTACCTAAAGACTTACAAATGCTAGTCTTTTCAGCTACTATTCCAGAAAAATTACGTCCGTTTTTAAGAAAATATATGTACAATCCAGTTATTGAAGTTGTTGCTAACAAACATGTAATTAGTCCAACAATTGATAATTGGTTAGTTTCAACTAAAGGTAGAGACAGAAATAAGCTTATTTATGACTTGCTAACAATGGGTGAACCTTATTTAGCATTAGTATTTGCAAATACTAAAGAACGAGCTGATGAGTTAACAAATTATCTTCGTTCTCAAGGGTTGAAAGTAGCTAAAGTTCATGGTGGTATTCAACCTCGTCAACGTAAGCGAATTATGCGTGAAATTCAAAATCTTGATTATCAATTTGTGGTAGCCACAGATTTAGCGGCTCGTGGAATTGATATTGAAGGTGTTTCACATGTTATCAATGACGACATCCCTGAAGATTTAGAATTCTTTGTGCATCGTGTAGGTAGAACTGGACGTAATGGAATGAAAGGTACAGCAATTACACTTTATGAACCAAGTGAAGAAAAATTAATTGATGAACTTGAAAGTATGGGAGTTCATTTTGTACCGAAAGCAGTTAAAAATGGTGAAATAGTTGATTCATATGATCGTAATCGTCGTGAAAAGCGCCAAACACGTAAAGAATCAATGGATCCTAAATTACGTGGATTTGTGAAGAAAGAAAAGAAAAAACGTAAACCTGGTTATAAAAAGAAAATTAAGCGAGCAATAAAACGTGATGAACAACAAAAGCGTCGAATTGCACGTCGTCAAGCAAGAAAAATGAAGTAAAAAGTATATGTGTATATAGTATGAAAAAATACTTTTCTATTGACATCTAGCGGTTTATCGCATATACTTTGACTTGAATTAGGACATACTGCTAAGTACCTCTATTACAGAGAGAGTTCGGTGCTGGAAGGACTTATAGGTTGGCTTAGACAGTGCTACCTAAATGTTTATAACAAAAGAATATTATTAATGAAGTGGTTAACGATGACATCGTTGCAAGTAAGGTGGTACCGCGTAGTAATTGCGTCCTTACTAGCAACGATGTTTTATTGTTTTTGGGCTTTAAAACAGAAAGGAATTTGAAAATGAAAGAATTATCAAGTGCTCAAATACGTCAAATGTATTTAGACTTTTTCAAGAGTAAGGGACACGATGTAATGAAGAGTGCACCACTTATTCCACACGATGATCCAACTTTATTGTGGATTAACTCCGGTGTTGCTACAATGAAAAAATATTTTGACGGTTCAGTTGTTCCAAAGAACCATCGTATCACTAGTTCACAAAAGTCTATTAGAACTAATGATATTGAAAATGTAGGTCATACAGCTCGTCACCATACTTTATTTGAAATGTTAGGAAACTTTTCTGTTGGTGATTACTTCAAGAAAGAAGCTATTACATGGGCATGGGAATTACTAACAAGTCCTGAATGGTTCGATATGGATAAGGAAAAATTGTACATCACAGTTTATCCTGAAGATAAAGATGCTAAGAAGTATTGGGAAGAAGTAGGGGTAGATCCTAGCCACATTTATGAAGCTGAAGATAACTTCTGGGATATTGGTGAAGGTCCATCTGGTCCGGACTCAGAAATATTCTTTGATCGTGGTCAAGAAATGAATAATTTACCAGAAGATGATCCTGAAAGTTATCCTGGTGGAGAAAATGAACGTTATTTAGAAATCTGGAATATTGTATTTTCTGAATTCAATCATAAGCCAGACGGAACATATGAACCATTGCCACATAAAAACATTGATACGGGTATGGGATTAGAACGTGTAGTATCTGTATTCCAACATGCACGAACAAACTTTGAAACAGACTTATTCTTACCAATTATTGAAAAAACTGCTGAATTAAGTGCAGGTAAGAAGTATGGTGAAAATGCAGAAGCAGATGTTTCCTTTAAAGTTATTGCAGATCATGCACGTGCAGTTACATTCGCTATTGGTGACGGTGCTTTGCCTTCAAATGAAGGTCGAGGATATGTTATTCGTCGTCTTATCAGACGTGCAGTTATGCATGGTCAAAAGCTTGGAATTGATGAAGCATTCCTTTATAAGTTGGTTCCAGTTGTTGGAAAAATTATGGAATCTGCATATCCAGAAGTATTAGAACAAGCTGAATTTATCGAAAAAGTTATTAAGATGGAAGAAGATAGATTCAACGATACTTTGAAAGAAGGTATGCAATTATTAGATAGCTTAATTGCTGAAACTAAAGAAAATGGTGGTAAAGAATTACCAGGAAAACCTGTATTTAAGTTATATGATACATATGGATTCCCATTAGAATTGACAAAAGAATATGCTAATGATGAAGGCCTTGATGTTGATGAAGAAGGTTTCAATGAAGAAATGGAACAACAAAAGGCACGTGCAAGAGCAGCTCGTTCAGATGCTAAGTCTATGGGGGTTCAAAATGGTTTATTAACTGATATTACAACTCCAAGTGAATATGTAGGTTACCATGAATTGAAAGCTAATGGTGTATTAAAAGATATCATCATTGACAATGAATTAGTTGATACAGTTCCAGCTGATTCTAGAGCACAAGTTATCTTTGATAAAACACCATTCTATGCTGAAATGGGTGGACAAGTAGCTGACAAGGGTGTTATCAAGAACCAAGCTGGCGAAGTTGTTGCTGAAGTTGAAGATGTACAACATGCTCCAAATGGACAAAATATGCATACAATCCACGTACTTAAGGAAATGACTAGAGAAAATACATATTCTCTAGAAGTAGATGTTGCTTTCCATAATAAAGTGAAGAAGAATCATACTGCAACTCACTTATTAGACCAAGCATTGAGAGATGTTTTAGGTTCACATACTCATCAAGCAGGATCATTAGTTGAACCAACATATTTACGTTTTGACTTCACAAATCTAGGATCTGTAACTGCAGAAGATTTGAAGAAGATTGAAGATATCGTGAATGCTAAGATTTGGGAAAATATTCAAGTTGAAACAGTTGTTACAGATAAGGAATCAGCTGAAAAAATGGGTGCTATTGCCTTGTTTGGCGATAAGTATGGTGACACAGTTCGTGTTGTTAAAGTTGGCGATTACTCCATGGAATTCTGTGGTGGTACTCATGTCGCTAATACTAACGAAATTGGTTTATTCAAGATTGTTTCTGAATCAGGTGTTGGTGCTGGAGTAAGACGTATTGAAGCTGTTACTTCAGAAGAAGCATTTGAATTCTTAGAAGAAAGAAATCAATTATTACGTCAAAGTGCTGATGAATTGAAGATAGTACAAATTAAAGAAGTTCCACGTAAGATTGAACAATTACAAGAACAAGTCAAATTACTTGAACAACAAAAACAAGCTTTAGAAGATAAGTTTGCAAGTCAACAAGCAGGAGATATCTTTAAGAATGTTAAAGAAATCAACGGCAAGACTTTGATTGCTGGTCAGGTTAACGTTTCAGGTATGAGTCAATTAAGACAGCTTGCAGATCAATGGAAAGAAAAGCAACTTTCAGATGTACTTGTACTTGCTACTGCAACTGCAGATGGTAAGGTTAACTTAATTACAGCTATTAGTGGCGATGCAGTTAAGGAAGGTTATAAAGCCGGAGATTTAATTAAAGCAATCGCACCTAAAGTAGGTGGTGGCGGTGGTGGCCGTCCTGACTTGGCACAAGCTGGTGGTAAGAAACCAGAAGGAATTCAAGAAGCATTGAAAGCTGCTGAAGATTGGTTGAATAAATAAGATTAAAGAGTGATATTGATAGGAATGATAGTTCTTAGCAATATCATTTTTTATTATTGTATTAATTTTAAGTAATATTTTTTCTAATACAATTTTTTTAATTGTTTGTTGTGATCCATTTTAGTACAATAGATATTAGAGTAATGTAGTGTATGGAGGTGTTCTCGATGAGTGCATTAGATAAAACAATGTATTTTGACTTTGGACAGAATGAAAAAAAGGATGTTCATCAGACTTTAGAAACGGTTTATAATTCTTTGGAAGAAAAGGGTTATAATCCTATTAATCAAATAGTTGGTTATTTATTGTCAGGAGACCCTGCATATATTCCTCGTTTGAATGATGCTCGTAATTTAATCAGAAAACATGAACGTGATGAAATCATCGAAGAGTTAGTACGAGCTTACTTAGATAAGGGGGAAAAATAGTGGGCAGATTAATGGGGTTAGATGTAGGATCTAGAACTGTTGGTGTAGCTGTTAGTGATATGCTAGGTTGGACTGCACAAGGTGTAGAAATTGTTCAGATTAATGAAGATGAACAAGAATTTGGGCTAGATAGGATAGCTGAATTAGTTAAAGAAAATGAAGTTGTAGGTTTTGTATTAGGATTGCCTAAGAATATGAATAATACTTCTGGTCCAAGAGTAGAAGCAGCTAAAGCATATGGTGAACTGCTAAAAGAAAAATTCAATTTACCAATAGATTTTATTGATGAGCGTCTAACAACCGTTGAAGCAGAAAGAATGTTAGTTGAACAAGCTGATGCTTCAAGAAAAAAGCGTAAAAAAGTTATTGATAAATTGGCTGCTAGCTTAATTTTACAAAATTATCTAGATGCTAGAGGAAAATTATTAAAAGAACTTAACTAAGGAGTATGACAATGGCAAAACAGAATCAAGATGAAAACTTAATTACATTAGTTGACGAACAAGGAAATGAAACTTTATACCAAGAATTGTTCAATTTCCATTCAGATGACTATGACAAATCATATATTTTATTGATTCCAGCAGGTTCTGAACCTGAAGAACAAGTAGATGTGTTGGCATTCGCATTCAATCCAGATGAAAATGATGATAGCCAGGATTATGAATTGTTTGATATTGAAAGTGATGAAGAATGGGAAATGGTAGAAGGTGTCCTAGATACGTTCTTGAACGATGAAAATATGAGATAATGCTGGTGCAAAGTCGGTTACACAAATGGATAGCTAACAAGCTGATATGTGTACGTCGGCTTTGTTTTTATTTAAAATTAATTTAGAGAGCTGAGTGTAATTTTGGGAAAAAAGAGATTTAAAATAGAAATTGGTGGTAAGGAATATATTATCATCGGTGAGGGTAGTCAGGAAAGAATGAATGCAGTTGTTCAACTTGCTAATGAAAAATTGGAGAAAATTAAGGAACAAATCCCAGATATAAGTGATGAAAAAGCAATGACTTTATTAGCAATTAATGCATTTTCTGAACAATTAGAGCTACAAGAAGAACTAGACAAATATACGGAAAAATAGTACGGTGCAAAGATGATACTATCATTAATAATTATAATTTTGTTGATATGTGCATTTAGATATGGCATAAGAAGGGGCCTTTTGGGATCACTTGTTAGTTTGCTAGGTTACATCATTGTATTTATCCTATCTTTATTTTTAGCATCGCCACTTGGTAATATAATTGCAGGTTTATTCAGTAATATTAATGATGGATCTGGATTATTAGCAACGACCTTTTATAAAATTCTTTCATTTTGGATTATTGGAATTATAGGTGGAGTTATTGTTAGAATTTTAGCAAATGTTTCTAAGAGTTTTACAAAATTACCTGTAATTTCACAATTTAATGCGTTATTGGGTGGAATTTTAACCACTATAATGATGTATGTTGTAATCTTTTTTGGATTAATATTACTATCTAATTGGCCTAGTCAGGAAGTTAAGCAAACTGTAGAAGAATCAAGAGTAGCAGTCTATATTTTAGACAATACTCCTAATGTTATGAATCAAATAGTAAGTATGTAGTTAAAAGAGGTGTATTATGAACAAAAAGGTATTAAAAACTTTAGAATATGATAAAGTTAAGCAAAATTTATATGCTTTTACTACAACTTCAATGGGAAAGAGATTGATTGACAAGTTGGAACCATCATCTGACTATGATGAAATTTCCAATTCACTAGCACAGACTAAAGATGGAGCTGACATTTTACGAATTAAGGGTGGTATACCTGTTCCAAATCTTATTTCCATTAAAAGTTTTTTGAAAAGATTAGATATAGGTGGGACTCTCAATAGTAAAGAATTAGCTGCTATTGGACGAGTTTTGAGAGCTACAAATGAAGTTAATCGCTTTTTTAAAGATTTAGCAGATAATAAAATCAAGTTAGAAGTGTTATTTGATGATGTAGCTAAATTGGAAAGTCTACCAGAAATTAGTAAAAAATTATTAGTTTCAATTGAAAATGATGGACATGTAACTGATGATGCATCTACATTGTTAAAGAGTATTAGACAACAAATTTCAGTAACTGAGGAAACTATACGTGAACGTTTAAATGCATATACTAGAGGAACTAATTCTAAGTATTTGAGTAATGCAGTGGTCACAATTCGTAATGAAAGATATGTTTTACCAGTTAAACAAGAATATCGTAGCAAGTTTGGCGGTATTGTACACGATCAAAGTTCTTCAGGGCAAACATTATTTGTTGAACCTGCAGTGATTGTTGAATTGAATAATCGTTTAAGGCAGCAACAGGTTGCAGAACGTGAAGAGATAAATAGAATCTTGGAAGAATTGTCTAAGGAGTTAGCACCTTATACACATGAACTAAACAATAATGCCAAAATTTTGGGAATGTTGGACTTTATTAATGCTAAAGCTAAGTATGCACATAGTATTAAGGCAACAGAACCAATCTTGTCGAAGGAAAATGATGTTTATTTAAGACAGGTTTGGCATCCATTGCTAGATATGAAAAAAGCTGTAAAAAATGACATTATGATTGGTAAGGACTATCAGGCAATTGTAATAACAGGACCTAATACAGGTGGTAAGACAATCACCTTAAAAACGTTAGGGTTGGTACAGTTGATGGGGCAATCTGGGCTATATATACCTGCTTTTGAAGAAAGTAGAATTGGAATATTTGACGATATATTTGCTGATATTGGTGATGAACAGTCAATAGAACAAAGCTTGAGTACATTTTCTTCACATATGACTAATATTGTAGAAATATTGAAAGGTATAGATGAAAAATCATTAGTGTTATTTGATGAATTAGGTGCAGGAACAGACCCTCAAGAAGGTGCAGCTTTGGCTATCAGTATTTTAGATGCTGTGGGTGCTAAAGGAAGTTATGTAGTTGCGACAACTCACTATCCAGAGCTTAAGGCTTATGGTTTTGAAAGACCTAATACTATTAATGCAAGTATGGAATTTGATGCTAATACATTACAGCCAACATATCGCTTATTAATTGGAATTCCAGGTCGTAGTAATGCTTTTGACATTTCTCAAAGACTGGGACTAGATAAAATGATTGTTATGGCTGCTAGACAACTTACTTCACAAGATAGTCAAGATCTAAATGAGATGATTTCAGATTTAGTTGCTAAAAGACATGATGCCGAAGAAAAAGAGATTATGTATCGAAAATATTTGCGTGAGGCTGAAGAATTGCACCATGATTTAGAAACTAACTTCCATCAATTTGAACGTCAAAAAGAAAATATGTTAGAACAAGCTAAGGAAAGAGCTAATCAAATTGTTGAAGAAACTAAGAAAAAATCTGACGAATTGATTTCTGAACTTAGAAAGATGAAAATGTCAGCTGCTTCTAACATAGAAGAAGGCAGTCTAATAGATGCTCAAGGGCGAGTTAATGCTTTACATCAAGAAACTAATTTGAAGAAGAATAAAGTGTTACGTAAGGCTAAGCAACAACAAGAATTACATCCTAACGATGATGTTATGGTTAATTCATATGGTCAAAGAGGTGTTCTGTTGCGTAAAGCAGGAAACCATGCTTGGGAAGTACAATTGGGTATTTTGAAGATGAAAATCGATGAAAGCGACCTTGAAAAAATTAAGGTTAAAGATACTCAACCTAAACGAGCAGGGGCAGTATTGAAATCATCTAGTTCTAGTCATGTTTCACCAACTTTAGATTTACGTGGTGAACGTTATGAAAATGCGATGGTAAAAGTTGATAGGTACATTGATGCTGCCGTTTTAGCAGGTTATAACTCTGTTACTATTATTCATGGTAAAGGGACAGGTGCGTTGAGAACAGGTATCATTAACTATCTCAAACAAAATAAAGCAGTTAAGAATTTTGAGTTTGCAAGTCCTAATAATGGTGGCAATGGGGCAACTGTGGTATATTTCAAGTAAGGCAAAAAACTTGATTTTTATGTTGTATATGATATTATTTACTTACGAAAAGAAAGTAGAAGGTGATTTGAATGGTTACAGAATTAACAGATCAAACATTTGATGAAAAAACAAATAATGGAGTAACATTTACAGACTTTTGGGCAACATGGTGTGGTCCTTGTCGTATGCAATCTCCTGTTATCGAACAATTAGCTGAAGAAATGGGAGATAAAGTATTCTTCTCTAAAGTAGATGTTGATGCAAATCAAGAAACAGCAGCTAAATTTGGAATTATGAGTATTCCAACAATGCTTATTAAGAAAGATGGACAAGTTGTAGATACAATTGTTGGTTATCACACAAAAGAACAATTACAAAAGAAACTTGAAGCATATATCTAATTAGATAAAAAGAGAACCTAAAGTCGCTAAACTTTAGGTTCTCTTTTTATAGTTCCTCTCTAGATGGATTGAGTAAATCCTTGTCAGGAATAGTATTTAAGTCAACAGGATCACGTTGATCAACTTGAACAGTTATAAAAACGGAATTTCCACGAGATGTTTCAGTATCGATAACAGCTTCTGAAGTAAATCCGCTTTGATTTTGGATAGTTTCTGCGATGAATCCTGCTTCTAAAAGAAATTCACATTTAGAATTAATTTTTTTTCTAATTTCGACTATTGGACCTGAAAGTTCGAAAACTTGACGATTCATCTTAGATTTTACTCTTTTTAAGTACCCCCAATTAGCTTTCTCGAAAAATACAGGTAAATCTTCATCTTTAGCTAGTGGAAAATTTCGAGCTAAACGTTTGCCTGCCCAGTAAAGAATAGTGTTATCTGTTCCAACTAGATCAGGTAGAAGAGCATCCCTTAAGATAGAACTACCAAGAGTGGTCCCTAAATTATTATGCTCCACAGCTGTTGAATAAAATTTGACATCCACTTTCTTCCTAGCTCCTTTAATAATTGATAATTTTATTATACACACTTTTTATTTGAATAGCTTAAATTATACTTAACTTTTTAGTCTTTTTTAGAAAATTAAGTATCTGTCTAAATAAGATAGTTGATTTTTTGTGTGAGTTTTGCATAATAAAAGATAGATAGAACTAGAGATAGATGGTGGTAAAATGGTTAAACATATATTGATAGCAACAAAAAATGCGGGAAAAGCACGGGAGTTCAAGAAATTATTTAGTGAAAAGGGAATAGAAGTAAAAACTTTACTAGATATGGAAAATACACCCGAAATTGATGAAAATGGTAAGACTTTTACGGAGAATGCATTGATTAAAGCCCAAACATTAACGGATTTGTATAAAATTCCAGTTTTAGCTGATGATTCAGGGATTGTAGTTGATTATTTAAATGGAGAACCTGGGATTTATTCTGCAAGATATGCTGGCGATCATGATGATGAAGCAAATAAAAAGAAATTACTACACAATTTAGAAGGTGTACCTTTTGAAAAGAGGACAGCTCATTTTCATTGTTCGTTAGTAATTACTAGTCCAGTAAAAGATCCATTGATTGCTGAAGGAAATGTAGAAGGCTACATTGTTGAAGAAGAAAGAGGTAAGGGTGGTTTTGGTTATGATCCATTATTCTTCTACCCACCTTTGGATAAAACTTTTGGTGAAACAACTGCAGATGAAAAGAATGCTGTTAGTCATCGTGCAAATGCTATTAAAGATTTGCTAACAAAATTTGATGAATGGTGGGAAGAATAATGAAAATTTTAGTAGTTAGTGATAGCCATTCTAAAAAGAATATATTGGCAGACTTAAGAGATAAGTATAGTAATGAGGTTGATTACTTCATTCATTGTGGCGATAGTGAGTTAGACCCTAATTCAAAATGGGTATCAGATTATACAATTGTTGAGGGAAATTGTGATTACTATGACTACCCAGAAAAAGAAGTTGTTGCAACTGAAGAGGGTAATATTTTAGTAACTCATGGTCATCTGTATGGAGTTAACTATGGATTAGACAGACTTGCACTATTAGCTAAACAAGAAAATGCTAAATTTGTTTTTTATGGTCATACACATCGCTTAGCAGTTGAATATGTTGATGGTACGCTCTTTTTGAATCCAGGGAGTGTGTGGTTCCCACGTGGAGAATATCAAAAACTAGGTGGAACTTACGCTATTGTATCTGTAAATGAAAGTAAGATTAAGGTTACTTATTATACTAGAGAAGGATTAGCTCCTGTTTCAGAGTTGCAATTTGAATATCAAAAGTAATTTGTTGAAAAATCATGCTAAAAAAGACTTGATTTTGATTATTTTCAGGAGTAATATTATACGAGTAAGTTAATTGCCCGTTGGTCAAATTGGTTAAGACGTCGCCCTCTCAAGGCGGAGTTACGGGTTCGATCCCCGTACGGGTGATAATATTCGTATGTAAAATGAGAACAACTTGAATAATAGGTTGTTCTCATTTTTTATTGTAAATAATAAAAAATCAGCAATCCAAAAATTGCTGATTTTAAAATATTTAACGATTATTTTTGTTCTGTTGGGTTCTTTTTATTAGATTCTTTTTCAACAGTTTTAGTTTCTTTTCGATTTTTAGGATCAATAGTTGCAAATTTATCAAATAATTGTTCTAAATTGTGTTGTTGATTGACCTTTAATCCCATAATATTCACTTCCTCAAAAAATTGCTAACATCTATTGCCTAGAAAGTTATCAAAATTTTAAGCTACTGTCAAGTTAGAGCTTAAATTACGTTGGTAGGAGTACCTGTCAAATAGCATTTCAAGTTATTAACTGTAATCTCAAGTAATCTTTCTCTAGTTTCCAAAGGAGCCCATGCGATATGTGGAGTGATGTAGCAATTTTTTGCAGTTAAAAGAGGATTATCTTCTGAAATTGGTTCTTTGGAGACTACATCAGTTGCTAAAGCATAAATGCGATCATTATTTAATGCCTCAGCTATATCAGTTTCATTGATTAGCTTTCCTCTAGCTGTGTTTAGAATAATGACGTTCTTTTTCATTTTAGAGATTGTTTCTTTATTAATTAGATTAATTGTGTCAGGTGTTTGAATAACGTGTAAACTAATAACATCTGATTTTTTTAGAAGTTCATCTAAAGAAACTTGCTTAATCCAGGGAACGTTAACCTCTTTAGGACGATGATTATAAAAGATAACATTCATTGAGAAAGCATGACCTAATTCAGCTACTTTTTGTGCGATACGACCGTAACCAATTAATCCTAATGTCTTACCTTTTAATTCATAGAGAGGTTTGTCCCAAAATGTAAAATCAGGAATTTTTGACCATTTTCCTTCATGAATCAGTTGATTATGTAAGCCAACTTGACCAGTTACTTCTAGTAGAAGAGAAAATGTGAATTGAGCAACTGCATCAGTACCGTATGTAGGAACATTGGTTACAATTATATTATGTTGGTGGGCACTCTCAATATCTACGACATCATACCCAGTTCCCATGATACCAATATATTTTAAGTTGGGAACTTGTTTTAAAACTTCACTTCTTAATGGTGTTTTATGCGTAATTACAATTTCAGCATTGTCAATACGTTTAAGAATCTCTTCAGTATCATCTACAGGTGTTTGATCGTAAAAAGTGCAATTGCCTAAGTTGGATAGTTTGCTCCAAGTTAAATCAGCGTTTAGAGAGTAACCGTCTAAAAGTACAATATCCATAATATAATCACCTCAATAAATATTTGCTTTAATTATAAACGTTTTCAAAATGCGATTCAAGATGTGAGTATGACAATTGGTTTTGCTAGATATAAATAGTATAATTAAGACTAGAATATTAGAGAAAGGACGTAACTATGGCGACACAACATATTGAAAACAAATTAAAACTATTACCAGATTTGCCTGGCTGTTACATGATGAAAGATATTAATAGTAGAATTATTTATGTAGGTAAAGCCAAAAATTTAAAAAATCGCGTACGTTCATATTTTAAAAGTAGTCATGAAGGAAAAACAGCTAAATTAGTGTCTGAAATAAGGGATTTTGAAACAATTATCACTTCAACTGATAAGGAAGCATTTTTGTTAGAAATTACTTTAATTCAAAAACATAAGCCTTACTATAACATTAAGCTAAAAAGGGGAACTGGGTATCCGTATATTAAGATAACTCATGAAAAAGACCCACAATTAAAAATTGTCAGTCAAGTTAAAAAGGATGGTGGCTATTATTTTGGCCCTTATCCCAATGTCTATGCTGCAACAGAAACATTACAGTTACTGCAAAAGGTGTATCCTTTAAGACGCTGTAATGGATATCAAAAACGACCATGTTTGTACTATCATATGGGACAATGCTTGGGTGCTTGTTTTAAAGAAGTTCCACAATCCGAGTATGAAAAGCAAATCAAAAAGATAAAGTCGTTTTTAAATGGAAATGTAAGTAAAATAAAAAAAGAACTTGAACAAAAAATGGAAACTGCATCCGAGAATTTAGAGTTTGAAAGGGCAGCTGAAATAAGAGATCAAATTCACTATGTTGAAATGACAGTTGAAAAACAAAAAATCATTAGTAATGATAATACACCGCGTGATTTATTTGCTTTTTACATGAATAAAGGTTGGTTATCTTTACAAATTTTCTCTATTAGACAAGCACGTTTGATGAAACGTGAAAAACGACTATTTCCATGTATAGACACGCCTGAAGCTGAGCTAGAATCTTTTATTTTACAGTTTTATAATCAAAAAAACCGTATTTTACCTAAAGAAATTTTAATTCCTTCAGGGATGGATAAAGAAACATTAAGTGAAATTTTAGGTATTCCAGTTAAAACACCACAACGAGGACAAAAGCGTGATTTACTAGAAATGGCACAGAAAAATGCTAAGTTAGTGTTGGAAGAAAAATTCCGTTTACTTGAATTGGATGAAAGAAAGACAACAGGGGCTATGAATGAAATAACAGACGCGTTAGGATTGCCTAATGGTCATAGAATTGAAGCATTTGATCATTCTCATTTACAAGGAGAAGACTTAGTATCCGCGATGGTTTGTTTCATTGATGGAAGACCAGAAAAAACAGAATATCGAAAATATAAGTTAAAAAATGTTGACCATGCTGATGAAGCTGCTAGTACAAGAGAAGTTATTTATCGTAGATATAGTAGACTTTTGAAAGAAAAAGCCAATTTACCTGATTTAATATTAATGGATGGTGCAAGTATTCAAATTAATGCTGCTGTTGATGTTTTACATAATCAATTAGGTATTGATATTCCTGTAGCAGGAATGGTAAAAAATGATCGTCATAAAACTGCTGATTTAATGACGGAAAATGATGAGAAGATTGGTTTAGATCCTAAAAGTGAAGGCTTTTATCTACTACAAAGAATTCAAGATGAAGTTCATAGATTTGCGATTACTTTCCATCGCCAAGTTCGGTCAAAAAATTCATTAGCTTCACGTTTAGAAAGAATTCAAGGAGTAGGTCCTAAAACGAGAATTAAGTTATTAAGAAATTATGGTTCCCTGAAGAATATTTCTGCAGCTTCAGTAGAGGATTTGGAAAGCTTAGGTATTTCTAAAAAAGTGGCTCAGACAATTAAGTTAAGCTTGAAAAACCAAAGTTAGAAAATGCTTTGACCTAAGAGAAGATAATTGGTATATTTAAGGTTGATTAACTTATTGATGAAATAGAATAATAAATATGCAATATAGTTAGATATATAAGGAAAGGCGATTAAATAAATGTTTGTAGATCAAATAAAAATTGAAGTAAAAGCCGGAAAAGGTGGCGACGGTATGGTTGCTTTCCGCCGTGAAAAGTATGTTCCTAATGGTGGACCTGCTGGTGGTGACGGTGGTAAAGGCGGAAGCATTATTTTAAAAGTAGACCAAGGTTTACGTACATTAATGGATTTTAGATATCACCGTATTTTTAAAGCAAAACCTGGTCAAAACGGCATGATCAAGGGAATGTATGGTCGTGGTGCAGACGATACTTATATTAGTGTTCCTCAAGGTACAACAGTTACAGATGCTGAAACTGGAGAATTGTTAGGTGACTTAGTTGAAGCAGACGATGAATTAGTTGTAGCTAAAGGTGGCCGTGGTGGTCGTGGCAATATTAAGTTTGCTAGTCCTAAAAATCCAGCTCCAGAAATTGCTGAAAATGGTGAACCTGGTGAAGAAAGAAAATTAAAACTAGAACTTAAAGTGTTAGCGGATGTTGGTTTAGTAGGTTTCCCTTCTGTTGGTAAATCTACTTTACTTTCAGTTGTAACAAGTGCTAAGCCAAAAATTGCTGAATATCACTTTACAACTTTGGTTCCTAATTTGGGTATGGTTCGTCTAGATGATGGTAGAGACTATGTTATGGCTGACTTACCTGGGTTAATTGAAGGGGCTTCTCAAGGTGTAGGTTTAGGTATTCAGTTCTTACGTCATGTTGAAAGAACTCGTGTTATTTTGCATTTGATTGATATGTCAGGTGTAGAAGGTAGAGATCCATATGATGATTTTGTCAAAATTAATGAAGAATTGAAGGTATATGATCCAACTTTACTTGATAGACCACAAATCGTAGTAGCAAGTAAGATGGATATGCCAGACAGTGCTAAAAATTTGGCAGAATTCAAAGTTAAGTTAGCTAAGGATAAGACTTTAAAACAAGTGCCAGAAGTTATGGAAATATCTTCCCTAACTCACCAAGGGTTGAAAGAGTTAACACATAGAACAGCTGATGTACTAGAATCTACTCCTAAGTTTGAAACATTGGCAGAAAAAGAACAATCAAGCAAGGTTTACACCTTTAAAGAAGATGAACCAGCATTCAAGATTACACGTGATTCTGATGCAACTTGGGTACTTTCAGGTGAAAAATTGGAACGTCTATTTAAGATGACTAACTTTAACCATGATGAAAGTTTAATGAGATTTGCTCGTCAATTGCGTGGAATGGGTGTAGATGATGCCCTACGCGAACGTGGTGCTAAAGGTGGAGATTTGGTAAGAATCGAAGACTTTACTTTTGAATTTGTAGAATAATAATCATGCTTAAGTAGGGGTAATGGAAAAATGAGAAGATTAAAAAGAAGCCGATACATTACGGGATTTGACGGTATTCGAACGCTGGCAGTTATTGCAGTTATTTTCTATCATTTGTTTCCTTACGCAATGCAAGGCGGCTTGATGGGAGTTTCTATATTCTTCGTTATTTCTGGATATTTAATAACTGATTTGTTGTTACAAGAATGGGAACAAAATCGAAAAATTGATGTCAAAGCTTTTTATATTAGGCGTATGAAAAGGTTGTATCCAGGATTGATAACAATGTTAGTTGGAACGATAGCGTATATAACTTTGTTTCAAAAAGAGTTATTGGCTCATATTCGAATGGTTTTTCTGACAAATTTGACATCAATATATAATTGGTATCAAATTCATACGGGTCAATCATATTTTGATAAATTTGCGATTCAGTCTCCTTTTACACATTTATGGTCGTTATCTATTGAAGGACAATTCTATTTGTTTTGGCCTTTATTGATTATATTAATGTGTAAATACTTACCTAAGAAAAATGTTAGATTCTTTCTGTTAATAGGATTGAGTTTACTATCAGCTTTAGAAATGATGCTTTTATTTAAGGTAGGTAGTGATCCTTCACGTGTTTACTACGGAACAGATACACGTGTATTTTCGATATTAATAGGTGCAGCTTTAGCAATTGTTTGGCCAAGTAGCAAGTTAAGTCAAAAGCTTCCTAATGAGAGTCGACGAATTCTTAACATAACAGGTATTGTGTGTGCTTTATTAGTAATATTATCATTCTTTAAAATGAATGGTGAAAAAGCTTTTGTATATCATGGTGGGATGTACTTATTTTCAATAATCTCTGCAATACTTGTCGCAACAGTAGCACATCCGGGAGCTAATATGAATACCTGGTTTACTAATCCAGTTTTTACATGGATAGGTAAGCGTAGTTATGGAATTTATATTTATCAGTATCCAGTGATGGTTTTCTTTGAGTCAAAAGTTAAGAATATTGCTGCACATCCTTGGTTATACGGACTAATAGAAATAGCAATAATACTTGCTATAAGTGAATTATCTTATCGATATATTGAGATACCTTTGAAAAAATTTGATTACAGTCAAACTCTAATCAAAGTTAAACAAGTCTTTAAACGAGATAAATCACATTTAAATTCCAAAATTGGTGTAGCTGTGGGAGCAATTGTATTTTTGATTGCTGGTGCTGGTTTAGTGCAACAGCCAACTAAGAAACCACAGGATAATGCTTTGGCAAAACAAATTAAAGAAAACAACGCCAAAGTTAAAAAGAGAAATTCTGAGTTAAAGAGTGGTAAAAAGCAATCAACTGAACAAGTTTCCTCATCTTCGAGTTCTGAAGTGAAGAAGTATCAGTTAACTGCCGCTCAAGCTGATAAGGCAAGAAATATGAAGATTACAGCAGTAGGAGATTCTGTATTAGCTGATGGAGCTAGTTCATTACAGGAAATTTTCCCTAATATGTATATCGATGCTAAAGTTGGTAGACAGTCAGCTGAAGCAGCAAAGATAGTACAACAATTAGCACAAACTGGAAAATTGGAACAGACAGTGTTGATAAGTGAAGGAACAAATGGTGCTTTTATGGGACATGAAATTCAAGATATTATGGATGCTGCTGGTAAAGATCGCCAAGTATATTGGATTAATGTTCATGTACCAACAAGACGTTGGCAAGATCAAGTAAATCAAGATTTGGCATCAGCTAGCAAGAAATATAAGAATTTACATATAATTGATTGGTTTAGCTATAGCCAAAATCATGCTGATTGGTTCTATAATGATAATGTTCATCCTAATCCACATGGCTTGGAATATTATGGCAGTTTTGTTGCTAAAAAAATAGTTAAATAAAATCTTACATACTCTATAATTGTTAGATAAAAGCTGACAGTTATAGGGTATTTTTTGCAATAAAAAAACAATCCTTATGAAATGCAAGGATTGTCGAAAAAAATTTTTTAGTTTTTAGCTTTGCTTGGTACAACAAGAAATCCTACTAATAAGATTCCAATAACTGCAACAAATGCAGCTGATAATACGTTGCCTGCTAGGTAAATACCCATAGCAACAGTTGCAAACATACCAACGATTGTAAAAATAATGCCTAAACGTTGAATTAGATTTAATTCTTGGAAATCTTTACGGAAACCAACTTCTAAAAGAAATGCACCGATAAGAGCCATTGTACCGAATAGAATGTGTCCAAATAACATCATAGTATTCACCAACCTTTAATAAATTGTACAAAATAAGTATAACACGAATTATTTATCCTCTACAATATAAAAATATTACTGAGTTTCTTTATTATTTTTTTGCAGTAGATATAAAGGTTTATATGCCAATTCTAATTCAGATTGGGAAATTTTAAATGACATAAGTGGGAGAGTATAATTTTCTTTCTCAACATCTCTAACCCTTAATTTAGCCTTTTTAGGATATTTTTTTAAAATGCTTAATAATTCAGAAAGGGTAACTAGTTCTGGAGAAGGAGAAATAAGGATTGTATTAGCATCTTTTACAGTGACTTTTCCAGAGATAATATTTTTATGATCAAATTCTTGAGTAATAACTAATTTAGGATTTAAGAAATCGGTAGCAGTAATGAAGTCTATTATACGCATATTAATTCCCCTCTAGTTTAACAGTAAAGTATATTATCTATTATAAGATATTTTGAAAAATTTTGAGAAACTTTAAATTGATACTCATTAATGATAGAATTAAGAAGATACTGTCTAATTAGTTAATGATAAGGATGAAAGATAAATGGAATTAGAATTTTTAGGAACAGGTGCTGGATCACCTTCTAAGAGTAGGAATGTATCAGCAGTTGCATTAAAGTTATTGGATGAGATTAAAAAGATTTGGTTGTTTGATGTAGGTGAAGGAACACAACATCAAATTTTAAACACAACAATTCGTCCACGTAAGATTGATAAAATATTTATAACTCATATGCATGGTGATCATATTTTTGGATTACCTGGCTTTTTGAGTAGTCGTTCATTCCAAGGCGGCGAAAAAATGGGACCATTAACAATTTATGGACCTAAAGGAATTTCTGATTTTGTTAATATTAGTTTAAAAGTTAGTCAAACAAAATTATCATATGAATTAAATTTCGTAGAACTTGAAGAAGAAGGTTTACTTTTAGAAAATGATCGATTTAAAGTTTATGCTTATAAATTAGATCATCGTATTGAATGTTGGGGCTACAGAATTGAAGAAAAGGATTATCCAGGTGAATTACAAGTTGAAAAACTTAGAGAAGCTAAAGTTCCATCTGGACCAATCTATGGTCGCCTTAAAGCTGGAGAAGTAGTCACACTTGAAGATGGTAGAACTATAGATGGTAAGGACTTTATAGGTAAAGCTAAGAAAGGCCGAATTGTAACAATTTTAGGTGACACAAGACAGACACCTAACTTGAAATTACTTGCTAAAGATGCAGAGGTGTTAGTTCATGAAAGTACTTTTGGTAAGGGTGAAGGGAAATTAGCACGTAATTATCATCACTCAACTTGTGTTCAAGCTGCTACTTTAGCTAAAGAAGTAGGGGTAAAACAATTATTGTTAACTCATATTTCAGCTCGTTATGTGGGCAAGATGGTGAAAGTTTTAGAAAAAGAAGCTAAGAAAGTATTCCCAAATACTAAGGTTGTTAAAGATTTTGATACCTTTAATATTCCTTTTCCTGAAAGAAAGGACGATGAGCAATGAAAAATTATAAAAGTTTAAAAGACTTAACTAATAAAGTTGTGTTAATAACTGGAGCATCAGGTGGTTTAGGTGAACAAATAGCTTATCAAGTAGCTAAAAAGGGTGCAATAGTTGTAGCTTGTGCACGTCGTAAAGAAAAGTTGGATGTAGTTGTAGAAAATTGTCAAAATTTATCTAAGAGATTAGCATATGCATATCAACTAGATATCTCTAAGCCAGAAGAAGTAGAAAAAGTTGTTAATGAGGTAGAGGAAGAAGTGGGACCTGTCTCAGTTTTAATTAATAATGCTGGCTTTGGATTAATGGAAGACTTCCTTGACTTTGATATGGATAGAGCAGAAGCGATGTTCAGAGTAAATGTTTTAGGATTAATGTATGCTACTAAATATGTAGCTACAAAAATGGCCGAAAGACAAGTAGGTGCAATAATTAATATTGCTTCTATGGCTGGCAAAATGGCTACACCTAAATCTACTGTCTATTCTGCAACTAAATTTGCAGTGCTAGGCTTTTCTAATGCTCTACGTTTGGAATTGAAACCATTGGGAATTTCAGTAATGACGGTAAATCCTGGACCTATCAGGACGGAATTCTTTGATAAAGCAGATAAAACACATAATTACCTAAATTCTCTAGGAAATATAGTTTTAGACCCAGAGGAAGTAGCTTATAAAATTGTTTCAAAGATTGGAACTAGTCGACGTGAAGTGAATTTACCATATTACATGGAAGTTGCTCATCACTTATATGAAGTCTTCCCACATATGGCTGATTATTTAACAGGTGGTATTTTTAACAAGAAATGAGGAAAAACTCTTGATTGATGCTAAAAAAGAATGGCAAGAAATTGAATTATCAGAAAATGAACATCTTGATGAATTAATTGAAGAAACAGGTTTTCCTAAGATAGTTTTACAAATATTAATGGAAAGAGGATACGATTCTCTTGAAGCTATTAACAATTTTTTAGATCCAGATGCTCGTGGATTGTACGATCCTAATTTTATGCATGATATGGAACTAGGTGTAGATAGAATTCAACAAGCAATTATGAATGGTGAAAAAATAGTCATTTATGGAGACTATGATGTTGATGGAATCACAAGTACTGCCCTTATGTACGAAACTCTTGAAGAATTAGGAGCAGAAGTTGAATATTATATACCTGATAGATTTAAAGATGGCTATGGTCCCAATGTGGAAGTCTATAAGCGTTTGATTGATGAGGGTGTTAGTTTAATTGTAACCGTGGATAATGGGGTAGCTGGACATGAAGCCATTGATTATGCAAATCAACATGGAGTAGATGTAGTCGTAACAGATCATCATGAGTTACCTGAAACATTGCCAGATGCATACGCGATTATCCATCCTCGTCATCCTGAAGGCGATTATCCTTTTGGCGAATTATCTGGAGTAGGTGTGGCTTTTAAGGTGGCAGCTGCTTTACTAGAAGAATTGCCACAAGATGTGCTAGATTTAGTTGCTTTAGGAACAGTAGCTGATTTGGTTTCGTTAACTGGCGAAAATAGAATCTTAGTTAAGTATGGTTTGCAATTGTTACAACAAACAATGCGTCCTGGATTACAAAGTTTATATAAAGTAGCTGGAATAGAAGCCCCTACAATTACAGAAGAAACAATTGGTTTTACACTTGCTCCACGTTTAAATGCATTAGGAAGAATGGAAAATGGAAGTTTAGGAGTAGAATTACTAACGACTTTAGATGAGGAAAGAGCTGAAGAGTTAGCAAAAACTACTAACCAATTAAATGTAAAAAGGCAAGAAGAAGTTAATAAAATCGTTGAAGAAGCGGTGGCACAATTAGCTAATAAATCCGAAAATCATTTAGTCAATGTAGTGGCTGGAAATAACTGGCATGAAGGTGTAGTGGGTATCGTGGCAAGTAGGTTGGTCGATATGACTGGCAAACCTTCTTTAGTTCTTAGCATTGATGAAAAAACAGGCATTGCCAAAGGCTCAGGGAGATCCATTGAAGCATTTCAAATGTTTGATGCTTTAGATAGTCATCGAGATATTCTTATGAAATTTGGAGGACATCATATGGCTTGTGGCTTGTCTTTAGATAGGGAGAAGTTGTCAGATTTACAACAAGTTGTTGATGAAGAAGGAAAGAAACAAGGAATTGAACATGCTACAAAACCGGTAGTAAAAGTCATTCCTGTTAATTTAGATGATGTTAATTTGGATTTAGAGGCGCAATTAGAAGCTTTAGCACCATTTGGTACAGATAATCCTCGTCCTGTTTTTGAATTCAAAGATTACGAAGTGAATACAGTTCAGGCGATTGGGCAACAAAAAAATCATCTTAAACTTCAATTGCAATCCAATAACTCTCAAGTGGATGCCCTGGATTTCGGAATTGGTAGCAAAAAAATTTCTGAAATTGAGCGAAATGAAAATTCAGTTCGTTTGATAGGGACTCTGGGAAAAAATGTTTGGCAAAGTAGGGTTAATCTTCAAATTATGATAGAAGATATTTTGTTGGATGACAGTAATACTGGCACAGTTGTTGAGATTCAACGAAAAAATAAACTAACTAAGTCAATGTTTCAACAACAAGCAACATATGTCTTCTTTGATAAAAAACTATACAATCAAGTAATGCCATATCTAGCTGATAATAGTGAAGCTTATTTATATAATTTTAGCGATGATAAGAAATTAAATTGTGATACGTTGATTGTGGTAGATTGCCCAGATAATATAGAAAAATTAAAGTCTCTACTTGCTAAAGTAATTGTTAAGTATTTTATTTTTGTTGGTTATACTAGAGAAAATACTTACTTAAATGGCTTGCCAACTAGAGAACAGTTTGGTAGACTATATAAGTTCTCGCAAACACACACTAATGTAAATATAAGAAGAGATTTACAGAAATTGGCGGACTATTTAAAACTAAAACGCGAACTTTTAGTTTTTATGATTAATGTGTTTTTTGAAGCGAAATTTGTTAAAATAGAAAATGGGTTAATGAGTGGAAACACAAATGTAACTCCGCATAATTTAGAAGATACAAATTCATATCAAGCATATTTACAAAAAATGAAAGCACAAAAATCGCTAATATACAGCAAATCAACAGATTTACAGAAGTGGATATTAAAGTATCTTGATGAAAATAATTAGAGCTGAAAAGGAGAAATTTTAATGGCTTTAGATTTAAGAAACTATATTGCAAGTATTGAAAATTATCCAGAAGAAGGAATTGTATTTAGAGATATTTCTCCATTAATGGCAGATGGTGAAGCTTATCGCCAAGCTACTGACCGCATTGTTCAATTCGCTAAAGATAAGGGCGTTGAAATGATTGTTGGACCAGAAGCACGTGGCTTTATCGTTGGTTGTCCTGTAGCTTATGAATTAGGTGTAGGCTTTGCTCCAGCACGTAAGAAAGGTAAGTTACCTCGTGAAACCGTTAAGGCTGACTACTCATTAGAATATGGTACGGCGTCACTTTACATGCACAAAGATGCAGTTAAACCAGGACAAAAAGTTTTAGTTACAGATGATTTATTAGCAACTGGTGGTACAATTGGTGCAACAATTGACTTAGTTGAACAACTTGGTGGTGTTGTTGTAGGTTGTGCATTCATCATTGAATTAGAAGATCTACATGGCCGTGACAAGATTAAAGGTTACGATACTTTAGCTTTAATGAAATACTAAATCTTAGTATAAAAAACAATAAAAGACCAATACATCAATTCTTCATTTATGAAGATAGATATACTGGTCTTTTTAATTATTTATGAACTTTTCTTTTTACCATTCCAGGAATAAATAGCAACATCAATGAAATAACTGATACCACAAGTCCTTGATAAAGATATGGGGGAGTAAAGGTTAATTTTACTTGATACTTGCCCTTAGAAATAGGGAATCCAATAAATGTTTGTTGGATCTTATAAGTAGGGACTTCTTTTCCATCAATATAAGCTTTCCATCCATCATTATAAGGGATAGTAGTTGCAAACCATTGATTTGACTTAGCAATATTAATAGTTCCATTTAAAGAAGTTGATGAATAATCTTGTATCTTCCAAGAATATTTCTTAATTTGAGTTAACTTTTGCTTTACTAAATTATTATCTAGTTGATATAGAACAAAATTATTCAACCAAAGATTATCCTTTTTAAATTTAGCAGTAATAGAGATTTTTTTACCTTTATCATTATTTGCAACATTCACAAGAGTTGTATGTCTAAAAGTAGAGTAATTATGAAGTACGCGATCATTAATTAGAAACTCGACATTGTCATTATCAAGTGAAGTGCCTAATGTAAGATAATAAGAATTATTGGTTGTCGGAATGAATTCAAAAGTAATACTTGCATCCTTACTTTTATCAATTTTCTTAAAATCTGAGTTGGTTAAAGTTGTTTTTTCTGCTGTATTAGTAAAAATAACTTTATTAAAGTTTATGGCCGTAAAATAAGTTGTTCCAGGCATTGAACTAGATGCAGCGTTGAGCCAATTAGATTGATAAATAACAGGATTGTCAAATAAGCGTTGCATCTTCGAAATAGTAGATCCTGCACTATAACCAATACTTGTAGCATATGGATTTTGATAAATTGAAGTACGAGGATTATTTTTTAGTAGTTGATATGAGCTTAAATCACTACGCTCTGAAGTTTGGATTAAAGGATAACCGTGACTGCTACCTTCAGTAACTTCATTATTATTTTTAGGAGCAATAGCATATTTCATATCAAGTAAACCATCAGTTATCAAACTACCATTAGAATAAGTAACATAGTTATCACCATCCGGTTGACCAATCATACCATAAAAATCTGGGATATTCTTTTCTAGAGCAGAACTGAAATATGCGCCAGCATTGAGATTATGTGTTATACCATCATTTTTAGTTCTAGAATAAATTTGAGCAGTTCTATAAAAGCTAGAATCATGGCGATGTAGCCAAGAACTATCAGCAGTAAGTGCAGTTGTTGGATCTGCAAATTCGCGTTTGGATAAATAGCTAATATTATTCAGAGAAAAAATCATATTGGCAGACATTTCAGATACGGCTACTAGGAAAAGTAACAGAAACTTAATGATGCTTCTGTCATTAGTACTATTAATACTTAAAAGTAGTAAGACTAAAAATGCAAAGGTAGCAGAAAAAATTAAAGTCTCAGTAGTAGCATAGTTGAATTTTTTAACATTAATCCATACATAGGAAATAATACCGACTTCTATGAAGAATAAAAGGAAAATTTTCCATGGCTTAACATTAACAATGAAATTAGTGATACCTTGACTTCCCAAGAAAAGCATCCAAAAACTTACAATAAAGGTAAATCTATATGGATACCAAACCGGAAATTGCATTCCATGCCAAAATAAATCTAGTGGTTCAAAGCACATTGAAACTGTAAAGAAAATACTGATTAAAAATGCACTTATTCTGGATTTGATTGTATTTTGACGATTAAAGAAGTACAAAATAAAGGCAAACAATGCAAGACTACCAATAAAAATATTAGGAAACCCAGATGGCATTTGATCAAAATTAAATGAACCAATCGTTAATTTTGATAACATTTTGAGTGGATTATATTCTAATTTAGCTTGAATCGAGCTTTCTGTGTATTGGCCTTTACTGCTAGTAAGGGTTATCGCAGTAGGAATTAAAATAACAGCAGCAATGCCCCCTGCTAGAATTGATCGACTTGCAAATAACCAAGTTCTAGATAGAAATTCCTTGAATTTGGTAGTATATGTTATCTGGTACCAAATAAAGAATAAAACTAGGAAGATACACACCATATATGCCATGTAATAATTATCTATAAGCATCAATGCAAGTAAAAGAGGATAGGCCTTCATCTTACGTTTTTCCATTAAATCATAGAAACTAGCAATAATTAGAGGAAGTAAAATAGCCGCATCCATCCATAATAAATTAAGTTGGTTAACAACATTCCACGCCATTAAAGCATAACTAATTGAAAATGTGGGGATCATCCAACCTTTTTGCAATTTTCTTTTAGATAAAAGATACGCAAAAGATAGGCCACAAAAACCATATTTCAAGAGAGTAACGACTAAGACTCCAACGGCAATCGATTTACCGGGGAAAAAGATGAATAATAAATTAAATGGACTAAGTAGATAATAAGCCCATTCTCCAATCATTTCACCACCAATAGCTTTTGAGAAAGAGTAGAAGAAACTCCCAGGATGATGAAGTAAGGTTTCTCTGAAAAAAGCAAAGAAGTCTACATATTGCTGTCCTAGGTCAACAGTTAGAATTGTATTAGAACCAAATGGATACATGTGACGAGCAATAAAATAGGCTAACATTATGACAATAGGGCCAAAAAAGCTAAGTAAAAATGGATATTTATTATTTATAAAAGATTTCATTTTAATCCACATGATAAAAAAGAATCCTTTCTGTTAAAGAATATAATATCTATAGAATATCATAGGTAAAGAGTAGGTAAAAGATAGTAAGTAATATCTTAACCTTTTAGAAAATTTTAACGGAATTTATGCCCAAAATTGTGATAGTATGGTAGGATAGAGAATGGATTTAAATATAATTATCATAGTAAGGTTAAACTTTTGGAATTATATTTGTTAGTCGCAATTTTTTCCAAAATAGATAGGAGAAATTAAAGTGAAATTTTTACGCAGTTCACGGAGAAATAGACGGAATAGTAATCAAAATTCATTAATTCCGTTTAGATTAAATTTTCTCTTTGTTATTGTATTTTTATTATTTGCAGCATTGATTGCTCAGTTAGCATATTTACAAATTGTTAATGGACAGAAATTTTCAAGTGAAGCAGCAAATAATGATACTTATACTGAAACCACTAATGTTCAACGTGGGATGATGTATGATTCAACAGGTAAGTTAATTGTTGGTAATAATTCTTCAAGAGCAATTACCTATACAAAACCCCTTGGCGTTACGAATCAAAAAATGAGAGCAATTGCTGATGAATTGGTAAAATTTGTATCTATCAAAACAGATTCATTAACGAGTGGGATGAAGGCTGAATATTATCTAGCTAATGTAAAGAATTATGATGCTGTAAAAAAGCATATTAAAAATGCTGATAGTTTAGATAGTAGTGAGTTGAATCGTCTAATGATCACTTATGTTAGAAAGCATGGTCTAGTTTCTGATATGACTAATAAGGAAAAAGAAGCAGCAATCGTTTATAACAAGATGAGTGGTGCTTATTCTCTATCAAGTGTTTATATTAAGACTAGTGGTGTTAGCGATACTGAAATGGCTGAAGTTGGGGAAAATCTTTCTTCAATGCCTGGAATAAAGATTGGAACAGATTGGACACGTAGTTACCCAGATGGAACATCGATAAAGAATTTAGCTGGGACTGTAACAACTGAAAAACAAGGTTTGCCAGATGATTCTATTAATACTTTCTTAGCTCAAGGATATTCAAGAAATGATAGTGTTGGTTCAAGTTATTTAGAAAAACAATATCAGGATGTCCTAAAGGGTACTAAGAAAACCACCAAAGTATTTACTCAAAACGGTAAAATCACTAAAGAAGTTGAACAATATGGTGGACAAGCCGGTGATGATGTTCAGCTAACAATTAATGCTAAATTCCAACAAGATATGCAAAAAATAATGGATAGCGCAGTTGCTGGATTAGGTGGTTATTCAAATGGTGGTTATGCAGTAGCGATTAATCCACATACTGGTGGCATTTATGGTATGGCCGGTGTTTATCGTGACCCTAACACAGGTAAGACAACTGTTGATCCTGCTGGGGCAATTAATCAATCTATTACTATGGGGTCGGTTGTTAAGCCAGCTATGATTATTGGAGCTTTGAAGTCAGGCGTTATTACACCTGATAATAATGTGTTGACTGATATGCCAATCAAAGTTAAAGATACGCCAGTCAAGGGGTCATGGTTTAATAAGAGTGGTGGAGCTAATGTGGCTTTAACTGCTTCTGATGCTTTGATGGTTTCTTCTAACTCGTACATGATGCAACTTGCTATGAAGGAAGCAGGATTTAAGTATAGTTATGGTGCAACCTTAACTATGCCAACCTCAATTTTTAAGAAATTAAGAAATAACTTTAATGAGTTTGGCTTGGGTGTAAGAACAGGGATTGATTTACCTGGTGAAGTTTCTGGATTGGAAGGTAAGAGTACAGCTAAATATATTGGTAGTGCCCTTGACCTTTCTTATGGGAACTATGATTCTTACACAACAATTCAATTAGCCCAATACGCTTCCATTTTGGCTAATAAAGGTTATAAAATTCAACCACATTTACTACAATCAATCAGAGCAAATGGCAAAGATGGTAAGATGGGTGCTGTAAAATATGAAGTTAAGCCTAATATCACGGGCGTGATAGATGTTCCAGATTCTTATTGGGATATTATTCACAGTGGTATGTATAAAGTAGTACACGGAACTAGTCAATATGCAACTGGTACAGCAATGAAGGATATTAATCCAGCCATTGCAGCTAAAACAGGTACTGCTGAAACTGTTTATAAGAATACTGATACAATCACATTAAGTGCTATTAGTTATGCTCCTTATGATGATCCACAAGTAGTAGTGGTTGTAGCTTTCCCAAATCTTGCTAGTGATAAAAGTAGTGTTAACATGAATACTTTGAAGAGTATTTATGAAGCATACTGGAAAGATGTCCAATCTAGCGATGGATATAAAACATCTAAATAATAGTTAACGTTATTTATTACTTAGACTTTTTGAGTTATGTATGCTACAATGATTTCGAAAAGTTAAACCAAAAGAGGTGAGAAGATTTTTTCTTCTCATCTCTTTTTTAGGTGCTTGAATTTCTATTTGGTAATAGCTATAATTGTCATAATTTATGTTGAGACGGGTGAATTTATGGACTTTTATACATTAACATATCTTCAGGAACAAAATAATGTAGCACAATTTGTCCAATATGGAATTGTTGTAATTATCTTTTTAGTTCTAATTGTAGCGACAATTTTGTATATAAAAGATAAATTTCAAACTAAATATCGTGATTTAAGTATTATCATGGCACTGATATTACTTTTTATGGCAGGAATAAACTTTACTGAATATCAAAATGGCAGAAATACAAGTGTTCAAGCTGCAGAAGCAACAACTTTTTTGAAATCTATTTCTGAGGAATATCATGTTAAAAAAGATCAAGTTGCTATTAACGCACGTGGATTATCAGATGGGATAATTGTGAAAATTAATAAAAAATTTTATAAAGTCAATTTAAGTTCTGATCAAACTAATTATGTACTTGTTCGGACACATCTTATAAATCAGAAAGTTAAGATACATAGATAGAGGTGAAGAACAGGATGGATTACTATTTACCAATTATTATTAAATTTGTATTGGGGCTATTGGTATTTATTCTACAAATAAATCTAACAGGTAAAGGAAATTTAGCACCTTCGACTGCTTTAGATGCTGTTCAAAATTATGTACTTGGTGGAATTATTGGAGGAGTAATATACAATGAAAATATCACTATTTTACAGTTTGTTATGGTTCTGATTGTTTGGACTATAATTGTATTAACTCTAAAGTTCTTTAAAGATCATAATCGCTTTATTCGTAATATCATTGATGGACAACCGGTAACTTTAATTAAAAATGGCAAAATTAGAGTAGAAGAATGTTTAAAACATGGGATATCAGCAAATGATTTAATGTTCAAGTTAAGAAATAAAGGGATTTATGAAGTTGCTAAAGTAAAAAGTGGAATCTTAGAACAAAATGGGCAGCTAACAGTTATTGAATTTAGTGATAAAGATCATGTTCGTTATCCGCTTATAAGTGATGGACAGTTAAATGTTGATGTATTGGAACTTATTAACCAAGATGAAGAATGGTTAATAGGTAAATTGAACAAAATAGGTTATAAAGATTTAAGTGAAATATACATAGCTGAATATGTAAACGGTGACTTGCGTATTGTAAGTTATCCCAAATAAAGATCGTACATTTATCGTATAGAGATAATTGTACGATTTTTTAATTAAACTTCACAAAAAATTCAAAAAACTATCACGAAATATTTATGTATAAATGATATTGACAAAATAGCGTGGGGGTAGAATTAGGGTGTTATATAGGTACCATATAACATTCCGATTAGGAGGGATAAATTATATGTTTTCTAAGAATAATAAAAAAATGATAGCAGAGCGTAGTGCAGAGAGAACTCTCAAATACGGTCTAGTAAAATTAAAGGTGGGGTTAGCATCTGTCTTATTAGCAACAGGTTTGACATTTGCTGGAGGCCAAGCTGCTAGTGCTGATACAGTTACAACAAATACTGAAGCACAAACAACAGAAGTAGCACCAGGCCAAAATGATGCAACAACAGAAGCAACAGAAACAACAAACAAGGCTGATGCAGCAACACAAACAGAAAACCAAGGCCTTACAAAAGAAACAGCAACAGAATCTTTAAAGGATGATAAAGCTACTCAAGATAAGGCACAAGGTGAAGTTACAGAAGCTACAAAGAATGTAGAAGATGCAACTACTGTTCGTAACGATGCAAAAGATGTTGAAGCATCTGCTCAAAAAGACTTAGATGCTTCACTTCAAGCAAAGAAAGATATTCCAGCCGCAACAGACAAAGTTAAAGAAGATAGTGCAGCTTTAGATAACGCAAGAGATGATGTTGATAAAGCACAAGATAACACAGAAGTTGCTAGAGAAGCAGAAAATACTGCAGTCGCAAATGAAAACGCTGCCCAAGAAAAGGTTGATGCACAACAAAAAACTGTTGATGACTTAAAACCAGCTGCTGATCAAGCAACTGCAGCACAAAATACTGCAAAAGCAGCAGATGACATCGTTTCAGATCAAGCTGCAATCCAAAAAGACACAGAAGATGAAGCAAACTTACAACAAGTTGTAAAGGAAGCTCAAACAACTGTAAATAACTTAGTAGAAACAGCTCGCCAAGCTGCTGAAACAGAAACTCAAGCAGTTGATGCTTTGAAGAAAGCAAAAGAAGCAGAAGCAGCTGCTCAAACAAATGTTGGTGCTGCACAAACGGCATTGAAAGATGCTACTGCACAAGCAGATAAAGATAAGGCAGCATTAGAAGAAACTCAAAAAGCTGGCGATGCAGCAAGAGCTACTGTTAAGGGATGGGAAAATAAGATTGCTCAATGGCAACAATTCCTTGTAGACGAAAAGGATACTTCTTCAAGTGAACACTTAAATAACTTGAAGAAAGGTATTGCAGCTATGAAAGTTCGCTTAGGTCAAGCACAAGATGCAGTTGCAGAAGCTCAAAAGGCTATTGATTCTGCATTAGATGTTTATGGTGAAGCCGTGCTAAGCAAACAAAAGCTGAAGAAACTTTAACAAAAGCAAATGCTGCATTAGCAATTGCTAAGATGTCAACAGCTGCAGCACAAACAAAAGAAAAAGCAGCAGCTAAGAGCAATGCTGAAGCACAAGCAGCTCTTGAAGCAGGTAAAGCTGCATTAGAAAAGAGCCAAGCTGAATTAGCAAGTGTACAAGACAAGTTGGCTGCAGATAAGGATAAATTAGCTGCAGATCAAGCTAAGTACAATGACTTGAAAGCACAAAACAATTTTGCTGATGACGAAGATGTTGCAGCAGCACAAGCAGCAGTGGATGAAGCACAAGCAGCATTAGATTCTGCAAATGAAGCTTTAACAAATGCTAAGAATACATTAGCAGATACTGAAAAGAAGAATGCAGACTTTAAGGATGCTTTGGCAAATACACAAGCAATCAAAGATTATGAAGCAGCAAGTGCTACATTAGCTGAATATCAAAAAGAATTAGCTAGTGCACAAGATGCAGTAGCTAAAGCTGAAGCTGCATTTAACGAAGCACAACAAAAAGAAGATGCAGCTAAAGCAGCTTATGAAACAGCTAAAGAAACATACTTAACTGATAAAGCTAAGTTACAAGACTTAGAAGCTTTAGCAGCTAAGGAAGATGAATATGTTGTAGCATTTGAACAAGCTTCTGATAAATTGAACGAAGCACAAGCAGCTCTTGATGAAGCTCAAAAAGCATTACAAGATAAGAATGCAAGTTTGAGTGTAGCAAATGGCGAAGTTAAGTACTGGGAAGGTGTATTGGCTGCATTAGAAACAAAGACACCAAGTAAAGATGCAGAAACACAAACACCAGATACAGACAAGATTGATCAAGGTACACAAACAGACGGAACAGGTACATCAACTGGTGACGAAGTTGACAACAACGAAAAGCCAAGTACAAACGAACTTGATGAAGATGCTAAAGGCAATGAAGAACCAGCTAAGACTGCAGACGAAGACAAAGTTGTTGTAAACGACGTTAAGAAAGTTGCTACAACACCTGAAAAGAAAGTTGAAGTTAAGGCAATTGCTAAGAAAGCTGAAGCTCCAAAGGCTGATGCTAAGGCAGCTACACTTCCACAAATGGGTGAAAAAGACAATAACGAAGCAGCTGTAGTAGGTCTAGGACTTGCAGGCGTTGCTGGAGCATTAGGTTTAGGTGTCTTGAATAAAAAACGTTCATAATTATTAGCTGTTATAGATAGTTATTTAATTTGAAAGTTTGAGTTATATCAGAAAAATGAGTGAAGATAATAGATAAATTTGGGGAAATTTGTCGATTGATCGGATAGAAACTCTGTATAGAGGATGATTGCTATATAAGTATTAGTGATCATTAATTAAATATAGAAAACAATAACTATTTATTTTTACTTCTATCAAGGAATGTTATTGTATAGATACATTTTAGAGATAAATAATTAGTTGCAGTTTTTGGAGCCGGTATGAGCTATAAACTAGGGAGAATTTATAGCAAGTACCGGTTTTTATTATGGCTAGCATTAGGTATTTGAACGTATTTTTGTTACAATTAAAAATAAATGTCTAAAGAAGGTTTTAAGTATGACAACTTTTCAAGAACGTAGAAATAGGTTAAGAAATTTAATGTCACAAATGAGTGTTGATGCATATTTGATAACTAACAGATTTAATATTTATTATCTAAGTGGTTATACAGGTGATGATGGAGTAGTTTTAGTTACTGAACAAAGTGCATATATTATTACTGATAGTCGATTTGAAGAACAAATAAAAACAGAAAATCCTGATATAGATTCAATTATTACACGTGACTATTTGGGTGAAGCGCTTAATGTTGTGGCTAAGGAAAATTGTGTAGCTTTGGCATTTGAAAGTACTTTAGATTATGAATCGTTTGATTATTTAGATGAAAATGCAAGTAGTGATGTAGTAGCTTTAACTAAAGTAATTGAAAAAATGAGAGCAGTTAAGGACGAAGATGAGATTTCGACGATAAGAAAAGCTTGTCAACTCTCAAGAAAAGGTTACGAACATATTTTAACTAAAGTACATGCTGGTGTGACAGAAAAAGAAATGGCTTTAGAACTTGACTATTACCTAAGAAAAAATGGAGCTGCAGAAGCATCGTTTGAAACTATTTTTGCTAGTGGAGATCGAACAGCTTTACCTCACGCTACCTATTCTGATAAAAAAATTGTTGAAGGAGAACTGGTAACCTGTGATTTTGGATATTATTTCGATCACTACACTTCCGATATAACAAGAACTTTTGTAGTTGGTAAGGCAAGCGATGAAATAAGAAAAATATATGATATTGTTAAAGTAGCTAAAGAAAAAACAATTGAGGCAATTAAAGCAGGTATTAGTTCAAAAGAATTAGATGAAATTGGTAGAGGATATATCAAAGAACAAGGATATGGAGAATACTTCACTCATGGTATGGGACATGGAATAGGCTTAGATATACATGAGTTACCTAATATTAGTTATAGTTATCCAGATGTCTTAGAAGCCGGTGAAATAGTAACTATTGAACCTGGTATCTACATTCCAGGATTAGGTGGAGTAAGAATTGAAGATGATATCTTAGTTACAGAAAAAGGATATGAAAATTTAACCGACTTTAAGCAAGATTTGATAGAAATCAGTAATTAAGAATGAAATTATTAAAAATATCTTATGAACTAAAAATAATAACTGACAAATTAAGATGTTCATGATATTATTTAAAAAGAACAACCGTATAATAAATAATTAAGTGTTAGGATGGACATTTTAATGGAAAATAAAAAATTACACATTGCATTGTTATTTGGAGGAAACTCATCTGAACATGACGTTTCAAAACGTTCTGCACACAATATTTATGACGCTCTTGATAAAGATAAGTATGATGTATCTGTCTTTATGTTTACTAAAAAAGGTTTCTTGCTTGGTAATAAAGACTCTATGCGTATCTTTGACGGAGAAAATGAAGATGATGTTGTTGCAGAAGTTATCAAAGATGTTGATTTCTCCAACCCATTGGCAAATATCCAAAATTTAGCCGAAGTTAAAGATGTTGATGTATTTTACCCTGTTATCCACGGTAACATGGGTGAAGACGGTACAGTTCAAGGGTTATTCCGTTTATTAAACAAGCCTTGGATTGGTAGTGGTGTTACTTCTTCTGGTGTTTCATTTGACAAGGATTTGACTAAGAAATTACTTACTTTGAATGGAATCAGAAATACAAAGTATGTTTTAGTAACTCCAGAAAATAAAGCTGACTATCCATACGCTAAAGTAGCTGAAGAATTAGGTGAAACATTATTTGTAAAACCTGCTCGTCAAGGTTCTTCTGTTGGTATTCATAAAGTAAGAAATGAAGAAGAATATAATGCTGCTTTAGAAGATGGTTTTAAGTATGATTACAAGATTTTAGTTGAAGAAGCAATCAAGAATCCACGTGAAGTTGAATGTTCAGTATTAGGTAATCGTGATATTAAGGCATCCAAGTTAGGAGCAATCCGTATTCCTGAATCAGATGATTTTTATGACTACAACAATAAATTCGTTGATGCATCTGGTGTGGTATTTGAGATGCCTATCAAGTTACCAGAAAAATTAACTAAAGAAATCCAACAAATGTCCTTAGATGCATTTAGAGCATTGGATAACCGTGGTTTAGCTCGTATGGACTTCTTAGTTGATGAAAATGATGTTCCATACTTTGGTGAAGTAAATACTTTACCAGGCTTTACAAACATTTCCTTATATCCACAATTATGGGAAGTTTCAGGCATTAGTTATAGCGAATTAATTGATCAATTGATTCAATTAGCTATTGATGAATTTAACGATAACGCTAAGATTCACTATGACTTTACAGAATTAGGAACAGAAAAAGTGGGTAAGAAGATTATCGGCGAATAATCTCATATAATTTTAGAGGCAATCATGGCTAATAAAGCTATGGTTGCTTTTTTTATAGTGAAAAAGAACTTATTTTCGATTTTATACTAAAAAATTAACAAGTTAGCGTATAATAATATAATGAGATTTTTGATGGAAGGTGAGCTTAAAATGAAATGTGCATGGATTTATGGAGCGGATCAGTTAATGATAGATTATCATGATAAGGAGTGGGGACGTCCTTTACATGATGAAAGAGGACTATTCGAACTTTTATGTTTAGAAGGATTACAGGCAGGATTGAGTTGGAAAATAGTATTGAATAAAAGAGAGTTTTTAAGGAAAGCATTTGATAATTTTGAAGTTGAAAAGATTTCACAATATACTTCTGATGATGTTGAAAAATTATTGACTGATCCTAAAATAATAAGAAATAAACGAAAAATAGAAGCAATTATTAATAATGCAAAAATAGTTAATACATTATATGAAAGAAATGAATCATTGGATAGTTTTTTCTGGGGAATAATTGATAATCAGCCAATTATTAATAATTTTAAGAATCCGGAAGAAATACCTACAAAAACCCAATTATCTGAACAAATTTCTAAAACATTAAAGAAGATGGGATTCAAGTTTGTAGGACCAACGATTATCTATTCATTTATGGAGGCTAGTGGAATGGTAAATGATCATTTGGTAGGGTGTTATGGTCGTAATTAAAAGGACGTGAGATTTTACGCTCACGTCCTTTTAATTTAATATATTATTAGTCTTTACGTTGGAATCCTTTACGTTGTTCTTTTGAAAGGGCAGGCTTGTTATCTAAGTCTGTACGAACAACTAAAACATCGCAATCAGCAGTTCTAGTTACGTATTCTGTAACAGAACCAATCAACAAGCGTTCAACAGCATTTAAACCAGTAGCCCCAATCATAATTAAATCAGTTCCTAATTCCTTAGGAAGATCCTTAGCAATGATAACTTTAGGAGCACCGTATTCAACAGAGTAGCTGATGTTTTCTAATCCAGCTTCTTTAGCTTCTTTTACGTAACCATCCATTGTCTTACGTGCTGTTTCAGTTACTTGTTCAACCATAGCTGTATCGAAACTTGAAATGTTTTGGAAAGCACGAGTATCAACAACATGTACAAGTTGAAGTTTTGTTTCCTTACCATTACGCTTAGCTACTTCAACAGCTTTTTTAAATGCTAATTCAGCTTCGTAAGAACCATCGATTGGAACTAAAATATTTTTATATCTTTGTAACATACGAATCACCCTTTCTGTAATACCTTTCATATATATTATACTTGATATAGTTTGAAAATAAAAGTGTAAACAGTTACAAAAATATAATTTTATTCAAAATTATTTTATGTGGTCTACTATTTATTTGTAGTGTTATAGTAAATCAACATAATAAATGAGAGAGAAGCTTCTACAATCGCATCTAAAACTAGGATAATTGAAATAAAAACGATACTTTTAATAATAAAGATAGCAAGTATAGTTAATAACCCTAAAATAATAAGCAAACTTCCCCAGATAGTCATAATAATTTTTAAACTGGGCTCAGAAGTAGGATCAAAAAGTAAGAACTTACGATTGCGATGGGTAAGTAAGTAAAATCCAGTATACAAAACAATAACAGCTAGTAAAGCTTCACAAATTATTAATAGTACATCAGTCATAATTGGCCTCATTTCATTGAATAATAGTCAATAAATAAAAAGAGCTGAGACAGTGTCCCAACTCTTTGTCTCCGATGATGCCGTTAATCATCTCTGTAGTTGAACCCGCGTTTAAGCAGGTGGTCCTTCTTGCAATAACTTCAAGTTCTTACGTGAAATAATATACTTTCCATTAAAGATATGAAAGACCAATATTATAAGTGTTCGGTCAACCATACGAATGAGATAACGCGTACATCTCAGAACCTAAATCAATCATAGCATAATCATATTGAGAAAGCAAATTAACTATTTTGGGCATTCTTAAGGCGATGGTACTGCTTCCCTAAACTTTCTTCGTAGCGTCCATTTTGTTTAGGATGATAGTATTGCTTGGATTTAAGTTTATCTGGTAAGTATTGTTGTTTAACCCAATCATGAGGATAATCATGAGGATATTTATAATCAATACCATGTCCTAATTCTTTAGCTCCTGAATAATGTGCATCCTTTAAATAATCAGGTATATCACCATAATTTCCAGCTCGAATATCAGAGAGGGCAGCATCTATTGCTGAAATACCGGAATTAGATTTTGGAGATAGACATAATTCAATAACAGTATCAGCTAAAGGAATTCTAGCTTCAGGAAACCCAATTTTTTCTGCAGCTTGAATTGCTAGAACAGTTCTAGTAGTAGCAGGGAGATTAGCCAATCCAATATCTTCATAAGCAATTGTTATTAAGCGTCGACTAATTGATGGGAGATCTTCAGCTTCGATTAAGCGTGCTAAGTAGTGAAGAGCAGCATCAACATCGGATCCACGAATAGATTTTTGAAGAGCAGAGATAACATCATAGTGTGCGTCACCATCTTTATCTTGAACCAAAGCTTTTCTTTGCATACATTCTTCAATGATTTCTAAAGTAAGTACAATATTTCCTTCAGAATTCTTTGGAGTAGATTTAGCAGCTAATTCTAAAGCATTTAATGCACTACGTAAATCTCCATGTGTTGCGATTGCTAGTTGGTGCATAGCGTCATCATTAATTTGTAGAGGCAATTCACCTAAGCCATCATCTTTATCAGTAATAGCTCGGTTAATTGCTTGAATAATATCGTCTTCATTTAGAGGATGTACTTCAAATATTTGAGTTCTACTTCTAATAGCAGGATTGATTGAAATATAAGGATTTTCAGTAGTAGCACCAATTAGAATAATATGTCCATCTTCTAAATGAGGTAGTAAAAAGTCTTGTTTAGGTTTAGTTAAGCGATGAATTTCGTCAAGTAATAGAATAACTGTACCACTGAACTTGGCTTCTTCAACCACTTGCTCTAATTTCTTTTTAGAATCAGTTGCTGCATTCATTTTTCTAAAGGCATATTTAGTTGAACCAGCAATGGCACTGGCAATACTGGTTTTACCGGTACCGGGTGGGCCATACAAAATCATAGATGAAAGTAATTTAGCCTCAACCATTCTTCTAATAATTTTTCCAGGGCCGACAAGATGCTGTTGCCCTACAACGTCATCAATATTTTTAGGTCGCATGCGATAGGCTAAAGGTTTCAAAATATCACTTCCTAAATTAATTTATAGATCAAATAGTTTAGATAGGAATCCTTTCTTATCTTCTTTAGGATCATTCTTTTTTTCGGATTTTCTTTCAAAAAGTTCATGGTATTTACTTTCAACATCAATATTTTCAATATGAAGAGCTGATTTAGAAGAACAAATAACAATAGCATTGGCGTCATCATTATGTGAAAAAGAAGCATCAGCTAAATATTCAAATTTAGTATTATTTTCTTTAGAAATTTGAATGATTTTATCAATAATATCAGATGACAATTGCCCGTTAATCTTTATACTAAGTTCTTCTTCAGTACTAGATGAAATTTCTTGTTTAATTGCAGTTAAACAAGCATTTTGATTATTTGAAAATTCCTTAAATGTAATAGCTAAACTGACTCTTTCTCTAAAAGTTCCTAAATACTTACGTTGTTCATCAGGGTGTAATTGAGGAGTCCCATAGAGTCCATTGTTCAAGTGTTCTTGTAAATTATCATTTGTCATAATTATTCTCCTTTCAAAATAGGGGAGTAGTTAAACATTATCATAATTCTAGTAATTATAGATTTATTAAAACGGATATATAAAAACCCACTATGTTCAAATGAACAATAGTGGGATTAAAAGAGTTATCTCTTTGTTGAGCTAAATATTAACGGTTGTAGAATTCAACAACAAGTGCTTCGTCAATATTTGCGTCAAGTTCTTCACGGTCTGGAAGACGTACTAATGTACCTTCCATCTTGTTTTCGTCGAAGTTAACGAATGGTACACGACTAACAACAGCTTCAAGAGCTTCTTTAACGATTTGTAAGTCCTTAGAACGTTCACGTAAAGAAATTACTTGACCTGGTTCTACTTCGTAAGATGGAATGTCAACGCGCTTGCCATCAACAGTAATGTGACCATGGTTTACTAATTGACGAGCTTGACGACGAGTTGATGCTAAACCTAAACGGTAAACAACGTTATCTAAACGACGTTCCAAAAGAATCATGAAGTTATCACCATGCTTACCTTCACGAATCTTACCAGCTCTCTTGAATAAGTTTGAGAATTGACGTTCTGTTAAGCCATAAGTCATACGTAACTTTTGCTTTTCACGTAATTGCAAACCATATTCAGAAAGACTACCACGACGATCTTGACCATGTTGACCTGGAGCGTATGGACGACGAGATAATTCTTTACCTGTACCAGATAAAGAGAAACCTAAACGACGAGATACTTTCCAGGAAGGACCTGTATAACGAGACATTAAAAATTCCTCCAATAAATTAAAATTAAGTTGGAGTAAAATAATCCGTGTGAACTTAGTATTCGTGCAGTTTATTTTAGACTTTCGCTCTTGCAGCCGAAGAGTTACTAGACGAACTAATATATAGCAATAAACTGTTGACGTTCTTACCGCTCACTGCTGCATTATTTTACACAAAATGTATCTTAACATAAACAAATTAAAAGTCAACTAATTTATATGTGTTTTAATAAAGTTTTGGAAAATTCGACTAATTCAACTTCATCTTCAGGGGAGAAGCGGGATAAGGAAGGAGAATCAATATCTAATACACCAATAATTTTATCATCCTTAACTAGAGGAACCACGATTTCAGAGTTACTTGCTGAGTCGCAAGCAATATGGCCAGCAAATTCGTGGACATTATCTACGCGTAAAACTTTTTGTTGTTGAAGTGCAGTACCACAAACACCAGAGCCATTTTTTATATGCATACATGCAACTTTTCCTTGAAAGGGTCCAAGATGTAATTCATCGTTTGTTTCATCATAAAGATAGAAACCAGCCCAGTTAATATCAGATAAAGATTGATATAAAAGTGCTGAAGCATTGGATAAATTTGCAATAAAATTAGTTTCATTTGTAAGTAATGCATCTAATTGTTGTGAGAGAAGTGAGTTTGTCATATAAAAAGTCCTTTCTTTACTTTTTTGTAATTGAAAAAATATATACCTAAAGTTATATTAATGATATAATTATTATTAGATTTTAAACTGAAACTGGGTTATTTTCAATTGAAACGAATAGCCTACAATATTAATTAACTAAAATATAGATATAGACGATAAGATGTTAGGTGGGAATTTATTATGGTTTTATTTTTTGTAGTTATTGTGGCGGTCGCCATTGGAATATATGTTGGAGTCATATATTTTCAAAGATCGTTTAGAAAACAAATAAATGAGTATCAAACTCAGCTTGAAGAATTGAGCAACAATACTCTAGATAGCGAAATAAATAAAATTGAAAAATTACATTTAACGGGTGAGAGTCTACGTGAATTTGAGGAACTCAAGAAAAACCATAAGAAACTTACTAACCGTGAGATGCCAGAAATTTCAGAAATGATTTTGGATTTAAATGATTTGAATGAGCGTTATAAGTTTATGCAAGAACGTTCAGAATTGTTAGAAGTTGGATCCAAATTACAACATGTTAAAGAAGAAACTCGACAACTTGAAGAAGCTGTCAATGAAATGAAAGAAAAATCTGAGGAACATCAAAAAGCCGTTACAGAATTAAAAGATAAGTATCGTGATATTCGTAAGACTTTATTGGCTAAGAACTTTTCATTTGGACCAAGCATTGATAAATTAGAAGAAAATCTTTCTAAGTTAGAAGAAGACTTTGATAAATATGCTAAATTAACTAAAAGTGGAGATTATGTAACTTCTGATAAACCGTTAAATCAATTAAAAGAAGATACAGCAAGCATGGAACGTGATTTAGAAGTTATTCCTGGAATTTATAAGAATTTAAAAAATGTTTTCCCTGATCAATTATCGGAGTTACGCCAAGGTGTAGCTCAGATGCAAGATGAAGGATTTGCATTTGATAAAGACATTTTGGGACAATTAAAAGATTTAGCAGAACAATGTAATTTAAATAATGAAAACTTGAAAGAATTACGTGTTGATAATGCTAAAGTCTTAGATGAAGATATTGCTAATAAAATTGATGCTATCTATGAAACTTTAGAAGAAGAATATAAGGCTAAGATTTTTGTACAAAAGAAAATTTCAACCTTTGGTAAATTCATTGAACATGCTGAAAAGCAAGAAAAAAATTTATTGTTGGATTTAGATAGATTAAAACAAAACTACACACTCAATCATGATGAGATTGAAAGTGCACAAGGCTTAGCGGATAGGTTAAAGGGAATTCGTAGTTGGTATGATCAATTTATTAAAGATGCTGGGACAAAAGCAATCCTATATTCTTCTATTGCTCAGAGAATAGAAATTGATATGCAAGCTCTAACTGATATAGAAAAGAAACAAAAAGAAATCAATGATAGCGTGGCAAGTTTATGGAAAGAAGAGCGCGAAGCACAAAATGCGGTTAAGAATTTTGACTTGGAAATTCATAAAATGAAGCGTGAAATTGAAAAGCTTAACCTTCCAGGATTATCAGATGATTACTTGGATTATTTCTTTAAGGTTAGCGATGAAATTGAAAAATTAGATAAAGATTTAAATCGAGTTCAAATTAATATGGATGAAATTACAAAATCGTTGATAAATACTCAAAGTGATTTAGATATTTTGGGTGAAAAGACTGATGAATTAATTTCTAGTTCAATTTTAACGGAAGAAATTTTACAATATTCAAATCGTTATCGAAACAGATACCCAGATGTAGCAGCTGCTTACAATCAAGCAGTGCAATTATTTGAGAAGGAATATGAATATGTAAAAGCATTGGATACGATCTCTCATGCAGTAGATAAGGTTCAAGAAGGTGCATCCAAAAAGATTATGGAAGAGTACTCAAAGAATCATCCACCAATGTTTTCTAAATAAAAGTATAGTTAGCTAATTAACAGTAACAACTGCTGATTAGCTAATTTTTTGCTGTTAGAGTAATAATAGTTTTATTTCTACTAACTTTTTGTTAGACTAAGTAATGAGATTTTTGATTTGTAAGAAGGGTAGATATGATTTATTTTGATAATAGTGCAACAACACAAGTACTACCAGAAGTATTAAGTACTTATAATGCTGTTAGTGAAAAGATTTGGGGTAACCCATCTTCACTTCATGCGATGGGAGAACAAGCTTTTAATTTGTTAGAACAATCAAGAAAACAAATTGCTGACTTACTCCATTGCAATATTGATGAAATTTATTTTACAAGTGGTGGAACAGAAGGAGATAACTGGGTCGTAAAGGGAACTGCGATTGAAAAAAGACCATATGGACGACATATTATAACTAGCAGTGTTGAACATCCAGCTGTTTTAAATTCACTACATCAATTAGAAAAATTAGGTTATGATGTAACATATCTTCCGGTTGACGAAAATGGAAGAGTTTCTGCAGAAGATTTGAAAACAGCTATCAGAAAGGATACAATTCTTGTTTCAATTATGGCTGTTAATAATGAAGTAGGAGCTATCCAACCGTTGAAAGAAATTGCAGCAGTATTGGAAGATTTTCCTAAAATACATTTCCATGTTGATGCAGTTCAAGGTGTAGGTAAAGGCATTCAAGAATTATTAGAACAAGATAGAGTAGACTTCTTAACATTCTCTGGACATAAATTCCATGCACCTCGTGGCATTGGATTCATGTATAAAAAACGCGGTCGTATGATCGCACCATTAATGTCTGGTGGCGGTCAAGAAAAAGCTTTACGAAGTGGTACAGAGAATCTTCCTGCAATTGCAAGTATGGCTAAAGCTTTAAGATTGACTTTGGAAAATGAAGAAAAGAAAGTAGCACAACAAAAAGCTATTAAAGAAAAAATTTATAATCATATTTCTAAAAGATCTAAAGTAACAGTATTTTCTAAATTAAACGATGAATTTGCTCCACATATTTTATGTTTTGCAATCAGTGGAGTTCGTGGAGAAACTATTGTTCATGCTTTTGAAAATTATGATATCTATATTTCAACAACTAGTGCTTGCTCCTCTAAAAAAGGAATAACATCTGGGACATTGACTGCAATGAAGATTCCGGATAATATTGCTACATCCGCTGTACGTGTAAGTCTAGATGAAAAAAATACTTTAGCAGAAGCTGATAAATTTATTGAAATTTTTGATGTTCTATATGAAAAATTCAAAAAAATTAATTCTTAATTGAAAGGATAAAAAAATGCAATATACAGAAATAATGGTTCGTTACGGCGAACTATCTACTAAAGGTAAAAATAGGAAAAACTTCATTGATCGTTTAGGATTTAATGTGCGTGAAAGTTTGCATAGTTTTGAAAATTTGGTAATCAAGGCACACCGTGATCGTATGCATATCCAATTACATGGAGAAGATTACGAAGCTGTTATGAAACGTTTGAAGCAAGTTTTTGGGATCCAAAATTTCTCACCATCTATTAAAGTTGAACGTGATATAGAGAAAGTCAAGGTTACTGCGGTAGAAATGGTGAAAGAAAAATTTAAAGAAGGAATGACATTTAAAATCAATACTCGTCGTTCTGACCATAACTATCAATACGATACAAATGAGATGAATGATATTCTAGGTAGTCATATTTTACGTGAAGTTCCAGGTATTAAAGTGAAGATGAAAAATCCTGATATGACTTTACGTTGTGAAGTTCGTGCGGATGGTATTTATCTTTCACATGAAAAGATTGACGGTGCTGGTGGTTTGCCTGTTGGAACTGCTGGTAAAGCAATGTTGATGCTTTCTGGCGGAATTGATTCACCAGTAGCTGGATATTTAGCAATGAAGCGTGGAGTAGATATTGAAATGGTTCATTTCTTCAGTCCTCCATATACAAGTGAACAAGCTTTGAATAAAGCTAAAGACTTAACTGCTAAATTGACACCATATGTTGGTAAGATAAGATTTATTCAAGTTCCATTTACTGAAATTCAAGAAACAGTTAAGGAAAAAGTGCCATCAGGATATTTAATGACAATTCAAAGAAGATTCATGTTGCGCTTAACAGAAGCAATTGCTCAAAGAAGAAAGGGATTAGCTATCTTTAATGGTGAAGCTTTAGGACAAGTAGCATCTCAAACACTTGAAAGTATGGCTGCTATTAACGATGTAACTACTATGCCAATTTTACGTCCAGTAGTTTCAATGGATAAAAATGAAATTATTAAAATAGCTCAAGATATTGATACTTTTGATTTGTCAATTATGCCATTTGAAGATTGCTGTACAATTTTTGCACCACCAGCTCCAAAAACTAAGCCACGTATTGATAAGGCACGTTACTATGAAGAACGTTTAGACGTAGATGCTTTAGTTCAACGAGCACTTGATGGTATTGAAATTACAGAAATTAAGATTGGCGATACTTTCTTAAACCAAGAAAAGAAAGTTTTTGCTGAATTACTATAAAAAGTATCTTGACGTATTACCTAGCAAAAGATAGAATATATCCATATAAGCAATGAACAAGAGGATTAAAAGAAGCTTGGATTAGAGAGGAATCGTCTGGTGAAAGATTTTCGATAGCTATTTTAATTGTAGCTTGTGAGCTGTTATCTTGAATAAAGTAGGGATAACCGGATTTCGATTCGTTAACAAGGATTTAAGTGGAGTTAAAAACTCAATTTAGGTGGTACCACGGCATTGTCGTCCTATTAAGTAGGATGGCAATGCCTTTTTCTTTGCTTAAAATTATGTAGAAAGGAATAATTATTATGACAAAAGAAGTAGAAATGTCAACTAAATACGATCCAAGTCAAGTAGAACCTGGCAGATATAAAGAATGGATCGAAAAAGGTTTATTTAAACCTAATGAAGATAAAGAAGCAAAACCATATTCAATCGTTATTCCACCACCAAATGTAACTGGTAAATTACATTTAGGCCATGCATGGGATACAACATTGCAAGATATGATAATTCGTCAAAAGAGAATGCAAGGCTTTGATACTTTATGGTTACCAGGAATGGATCATGCTGGTATTGCAACTCAAGCTAAGGTAGAGGCTAGATTAGCTGAAGATGGAATTTCTCGTTACGATTTAGGACGTGAAAAATTCGTAGAAAAAGTTTGGGAATGGAAAGGCGAATATGCTGACATCATTCATCAACAATGGGCTAAGTTAGGTTTGTCTTTAGATTACGATAGAGAAAGATTTACTTTGGATGATGGATTATCTAAAGCTGTAAGAAAAGTCTTCGTTACTTTGTACAAAAAAGGATTAATCTATCGTGGTGAATATATTATTAACTGGGATCCTAAAGCGCGTACTGCTTTATCAGATATTGAAGTTATTCATAAAGATGATAAAGGTGCATTTTACCATGTTAAATATCCATTTGCTGACGATACCACATTTAATGGCAAGAACTATATTGAAATTGCTACAACTCGTCCTGAAACTATGATGGGTGACGTAGCAGTTGCCGTAAATCCTGATGATGAACGTTATAAGGATATTGTAGGTAAGACTTTAGTTCTACCATTACAAGGTAGACATATTCCAATTATTGCTGACCAATATGTTGATCCTGAATTTGGTACAGGTATGGTTAAGATTACACCAGCTCATGACCCTAATGACTTTGAAGTAGGTAATAGACATAATTTGGAACGCATCAATACAATGAATGAAGATGCTACAATGAATGCTAATGCTGGTAAATATGAAGGTTTAGACAGATTTGAAGCACGTAAGGCAATTGTGGCTGATCTTGAAGAACAAGGCTACATGTTGAAGATTGAACCAATCGTACATAGTGTAGGGCATTCTGAAAGAACAGGGGTACAAGTTGAATCACGTCTTTCAACACAATGGTTTGTAAAGATGAAGCCTTTAGCAGAAGCAGCTTTGAAGAATCAAGAAACTGATGATAGAGTAGACTTTGTGCCACCTCGTTTTGAACATACATTTACACAATGGATGGAAAATGTTCATGATTGGGTTATTTCTCGTCAATTATGGTGGGGACACCAAATCCCAGCATGGTACCACAAAGAAACTGGTGAAATTTATGTAGGTGAAGAAGCACCTGAAGATATCGAAAATTGGGAACAAGATTCAGATGTATTGGATACATGGTTCTCTAGTGCATTATGGCCATTCTCAACAATGGGTTGGCCAGATACTGAAAGCCCTGATTTCAAGCGTTATTTCCCAACTAATACATTGGTTACAGGTTATGATATTATTTTCTTCTGGGTATCAAGAATGATTTTCCAAAGTGTTGAATTTACAAAACGTCGTCCATTTAAGAACGTTCTAATTCATGGTTTAATTCGTGATGAACAGGGACGTAAGATGAGTAAATCACTTGGAAATGGTATTGATCCAATGGATGTAATTGATAAGTATGGGGCAGATGCATTGAGATGGTTCTTATCTAATGGTTCTGCACCTGGTCAAGATGTACGTTTCTCATATACAAAGATGGACGCTGCTTGGAACTTTATCAATAAGATTTGGAATGCAAGTCGTTTTGTTATTATGAACTTAGATAGCGATGTTGAATTAAGTTTACCAGAAGCATCAGAATGGCAATTAGCTGATAAGTGGATTCTAAGTCGTCTTAATGATACGGTTCGCGATGTAACTCGTTTATTCGATAGTTTTGAATTTGGTGAAGCTGGTCGTGCTCTATATAACTTCATTTGGAATGATTTCTGTGACTGGTACATTGAAATGGCTAAGGAAAATCTTACAGGTGAAGATGAAAAACTTAAGAAGAATACACAACGTATCCTACGTTATGTATTAGATCAAATTCTACGCCTAATGCATCCAATTATGCCATTTGTTACAGAAAAGATTTGGTTATCTATGCCACATGATGGTGCATCCTTGGTTGTTGCTGAATACCCTGTTGAACATACTGAATTTGATAATCAAGTAGCAGAAAAAGACATGGATAATTTGATTGAGTTAATTAAAGCAGTACGTAACAGTCGTTCTGAAGTTAATGCTCCAATGTCTTCAGCAATTGATATTTTAATTAAGACAAAAGATGATGATACAAGAAAAGTGTTTGAAAACAATGTTGATTATATCAATCGTTTCTGTCATCCAAAACGTTTAGAAATAGCTGCAGATATTGAGGCACCTAAGTTAGCTATGACATCTGTTATCACAGGAGCAGAAGTTTACTTACCATTAGCTGATTTAATTGATTTAAACGAAGAAATTTCACGTTTACAAAAAGAAGCTAAGAAATTAGAAAGTGAAGTTACACGTGGTGAAAAGAAACTAGGTAATGAAAAATTTGTTGCCAATGCACCAGAAGCCGTTGTTGCTAAGGAAAAAGAAAAATTAGCTAATTATAAGCAACAACTTGCTGCAACTGAAAGTCGAATTGAAGAGTTAAAAGCTGAAATTTAAAACTGAAAGATATATTGTCCGATATATGGATAATATATCTTTTTTTATCTGTTATAATGGATGATGGTTAATACTATTAGAGAGAGGCAGAGAAATGTTCGTAAATAATTATAATGATGCCTTGGCATTTATTCATGGAAGAACTAAGTTTAAAAAGATCCCAACTTTAGATAGAATGAGGGATTTCATGAAGAGATTGGGAAATCCACATGAAAAAGTAAAAGCTATTCATGTAACAGGTACAAACGGTAAAGGATCGACAACAGCGTATTTGAGAGACTTAATAGCAGAACAAGGATATAATGTAGGAACATTTACATCACCATTTATCGAGAAGTTTAATGAGAGAATATCTGTAAATGGGAAAATGATTAGTGATGAAGAAATTGTTCGTTTGGTTAATATAATTGGACCAGTAGTGAAAGAAATGGATTCAGATTGGCGTGATCGTGAAGGTGGACCAACAGAATTCGAAATTGTAACAGCGATGATGTTTGTTTATTTTGCTGAAGGACATGTTGACTATGCTGTAATTGAAGTAGGAATTGGTGGATTATTTGATTCTACTAATGTTATTACTCCGCTTATGTCAGTTATTACGACTGTTGCAATGGATCATGCTCATATTTTAGGCGATACAATTGCTAAAATTGCAACACATAAAGCGGGTATAATCAAGTATAAAAAGCCAATCTTGATTGGTAAACTTCCAGATGAAGCAATAAAAGTAGTTAAACAAGTAGCTAAAGAAAAAGAAGCACCATTATTAATAATGGATAAAGATTTTTCCAGCAAAGTAAAGTTAGAACAAGGTTGGGGAGAAAAGTTTGATTTTTCAGACAGTAGAGGAGAAATAAGTAATATACATATCTCTATGGAAGGATTTCATCAAATAGAAAATGCAACTTTAGCTATTGAAACATTTATTCAATTTGCTGAACTTGAAGGAATTAATTATTCTAATAAAGATATAAAAAATGCAATTCAAAAAACACAATGGCTTGGAAGATTTGAACTTTTAAATAAAGAACCATTAGTGGTGATTGACGGTGCTCATAATACGGCAGCGATGAAAAGAATTTCCCAACTTTTGAGAAAAGAATTTGCGGATAGAGAAGTTTATGTTATTCTAGCTATTTTAGCTGATAAACAACCTAATGAAATGTTAGATGAGTTGTTAAAATTGCCAAATGTACATGTAACTGTAACTCGCTTTGAAGGACCACGAAAAGTAACAAAGTTGGCAGATTTTAAATTACATGATAATGTAAAGTATGTGGAACATTGGCAAGAAGCAATAGGTGAAGTCATATCTAATATGTCACTAGATGATATGTTATTGATAACTGGCTCTCTATATTTTATTTCTGAAGTTAGAAATAACTTTGAAGGATAAACATATAAAAACTCTTCTTTACGTACTTTAATAGTGAGAGGAGAGATTTTTATATGACACTAACTAATAATTATTCAGAAAAATATATAACAGACAAAATTATTCGCTTTGGAGCTGAGACACTAACTAATAAAGAGTTATTGCAATTTATATTAACTACTAAAGTTTCACAAACATCTGCTAAGAATGTGATTAAGGATTTTTTTGATGAGCACCAAAGATTAAATGAACTACAATTTTTTAGTGATGAGGGACTAAAAAATTTGTGTAAGGATGATGAAAAAGTCGCTATAATTAGAGCACTAAGAGAATTTTCAGAACGCTATAAGGAAAAAGAAGGATTAGTTTTGGGGCAAATCTTTTCAAGTTGTATGTTTGGAAATTATATGATAGATAAAATTGGTGATAGTAAGCAGGAATTGTTGGTATGTGTATGCTTAGATACTAAGAATCAAGTATTGAGCGAAAAAGTGATTTTTAAAGGTACATTAAATTCGGCTACGGTACATCCAAGAGAAATTTTTAAACATGCATTAAATTTTAGTTGTGCCAGAATTTTAGTAGCACATAATCATCCAAGCGGGAATGTCGAACCCTCAGAAAATGATATTCAATTAACTAAGAGATTGATTAATGCAGGAAAGATGATTGGAATTGAACTAATTGATCATGTAATTGTAGGTTCTGAAGTGTATTTAAGCTTAGCAGAAGAAAAAATAGTCGAATTTTAAGGTGGGTAACAATATGATTTTAGGAACAGTACATAAATTTAATAGAGAAAAGGGCTTTGGTTTTATAACTCCAGATGATAGCAAAGATGACGTTTTTGTTCATTTTTCAGCAATTCAAACTGAAGGATTTAAAACTTTACAAGAAGGTCAACGTGTAGGTTTTGTAACGATTGAAGGAAAACGAGGACCACAAGCCGCTAATGTAGAACTTATTTCAGATTAACTTTATAAAAAAATTAATAATTTATAAAGTTTATGGATATACTTTAAAGAGTAAAAAAAATCGTGTATCCTATATATTGAACTTAATTTAAACTAAACGATAATTGTTAAATATGATATAATACTCTTATCGTTATATTACCCTGCTCAGGGATTATGGAAGGGAAGAAAAATGGTGTTCGGAATCGGAACGAAAAACATAGGAATTGATTTAGGAACAGCAAATACAATTGTGTATGAAGAAGGTAAGGGTATTGTTTTACGTGAACCTTCTGTCGTAGCTAAAAACACAAAAACAGGAGAGGTCGTTTCCGTTGGTTCAGAAGCCAGAGATATGATTGGTCGTACTCCTGAAAGTATTGTAGCTATTAGACCAATGAAAGATGGTGTTATTGCTGATTACGATACAACAGTATCAATGATGCAATATTACATCCAAAAGGCTTTAGGAAACAAAGCTAACAAGCCTTACGTAATGGTATGTGTTCCTAGTGGTGTAACAGAAGTAGAAAAAAGAGCTGTCATAGATGCAACTCGAGTAGCTGGTGCTAGAGATGCTTATACAATTGAAGAACCTTTTGCTGCTGCAATAGGTGCTGGATTACCTGTTATGGACCCAACTGGTAATATGGTTGTTGATATCGGTGGTGGTACTACTGATGTAGCAACAATTTCTTTAGGTGGGATTGTATCAAGTCGTTCTATTAGAATGGCTGGTGATAAGATTGATGAAGCAATTATTTCTTATGTACGTAAAAACTTCAATCTTTTAATTGGTGAACGTACAGCTGAACAATTAAAAATGGACGTAGCATCTGCATCAGTTGAAGCTGCTAAAGATATTGAAAGTCAAAGTATTCGTGGTCGTGATTTAGTATCAGGATTGCCTCAAACAGTTGAAATTGAAGCTGTTGATGTAGCTAAAGCAATTCAAGAAGTTGTTCAAGAAATTATTGTAGCAATCAAAGAAACGTTAGAAGAAACTTCTCCAGAAATTGCTGCTGATGTTATCGATCACGGAATTGTCCTTACTGGTGGTGGAGCTTTATTGAAACATTTACCTGAAGTTATTTCAGAAGCAACTAAAGTTCCAGTATTTGTGGCATCTGAACCTTTAGATTGTGTTGCTATTGGAACAGGTGAATCATTGAAGAGTATCGAAGTCATGAAAGACAAATAAACTAACTATTGAAGTCGTGTCGATTAGAAGGTAGTAGTGATTTCCTTTTAGTGATACGGCTTATTTTTTGAGTAAATCTTACTTGAAAAATAATAGTTATAGGAGGATCATACAATGCAAAAATCTTTTTTTAACAAAAAACTGGTTATTGTATTAATCGCATTAATTATAAGTTTCTTATTAATTGCATTTTCTATTGCTGTAAGAAATAATAGAAAGGCTCCTACATTTGTACAACAGATAGGAAATGACGCAGCTGGAATTGTTGATAGAGTAGTTAGTTATCCTTTAGATGGGGCTAAAAATGCGACATCTTCATTTTTTAATTTAATGAATACTTATCAAGAAAATCAACAATTAAAAAAGCAAGTAGATAGTTTAGCTGCAAAAGATGCAGAAAATCAAACTTTAAGAAAAGAAAACCAACAGTTAAAAGCACAACTAAAATTATCTAAAAGTTTAACTAATTATGATCAAGTTACTGCATATGTTTTAACTAGAACTCCTTCAACTTGGCAAAATCAAGTAACTATTAATAAAGGTTCACTTGCTGGAATTAAAAAGGGTGATTCTGTTTTATCTAGAAAGGGAATTGTTGGACGAATTACAGAAGTGAATAATTCTAATAGTAAGGTAGAGTTAATTTCTACAAATAATGATTCAGCTAATAGATTCGCTGTACAAGTGACAAGTAAATCTGGTGATGTTATCAATGGTTTGATTACTAATTACGACACTAATAGTGGTGATTTGGTAATGGGACAAGTAACTTCTAAGAAGAAAATTGAAAAAGGTACTAAAGTGGTAACATCTGGTATGGGTGGATCTACACCTAAAGGACTATTAGTTGGGACAGTTGAGAAAGTTTCTGATGATGATTATGGCTTACCATCTAAGATTTATATAAAGCCAGCTGCTGATTTGGATGACTTGAGTTTTGTGACAATTGCAGTAAGAACTGATGATTAGAGGTTAAAGTGATGAGAACAGAAAAAATGAATTACTATTTTCCAATCGGACTGTTTTTAGCAATGTTTTTAGATGGTGGTCTGACACAAGTGTTTGCAAAGCAGATGTTTACTAACACAATGGCCATGGAAAGCAGGTTAGTATTACTTTTTATAGTAATGGCCGTCTGTTATGGAAATGTAGAGCATTTAGTAATGTGGTCTGCGATCGTTGGTTTATTTTATGATATGTTTTATACAGGTATTTTAGGTGTATTTACAATGATACTTCCTTTGATGGTATATGTAACAAAATATATGTTTCAGTTTTTCACACGATCGTTTATTGTGGTATTATTAATATACTTAATAGATATAACAATTGTGACATTTTTGTTCTTTTGGGCTAATTCACTAGTTGATTTTACGAATGCGACAATAACAGATTTAATTGGTAGAACTTTAGGACCAACTTTAATTTATAACTTAGCTTGGTTTGTAGTTTTATTCCTCCCATTAGAACACTTCTTCGAAACAAATTATTAAAGATGAGGGGTGTATCAATGCAAAAGAGTGTTGTATTAAAGGGTTATAAAGATGGTTATGAAATTGAGTTAAAAGCAGATGCTGCTTTTTCACAGATATTAATTGAGTTAACTGAACTGTTTGAGCGATTAAAACATGAAAAAGAAAAGAATGATGAGAAAATTGCATTTAACATCAAAACAGGTGCAAGATTATTAACCATTGACCAAAAACATGAAATTGAAAAGATAGTTGATAACTACCCTAATTTTTTAGTACATAGAATTGTTTCTGATGTTATTAATACTAAAGAAGCATTGCAAATAATGGACAGTAAAAATGTGCATGTTAATGGCGATGTAATTCGTAATGGACAAGTTAAAGATATAACAGGGGATGTCCTATTTTTGGGAAATCTTCATCAAGGTGGAGTCTTGAGAGCAACTGGAAATATTTATGTCATGGGTAGTGTTAGTGGAATTATTCATGCAGGTTTTGATAGCAATGTTCGATCCATTATTTTGGGAGATATTTCTGGAGCTCAACAGCTAAGAATTGGAGATTTAGTTGACATTGTTGATGAGGAAAAAGTTACAGCTGGGACAGATTCATTAGTTTTTGTAAATGATTTACATGTTTTAGAATTTACAAGTATTGACAAGTTAAAATCTCTACGTCCAAAGATATTTAATCAGGTAGGAGGCTTTTAAAATGGGAAAAGCAATAGTTATTACCTCTGGTAAGGGTGGTGTTGGAAAGACTACTACAACTGCTAATTTAGGAACAGCACTTGCTTTACTAGGAAAAAGGGTATGTTTGGTTGATTTAGATATAGGCCTAAGAAATTTAGATGTTATATTAGGATTGGATAACCGCATTATTTATAATATTGTTGATGTTGCTCAAGGAACAGCAAAATTACATCAAGCTTTAATTAAAGATAAGCGATTTGATGATAAGCTCTATTTATTGCCGGCTGCTCAAAACACTGATAAATCTGCTTTAGAGCCAGAAGAAGTTAAAGCAATTGTAGAAGAATTAAAGCCAGATTTCGACTATATTTTATTAGATTGTCCAGCTGGAATTGAACAAGGCTTTATGAATGCTGTTGCTGGAGCAGATGAAGCAATTGTTGTTTCTACACCTGAAATTTCTTCAGTTAGAGATGCTGATAGAGTTGTTGGATTACTTGAACAAAAAGAACTTACAGAACCACCAATGTTAGTTATTAGTCGTATTCGTCGTCATATGATGAATGATGGAGATATGATGGATGTTGATGAAATTACACATCATTTATCAATTAAATTAATTGGAATTGTTTTTGATGATGATGAGGTTATTTCATACTCTAACAAAGGTGAGCCAATTGTATTGAATGAAAAAAATCCAGCTTCACAAGGATATCGTAATATTGCCCGCCGTCTAGAAGGCGAAACAGTGCCTTTAATGACAATTAGAGAAACAGAAAAGGGCGGCTTTATGAAAAAATTCATCAGTTGGTTTAAAAAATAAGTGATAATTTCTTGACAATTTCTAATTAAAATGTTAATTTATTATCATCATAAATAAAGACGATGAACGGAAGAGTAAATGAAGTACGGACGCCGAAAGAGAGTATCTTTATCAGCTGAAAGGGATACCGATCCACTTGATTGAACCACACCCGTGAGTTTATAGGTTGAATATTTTAGTAGACCTATACGTGTTATTGCGTTAAATGTGAGTTATACGTATGTGTAACTTGATGAGGCTATTTTCGTGAGAATTTAGCAAAATCGAGGTGGAACCGTACTTTCATAGTGCCCTCTTAGATCGACTAGATCTAGGAGGGCTTTTTGTTTATGATAATAACTTACTTTTTATTTTACTAGCTAGTTTAATGATTAATTAATTGATTTACATTAGGAGGATAAAGGATGAATTATGTATTAGAAGTGTTACCATCATTATTGGATGGTGCAAAAATGACTTTACAAATCTTTTGTTGGACTCTAATAGGTTCTTTGCCATTAGGGTTGATCGTAGGGTTGGCATTAATTTCACGATTTAGATTATTAAAAGCAATTTTAAGATTTTATGTATGGTTGATGAGAGGGACACCTTTATTACTACAATTGATTTTTGTATTTTATGGTTTACCTTTAGTAGGGTTAACATTAGGACGATTTGATGCAGCATTATTTGCATTTATCCTAAACTATACTGCATATTTTGCTGAAATTTTCCGTGGTGGTTTACAATCAATTGACAAAGGTCAGTATGAAAGTGCTAAAGTTTTGCGCTTAACTTACTGGCAAACAATTAGAAAAATAGTAACACCTCAAGTTGTAAAGATTGTATTACCTTCTATTGGAAATGAAGTTATTAATTTAGTTAAAGATTCCAGTTTAGTTTACGTAATCGGTATTGGAGATTTATTAAGAGCTGGAAATGTTGCAACAAGTCGAGATGTTACACTAGTTCCATTGGTAATGGTAGGTGTTGTTTACCTAGTTATGACAGCAGTTTTAACCTTTATTTTAAGAAAATTAGAACAATACTACAGTTACTGGAAATAAGGAGGTTAGCATATGTTAGAGTTAAAGAATATTAGTAAGAGCTTTGGTGATAAAGTTATTCTAAATAATTTAAATTTAGAAGTTAAAGATGGTGAAATTTTATGCATCGTTGGTCAATCTGGTGGTGGTAAAACAACCCTTTTAAGATGTATTAGTGGACTTGAAAAGATTGATGGCGGTCAAATTTTAATTGATGGTCAAGTATTTGATCCATATACAAATGAAAATAATGATTCTGTTATCGGGGTAGTATTCCAAGAATATAACTTATTCCCACACCTTACAGTTTTACAAAACGTAACTTTAGCACCTACTATGGTTTTAAAAAAGAAAAAAGAAATTGCTGAAAATGAAGCTAAGAATTTATTAAATGGTTTAGCTTTAGAAGGAAAAGAAGGATTATATCCATTCCAATTATCTGGTGGTCAAAAACAACGTGTGGCAATTGCACGAGCTTTAGCGATGAAACCACAAATTTTATGTTATGATGAACCAACTTCTGCTTTGGATCCAGGATTGACAGCTACAGTTAAAGATATCGTTTTGAATTTGAAAAAAGAAGGAATGACACAAATTATAGTAACTCACGATATGGATTTTGCAGAAGAGATTGCGGATAATATTTTGAAAGTGAAACCTTTAGGCTATTAATGAGAGTGGTGATTTCTTTGAAGAAAATTGTAAAAATTATTACTTGCTTGTTAGCATTCTTAATAGTAGGAGCAACTCTAGCAGGTTGTACAAATGTTAGAAAACGTGCTAATGGTCAAGATAATTGGAAGAAGATTGAGAAGAAAAAGAAAGTAGTTATTGGTTTAGATGATAGTTTTGTTCCAATGGGATTTCGTGAAAAAGATGGTTCTTTAGTAGGATTTGACGTAGATTTGGCTAGAGAAGTATTCAAACGTTATGGAATTGATGTAGATTTTCAAACAATAGATTGGTCTATGAAGGAAACCGAACTAAGAAATGGAACTATTGATCTAATTTGGAACGGATATACAGTAAATCCAGAGCGTAAAAAGACTGTAGCTTTCAGTGTTCCATATTTACGTAACCAACAAGTGCTTGTATCTAAAAAGAAAGAAAATGTTTATGATGCTAAGAGCATGAAAGGAAAGGCATTAGGACTACAATCGGGTTCATCCGGTTATGAATCCTATATGTCACAACCTAAATTATTAAAGAATTACGTAAAAGAAGCAGTTCAATATGATACATTCAATAATGCATTTTTAGACTTAAATGCTAATAGAATTCAAGGATTATTAATTGACAGTGTTTATGCAGACTATTATGTTGCACACGAACCTGATCCTAATAGCTATCGTATTAGTGATGTTGGATTTGAATCCGAAAATTTTGCTGTAGGTATGCGTAAAGGTGACAAAACTTTACAAAAGAAGATTAATGTGGCATTAGCTCAAATGGCAAAAGATGGAACCTTGCAAAAAATAAGTAATAAATGGTTTGGTACTACCAAAATGGTACCTTTAAAAGAGATTGAGAATCAAAAAATTGATTAAGGAAATTTATTAAAATGAAGAAGAGAAAGTTAATATATTCTTTGATAGTAGGTTTAGTGATATTGATTTTACTTGGGATAACAGGTGGAAGCTATTATTTAGTTAGTTATGCTTTTAAACCAGACCCAACAGTTAAGTCAGGACCAAAAGGAAAAGTTGATAAGAAATTACTAGCAGATCAAAATTGGTTAAAGAAACAAAATTATCAAAATTGGTATGAAGAATCTGCTACAGATAATTTAAAACTTAGAGCTATTTATTTACCAGCGGAGAATAAAACTAATAAAACCATTATCGTCGCTCATGGATATAAAGGAGAAGCGATGCATATGGCTAGATATATTAGACTATTTCATAATTTAGGTTATAATGTTTTAGCTCCAGATGATAGGGCAAGTGGACAGAGTCAAGGTAAATATATTACATTCGGCTGGCCAGATAGACTGGATTATGTGAAATGGATTAAACAAGTTATTGCTAAGAAAGGGTCTGATTCACAGATTGGACTATTTGGTGTAAGTATGGGTGGCGCTACTGTTATGATGGTAAGTGGAGAACGTCTACCTAAACAAGTAAAAGCAATTGTTGAAGATTGTGGATATTCAAGTATAGAATCGGAATTAAGCGAACAATTAAAACAACAATTTAATCTGCCTAAAGAACCGATGATAACTGCAGCACGAATTATGGGAACAATTCGAGTTGGATATGACTTTGGTAAGGGCAGTTCAACAAAGCAGTTAGAAAAGAATAAGTTACCGATTTTCTTTATTCATGGAGATAGTGATACCTTTGTACCAACGAAAATGGTATATGAAAATTATAAAGCAACTTCAGCCCCTAAAAAGTTATGGGTAACTAAAAATACAGGACATGCAAATTCATATAATAACCATCCTAAAGAGTATCAAAAAAGAGTAAATGAATTTTTTAATAAATATCTAAAATAAAAATGAGACTAGAGAAGTCATAAAAGATTTCTCAGTCTCATTTTTTAATTCATAAAACTTGCAATTGCTGATAGGACAACACTACCAATTGTAAAGATAAGCATTAGCCATACAACAACTAAAGTTATTTTTTGGAAAGTAGAACGCTCTTTCTTTGTTTTTTTAGCCACATTTTTCACCCTTTATCATATTATCATGTTTAACTATAAACTATTATTATGCTAAAAATCAATAGTTGTCACTGATTTTATAAAATTAGATAATCATTGTTGAAATTTATACAAGATGAATTTATAATAATAGAAAAATAGAATTAAAATTTTCTTAATATAATTAAATTTAGGAGAAATATTTTTAAGTTTGAGGAGGAATTATAATGAAAATTATGGTTCAAAAATTTGGTGGAACTTCTGTCCAAGATGATGAATCAAGAAAGTCTGCCATGCGACATATTGAACATGCAGTAAATGAAGGATATAAGGTGGCAATCGTTGTATCTGCAATCGGAAGAAAGGGTGCCCCTTATGCAACTGATTCATTACTTAGCTTGGTAGGTGGTGAAAGAACCAAACTTACTCCTCGTGAATTAGACATGATTGTTTCTGTGGGGGAAGTTATTTCAACAGCAGTTTTTACACAAATGTTAAAAGAAAATGGATTTAACGCCGTAGCTATGACAGGTCCAGATGCTGGTTTTAGAACAAATAATGACTATCAAAATGCTAAAGTTTTAGAAGTGAAGACAGACGCTGTATTAGATGCATTTGCTTCTCATGATGTAGTAGTAGTTTCTGGATTCCAAGGAATGTCAGAAGAAGGGCACGTCACAACTTTAGGTCGTGGTGGATCTGATACATCAGCTGCTTTATTGGCAGTTGCATTAGATGCAGAACGTGTTGATATCTTCACTGATGTTTCTGGTATGATGACAGCTGACCCTCGAATTGTAAAGAATGCACATTTCTTGAAAACTGTTAGTTATGACGAAGTTGCTAATATGGCTCATGAAGGTGCGAAGGTGATCCATCCGCGTGCTGTTGAAGTTGCACATCAAGCACATTTACCAATGAGAATTCGTTCAACTTGGGATAATGTAGATGAGTTGGGAACACTAGTTACTGATAAGAATCTTAGTATTGAACATTATCGTACAGTTACAGGTATTGCGCATCAAACAGGCTTAACACAAATTAATCTTTCAGTTAACAATACAGAAGCTGAAAAGATCTTCAAAGTGTTGGCTGAAAATGAGGTAAGTATTGACTTTATCAATATTTCACCTAATCAAGTTGTTTTCAATACAAGTCGTGAAGATGGATTAAAAGCTAAAAAAATCTTTGAAGAATATAATATACCAGTGAACTTTGTTGAAAATTGTGTTAAAGTATCTATTATTGGTGGCGGTATGGTAGGAACCCCAGGTGTTATTGCTAAAATGGTTACAGCACTTTCGAAAACTGGGGTTGAAATCTTACAAACAGCTGATAGTGATACCACTGTTTGGATTTTAGTGACTGAAGATAACTTCAAACTAGCAGTTAATACCTTACATGAAGCCTTCTTAGAAAATTAAGGATGTGGAAATTGTGTTACGAAGTTGGATAGTTCAGCTGTGCATAGTAGTTTTTCTATGGATAGTATTGACTATGTTTAAAAATAGATTCAAAAATATTTGGCCTCGACGTTTAAAGAAATTAGATGTTTTATGTATATTCTTAATAATTGCGATTCATTTTACTTCTATTGAATTGATAGGAATATCATTATTCCCATATTTGATGTTTGTAATGTCTGTTGTGGGTTTGATAATGATATTTGCTAGTGCATATAGAAGTGGTGATATTGTTTATGGTGTATTTTGGACCAGATTTATTAGAATTTTAGATTTAGTAACACTGTTTACATACTTTATTGTATTAATAATGACAATTTTTAAAGCTATTTTATTGTAGCGATATAGAGCGATTGGAAGAGATTCCAGTCGCTTTTTTTATTGGCAAATAAAATTATAAGAATGAACTTAAGTAAATCTATAACTGAAATATATTTGAAATTTTTTTTAAATCAAAAATTAATAATTATTAAGTGGTTTTTAGGGGAAATTATATGGTTAGAAGTGGGGAATTGTGGTACTATAAATATGGTGTTATGTAAGGTGGTGAAGTAGAATGTTCATGGGAGAGTATAGACATACGATTGACGCCAAAGGAAGATTGATCGTACCCGCCAAATTTCGCGAACAATTAGGGGATTCCTTTGTTGTAACACGTGGAATGGACGGGTGCTTATTTGGATATACTCAAGAAGAATGGAACATTCTAGAAACTAAATTACAAAAATTACCACTTACAAAGAAAGATGCCCGTGCTTTTGTTCGCTTTTTCTATTCAGCTGCAACTGAATGTGAAATTGATAAGCAGGGTAGAATAAATATTCCTAAATCTCTACGTACACATGCCGCCTTACAAAAAAAGTGTGTTGTCGTAGGGGTATCTAATCGTTTTGAAATCTGGAGCGAAGATAGATGGGAAGCTTTTGCTGATGAGGCAGAAGAAAACTTTGATGATATAGCAGAAAATATGATTGATTTTGATCTTTAGAGGAGGATATATGGCTGAATTTAAGCATATTACAGTATTATTAAATGAAGCTGTAGATGGTCTGAATATTAAGCCAGATGGAACTTACGTTGATTGTACCTTGGGTGGTGGCGGTCATAGTGGTTTGATACTAAGTAAGTTATCAGAAAATGGGAAATTATATTCATTTGACCAAGATATAACAGCTATTAATTTTAATAAGGATAAGTTTAAAGAAGAAAATGAACTGGGAAAGATTAACTTTATCAAAAGTAATTTTAGAAATATTTCTGAAGAGTTAAATAAAAGAAATATTTTGGGAGTAGATGGAATTCTCTATGACTTGGGTGTCTCATCGCCGCAGTTCGACAATGCAGATCGTGGTTTTAGTTATAACTATGATGCTCCTCTAGATATGAGAATGGATCAAAGTCAATCATTAACAGCTAGAGATGTGGTAAATGACTGGAGTTATGAACAATTAGTGAGAATTTTCTTCCGTTACGGTGAAGAAAAATTTGCTAAGTCAATTGCTCGTAGAATTGAGAAAGTTAGACAGCAAACACCAATTGAGACAACTGGTCAACTGGTTGATCTTATTAAAGAAGCTATTCCGGCTAAGGCCCGTAGAAAAGGTGGACATCCAGCTAAAAAAACATTCCAGGCAATTAGGATTGCAGTCAATGATGAATTAGGTGCATTGGAAGAATCTTTGGAGCAAGCTTTAGATTTATTAAATCCTGGTGGTCGTATTAGTGTAATTACCTTCCAATCATTGGAGGATCGATTAGTTAAGGTAATGTTTAAGCAGAAGACAAGTCTACCAGAATTACCTCCCGGATTACCAGTAATTCCGGATAGCCAAAAAGTTGAGTACAAATTGATTACAAGAAAGCCGATAGTACCAAGTGAAGACGAGATTACACACAATAATCGTGCTCACTCGGCTAAATTAAGAATAATTGAAAAATTGTAGTGTAGTAGGAAGTGGTCGTTATGGAACAAACAGCTCGTAAACTTAACCAACAACCAAGAATAGTACATAATAACGAGCCTGAGAAAAAATACATAGTTCAATCATCTCCTTACAGAAGTAAGATGATGAAATTGTTTGCTGGATCAATGGTATGGATAGGAGTTATGACTACCATGGTAATTTCAGCAAATGTTAAATTAACAAATGCACAGTTGAATTTACAAGATACAACAAGCAAAATTACAAAAATCCAAGGTTCTAATACTAATATGAAACAGGAAATTAGTGAGTTATCAAGTAAATCTCGTCTAAGCAAAATAGCTAAAGATAGTGGTTTAAAGATGAATACAAAGAATACAAGGAATGTTACTAAATGAACACAAATAATAAACGTCCTATAAAAGAAAGACAACAAAGGATGATGTACAATCGAAAGTATTTTGGGAGGGGAATATTTTTTATTGTTCTTATCGTTTTTATTGTTTTTATCGGACGTTTTTTTCGTGTAGCTGTAGGACATAAAATATATGGTGTGGATCTAAATAAGAGTACACAACAGCTATACGCAAGTAAAACTGAGATAAAAGCGAAACGTGGAACAATATATGATGCAGCTAATCAACCAATTGCTGAGGATACGACTACTTACTCAATATATATAGTTCTCTCTAAAAGTGCAGTTGCTTATGGAAAAAAAGAATATTTACCGGATTCCCAAAAGAAGAAAGCTGCTAAAGTTTTAAGTGATAATTTAAATATTAGTTATAAAAGAGTATTACAAATTTTGAATCCTAAAGATAAGAATACTTATCAAGTTGAATTGGGAAATGTTGGTAAGAATATCTCTCTTGAAACTAAGAAAAAGATAGATTCTTATCATTTAACAGGTATAAAATTTACACCATCACAGTCTAGGTTATATCCTAATGGTGTTTTTGCTTCACATTTGATAGGATTAGCTGAATCGGAGGATAAAAAGTTAGTAGGTATTATGGGACTAGAAAAAGTATTTAATAAACAATTATCTGGTCGCGATGGAATAAATAATACTGCTACAGATAGTTACGGTGTTCAGTTGCCGGGATCTTCTAAAAAGAAACGAAGCGTTCAAAATGGCGATGACATCTATACAACATTGGATCCTAAGATTCAAACTGCCTTAGAAAATTTACTTACACAAAAGCAAAAGAAATTTAAGGCTGCATCAATTAATGCGGTTGTTATGGATTCACATACCGGTAAGATAGTAGCAGCTAGTCAACGTCCGACATTTGATGCTCAAACAAAAGAGGGCTTGACAAATGTTTGGAGAAATACATTGTTAGAAGATGCATACGAACCAGGATCGACTATGAAAGTTTTAACAGTTGCATCTGCAATTAATAGTGGAAATTATGATTCAAATGCAACTTATAGATCTGGATCATATGTGATTGACGGATCCACAGTGTACGATTGGAATCGTTCTGGATGGGGCAATATTACAGTTAAAGAAGGTTTTATGCGTTCATCTAATGCTGTAATGGCTCAACTTGAACAAAAAATGGGTAAGAAAACCTGGATGAGTTACATTAGAAAATTTGGTTTACTTCGTCCAGTAGGTGCAGGTTTAGGTGCAGAATCTAGTGGTAATATCAATTACACATATGCATTTGATCAAGCTAATACGGCTTATGGTCAAGGGATAGATGTTACTGTTATTCAAATGATGCAAGCTTTTTCTGCAATTGCTAATAAGGGTAAGATGGTTAAGCCACGCTTGGTAGATAAAATAGTTGATCCTAATACAGGAAAAACAGTTTATAAATCAAAAACACAAGTGGTTGGTAAACCAATTACTGCAAAAACAAGTAAGAAAGTTTTAGATATGATGGAAGCTGTTGTCTATGACGAAAAAGGTCTTGGACAAGATTATGCAATTGATGGCTATAAGATAGCAGCTAAAACAGGAACTGCCCAAATCGCTAATTCAAACGGAACAGGTTATTTGAGTGGTAGTTCTAATTATATCTTCTCAGTTGTAGGAATGGCGCCTGCCGATAATCCAAGATATATTATGTATTTGACTGTAAAACAACCAAAATCATTTGGAAATAATGATGCTACTAAGAATCTATCAACTATTTTCAACCCAATTATGAAAAAAGTTTTAGATTCAAGTCAAGTAAACAATACTAATCCTGGTACAGTTAAAGTCGAAAATGTTGTTGGAAACTCAGTTGATGATGCTAAAGATAAAATTTCAAAACAAGGCTTGGTACCTGTTGTAGTTGGTAGTGGTGATAAAGTAGAGAAACAATCAGTCGAGGGAGATCAGACTGTTATTTCTGGAGAAAAAGTATTATTATTGACGAATGGAACTAAAACTATGCCAGACATAAATGGATGGTCAAGAAATGATATTGCTAAACTGGCTGATTTAACTGGAATTACAGTTAATTATACTGGATCTGGTTATGCATACTATCAAAGTATAGCGGCTGGAGGAGCACTTAAGAAATCTGATATAGTTGAAGTAAAATTAAAATAGGAGAGAGAAAATGAATTCAATGTTATTGATTATAGCACCGGCTGTATGTGCATTTATTTTGACAGTGATTTTTGTACCAATGTTCATCAGCTACTTTAGAAAAAGAAAAGAAGGACAAATGATTCGTGAAGAAGGTCCAAAATGGCATCAGAAAAAATCTGGTACACCAACAATGGGTGGATTTGTTTTTAACCTAGCAATTCTTGCAGTTGTTTTGGTTTTTGGACTACTGACTAAAAATTTACATGCTAAATTATTAATAATCACCTTTATCTTAGTTTTATATGGCTTTTTAGGTTTCTGGGATGATTCTATTAAACTATGGAAGAAACAGAATGAAGGTTTGAAAGCTTGGCAAAAATTTCTTGGCCAAGTAGTAGGTGCGCTTCTTTTTGTATTTGTTTTTGTGCATGAAAAACTTCCATTATCCTTAGCGTTATTTGGACATGAATTGCATTTAGGATTAGTATTGTATACACTATTTGCTATTTTCTGGTTAGTAGGTTTTTCTAATGCAGTTAACTTAACTGATGGAATTGACGGACTAGTTTCAGGACAAGCAATAATAGCTTTTGCAACCTATGGAATTATAGCTTATTATCAAGGCCAATTTGATGTATTACTATTCTGTGCTACAGTAATTGGTGCATTACTTGGCTTTATTATCTTCAATCATAAACCAGCTAAAATTTTTATGGGTGACATGGGTTCATTAGCGTTAGGTGGTGCGTTAGCTGCTGTTTCTCTAATGACACATCATGAATTAGCTTTATTAGTTATAGGTTTCGTCTTTGTTATGGAAACAGCAAGTGTGATTTTACAAGTTGCCTCATTCAAGTTAACTGGCAAAAGAATTTTTAAAATGAGTCCAATTCATCATCACTTTGAAATGTGTGGCTGGAGTGAATGGAGAATTGATATTACTTTTTGGTGTATAGGAATTATTTGTTCAGCAATCGCATTAGCGTTTATTCTATAAAAATTAAGCATTAAGGAAGTCTTGTATTATGAAAATGATAGAGAAATATCGTGGAAAAAAAGTATTAGTATTAGGATTAGGTAAGAGTGGTGTGAATGCAGCTAAGTTATTGAAAAAGTTAGGTGCAGAAGTTACTGTAAATGATAAAAATACACCATCTGATTTAACTCAAGTAAATGAACTAAAAAATGAAGGAATTGAAGTTATTACCGGTAGTCATCCTTTAGAGTTATTAGAGAATATTGATTTAATGGTTAAAAATCCTGGTATACCATACACTAATGTTTTAGTTAGTGGTGCTAAAGATAAAGGAATAAAGATAATTACTGAACCTGAACTAGCTTTTGAAATTAGTGATGCAAGATTTGTAGGAGTAACAGGTACAAATGGTAAGACAACAACTACAACAATGATTTCTTTGATGCTAAATCAAGGTAAAACTGAAGGTAAGGCTTACGTTGCTGGTAATATAGGTGTTCCAGCTAGTCAAGTAGCACAAGAAGCAACAAGTAAAGATACAATTGTTACAGAATTATCTAGTTTCCAATTATTAGGAATTACAGAATATCATCCTAAAGTTGCTGTATTAACAAACATATATGAAGCACATATTGATTATCATGGTACAAGAGAAAATTATGTTAATGCTAAGATGCGTATCGTTATGAATCAAACAGAAGATGATTACTTTGTGGTAAATTGGGATAACGAAGAATGGCAAGAGTTAAGTCAACGTTCTAAAGCAAAAATTGTTCCATTTTCTCGTCTAGGTAAATCTAAGGACGGCGCCTATGTGGCAGATGGATATCTATTCTATAGAGAAGATAAAATAATGCCAGTTGATGATATTAAAGTACCTGGTACTCATAATGTAGAAAATGCATTAGCTGCTATTGCTGTTGCAAAGATATTTGGTAAATCTAATGAAGATATTAAAGAAGTTTTAACAACATTCTCAGGTGTACGTCATCGTACTCAATATGTAACAACTCTAAATGGTAGAAAATTCTATAATGATTCTAAGGCTACTAATATGGAAGCGACTGAAAAAGCATTAGCTGGTTTCAATAATCCAGTAGTATTATTAGCTGGTGGATTAGATAGAGGATTTACATTTGAAAAATTAGAACCTTCATTGAAGAATAAAGTTCATGCGATGATTGTATTTGGTGAAACAGCTGATCTGATGGCAAAGGCTGGTAAAGAAGCTGGTGTTGAAAAGATTATTAAAACTAAAGATGCAGTTTCTGCAGTCCCTGAAGCTTATAAAGTAAGTAATGAAGGCGATGTTATCTTACTATCTCCAGCTTGTGCTAGTTGGGATCAATGGCCAACATTTGAAGTACGTGGGGATAAATTTATTGAAGCTGTAGAAAAATTGACAAAAGAGTTGGAGGAAAAGTAAATGCGATTATTAATTTCTGGTGGTGGAACAGGAGGCCATATCTATCCAGCACTAGCATTGATAGAAGCTATTAAGCAAAAAGAACCAGATTCAGAAATTTTATATGTTGGAACTCATAAGGGGTTAGAAAGTCGTATTGTTCCTTCAGCAGGAGTTCCATTAAAGACGATTAAAATTCAAGGTTTCAAACGCTCTTTATCTTTGGAAAATTTTAAAACAGTATATCTCTTTTTAAAAAGTGTGCATGACTGCAAGAAAATTATCCGTGATTTCAAACCAGATGTTGTTGTAGGAACAGGTGGCTATGTTTGTGGTGCGGTTGTATATGCTGCAGCTAGGATGAAAATTCCAACTTTTGTTCATGAGCAAAATAGCGTTGCTGGCGTAACGAATAAATTTTTAAGTCGTTTTGTAGATAAGGTAGGAATATGCTTTGAAGATGCTAGAAAAGATTTTCCAGCATCTAAAGTTGTTTTTACTGGTAATCCTAGAGCTCAACAAGTTGCTGGTATGAAAGATACAGGTAGATTAGAGAAAGAATACAAGCTGAGAAAAGATTTACCAACAGTTATGATTTTTGGTGGTTCTCGAGGAGCAGAAGGAATTAATGCTGCTGCTCTAAAGGCTATTCCACAGTTTGCTAAAAAAGAATATCAAGTTTTATTTGTTACTGGTAAAGTTCACTATGATAAAATAATGGCTAAAGATGAAGCTAAAAACTTACCAGATAATGTGAGAATAGAGCCTTATATTGCTGATATGCCAGCAATTTTACCTGAAGTTGCAAGTATTGTTGGTCGTGCTGGTGCAACAAGTTTAGCGGAAATTACGGCTTTAGGAATTCCTACTATTCTAATTCCAAGTCCATATGTAACAAATGATCATCAAACAAAGAATGCGATGAGTTTAGTTAATAAAGATGCAGCATTGATGATTAAAGAGAAAGATTTAACTGCGGATACATTAGTTAAAAATGTCGATGAAATTATGAATGATTCCGATAAAAGATTACAAATGGGTAAAAATGCTAAGGAAGCTGGAATTCCAGATGCAGCTAACCAAGTAATCAAAGTACTAGAAGACATAATGCATAAATAATTATTCAAGATATTAAAGTAAAGGAGGTGATTGCGTGTTTGGTAAACGAAAAGATTCTAAAAATAAAGCCATGAGAGATAATGAAGAACTTACGCCTTGGGAAAGACAGCAATTGTTGCGAGAAGAAAATATAGAGAAAAAACAAAAGAAATCTAAAAAAATCTTGATAAGTAGCAATTTAGTTAAATTTAACGGTCTTAGAAAGAAAAGACTCCAAAAGCGAGTAATAACTCTAGCATCAATTTTTGGAATTAGTGCAGTAATATCTTTATACGCAATCCTTCCAGTTAGTAGAGTGAGTAATATAGAGATAGAAGGTACAGATAGCCAAACAAAAACTGCTATTATAGAGGCCAGTCAAGTGAAAAAGAACGAATCTTTATTCGCGGTTGTACCTACTAAATTTTTGATTAGTCAACGTATAAAAAATGATGTAGCAACTGTTAAAGATGTTAATATCTCTTTGAAAAAAAACGTCGTTAAATTTAAAGTTACTGAATATGATATTGTCGGATATATTCAAAGAAAGAATACTTATTACAAATTAACTTCAAATGGACGTGAATTGAATGTAGGTCAAAAGGCAACCAATGGAAATTACCCATTATTTCTTGATTTCAAAAAGAAAACTTTATTACATGAAGCAGCACAACAGGTAGGGGAGATGCCTAAAAAAGTAAGATTTGGAATTTCTGAAATACATTCTAATCCAACAAAGGTAAACCCTAAACGAGTGAAATTAGTGATGAATGATGGAAATGAAGTGATAGGAAGTATAGATACTTTGGCAGCAAAAATGAGTTATTATCCAAGCATGGCTAAAGCTTTAGGTAAAAAAGGTGTGATTGATCTAGAAGTGGGCGCATATGCTTATCCTTATAATAATAAGTAATAAAGTTGTTTGAAATGTTTAATAAAGTAAAGTACACATCTATTGCTTAATGTGGTAAAATTTATATATTGACTAAATATAAATAAAAATAGACAAAAATTATAGCTTAAAATTTGAGTGTAAGAGGAGGTCAAAATGATGGATAATTCTGAAATATATGTAGGATTGGACATCGGAACGACTTCAATAAAAGTCATCATCGCAGAACATGTGAAAGGACAAGCAAATATCATTGGTTACGGTAATACAAAATCTGCTGGCTTAAATCGTGGTGTAATTGTAGATATTGATCAAGTTGTTGCAACAATAAGAGATGCTGTTAATCAAGCTGAAAAAAAAGCTAACTTGGATATTTCTGAAGTAACAGTTGGAATACCTGCTAATTTGCTACAGATTGAAAAATGTCATGGTATGGTTTCCGTCAGTGATGAAAATGGTAACTCACAAGAAATTACGAAGAATGACGTATATAAAGTAACACAAGCTGCTTTGGTACAAAATCTTCCTCCTGAACGTGATGTTATTGATATTATTCCAGATGAATTTATTGTAGATGGTTTCGATGGAATTAAAGATCCCCGTGGTATGATGGGGGTCCGTATGGAGATGCACGCTGTTATGTATACGGGTCCTAAGACTATTTTACATAATATCAAGAAGTGCATACAAAAAGCAGGCTTGAAAGTTAAAGCAACTGTTGTAGCTCCATTGGCTACTGCTAGATTAGCAATGTCTGATGCAGAACAAGATTTTGGATCTATTTTAATTGATATGGGTGGTGGACAAACAACTGCAGCTGTAATTCACGACCATAAATTAAAGTATACATATGTAGATCAAGAAGGTGGCGACTATGTCACTAGAGATATTTCGGTAGTTCTTAACACTTCCATTGAGAATGCCGAAAGCTTGAAACGTACTTATGGCTTTGCAATGGCTAATCAAGCATCTTCTGAAGATGTATTTCCTGTACAAGTTGTAGGAAAACAAGAACCTGAACAAGTATCAGAAGAATATTTGGCTGAAATTATAGAAGCTCGTATGAGACAGGTATTTGAAAAGATAAATCGTTCCTTAAACGATGTTAATGCTTTTCAATTACCAGGTGGAATAATTTTAACTGGTGGAATGGCTGCTTTACCAGGAATTAGAGAATTAGCAGAAGAAATTTTTGGAGTAAGCGTTAAAATTTATATTCCACAAGAAATGAATTTACGTTTCCCATCATTCTCTCAAGTGATAGGATTAGTAAACTATGTAACTAAAATGAGTGATATTGAACGCTTAGTTAAAGGTAGTTTGGAAGGAAATACAATTGATATAACAGCAGATACTATTCCATATGCTGATAGCATGATTAGTAATAATTTTGATACAACAGCTGTATCTAATGATTATGTGGATGATTATGTAGAAACTGCAGATGTTGAACCTCAAGACTTACAAGAAACACAACCTAAGCATAAGCAAAATAAAAAGAAAAATGGTATATTGTCGAAAGCTAAGAATTTTATGGAATCTTTCTTTGACTAATTAATTGGAGGGTAAAAGAATGGCAATGGAATATTCATTAGATTCAAGTCAAAATACAGGCGCAAATATAAAAGTAATCGGTGTTGGTGGTGCAGGTGGTAACGCTGTTAACCGTATGATTGCTGACGATGTTAAAGGTGTTGAGTTTATTGTAGCTAATACTGATGTTCAAGCTTTACAACATTCAAACGCTGAAACAAAAATTCAATTAGGACCTAAATTAACACGTGGATTAGGTGCAGGTTCCAATCCTGAAATCGGTAGTAAAGCTGCTCAAGAAAGTGAAGAAGCAATTGCTGAAGCTCTTTCCGGTGCAGATATGATTTTTGTTACTGCTGGTATGGGTGGCGGTACAGGTACAGGTGCTGCTCCTATTATTGCAAAAATTGCTAAAGAACAAGGTGCTTTAACAGTTGGTGTTGTTACACGCCCATTCAGTTTTGAAGGACCAAAGCGTGCAAGATTTGCCGCTGAAGGTGTAGCACAAATGAAAGAACACGTTGATACTTTAGTTATCATCGCTAACAACCGCTTATTAGAAATCGTAGATAAGAAGACACCAATGTTACAAGCATTCCAAGAAGCAGATAACGTATTACGTCAAGGTGTACAAGGTATTTCTGATTTAATTACATCACCTGGTTACGTTAACTTGGACTTTGCTGATGTTAAGACTGTTATGCAAAATCAAGGTTCTGCTTTAATGGGTATTGGTACTGCTAATGGAGAAAATAGAACAGCAGAAGCTACAAAGAAAGCTATTTCTTCACCATTGTTGGAAGTATCAATTGACGGTGCAGAACAAGTTTTACTTAACATTACAGGTGGTCCAGACTTAAGTTTATTTGAAGCACAAGATGCATCAGATATTGTTGCTCAAGCTGCTACAAGTGATATTAACATTATTTTCGGTACTTCTATCAATGAAGAACTTGAAGATTCAGTTATCGTAACAGTTATTGCAACTGGTATTGATAAAAAGAAAAAAGAAGCACCAAAGCGTACAAGAATGAGTAATCCACTTAACAATGCAGGCATTAATCATTCAACAACTGGTGTGAATGAAACAACAACTAGAAGTCAAGGAGATCCATTAGGTGATTGGGATTTAAGTCGTGAAATGAATAATCCTCGTCAAGCTACACAAAATGAACGTGGAAATGATTTCCAAAACGTTGAAAAGAAAGATTTCGATGTGTTCCAAGCTGATTCAGATGCAGATGATAGCAACGATGATTCTTTAAATACACCACCATTCTTACGTCGCCGTCGTCGTTAAGATTTCCTTTGAAGGAGTGTTAAGATGTCATTAAGTGAAAAACTAAGTAATTGGTTCAATGGAGTTCCAGAAGGAGAGTATTACGAGGAAGTTACTGATAGCAAACAAGCAGTCAGTACTAATACTGATGTTACTAGAGCTTCTGAACCAGAAAAAGATAATAATAGACAGGTGATGTCTTTGATGAGTTCTAAAAACAATAGTACAACAGTTCAAAGAGAGCAAAAGATCATGGTCTTTGATCCAAGTGTTTTTTCAGATGTTAAGAATATCGGTAAGATGATTTTAAATGGTAGAGCTGTAATTGTTAATTTTAGAAAAATGGATGAAAATCAAATTCATCGTGTAATAGATTTTCTTTCGGGCTTAATTTTTGCTGTTAATGGTGACATGCAAAGAATAGGTGAAAAAATATTCTTGTGCACCCCTAAAAATTTTAAGATCGAAGGAGATTTGTCTAATCTTACAGGTAGATGATATTAGGTATAGGTTAGGAGTAATTAATTGATATTTTTAGTTGATAGAATTTTTAATCTGTATTCGACATTAATCTTAATTTATGTATTAATGTCATGGTTTCCAGGTGCATATCAAACTAAGTTAGGTCAATGGTTGGGAAAGATAGTTGAACCATATTTAAGTTTGTTTAACTTTATTCCACCAATTGCTGGCTTGAGTTTTGCACCAGTAGTAGCGTTAATTGTTCTACAACCTGTTGAATGGGGTGTAGACTTTATACTTGGACTGTTAGGACTTTATTAATCATGGATAGTAACATTTTGCAGCATTTTAGAAAAGATGAAGAACCATTAATTTCACAATTGTCTGATTACATTATGCAGGCAGAAAACGAATATCGACCAATATTAACGCATTTCCTGAATCCAAGGGAACAATATATTGCTCAGTCGTTGATACACAAAAATCAAGATGTAAAAGTTTCTTTTAGTGGTGGTTATGAAAATGCTGAAAGAAAACGAGCAATATTTTACCCAAGTTATTACGAGGTACAGGATGATGATTTTAATTTAGAATTAATTATGATTAAATATCCTGTGAAATTTACATCGTTAACTCATGGACAAATTTTAGGAACTTTGGCTAATAGTGGGTTAGATAGAGAAGTAATTGGTGATATAATAGAACAAAATGATACTTGGCAATTCCTTTGTGAAAAAGAAGTAAGTGACTACTTCAGATTGCAAATTGATAGAGTGGGTAAGATTAAAGTTAGACTTGAAGATGCACCACTCGATGAAATTGTAGTTCCAGAGTTAAATTGGCAAGAAAAAATGGTAACATCTTCTTCTCTAAGAATAGATAGTTTAGTTAGTGTTACGTTCAACATATCAAGGGAAAGTAGCAAGAATTTAATTAAGGCTGAAAAAGTACAGTTAAATTGGATGACTGTTGCTAGACCAGACTATGAAGTTAAGTATGGAGATATATTGTCGATTCGTGGTTATGGTAGACTTAGAATCGATGACCTATTAGGTGTAACTCGTAAGGATAAATTAAGAATTAGAGTTTCTGTATTGGAGAAGAATAACTGATACGTTTTTGGAGGTGTTGGGGATGGCTTTGACCCCTTTAGATATTCATAATAAAGAATTTCATGTAAAATTACGTGGCTATGATCAAGATGAAGTTAATGATTTCTTAGATCAAATTATTAAAGACTATGAAAATACTTTAAAAGAAAATGACAGATTAGCAGATAGTTTGCAACAAAACAAAGAAAAATTGAAGTACTTCAATGATTTAAAGGATTCATTGAATCAATCAATTATTGTGGCTCAAGAAGCTGCTGATAAAGTTAAGGCGAACTCACAAAAAGAAGCTGAAATCATTAATCATGAAGCACAAAAGCAAGGTCAAGATATTATCGACCAAGCTAATGCTAAGGCAAAACACATCATTGATGAAGCTTCTAGAAAAGCTAAGAAGATTGCAATTGAAACTGATGATTTGAGAAAGCAAGCTCGTATCTTCCGTCAAAGACTTCAAGTAATGATGGAATCACAACTTGAAGTAATTAAGGGTAGTGACTGGGATGAAATTCTCAAGCAAGGCGATGTAAGTAGCTTTGAAGAAATTCAAGATGCAATTCGTCATGATGATTCACTTGACAATTTTGGTCAAAATGAAGTACAATCAGACGCAAGTAGTGATGGAGCAGAGGTAATTGTTCCAGGCCAAATTGATGCACCAGCTGATGTTGTTACTCAAGATGTCCCAGAACAACCTCAAGAAGAATCAGTTTCTCAACCAACAAATGAAACTGTTGTTATTTTCCCTGATGATGATCAACCTCAAGGAAAACACTTTGCTCCTGAAGATTAATTTATTTCTGAAAGAACGCGAAAATCATATTATATAGGCAGCGAGTCGATGGTCGGTGAAAGTTCGATATATCCCTGATATGATTTTTATCATCTTTCAAATACTTTCCTGAAATAATAGTAGGGTAAGTCGTTTCATCGCGTTAATGATGACTAAAGAAACTACTAATTGATGATAGTTAAAATTTGGGTGGTACCACGGAAATCTCGTCCCTTGCTGGATGGGATTTTTTTGTTTCCAATTTTTAACTGAGAGAGAAAGGATGGATCTTATGAAAGTCAAAGATACTTTAAATTTGGGTAAGACAAAATTCCCAATGCGTGGTAATTTACCTGTTCGCGAAGTTGAAAGACAAAATGAATGGGAAGAAAATAAAGTTTATGAACAAAGACAAAAATTAAACGAAGGTAAACCAAGTTTTGTGTTACATGATGGACCTCCATATGCTAACGGTAATATTCATATGGGTCACGCAATGAACAAGATTTCTAAGGATTTCATCGTTCGTTCTAAATCAATGATGGGATTCCGAGCACCTTATGTACCAGGTTGGGATACACACGGTTTACCAATTGAACAACAATTGAAAAAAGCTGGTGTTGATCGTAAAGCATTATCTGTAGCTGAATTCAGAGAAATGTGTCGTCAATATGCTTTAGAGCAAGTTGATAAGCAAAGAAAAGACTTTAAGCGTTTAGGTGTTGCTGGTGAATGGGATAACCCATATTTAACATTGAAACCAGAATATGAAGCACAACAAATTCGTGTCTTTGGTAAGATGGCAGAAAAGGGCTTAATTTATAAAGGTAAAAAGCCAGTATTTTGGTCATGGTCATCTGAATCAGCTCTTGCTGAAGCTGAAGTTGAATATCATGATGTAACATCACCATCTGCATTCTACGGTGAACAAGTTGTTGATGGTAAAGGTGTATTAGATGAAAATACATATATGGTTGTTTGGACTACAACACCATGGACTATTCCTGCTTCTGAAGGTATTACAATTGATGCTACATTCGACTACGCAGTTGTACAACATGACGATGATGAACGTAAGTATGTTTTAGCTGCTGATTTAGTAAATGCTGATGCTGAATTATTTGGTTGGAATGATGTTAAGATTGTAAAAACTGTTAAGGGTGCAGAATTAGAAAATGTTTTATGTCAACACCCATTCTATCCAGAAAGAAAACTTGTAACTATGTTAGGTGACTTCGTTACAACTGATGCTGGTACAGGTCTTGTTCATACAGCTCCTGGCTTTGGTGAAGATGACTTTAATATTGGTGTTAAGTATGGTTTGGATGTATATGTTCCTGTTGATGATAAAGGATATATGACAGAAGATACTGGCGAAGATTTTGCAGGTTTATTCTATGAAGACGCAAACGAAGTTTCTTTGAAGAAATTGGAAGAAGCTGGCGTACTTTTGAAGCAAATGGATTACGAACATAGTTACCCATTTGATTGGCGTACAAAGAAACCTATTATCTTCCGCGCTACACCACAATGGTTTGCTTCTGTTGATAAGATTCGTGACCAAATTTTAGGTGCAATTAATGAAGTTCAATTCTTCCCAGATTGGGGTCAAAAACGTCTTTACAACATGATTCGTGATCGTGGTGACTGGGTAATTTCCCGTCAAAGAGTTTGGGGTGTTCCATTGCCAATCTTCTACGGTGAAGACGGTGAAGCTATCATGACTAAGGAAACAATCGAACATGTTGCAAAATTAGTTGAAGAACACGGCTCAAATATTTGGTTCCAACGTGAAGCTAAGGACTTGTTACCTGAAGGCTTTACAAGTGAACATTCTCCAAATGGTAAATTTACTAAAGAAACAGATATCATGGATGTTTGGTTCGATTCTGGTTCCTCACATCAAGGTGTATGTGCTGAACGTGATTACTTGACATATCCAGCTGATCTATACTTGGAAGGTTCTGACCAATACCGTGGTTGGTTCAACTCTAGTTTGATTACATCTGTTGCTTACTCTGGTCATGCACCATACAAGCAAATTCTTTCTCAAGGATTTACACTTGATGGTAAGGGACGTAAGATGAGTAAATCATTGGGTAACACAATTGTTCCTAGTGAAGTTATCGATAAGATGGGTGCTGAAATTATCCGTCTATGGGTATTGAGTGTTGATACATCTGCTGACGTTCGTGTATCTATGGGAAGTTTCCAACAAATCGCTGAAAGTTATCGTAAATTTAGAAACACAGTTCGTTTCTTACTTGCAAACACAACAGATTTCGATCCTGCTAAAAATGCTGTTGCTTTCGATGAAATGGAATCCATTGATAAATATATGACAGTTCTTGTAAACAAATTTACTAAGGAAATTCTAGATGCATATGCAAACTATGAATTTATGGAAATTTACAAGAAGTTAATCAATTTCATTACAACAGATCTTTCTGCATTCTATATGGACGTTGCTAAGGATGTTGTTTATATTGAAGCTCCTGATAGCAAGAAACGTCGTTCAATGCAAACAGTATTGTATGATGTAGTGGTACGTCTAACTAAGTTAATGACTCCAATTTTACCTCATACAACAGAAGAAATTTGGAAGTATTTGAAGGAAGACGAAGAATACGCACAATTATCCGAAATGCCTGAAGTTAAGCATTTCAATAATGAAGAAAAACTTGTTGATTTATGGAACAGATTCATGAATTTACGTTCAGGTGTATTTAAAGCTCTTGAAGAAGCAAGAAATGAAAAATTAATCGGTAAGTCCTTCGAAGCACATGTAGACTTATATGTATCTAATGGTGTACAAGCTGATTTAGATGCATTAAACGCTAATGTTCGCCAAGCATTGATTGTTTCTGCACTAGATGTTCATCCATTATCTGAAGCACCAGAAAATGCTTTGAAGTTCAATGATGAATATGCTGTTGTAGTTGAACATGCTGAAGGTGAAGTTTGTCCTCGTTGCCGCATGATCAAGACAGATATCGGTAGTGATGCTGACTTACCAACACTATGTGCAAGTTGTGCTGAAATTGTTCGTGAAAACTATCCTGAAGCTTTGACAGAAGGTTTAGAATAATTTAATTAATAATTTAAAAGAGATTCAAAGAAAGTTTATCTTTGAATCTCTTTTTTACATACAAAGGTATGAGAAAGCTATAATCCCCATTTACCACCATGAACTTTAGTTACATTAGATGTAACAATAAAGGCTTCTGGATCAATTTCATGAATTTTAGCAATTAAATGACCGTAATCTTGGCGATCTACGATTAATAAAATTTGTTGTTTTTGTGTTTGACTATAACCACCAACTACATCATAAAGAGTCAAACTACTATTATCTTTTAGAAGGGTTTCTTTAATTTCGTCAAGCAAATTGTTACTTAAAATTTGAACTTGGTATTTTAAGTCAAAGCCTGCCTCGGCATAACGCATAACTAAAGCAGTTATAACTTGAGAAAAGGCTGCTAAAAAGAAAGCATTGAGTCCAGCGACAAATATATTCATAAAAATAACAAGTAGGTCGATAAACATTAATGTTAGGGCAGAATCCAGATAAAAGTATTTCTTCAAAATCATTGGTGGAACAGTTGTCCCTCCACTTGAAGCATTAATTCGATAAAGAAGTGAAACTCCAAAGCCCATCAAGCTACCACCGATAATAACAGCTAATAATTCATTATCAGTAACTTGAAAACTAGGAGTTAATTGCATAAATACAGGTAACAATAAACTACCTAAAGTAATATTTTTAACCACTTTTCTTTCTAAAAAAATCCAAGCTAAGCCAATCATAGCTAAATTACAGATTAAAACTGTTAAAGGTCGTTCTACATGCCAAACAGCTTCTACTAAGATGGCAATTCCAGTCGTTCCTCCGGCTGCAATATCGATTGGAGCATAAAAGAAGTTAATACTTAAAGTAATAATTTCTAGAGCAACTAGAAATACTAGCCAACGTCCCCAGCGATATCTACGTATATTTCTTGTCATCTAAACATCCTTTCGTTTGATAGTAGTTCAAACCATGATTTTATTATTATAATTATCATAACAATAAAGTTGATTTCGTGTAAAGAAAGTGGCAATAATAAGTGATATTTTTAGTATAATTTTATAAAAAAATTAAGATTATAGGAAGAAGAATATATATAATAATAGGATAAAAAATATATTTTATATGTTATTATGTATTGAATTTTTGACTTAATTTTTTACCAAGAGATATAATTACATCTCGTAATTCCAATTTATTTAGATAAGAAGCAGGAAGCCAGAGTGAGTTACTTTGTTGAACACCCACAATTTGTCCGGTTATTGAACCGGTTGAATTAGAATCTCCATCATGATTAACAGAAATTTCGATAGCACGGCATGGATCTTTTTGATATTTCAAAGAACAATAGAGGGCAATAGCTAGTGTTTCTTCAGCAACCCATCCCTTTCCTAAGCGTTGAAAATTTATGAAATCGTTATCTGTTGTTTGACTTAAATTTGTTGCTAATTTAATTATTTCTGTAAAATCGGATAAATAATCCATAGTACTGAATTTTGATTTTATAAAATTAAGAGTATCTAATACAAGTTGAGGAGAAATATTAGATGTGAGTAAACGATGGATAAGTACTGCTAAATAAGCAGAAGAAAGACTACTTAGTGGATGACCATGAGTCAAAGCAGAGCTTTCAGCTCCAAGTTGAGCAATTATATTTTCATCTTCATCAATAAGTCCAATTGGAGCTACACGCATAATACCACCACATCCTTTGCTATTATTAATTGGATGTTGTAAGCTTCCTGGTTTTGGTTGCGCTAGTGTCATTAAGCAAGTCCTGCCTGGTTCACGAGAATTAAATAGTTCCTGAAAATCTACCAATTTACTAACAGGCTTATGGGACATACTTTGTTTGTCAGTTTTCCACTGAGTTTCTAACCAGTCTTGATAACAATCCCAAAGATTAGTCAAATAATTATCCGATATTAATAAGGCAGAAGCTGTAAATAGAGACATTTGTGTGTCATCTGAAATTAAAACTGGTTCAGAAAAATTAATAAAAGTGATGCCAATGGGATTATTTTGTTGAATTTCTCGATAGCTAGAAAATTCCACTGGGTAACCCAATGAATCTCCTAAAGCACCACCTAACAAGCAATTAGTAGGTTTATTTGTCATTTTTATCTTCCTCCAATAAATTTTAGATCAATATTAAAGTAAATGATGTTCGACTTTCAAGTCAGTATAGCATAAATTAGTTATAAAATTATGATAACTCTTATAAAATTAAGATATAATAGCTATAAATAGTAGGGAGGTGAATTAAGTTGATAAACAAAAAATTACCTTACATATATTTTAAAACAAAATCATTTCATGTATATTTACGATTATGGAAATTAGATGATGAATGGATAGGTGTATCTTATAGTGTAAGAGCTTATAATTCAGAAGAATTTTATCAAGGCGGAAGTCCTTTAAGTAATTGGTATCATGATGATCTAACAGTATTGTTAAATGAAATAGATGAATTAATGATAATGGATGAATATGTAAATACTTTTGAGCCTTTAGATGATCCTTACTTGGATATAGTATTAAAAAGTAAATCTGGAAAGAAACATCTAAGAATTAACTTTTATTGGGATCCAACAGAGAGTAGAGATCATTTGTCAGTATATTTAAATAGTAAACAAATAGAAAATCTAAATATGTATCTCTCACTAGCAACTGGAAAAATAACAAAAGATAATGAGCAAATTAAAATATTGTATGATCAAGGTATTTTACAAGGAGATTAAGTAGAAATTCTTACAAAATAATTTTCCAATCTTCATTGACATAGTGGGCGAGATAC
>NZ_AYYT01000019.1 GCF_001435955.1 Ligilactobacillus salivarius DSM 20555 = ATCC 11741 | reverse complement strand
TTGTCTAACTTTTTTGTTGCACTTCACTTTTCGTGAGTGCCTATTTTTGTTTTAAATATGTAATGGTTAAAACTAATCAAAAAAGCAAAATTTTATTAAGTTTAAATTCACGTAAACTAACATCAGCAAGGAAATTTTACTTCAGATCAGATTGACATTATGAAAGATATAAAACTTATGGAGATAGTAAGAAAAGGAAGGAATGTAAATTGGGTTACACAGATGAATGTTTCTGATACAATTAGTGGTGTAAGTAAAGGAGAAATAAATTCTGGATATGAACATCCTATTGAATATTGGGCTAAGCTAAAATGCAAGCTGTTGAATTTTTTGCAGAAACAACTAGTGCTATGATTAATAATCCAGAATCGCTGTTGCAAATCAAAAAATGTTTCCGAATGCTTATAAGGAATATTTAAAAGTAGTGGAGGATATTGCTAATGGATAACATTTTAAGAGAAGAATTAAAGCAAGATACTAGAGATTTTTTCTACGGAAAAAATTTTACTGAAGGAATGATTGATGCAATAACAGACTATGCTATTAAATTTGGACAATATCCTCCATTTGGGTTCTATAATCCAAAGGTGGAGGAATTGCAAGAATGTATTAAAAAAAATAAAACTTATGGTGAGTTATTTGCAAATCTTTCAAATGTTATTGTTTAGTAAAGCATTCACAATAAAAATTGTGGGTGCCTTTTTATTTTGGAAGAAATTCTAGATAATGGGAAATTTATAGATATATGCAAAAATGAAGTGGTTAAATATGCTAATGATCATTTAGATAAAACAGATGGTAGATACATTAACTCAGATGATGTTTATGACTAAGGTTTTACAAAATAATAAAGTTTTATTATCAAGTACATTGTTTGATGGTATGTATTATGAATTAACATATAACGAGGATAAAAACGAATTGTATATTGATTGCGTACAAAAAGTTCGAAAATAAGGAATTAATATTAGGCGACTAGAATAGCCGTTTTTTAAATACCTTTTTCCTGCTTGCAGGCGTTAAAGAACAACTGAGTACTCTTTCAAGGCTCTAACTGCAAGAAAAAAGGAGTTTTCGTGATGGATAACGAAAATCAAGAAAAACTAAGACAATACCGTTAAAGTTGCTAACACAGTTGAAAAACTTCAAAAACGTTTAGGTAAATTAACTGGTGATAAGCACGACTTGGAAGAAGAATAAGGTTAAAAAAGAGAAAAGGTGTTAAAGATAAGGTTTACACAATGATACAAGAGCGTGACATTGAATTTTATGTTGACCGTCGAGATGCTGGTGAAACTAATCAAGAATTATATAATTTATTCCTATGAATGTTTGAGATATGCGATTCTCAAGCTTTTTTTGTAAAAAAATACCAATTAGAACTTCGTAAACTAATCGGTATAAGTTAAATATTAGAATGTAGCAGTATCTGGATCAGTTGCTAAACGAGTAACTCCGCGTAATCCATCTAACTTCTTCATTTCATCATCAGTCAGTTCAAAATCAAAAATATCAGTATTAGATTTAATATATTCAGCATGAACAGATTTTGGAAGTGGAAGGAAACCATGTTGCAATGACCAGCGAAGTAGAACTTGAGGTACGCTATGATTGTGAGCCGCAGCAACTTCAGCAACTAATTCATTACGCAACAAATCACCAGTACCTAAAGGACTATAAGCTTCATTTAAAATATCGTGTTCCTTATTAGCAGCTAGTACATCTGGTTGAAGATCACTAGGATTTAAGTAGTTTTGGTTAACTGCAGGAACGATATTAGCAGTCTTCAATAATTCATCTAAATGGTGCTTGCGGAAATTAGAAATACCAATTGCACGAATTTTACCAGCTTTAACGGCTTCTTCCATAGCTTGCCAACTTTCAGCATTTAATTCAGCCCAATGTTCACGAATTGCTACTGGATTTGGCCAATGAATTAAATATAAGTCTAAATAATCAGTATCTAGTCTTTGTAAGCTTAAATTAATAGCCTTTTTTGTAGCTTCATAACCGTGAGAATCGTTCCAAAGTTTAGTTGTCAAGAAAATATCATGACGGTTAATACCGCTTTCTTTGATACCTTGGCCTACACTAACTTCATTGCCATAAGCTGCCGCTGTGTCAATATGACGATAACCAACTTCAAGTGCAGTTTTTACAGATTCACGAGCAACCTCGCCATCTGGAGTTTGCCATGTACCGAAACCGACAACAGGGATCTCTACACCATTATTTAATTTATATGTGTCTGTTAATGCCATTTTAATACCTCCATAAATAAGTAATCGCTTTTATTATATACCTTACTATTAGTAAGTAGCAAATGATATATCTTGAGAAGAAAAAATTTGTTAATAGATTAACTTTACTTTATTTTTTTTTAATAAATTAACAAATTTATCATCAGGCTTTTTATCAGTAATTAAATAATCAAAATCTTCTAAGGAACAAAGTTTAATAAAATCGCTCTTTACTTTAAATTTAGAATGATCGACTAATAAAACTGATAAGTCGGCATTTTCTATCATTTTCTTTTTACAATGCGCTTGGCGAATATCAGCCATAAAAACTCCATTTTCATTAATAGATGAACAAGATATTAGTGATAATCTTGGATGAAATTGACTAAGATATTCTAGTGCTTCGGAGCCAAGAACGGTTTCGGAATAGGGACGTAAGAATCCACCGGCTAGAAAAACACGAATATTTTTTTGGTTGTGACCTTGCATAGCGATATAGATATTATTAGTAATAACGTTAACTTTTTCTCTATCTGTCAAATTTTGAATAATATATTTATTAGTAGTAGAAGAATCAATGAATACAGAATCATTATCAAAAATCAAATCTGAAGCTAGTCTACAAATTTTTCGCTTTTCATTAGGATGTTGGGTAGAACGAAAACTTGCAGTATACTCGATATTATCTTTTCTAAGTAGTGTAACTAATCCAAATGATCGTTTTATAATACCATTAGTTTCTAACTCAATTAAATCTCGACGTAATGTAGATACTGAACTATCAACAAGTTGTTGTAGTTTATGTATATGTATAGAGGGATTACTGCTAAGAATATCCAATAGATAAGAAATCCTATCTTCTTTTTTCAAATAAATCACATCCTTGAACAAATTTTGAACATTTGACCTAAATTTTAACTCAAATTTGAATGTTTTTCAAATATCCATGATTTTTTATATTATTTTTAATATGTATGATATATTAAAAATGTAAAAAAGAAACAGGGAGTGTGAAAAGCATGAATTACAAGGATATGTTACACAGAGAGTTAATTTTTTTAGATGAAAATTCGAATAATAGAGAGGAATTATTTGAATCTATTAGTCATAAATTAATGGATTTAGGATATGTGAAAAGTTCATATCAGGTGGCTTTAAATTCAAGAGAAGATGAATTTCCAACAGGTCTAATTACTAAATTCTTACCTATTGCTTTACCTCATGCAGATCCTGAAAATGTAAATAAAGCATTTATAGCAGTTGCTAGAAACAATCAAGAAATTCCAATGCTTCAAATGGGGAGCAATGAAGAAATGAGAACAAAATATTTCTTTTTCTTAGGAATTACAGATTCTTCACATCAAGTTATTTTATTACAAAAATTTATGCAACTATTACAAGATAAGGAATTTGTAGATAAATTAGTATCAGCTAATAGTGTTGATGAAGTTTATTCATTGTTAGATGAATATTTTGATTAATAAAGAAATAATTTTAGATTAGGAGATGTTTATTATGGCAAATATTGTTGTAGCTTGTGGTAGTGGAGTTGCTACTAGTGAAACAGTTGTAAGTTTGATTAAAGGATTTTTTGAAGATCATAATATTTCAGGTGTTAATGTTGAAGCAACAGACTTTAAGGGGTTAGCAGGGGTATTACCTAATTATGATATTTATGTGTGGATAGCTAAACCTACTAAGGAAATCCAAGATATCTGTGATAGAGAAGGGATTGTTGATGTTAATGGGGTTAATATTTTAACTGGAAATAATTCAGATGATTCATACAAGAAAATTTTGTGGGCTCTACAAAAGATGACTATGTAAGGAGTTGAATAAAATGGAAGTCTTAAAAAGTGTAGTTAATTACATTTTAAATTTAGGTGGACCAGTATTTGTTCCGTTGGTAATGCTGATAATTGCACTTATCGCAGGATTATCTTTTAAGAAATCAATTATTGCCTCAATTACATTAGGTGTTGCCTTTTCTGGAATGAATTTAGTTGTTAATTACATGCAAGAAATTATATCTCCTGCTGGTAAAGCAATGTCTAAAGCCATAGGTGTTACTTTAAATGCTGTTGATGCTGGTTGGACAGGAGTAGCTGCTATTACCTGGTCATATAAAGTTGCATTCCTATTTTTCCCATTATTACTAGCTATCAACTTTATAATGTTGACTTTTAATTGGACAACCACTTTAAATGTTGATATGTGGAATGTATGGAATAAGATATTCACTTATGTAATCGTTTACTATTTCACAGGAAGCATGCTTATTGGATTTTTAGTTTCAAGTATTCAAATTATTTTCGAATTAAAAGCAGGTGATGTATGGCAAAGACACATAGAGGATATGACTGGAATGCCAGGGGTTACAGTACCTCATTTTATTACACTATTCGCAGTAATTTTAAATCCTTTAAATAAATTACTTGACTTTATTCCTGTATTTAACAAACCATTTGACTCAGAAGCTATTCAAAAAAAGATTGGTATCTTCGGAGAAAATAAAGTAATGGGATTTATTATCGGTATATTATTGGGATTTGGAGCTGGATATGGTTTATCCAAGTCTTTGATGTTAGCTGTAGAAGCTGCAACTGCAATGACATTATTCCCAATGATCTCTAAATTATTTATGGAAGCGTTGAATCCGATTGCTGACGCAATGGGGAACTTCATGAAGAAACACTTTAAAGATAGACAAGTATATATTGGATTAGATTGGCCTATCTTGGCTGGACGAAGCGAATTATGGGTTACAGTAATTCTTTTAGTCCCCGTAGAACTTTTATATGCTATCATCCTACCACATAATAATGTACTACCTTTTGCTGGAATTATTAATCTTTCTTTTGTAGTTGCTGCATTATTGGTTACAGGTGCTAACTTATTGAGAATGCTAGTATTAGGTTTGATAACAACTCCTATTTTCTTATATGGTGGCACATACTTTGCTCCAATGATAACTAAATTGGCGCGTTCAACTAATAGTTTCAAAGTTCCAGCTGGTCAACAATTATCATGGTCTACATTTGAAGGCCCAGATTTTAGATTATTCTTTGGTCAAGCTTTCACAGGTAAATGGTGGGCAATATTAGCAGTAGTTATTTGGGTATTAGGATTCATTTGGTTATATTTAGATCAAAAGAAAATTCCATTACCTAGTCAAAGATATCAAGTAGCTATTCCAAACGTTGGAAACAGTAGTGATGAAAATAAGCAAGTAACTGTTGAACAAAATGATTATAAAGATATTAATTTAGACGATTTTAATGGTGCTAATTTTAGTAATACTAAAAAAGTAGCACAAAATAATGAAGACGATTACAAGAATATCTCATTAGATGATTTTGATGGAATGAATTTTGGAAATAGAAAAAGGTGAAAAAAATGAAAAGTAGATTATTCTGGTTAACACTTTTATTTATAGACTTACTTATATTTTTACAAGCAATTATTAGTAATAATGTTATTTTACTAATAGTTGTTGGAGGTATTGCTGGAGTAATTTATTTCAAAGGATACGATCAATTGTTTGGGGAATTTGATAGAAAACAAAAAATCAAGAGAGAAAAAAGAAAACAAGAGATCCTAGAATTACGAAAAGTTGGAAGGAAGTATTCAAAATGACAGAAAGTTTTGTTTTCGAAGAGCAACGGAGAGATTTAGCAAAAGTAGCTAAAAAGATGTTTGATAGAAAAATGACAAACGTAGCAGGTGGAAATATCTCGCAAAAAATTATAGCTGATCAAAGTTTAGATTATGGTCATGTTCACATTGAAAAAGATAGAGAATATCTAATCATAACTCCAACATATATGTCCGAAGCTTGGTATGGAGAATTATCTCCAGCTCAAATTTTAGTAGTAGATCTGGAGACTGGAGAACAAATTGATGGTTCAGGAAGATTGACAAGGGAAATTAATATGCATAGAGAAGCATATGAAGCAAATGAAAATATAAAAGTTGTATATCATTCTCATACACCTGCATCAATGTTTTGGGCAACAATAGGTGAAGATATGCCTAATGTTACTGAAGCCACTTCACATGATTTAGATTTAGGTACAATTAGATGTTTGCCTTATAAACCTGCGTGTTCAAAAGAATTAGCAGACCAAGTACATGATGAATTAGTAAAATTAGGTGATAAAGCTGCCAATAATATTTTCCTTTTAAATAGTCATGGTGTTTTAATTACAACCAATGATTTACATCATGCTACATGTATTTTAGAAACAGTAGAATGGAATGCAGAAATTGCATATAAGCAAGCAGTTTTTAAGAAGTTAGGACTAATAGATGGATACATGTCTAAAGGCAAATTGAGTGATGGTTTGGTAAGTAAATAGTTAAAAAATTAATGTTTATTTAACTTATAACATTAACCTTGAAGGCATCTCATACAGAAATGTATGGGATGTCTTTTAGTTTACGGTGTAATTGTATAATATTAAAATGTAAGCACAGGGTGATGATAATGAGAGAATTTAATAATGAAGAACCAGAGTTAAAAACTAAAAAGGCTACTACTTTCCTGAAAAAAGAAGAAGTTTCTTCAAGTGTGTCAAAACTTATAGATCAAGGTATTAAAGAGAATAGAGAATTATTAGAATGGTTGAAGGATAAATAAAAAATATACAACAAAATAAAGAGGTATGATTATGAATAAAAGAGAAGAAATAATCAGTTTATGGTTTGAAATGTGGTTACAAAAGAAAGATCTAGGAATTTTTAAAATATTTTCGAATAATGCTACATATATTGAAAGTTGGGGGCCGAGATACGATAGTTCTAAAAAAAATAAACTTTGGTTTAATGAGTGGAATAGTCGTGGAACTGTTATTAAATGGGATATTAAGCAGTTTTTTCACAAGGAAAATCAAACAATAATTGAATGGTGCTTTGAATGTCAAATGGAAGCAGAAGAGGCCACATCATTTGATGGAATATCTCTAATAGAATGGACAGATGATAGTAAAATAGAGTTTCTTAAGGAATTTGGCTGCAACATTAATAATTACGATCCATATAAGTCCGGAAATATTCCTAAATTTAAAAACACAGAAATTGGCTGGTTTTAGTTATGGAATATATATACTTATGCATTCTATAAATATTAAAAAATGACACCTAAATTAATCGTTTTTGATATTGAGAAAAACTTCACAAATTAATAAAGTATAATTGTAAACGATATCAAAAAGGTGGAATTAATTATGAAAATAAAAGCAGCAGTAGTAGAAGAAGTGGGAGCACCATTTGAAATTAAAGATAATATTGATCTTCATGAAGTAGGACCAACAGACTTACAAATTCACATGGTAGCATCAGGTATCTGCCATTCCGATGAAGCCATCCGTAAGGGCGATGCCTCGCTAGGTTATCCAGTTATTCTAGGTCATGAAGGGTCAGGTATTGTTGAAAAAGTTGGTAGTGAAGTTAAAAACTTTAAACCAGGTGACCATGTAATTCTTTCCTTCTACTCAGATGGAACATGTGACAATTGCTTAAAAGGTGTACCAACTCAATGTAGAAGTTATGCTAAATATAATTTGTCAGGAACTCGTGCAGATGGTGATGATCATTTTCAAGAAAATGGTAAGCATATTTCTGATATGTTTAATCAGTCATCATTCACAACAACAACAGTGGTAGATCAACGCAATGCTGTAAAGGTTGATAAAAATCTAGACCTACGTAAACTTGGACCATTAGGCTGTGGGTATGTTACAGGTTCTGGAACAGTATTAAATACCCTACAACCAAAACCAGGTGACACAATTGCAGTATTTGGTACAGGTGCTGTAGGTTTAGCTGCTATGATGGCAGGTCGTATTTCTGGATGTATCAAAGTTATCGCAGTGGATATTGTACCTGAAAGATTGGAACTTGCTAAAGAGTTAGGAGCAACTCATACTATTAACAGCAAGGAAGAAGATGCAGTTGCTAAGATTAAAGAATTAACCAATGGATATGGTGTAGATTGGACTGTAGATACAACAGGTTTGCCAGCAGTTATTAAGAATGGAGTTGACGCTTTAGCACAAGGTGGTACATGTGCAGCAATTGCGGTAACACCACACTTAATTGAAATCTCTACTTGGAATGATTTATGTGTAGACGACAAGAAGATTGTTGGTGTAAACATGGGTGACTCCATCCCTCAAATTGATATTCCTCGTTTAATTGAATTCTACAAACTAGGATGGTTTGATTTCGACAAGACTGAAAAATTCTATGATTTTGAAGATATCAATCAAGCAAATCAAGATTCTGTTTCTGGTAAGACAATTAAGCCAGTATTAATTATCGATAAAGAATATCAACCAGGTGAATAGAATAAATGAAGTTCAGACTATTAAGAATTATTCCTAATAATCTGAACTTTTTTATATATAGCATAAAAATAAACCTGATTTCGGAATTTACCGAGATCAGGCTTTTTAGATATCATAATGTTTAAGGTGCTTAAATGCATGTATGTCAAACCACTTAATCATAGATCCCTGGAAGAAAAATGAGATAATAGTTCCAATTCCTACAGCCCAAATTGCATGTGAAATAACAGTGGTAATTACAATAATACTTAGTGGAACTAGGAAATGTATTATCTGTGCTTTAGTAGCATCGCCATGCAAGAACATAAATCTAATAGTTTGCATGAAATCATCATTAGGATGCAAAACTATGTTAGCACGCTGATATAATGACGTTGCTAATGATATAAATACAATTCCTAGAATATCTAAAACAATGCGAATTAAAAGTAATTGGTGTTGTAAATTTAATCCTTCTAAACAATTAGTAAAATATTGAACTAAAATGCTAAATGGTGTAATAAATAATAAATCTAATAAAAATTTAGAAATCTTTCGCTTTTTATCTATCAAAGAAACTAGGCAGTTAACAGCCAAACCTTCTAAGAAAATTACCAAACTCAAACTATTAATAGAAAAACAATTATTGATATTAACCGCTGATGCGGTCCAAACGGCACTCCCAAGATTAGTAGAGATAGTCAAAGCATGACCAGTAGCGTTAATAAGTAACGAAAGAACTAAAAATATAAAACGTTTTCTAAAATCTATATACATAATTAGATAAGTCCTTTCAGTGATGATTGAAGGTCATTTTTTCTCTTAGAAGAATTCCTAACTTCAGAAGGTAAGCAACCGTACTCTTCTTTAAATTTCTTATAAAAGGAATTTTTATTGTTGATCCCTACTAATTGGCTAATTTCCGAAATTGGAAAATCAGTTGATTTTAGTAAATATCTTGCTTCTTTTAAGCGATGTTGTGTCCGTAGTTGAACGAAATTTTTACCAGTGACTTCTTTTATTAGAGAGCTTAAATAATTTTCACTGTAACCGTACTTTTTAGCAAGATCAGGTAAGATGATATCAATATAATTTTTAGAAATATCTTCAATAATATTTAGTATTATTTTTTGACGATAATCCTTAATTTGGTTTGTTGGTAAAGGATAGTATCTCATGATTTTTGATAAAAGAATCTTAAGATAAGAGTTGATAATAGGGTAGGCGTAAGGCCTTTGTAAATAATACTCATCAATAATTTGATCCATCGTTTTAGTAATGTCTCTGTTATGTGGAAAAATAAAGTATTTTCTCTTATTCTCGTTTTTTAGAGAAACATTTAAAAAGAATTCAAAAACAGAACTGTTTTCACTATGCATACTACCTAGAAAATCAAGAGAAATATCCTTATTTCTGAAGAGTAGATTTATCAAAATGTCATCTTCTGATAGTTCATGAACAGAATGAGGACAACCGATATCCATCAAAAGAATATCGCCGGCATTGAGAGTAACAACCTCACCATTAACAATCTGCTTGCAGGATCCAGTAACCATATAGTTAATTTCTAGAAATTCATGGGTATGTCGTGGGTAATCAGCAAAACGATTATGTTTACTAATATATACAGCATTATGCTTAAACAAACTTTGATTAAGTGTTGGAGCTGCATTATGGTAGCTTTGATCAATATCGATGGCTGAAATAGGCAAATCTTCAATAAAAGTATGAGTAGCCTTTTGTTCTTTTTCAATCTCTGTATATTCGAATAATGAATTTAATATCTTTCTATCAATCACAGAATCAACCCCTAAATATAAATATGTTAAATTTTGTTATATAAAATCGTAGAAAATGATACTAATATAACTTCTTATGGTCTAAGATTATTTTAATATAGTAGCTTTATTTAATCAATAACAACAAAAAGTAAGTAAAGCTCAATATTAAAAAATGATACCATTTTAGAGTATTAATGACATTTTATTTAGTTTTGAAAACGGTTAATATTGTAAATGTAAACAAGAGAGCGCTATCTTAAATTTATTATTTAGGAGTGAAAAAATATGGCTAGTAACAAAAAATTTGCTACTTGGGCAGTATCATTAACTAACTTTTTAGATTCAAGCTGTATTGTAGCAGGTGCTAGTGGTTTAACTTTATGGACTTCTGCATTAAAACTAGATAATTTTCAAGTTGGACTTTTAGGTGCTTTGAGTGCTAATGCTTTTGGATCAGCAATTGGAGCTTTAATTGGTGGTCATCTTTCAGATAAGTATGGTAGAAAAGTAATTTATACGTATGACATGTTGGTGTATATGCTAGGTACTTTAATTGTTGTATTTTCAATGAATTTCCCAATGCTTTTAGCTGGGTTTATAATCACAGGTATCGCAGTTGGTGCAGGGGTTCCAGCTTCATGGACATATATTTCAGAAACATCAGATGAAGGAAATCGTGCTAAGAATATTGGCATTTCTCAGTTCTCATGGTCAATGGGTCCAGTTATTATCTTCGTTGCCGGAACGTTACTTGCTCCACTAGGTTTATTAGGAAATAGAATTTTATTTGCATTATTAACTTTAATTGCATTTATAGCTTGGTTATTGCAAAGAGGATTAGATGAATCTCAAGAATGGGTAGAACAAAAGCAAAAAGAAAAGGAAACAGGCGAAAGACCTCATCCATATAAAGACTTATTCTCAAACGCAGTAAGTGTTAAATCGGTATTATTCTTGATTGGTGTATATATGTTCTGGAACTTAGTAGCCGGAGCAATGGGATTCTTCATGCCATTTGTTTATGAAACTGTTGGTGGTTTATCAAATCTTCAAGCTAACTTACTACAAGCAGTTCTTTGGATCTTTACAGCTTTAGCAGGATATTTTGGATTTGCTATGTATGGGGATAAGGTTAACCATAGAGGATTTTACTTTGTAGGTGCTGCAATGGCAGTAATTTCATGGTTAATTCTAACTTATGTTGGTATGAGTTGGACAGCTTTAATCGCATTCGTTGTTATCTGGGGTATTTCTGCAGGTATTGGTGCACAAGCTTGGTACGCATTATGGGCAACAGAATTATTCCCAACTAAGTATCGTGCAGGATCTCAAGGTGTTATGTTCTTCGTTGTTCGTGGTAGTGCAGGTATTTGGTCCATTTTCTTCCCACTTATTTTACAAAACATGGGCTTCAAAGCAGCCGGAACTTTCATGATTGGTTTATTAGTAGTTTCTCTAGTAATCGGTACATTGTGGACACCTAAGACAAGAGGAAAATCTTTGGATGAAATTACAAAAGAACGTTATGGAGATAGTGAAAAATAAATTGGAAGAAGGTGAACTCATTGAAAGCATATGTTGCAGTAGATATTGGTGCATCTAGTGGACGTCTTATGCTAGGACAATTAGAAGACGGAAAGCTTAAGCTTCAAGAAATGCATCGTTTCAAAAACGGATTTGAATTTAAAAATAATCACGACAGATGGAATATTGACTACTTAATTGATGAAATTTTTAAAGGGTTAGAAAAAATAAAAAAAGCTGGATATACAGAAGTTAGCTTAGGAATTGATACTTGGGCTGTAGATTATGTACTAGTTGGTAAGGATGGAAATAAATTACAAGATCCAATTAGTTACCGAGATAAAAGAACAAGTAACTCAATTAATGAATTAACAACTGAAGTTTCTAAGGAGTATATCTATAAGAAAACAGGAATTCAGTTCTTAAACTTTAATACTTTGTACCAATTATTTGAAGAAGATAAAGAGTTATTGAAGAAAACAGATAAAATTATGATGATTCCTGATTATATAGGATACATTCTCACAGGAAAAGCTGTAACTGAAATTACAAACGCTTCCACCACGCAGATGCTTAGTTTAAGAGAAGGATTATTTGACAAAAATCTATTAGAAAAAGTCAATGTATCCTCGGATCAATTTGCAAAATTAGTAGATGCTGGAACAGTTTTAGGAAATTTAAAAGAGGATTGGTACAGCAAATATGAACTACCAAAAGTGAATGTTGTAACAGTAGCAACTCATGATACAGCTTCGGCGGTTATTGGGACACCATGTGAAGGACAACATTGGGCATACTTAAGCTCAGGAACTTGGTCATTAATTGGAACTGAATTAAATATTCCAGAAAATGGGGCAAAAGCCTTTAAAGAAAATTACACAAATGAATGGGGAGCTTATGGAACATATAGATTCCTAAAGAATATTATGGGTCTCTGGATGGCTCAATGTGTAAAGAAAGAACTAAATGATCAATATAGTTTTGGTGAATTGGCAGAATTAGCAGGTGAAGTAGAACCATTTGAGCAATTTATAAATGTCAACGATCAACGCTTCCAAAATCCAGGAAATATGATTCAAGAAATTCAAGCCTATTGTCGAGAAACAGGACAAAAAGTTCCAGAAACACCTGGAGAAATTATGATGGCTATTTATTCAAACTTAGCGTTATTCTACGCAAATGAGATTAGTAAGTTAGATGACATTATGGGCTATCATATTGATACTTTGAATATAGTTGGTGGCGGATCTAACGTAGCATTGATGAATCAACTTACAAGTACAATCGCGAATGTAGATGTGTATGCGGGACCTAGTGAAGCTACAGCAATTGGAAATATTCTAGTACAAATGATAACAGCTGGCGATGTATTAAATGTTTACTTAGGAAGAAGAATTATTTCTGATTCATTTGATATTAAACATTACACACCAGAGCAAGGTAAGTATTCTAAAGTTTTAGCAGAATATCAACAGTTTTTAAATAAGGAAAGAGGCTAATGAAATGACAGTAAGACTTGGACAAATTATGCATGTAAATCCTAATTATTATGATGAATATGAAAAAAGACATAGTGATTTACCAGTTAAGTTTCCAGAAATGAAGAAAGCATTAAAGGAAGCAGGAGCACATAACTATTCAATTTACTTGGATAAGAAGACAGGTACTTTATTCGCATATTTAGAAGTAGATGATATGGATAAATATAAGGCAATTGCAGAAATGGATGCATGCAAAGAATGGTGGGCATATATGGCACCATTAATGGATACTAATCCAGATAAGAGTCCTGTAACATTCGATTTACCAGAAGTATTTCATTTAGACTAGGAGGAAAAAATAATGGTTAAAGAACAAGAAGTGAAAAGCGCATATGAAGTAGCAAAAGAACGTTATGCAGAAATCGGTGTAGATACAGAAAAAGCTATTGAACAGTTAAGTAAAGTAAAATTGTCAATTCACAGTTGGCAAGGCGATGATATTCATGGCTTCTTAAATCCAGACCAAGAACTAACAGGGGGTATTGGAGTATCTGGTAATTATCCAGGAATTGCAAGAACTCCTGATGAATTGACACAAGATTTACATGAAGGATTGTCTTTGATTCCAGGTAAACATAAAATTCAATTACATACTTTGTATGCGGTAACAGATAGAAAGAAAGATTTCGATGAAGTTGGACCAGAAGACTTCAAATATTGGGTTGATTGGGCTAAAGAAGAAGGCGTTGGTCTTGATATGAATGGTACTTTCTTCTCACATCCTAAAGTAAAACATAACTTTACTTTGGCAAGTCCAGAAAAAGAAATTAGAGATTTTTGGATTAAAGTAGGTAAGCAATCAAGAGCAATTTCTAACTACTTTGGTGAAGAATTAGGACAACAATCAGTTAATAACTTCTGGATTCCAGATGGATTTAAAGATAATCCAATTGATAAACTTTCTCCACGCAAACGTTTGATTGAATCATTAGATGAAATTATCAAAGAAAAATATGATGAAAAGAATACAATTGAAGCCTTTGAAGGTAAATTGTTTGGTACGGGTATTGAATCATATACTGTAGGTTCTCATCTATTCTATAACAACTATGCTATTACACGTGATAAGTTATGGACAATTGATGCAGGTCATTGGCATCCAACAGAAGATGTTTCAGATAACTTCTCAGCATTTATGCCATTCGGTAAAGGTTTGATGTTACATGTTTCTCGTCCAGTACGTTGGGATAGTGATCATGTAGTAATCTTTGATGATGCATTAGTAAGAATTACTCGTTCATTAGTTCGTGATGATTTGCTATCTAAGACAAATATTGGACTAGACTTCTTTGACGCTACAATTAATCGTGTTGCTGCATGGGTAATTGGTGCACGTTCTACACAAAAGGCATTGTTACAAGCAATGTTAGCCCCAATTGATGACTTGAAGAAGGCTGAAAATGAATATGACTTCACAAAACGTCTAGCAGTTACTGAAGAATTGAAGTCATTCCCATTTGGCGCAGTTTGGGATGAATTCTGTCAACGTAATAATGTTCCAGTAGGTTTAGACTGGATGGATGAAATTCGTCGCTATGAAAAAGATGTTCAATTTAAACGTAACTAGAAAATAAATTAGGATTAAGTCAGTCACAAAATATTATTTTGTACGGGATAGGCTGACTTAATTTTAGTGGAAAGAAGAGAGTATGTAATGAAATTTATTGATTCTAAATTTATGAGAGATATTTGTAATGTAACTAAACAATCATACGATAATGGTTGGGATGAACGTAACGGTGGTAATATCAGTATTCGTATTACTGAAGATGAATTGAAAGATTTTGACGATGTTAAAGAAGTAAAACGAACTTTTGATTTAGGTTTTGATGCTAAAGCTGTCGCAGGTCAATATTTCTTGGTTACAGGAACTGGCAGATATTTTAGAAATGTAATTTCAAGACCAACAGAAGATGTAGGGTTGGTTAAAATTACTGAAGATGGTAAACACGCTGATTTACATTGGGGATATGAAGATGGTGCTAAACCAACGAGTGAATTCCCTACGCATCTAATGTCACATATTGCGAGACTAAAGACAGATAAAAACCAACGTGTAGTAATGCATTGTCATCCTACTAATTTTATTGCGATGTCATTTACACAAACTTTAAATGAAAAACGTCTTTCAAGAATTTTATGGAAAATGCAAGCTGAATCATTAGTAGTTTTCCCTGAAGGCATAGGTATTATTCCATATATGACGCCAGGAACAAATGAAATTGGCGAAGCAACTGCAGCCAAGATGAGTGAATTTAAAGTAGTTATGTGGCCACACCATGGTATTTTCGCTGTTGGTTCAGATCCTGATGAAACATTTGGATTGATTGAAACAGTTGAAAAAGCTGCATTAATCTTTACGACTATTCAAGCACAAGGTGGTAATATTTTACAAGATATTACAGATGAAGAACTTAAAGAATTGGCACAAGCATTTGGTGTAACAGCTAATAGCAAGTTTTTGAAATAAGGATATAAATAAGTAAGGTATGATTCTAAAAAAGTAGGTCATACCTTATTTTTTGGATATATTTAAATCTATCAAAATTGACAGGCTTGCTAAAATTCTAACTTCATTTGCTTAGATTAGAAAATTCTGCTGACCAAAATTCTTTAGGGAGAATAATACCAACACTGTTGCCAATATTTCTAACTTTAATTTGTTTCATGGAAATCACCTCAAACTAATTATAAAAAGTTATAACTAAAGAAATAAATGTCTTTATAAGTACAAAAAAGCCCCAAAATGAATTGAGGCTAAATGTAGTATTTATAATTACTTTAAGTTATGGTTGGTAAATTTTGTTACGTTCCCAATACTTTGTCCATTAACAATGTTGGCTTTGAAACCAACATTGTCACCACTTCTAAGCAAGTTAGCTTTGGCAAAATCATCAGTATCGATGGTGTAAACAATTTGACTATCTTTAAGAGTGAACATTACTTTGTTTTTATTAGATACTATTGCTACTCTATCTACTGTTCCTGTAATCTGTTTTAGATTACTATTAGGTGTATTTGATGCTTTAGCTCCACTGTTTACTAATGCTTGTCTAAAATCATCTAGGGCACTAATTGGGGAGGAGCCTGTTCCGTAAATAGATTGGTCTTCGGCATCGAGATAATAATATCCTCTGATTGCGTGTGTTTTATCTAAAATAGTCATGATCCATGTTGGTCGTCCATCAACGTTATATAGGATAGGCATGTTAGCTGTCCATTGTTGAGCTTTGTAATTTTGGTTAGCATTACTCTTAGCACCAGAACTATCCATGATTCCATTAGCTTTGTAATAAGTTAATTCACCTGTACGAGCATTAATCATGGAGTAACCTAAAGCAGAATCAGATTTAGTATTAGGGTTAGTAAAGTCTGTGAAATAGCTAATGGTTCCATTTTCGTTGAATATTGAAGTTACGCCGTCTTCTGGGCCATTATTAGTTGGTTCTTCCATATCTGTTTTACCTAAGAAACGATTCCAAAATCCGTGCTTGTAACTACCATAATTACTGTTCATTTCTGCTGCAACATCTGAAGTGATACCTTCATCAACAAATTTTGGCAAATTAGATAATTTGTATGTTTTAGTTTTTCCTGTAACAGCGTTCATAACAATGACTCTTAGTTTTTTGTAGTTAATTCTGTGACTTAGGAATTCAGATTTATATACTGTTTCTACCCAATAAGGATTTCCATTATTGTCAATTTCTAGCTGTGCACCGCCATCACCTAATTTCAACCATTGTGGATTATTTCGATATAGTTGTCTTTCGGCATCTCTTTTGAAATAGGCACTTGTAGTATATTTGTACGGTTTTTTGATAAATTTTGGTGTCGCATTTTGACTCGTTGCATCAATCATAAAATATCCAGGAATATTTTTTGCCTTCATCATCGCAAAGAATCCTTGGTATTCAACGGGGACAATATAGACTGCTTTACCATGAATATATTGTGCTTGTACAGTTCCGGCAATTTTGTAGTATTGACTATTTGGTAAATCAGAAACAGCTTTTCTTACTCGATTTAAAACGGTTTTAGGTGCTAAGGCTACAGGAGTTTCACCGCGTTTAAATGTTGGAGCTTGTTTGGAACTGACTTTTTTTACCGAAATTGAATTATAAGTTGGTTTAACTGATAGTATTGAATGTAATTCACCGCCAACTGCTATCAAAAGTATAACCATAACTACTGATAATCCAATTGAAAAAGATTTATTAACCCATAATTTTCCTCGGCGAATATCATCATCAAAATTTCCAATAAATAGATTTAAAATTAAGAAAATTCCACCGAAAATGGCATTTCCTAGTAACAATGAAAGTAAGTTTCTCGATGGGAGTAAGCAATATACAAAAATAAAAATTAATAATATTTCTAGTAATAAAATACTTAATGATATTAATGTTTGCTTTTTATTTCTTAAAAATATCGACTTACATATAAAAATTATGATAGCTAAGAGACTGTACATTAAGGTCATAACTAACATGATTTGACAACCCCTTTAATAAAGATTAGTTAATTAATTATATCATACTATCAGTATCCATATTGTTAAGTGATTAAATACATAAACGTTATTGAAATATCATAAATAGTTTATAATTACATTAAGTAGCAAAGAAGGGTTGTGGAAATAATGAATATAATCACCACAAATGAGAATAAGAAAATAGCAGATAAAATTTGGGATAAAAATGATGCGTTAGACGATTTAAGCGATGAAGAACTAGATCTTTTGGGAGAAGTCATGTCTTCAATAGAAAGACCTGTCGATCCAGAAGTTATTTCAGATGATAGTCAAAATCCGGAAGTTCCATACATGAGACTTTTAAAGGGAGATGAATAGTCTATAACTAAATACAAAAAAATGGAAGGCGAAAATAGCCCTCCATTTCTTTAAAAAGAATTTTTAGTAAAAAAAACAAAAATAAAAGGTAGGTAAAACCTTTAATAACTTGATTATAGCATAATAATTTAAAATGTTAAATATAAATCTTAACTACATCTCAATCCTACAACTCTTTTAAATGTTTCAAAATTTTTCGATTATCTTTAGTTTCAAGTTCTTTAATAATATGTAGATATGTTTCCTGGGTAGTCGTAATATTAGCATGTCCCAATCTTCGCGATACACTCAAAACTGATACACCTTGGAATAATAGTAGCGATGCATGTGTGTGTCGTAATCCATGTATGGAAATTGTAGGAATGTTGGCATGCCGACATAAGGTTGCCAGTCTGCTGTTGACGGTAGAGTTGAAAATTTTTTGATCCTGATTAACGAAAATAGGTTGATCGGGGTCTTTTTCTTTTATCAATTTTTTGAAAGCTTTTAAAGTACTATTATCAACGAAAATTTTCCGATTAGAGCTTTTATTTTTGGTGGGTTGAAAGCCATAATCTTTGAACTTGTAGTTCCAAGATTTATTAATGTTTATTTGTTGATTTTCATAGTCAAAGTCAGCAGGTGTTAGGGCCAACGCTTCGGCAAATCTCAGACCAGTTTTGCTAATTAGATAGATAAACCAATCCCAATTTACTTCGGAAGATAAGTTCAATTCAGATAATAAAGCCTGTAGTTCATCCATATTTAAAAATTTCTGTTTTTTCTTTCTTTTTTGATTTCCTTTAATAATAGCCTTTCTTGTAGGATTAACTCTAATTATCCCATCTTCATATGCGTCTACAAGACATGGTTTTAGATGATGATGGAAATCGAGCGTTGTTTCACGTTCGTGGTTTTCGGCAAATTTATTTAAAAGTAATTGATAGTTTTTACGATCAATTTGATGTAAATGTAAGTCAGGACAAAGTTCTTTAACGTGTTTATGAGCAAGTTCATATTTTATCAATGTTGCATGGCGCACTGCACCTTTCTTATATAGTTCAATCCATTCTTTATAGTATTTATGGAATAATTTTGTACTTTTTCTTGGCACTAGCCATCACCTCTTTAATTATTTAGCTGAATTAAATATATCAGTAGTTTATTTTTGATTGAATATTGGGGATCTTTAAAATTATATATCAGGTAATATAATCGAATTACAAAAAAGTTGTTGAATTTTTAGAAAATTGAGATATAATAAAATTGTAATACGTAATAGGGTTTAATTACATGATTTATATAAATTTAAATAAGGAGTTGAAAATAGTATGAAATTGAATGAATTGGTAAAAATCGAAAGTGGAATTAATTCAGTTCGCGTAAAGAATCAAAATTATACGTTATATGCCATAGAAGATGTCAATTATGACTTGGGGCATGGTGAGGATTATCAACACGATAAGGCTAGTGGTAAAAGTATTACAGCAAGGGGAGATATTGTGATAAATACTGTAAGTAATCTAGCAAGTGTTGTTCATTCTAGAAATGCTGGTAAGATGCTTAATCAAATTTTTCTTCGTTTAAATATCCTTGATGAGAATACACTGGACCCTTGGTATTTATGCTATCTATTAAATAAGTCCGAATACATTAGGTACCAAGAAGCAGCCATTATGGATGGATCTGTTATTAGAAAATTAACTAAAGCGAACCTTGAAGATTTAGAGATTAATCTGCCGGAAATAGCTGACCAAAAGAAGATGGGGGAAGCTTACAAAGAGATTATGAAAAAGTATACATTAGCTATGGAGAAAGCGGAGTTAGAAAGAGATCTGTACTTACAAATGTTAGGGGAAAAAGATTTAAACAACAGAGAGGCGGTTTAATATGGATAAGGTTTTAGAAGAAAGATTAGCAGCTAAAGATAGCTATATCGACATTCATGACTTTTATGTGCTAATGGCATTTTATCAATCAATCTCACAAAAAGTTTTGCGAAAATTCGATAAGGATGGCAGCATTTTAGAAGTACAGAAAAAATATGAGGAAGGTAAGGAAACGGTCCAAGATGCTCAATTCGTAATAGCGCCACAAGATACATATTATCATCATTACCAAATGTATAAGGCCAATAAATTTGAATATGTTGAACTCGTAAAATCCCTATATAATATAGAAGAAAAAAATCCAAAATTAAAAAATATCTTCCAAGATGTTAGGGGAAGTACTTCAAGTTTGCCGAGTGAAACTGCTTTTGAAAAGATAGATTCACGTAATGAAGTAAGTTTTGAAGAAAATTTAGAGATAATTAAACGAAGCAGTGGTGCTAAAGATAATTACGATTATACTTCGAAAAATATCCGTAAGTTGATTACTAAGTTAGTTGGAAGTAAAAAAGAAGGAGTATCAATTTATGATCCAGCTTTGGGAACAGCGAGTTTACTATTGGGTATAAATCGAGCTGCACTTAAAGAAAATAAGTATTATGGACAAGAAATCAATACTCAAGTGATAAAAATAGCCATTATGAACGCAATAATTAATGACGTGGCTGATGATAAATTTGAATTCAAGAATGCAAATACATTGGCTAATAATTGGGAATTTGGTAAGGCTGATATAGTAGTGTCTGATCCACCAATGAGTATGAAATGGAACATTGATAAAAATTTAAGTCAAGATAAACGTTATCAAGATTATGGAGATTTGCCTAATAGAGCAGATTGGGGATTCATTTTGGATGGAATTAATAAATTATCAGATGATGGAATGATGGTTGTGTCGGTTGTTCAAGGTACGTTATTTAGAGGAGCGAAAGAATACAATATTAGACGTAAGCTTCTAGAAGATGGAAAGATTAGAGCAGTGATTCAGTTGCCGGGTAACACGAAAATCTCAACGACAATCGCAACCTGTTTATTAGTACTTAGAAAATCATCAGAAGATAAAGATGTCTTCTTTATTAATGCAAGCCAAGAGTATGAGAAGAAAGGCTTGGAAAATATTCTAACAGAAGCCAATATCGATAAAATTGTAGATATTTTTAATGAAAAGAAAGAAGAAAAAGGATTCTCACATGTAGCGAGCTATGAGGAAATTGAGAAAAATGACTTTAACCTATCAGTAGCACGTTATGTAAACCAGTATAAGTTTAAAGAAAAATTGGATTATCAAGAAGAAATAAAAAATCTTGAAAAGTTAGATGAAAAACTAAGTCAAACTGATGCGACACTGAAGAATTTGATGGGAGGTTTAGGTTTGATGGAGATTGATAACTAGAAATTAAGGGGATAAAAATGATTAAACTAGAAAAAATGATCAAAAAATTAGAGTTAATACTGGCAGGAGTGATGTTACCCACAATGATAATATTTGTCTTTCTTGAACTAGATAGGCTAATGACAGGAACTGAAACAGACTATGGGTATTTGGCAATAACAATGATAATGACGCTGCTATTAGGAACTCTAGAAGTCCAGTTTTCAATGAAAGAAGAAATTAGAGAGTTAAAAATGGAACTCAAAAATATTAATAAGTAAATTCTTGAATTTGCCAATTTAGATATAGGAGAAATTAGAAAATTTGTGCAAATAGTAGATTTCTTAGATTAAAAACTAAATTTTTGTNACTAAATTTTTGTATAAATTAGAAAATTGGTCCTGTGTCTAGAATGGAAAAATGGGGAAAAAGGAGAAAAAAGAAGATGAAGTTATTTAATAAAAGTCATTCTAAAAATAGTGAGTGGTATTTTCCAGGTGGTAAAGACTTACAAATGGAATCTGGATCTAATGCGAGTTTAGAAATGTTTAAGGATAATCCTTTAGACTCTTTAGCTAGAGAAATATGTCAAAATTCGTTAGATGCTGGGATAGAGGGTAATAATAAGCCTGTTCGAGTAGAGTTTACAAGTTTCAAGGTTAAAGCTGAAAATATTCCAGGATATCTGGAGCTAAAATATGAAGTTATAAATAAGGCGATGAAACAATGGCCTAATGAGCAAAAAACAATGTCTATGTTAAGAAAAATGGACAGGATTTTGAAAAATAAATTTGTTAATGTTTTAAAAATTAGTGATTATAACACTACTGGTTTACGAAAAGAAAACTGGAAGTCATTAATTGAACAAGTTGGTTCATCTGTAAAGAAAGATTCATCATCAGCTGGATCATTTGGTATTGGTAAAGGGGCACCATTTGCTGTTAGTGATTTACGAATGGTACTATATAGTACTTTGGCTGATGAAGGTATTCAGTCCATTGGTGTAATGAAGTTTGTATCTTATAAAGATAAACTTAATGGGGAAACTATAATTACTCAAGGTACAGGATATTATGGGAAAAATGGGAGTAAGGAACCAATTTCAAAAGATTTTGGATTAGGAGGAGAAATATCTAGAACTGAAAAGGGAACAGATATCTATATTATCGGTTTTAATCGAGATTTGATTGAGAATTGGACTAAAGAAATAACATATTCTTTAGCAAATAACTTCTTGTTTTCTTTCTATACTAATAAATTAGAAGTAATTATTGATAATAAAGTTAAACTTAACTACAGTAAGATGAACAAGATTGTTGAAGAAATTCGTAATGATAAGAAATTACTAAGGAAATATGAGTATTTACCAGGTTATTATGATGTTTTACAAGATGAAGATCATAAAGAATTCAATTTAACTGGATTCAAAGAATATGGTATTAAAGATGGAGAAGCAATACTTTATACTTCAAATAAGGGCGATGTAAATCGTAGAGTATTAATGACAAGAAATGCAGGTATGAAGATAAAAGATCTAAATAGAATCAGTTCTATTATTAAGTTTTCTGGAATATTCTATGCTCATGGGAAAAATATCAATGGAATACTTAAACAACTAGAAAATCCTAATCATAATGATTGGTCCAAGGATAGATCTGAAACGCCTAAAAAAGCTGGTAGATTCTTAAAAGATATGAATAGATTCATAAAAGAAACTATCAAAGATACATATACTGAAAAAGTAGCTGATGAAGTTGATGCATATGGGGTTAGTGATTTCCTTCCAGAGGATATAAATTCGATAAGACTGTCAAATAAAAAAGTCAAAGATAAAGGTCATAAAAAAGTAGCTATTGAGATCGAAAAAATAAATACAAAGTCTAAAGTAGCTAGAGTTAGAGAAAATAATCATATTACTGGTGGCGATGATAAAGGCGTTACTAAAGGTGGAGTAGGCCAAGGAGATAGTTTTGGTACAGCTTATGATGGAAGAGGACATAGAGGTGGATCTAGTACAGGAAATAATTTTGGTTATGGTGATAGACCTGGAGAAAATGGACCTAATGACAATGACGATATGTTTATAAAAAATAGAAATAGTCAAAAAAAGATAACTAATGTGAAATATAGATGCATAGAAGTTGATCATCAAAATGGAATGTATAGGCTAATGGTAAAACCTGACAAGAGTTTAAGCAATGTGCGTATTGATTTAGATGTTATTGGTGATTCAGGTAAAAAAGATACTGTTCAGATAACAAAGGCTACCTATCGAGGAAAACAATTAAATATAGGATATTCAAATGTATATATCCAATCTTTACTTGCAGGATCTTGGCAGCCTATCATGATAAAACTTAATGGAAATACACGTTTGAAATTGGAGGTAGAAATTTATGCGAATATCTGACAGTATTTATCCTTATCCAGTATTATCAGTAGACGATGAAGATTATATTCAAGATTCAGAATTTGATATCGAGTTTACTAGTGTTGCAGCTACACCATTTAAAAATGCAGTTGTAAAATGTAGATTTATTTTACATGATCACAATTTAGAAAGATTAATAAATTTAGGTAAAGCAGGATTGTATTTACGTGTAGAAAATAGTCTTACTGCATATCGCAAACTATATGAGTTAGAACCTGGGAAATATACGTTTGAATTAGAAATAGATCCTAAATATATGAGAAAAAAAGTAGAGGTAACAGGCTTACTTTTAGCAAAACAAAATATTACAGATTTTATTAGTGATACTATCAATACTGACCTATATGGAAAAGATTATGTATTTCCTGATTTAAATACTGGGGATCCATTAGCTGTTGCATTTACTACTAATGTTGTTGTAAATGACGAAGATAGTTTTAAAAGTGTATCTTCAATTATGAAGGTAGCTAAATCAAAAAAGGAGTATATGGTAGTAGATCCGGATGGAGAAATTATATACGTGTATTTGCCAGAAACATTATATGAACAATATATTAGATACCAATCTGTACCAGATATAGCTTTATCAATAGTAATATTACCGGCACTTATACAGGTTTTAAGTTATATGGTATTAAATCGAGGTAATGATATTGATGAACAGAAATGGTATATGGTAATTGAGAAGAAAATAAGGAGTTTAGATAAGGATATTAATGACTTATTTAATGAAAAAATTTCACCATTAGAATTAGCACAGATGATCTTAGAAAATCCAGTAGAGAGATCATTTAATGAAATAAAGGGGATTGTTGGAATTGAAGATTAAGGCGAAAACATGTGATGAGAACTTTTTAGAGGAGATAAAACGAAATTTTGATACTAAATACATAGATTTGTATCGTAATTTTGATAAGAAGGGTATTCAAGAATTATTCAATAATGAGTTAGTGTATGATATAGAACATGAATTTGAATACTTAGAATTGTTTGATCCTAAATCTTTTAGTGATTTATTTACAAATAATATAAAAAATACTTATGAGGCGTTGAAATTTTTAACACCTGTTCAAGCATCTAGAGAAGAATTTTGGTTTACTATGATTAATACTGTATATTTAGATTATCTATTGGATTATTTGAAGACAGTATCAAATAGTAAAAATTTCAATGAAAAGGTTAAAAATAGTATCTTCTATAATAGTTCAAATATCAGAGCACAAGTAATTCAAAGAATATCTCGTTATTGGTGGTTGGGATATAAGACTTATGATGAAAAAAACGTTTCAAATCCATATTGGTTGACAGAGTATTTCTTTGAATATGATGGATCTAGTAAAATCATTTCATTCTTTTCTAGTAATTTGACTAATAATAAAGATATTGCACTAGGAATAATTGAAGGTATTAAAGATAGGGATGATAAAGTAATAAACAATAGATGGACATATCTTACTATGAATAAATATTTTAATGCGATGGGTGGCGTTAGAATTTTAGATATTATGACTAGGGAAGAAATAAAGAAAGAAACAATGAAACATATTGATTATATAGTAAAAAATCCAGAACTATTATCAGCAGAAGATAGAAAGAGAGTAATAAAGAGCTAGCAGCATGATATAATTTTACTATAAAAAAGATACTACTAATTTAGATACACAGTCGGAGGAGAAAGTATGGCTATTACGGAGTATGAAGATAAAATTAGGAATATTGTAGAGAATTTAGACAAAGAAGAATTTATCTTTGAATTTTTAAGTGTTTATAGCAAGATTGCAAAATCTACAATTACTAAATTACGCAAAGGAACTAATAATTTATCTAAGGTGCCTGGTGAATACCATTTAAAAAATAAATTATATTTTAAACAAGTTTCAGGAGATACATTACAAGCTTTTACTGACTTGGTTAGTAAAATATCTCAACAAAATGTAAATCCAAGATACATTATGGTAACTGACTTTAAAAACTTAATTGCAAGGGACACAAAAACTCAAGAAACAATAGATATTGATTTTAAGAAGTTACCAAGAAACTTTGAATTTTTCTTGGCTTGGAACGGCATTGAAAAAGCTGATTTCGAAAGAGAAAATCCAGCTGATTTAAAGGCTGCTGAGAGATTTGCAAAGTTGTATGATATATTGTAAAAGACAACGAGCGCATATCCAGACATGGACTAAATCTATTTTTAATTCGATTACTCTTTTGTTTATTTGCAGAAGATACAGGAGTGTTTGAAAAAGATATTTTTACTAATACAATTAAGAGCATGACAAAAGAAGACGGCAGTGATTTAAACTGCCGAATTCAAGAATTATTCGAATTTTTAGATACTAAAATTAGACCGGAAGATACACCTGCATGGTTGAGAAAATTCCCTTACGTCAACGGGCAGCTATTTACTGAACAACATACAAACGTTGTCTTTTCAAAGAAGTCAAGAAACCTAATCATAGAAGCGGGAGAACTAATTGGTTGGGACAAGGTAAATCCAGACATTTTAGGTTCAATGTTACAAGCAGTTGCTAGTGAAGATAAACGTAGTCATTTGGGGATGCACTACACTTCTGTACCTAATATTATGAAAGTAATTAATCCATTATTTTTAGATGATTTGCATGAAGAATTTGAAAAAGCAAAAGGCAATGAAACTAAATTAAATAATTTATTAGAACGTATGCGTAAGATGAAATTCATGGATCCAGCTTGTGGTTCAGGTAATTTTTTGATTATTACATATAAAGAACTCAGACGCTTGGAAATGGATATTTTTGAGGAATTAGGTAAGTTAAACAATAGTACTATGTATGTACCAACTATTGATTTGGGGCAATTTTATGGTATTGAGATTGAAGACTTTGCAGTTGATGTAACTAGACTATCTTTGTATATTGCAGATCACCAAATGAACTTAGAATTGAAACGACGTTACGGTGATGTACTTCGAGAGACATTACCGTTACATAAAGTTGGTGACATTAGATGTGGTAATGCTTTAAGACTCGACTGGAATGAAATTTTACCACATGAAAAAGAGGATGAAATTTACTTGTTTGGTAACCCACCATATAAAGGAGGAAAATCTCAGCCTAAGGAATATAAAAAATATACAGAGCCAATTATTGGACATATAAAAGGATGGAAAAATTTAGATTATATAACTTGCTGGTTTATTTTAGGTAGCAGATATATATCAAATAGTAAAGCTAAATTGTCATTTGTATCAACAAACTCTATTTGTCAAGGGGAACAAGTAGCAATGCTTTGGCCGGAAATATATAAAAATAATGTTGAAATAAATTTTGCATATACATCTTTTAAATGGAATAATAACGCTAAAAATAATGCAGGAGTAACGGTAGTAGTTATTGGTTTAAGTAACAGAAAATTTATAAAGCAAAAGAAATTATTCTATGATAATAAAATAAGATTAGTTGATAATATAAATCCATATTTAATTAATGGAGAAAACATTATTGTTAATAAGTCCTTTAAATCGTTATCTGGGTTACCATTAATGAGCTTAGGTAATATGCCAAAAGATGGTGGCAACTTAATGTTAACCGAAGAAGAAAGAGACCAACTATTATTGAACTACCCAAATTCAGAAAAATATATTAGAAGAATAACAGGGTCAAAAGAATATATAAATGATATTGCAAGATATTGTATATGGTTAAATGATGACAATTATAAAAAAGCTATGGATATACCGTTAATTAAAAAGAGAATAGAAAAAGTTAAGGACTTTAGACTAAGTAGTACAGCTCAGTCAACTAGAGAAGCGGCTAGCTATGCTTATAAATTTAAGCAAAGAGGACATTATGATAATGTAACTGTATCGAAAGAACAGTTTAACACTATTGTAGTTCCAAGAGTATCGTCTGAATCAAGAATTTACGTACCATTTGGATTAAGTAATCAGAATGTTATTATTTCTGATTCTGCTATGGCCATCTATGATGCTCCACTTTGGCTATTGGGATTACTGGAATCACGTATGCATATGATCTGGCTGCGAAATATTGGAGGGAAATTAAAGACAGATTATCGTTATTCCTCAGTACTTGTCTACAACACTTTCCCAGTTCCAGAACTTTCTACGCGTCGTAAGAATGAAATTGAAGAATTGATTGGAAATATTTTGGATATTCGAGAAGAAGAAGGTGGAACTTTAGCTGAATTGTATGGTTCACCATTAGCTGCTAAGAATCCTAAGCCAATGAACCCAAGATTATTAGAAGCACATAAAGAACTAGATAAGGTTGTCGATAGAGCGTATAAATCAACTGATTTTAAAGATGATAATGAACGTTTAGCATTGTTATTGAACATGTATAGTGAAATGGTCAATAAAAAGGGGTAAGGAAATATGAGTAATAACATAGAAGTAAATTATCATACAACTGGAGAAAGTACTGTTACTAATAAATTAGGTATGCGTCAGATGCAAGAAAGAGTATATGCAAAGCGAAATTCTAAATATTTGTTAGTTAAAGCTCCACCTGCTTCTGGTAAATCACGTGCTCTAATGTTTGTTGCTTTGGATAAATTAGCTAATCAAGGGATTAAAAAAGTAATTGTAGCTGTTCCAGAACGTTCAATTGGAAGTTCATTTAAAAATACAGAATTAGTTAAATATGGCTTTTATGAAGATTGGATAATTGATCCATATTATGATTTAACATCTGCTGGAACTAGTGATAGCAAAGTACAGAGACTAATCAAATTTATGGAAGATACAGAAGCTAAAGTAGCTATTTGTACTCATTCAACTTTGCGAAATGCTTATCAAAAAATTGATAGTGATAAAAAGTTCGACAATACTCTAATTGCGATTGATGAATTTCATCATGTATCAGCAGAGGATAATTCTGTTTTAGGTGGTGCATTAAAAAATATTATGCATAATTCCAATGCACACATTTTAGCAATGACTGGTTCATATTTTAGAGGGGATTCTGCACCAATTTTAACAGAAGAAGATGAGCGTGAATTTGATAAAGTTAATTATTCATACTATGAACAATTAGATGGATACAAGTATTTGAAATCATTTGGAATAGATTATAAATTCTACCAAGGTCGCTATACAGATGCAATTGGAGAAGCGATGGATTTAGATAAGAAAATGATAATCCATATTCCTAATGTTAATTCTGCTGAATCAACTAAAGATAAATATGATGAAGTTGATCATATTTTTGATGCAATTGGTGAAATTGAAAAGAAAGATGAAGAAACAGGTATCTACTTTGTTAGACGAAAAACTGATGGAAAACTTTTGAAGGTAGCGGATTTAGTTAATGAAGATGGTCGTGAAAAGATCCAGGCAACTTTAAGAAAAATCAAAGATGCTGATGATTTAGATATTATTATTGCTCTTGGTATGGCAAAAGAAGGTTTTGACTGGCCATGGGCTGAATATGCCTTAACTATTGGATATCGAGGATCATTGACAGAAATTGTACAAATCATAGGTCGTGTTACTCGTGATAGTGAAAATAAGACACACTCACAATTTGTTAACTTGATTGCACAACCTGATGCAGACAATGAAGATGTTACTTACGCGGTAAATACGATTATTAAAGCTATTACTGCTTCATTATTGATGGAACAGGTTTTATCACCTGAAATAAAATTAAAATCTAAAGGAAGTAAGATTGATACTACAGATAAAAATAATGATGATGTGGTATTTATTAAAGGTTTAAAAGAACCACCAACTCAAAAGGCTAAGGATATCATTGAAAATGATCTACCTGATTTAAAGGCATCTATTTTACAAGATAGACAAGTTCAACAAGCCATTGCGACTCAAGAAGATACGGAATATGTAAATAAAGTGCTTATTCCTAAAGTAATTATGCAACAAGAATTAGACTTGGATGATGAGGAACTTGAATCTGTAAGACAACATTTAGTGGCTGATATGGTGGTTAGTCAAAGTCAAAATAAGACTTCTAAGGGAGAAAATGGTGATAATAACAAATTCTTGAGTATGGCAAATAGATTGGTTGATGTAGAAAAATTAGATATCAATATGATTGACAAGATTAATCCATTCCAAAGAGCTTATGAAATCATGTCTACTAATATTAATAGCAGTACTTTGCGTATCTTGCAAAGAGAAATCGATTCTAAGAAATATGATTTTAGTGAAGATGAGTTAAGGATAATTTACCCTCAAATTTTGAAGTTCATTTCAGAAAATGATGGTAAATTACCAGATAAGGGCTCTGATGATGAAATGGAAAGAAAGTATGCATATGCATTGATTAAGTTAAAAACTATGAAGGAAGAAAAGGAACGTTTAGAAAATGCCTAAGAGTATAGATGAGATTTTAGATGATCCCCAGTTAAATGAAATTCTGGATAGATTAGAGACTAATAAAAAGAGTAAAAAGATCTCGAATGTTGATCCAGATATTAAAAAATTCATAGAAATTGTAGAGTGGGTTAAAGAAAATGGACATGAACCTGTAGCTGCTGAATATGGTAGTAATGAAAGAAAACTTTATAGCCGGTTAAAGGGAATTAGAAAAAGACATAGCGACGATGAGTTAGCTGAGTATGATCCGGAACACCTATTAATAAAAGAAACAATACCTGAATATAAGACGTTAAAAGATAAGATAGATTTAAATAAAAAGTACGACACGCTAGATGATATCTTGAATGATGATTTGGGAATATTTGATGAATTAGATATAGATAAAGACTTAGAAAATAAGTTACATGATACAAGTAAGCTCAAACGTAAAATAACAGTTTCTACTTCAAATAGAGCTAGGCCAAAGAAAATGGCTAACTTTGCTCCTTATGAAAGAATGTTTAAGAAGATTCAAGCTGACTTAGCTAGTGGGAGAAGAAAGTTAGTTAGATTTAAGAATTATGAAATTGAAGAAGATAGATTTTATGTATTACGTGGGCAGTTGATCTATATCGACGCAATTGGCGATACTTTTGATGCTAATAACAACGATCGTTATAAGAAAAAAGATGCTAGAGTGCATATTATCTATGAAAATGGAACTGAAAGTATGCCTTTACGTAATGGTCTGGCAGCTTCATTGTATGGTAGTAGTAAGGAAAGTAATGTTAAAGGCATGATGGTTACTGATCGTTTAGACAGTGAAGTAGAAATAAAAAATGATGATATTGTAACAGGTTACATTTATGTGTTAAAATCATTGAGTAATAATTCACAAATTTCAAGTATTAAGAATTTATACAAAATAGGTTTTACTACTGGAAGTATTGAGAAGAGAATTGCTAATGCTGAGAATGAATCCACGTATTTATATGCTCCTGTAAAGGAAGTCATGCAATTTAAAGTTATCAATTTGAAGGCTGAAAGTTTAGAAACTGCAATTCATCATGCTTTGGCTCAATATCAATTAGATGTTGATATTTTAGGCCCTAATGGTAGAAAAATTAAACCTAAAGAATGGTTTGTGGTAGATTTAGATACTATTTCGGAAATAGTCAATGAGATAGTGGCTAAACTCCAAATTGGATAAAATAAAAAAGAAGTAGCTCCTATTCCTTAGTTTTTGAGGAGTAGGAGCTTTTTGTAGGGGAAGATAGTTAATGATAAGTGTATTAAGTAGTAAAGATAGGGAAGAAATATTTAATACAATGACAGATTTTCAGATAGATGTCATTATGAATCATGTTATGTATAGAGTAAAATCAGAATTATTGACAGCTAGTTTTTGGAAAGGAATTCATTGGGAGCTGTTGGGTGTAAACTATGATCGTCTTTACAGAAAAAAGTTAAACCAAAGAAAGTATAAGCCATCGCTTTACTGTGAATGTGGAAGATCATTGAAATATCAATATGTAGTTAAATCTAAGGAAACTGGAGAAATCTTAGAACTTGGTAAGGAATGTTTCACTCAACGAACAGGTATTCCTGAAAGAATAGCAGAGGAAATATACAATAGTAGGAACAAAATAAATATCTTTCAAGATGAAATACTTAGTGCATATAAATTTAGGAAAAGATTTCCTATAGAACTCTATAATGAAATTCATCTTAATAAAGTAGATGATAAGTGGTCTCCTTATTATAACAAGAAAATATTAGACTTTAAAAAAGCAAATTTACCACTTTTCCATAGAGATCAAGATAAACTTGAAAATGATTTAATAGAGTATAAAGTTAGAAAAAGACAACTCAAAAGGCTATTAGGTGTGAATTTTGAAGTAGAGTATACTGAAAATTATGTCTATTTAATTAAGTATATGGAAAATAGAATTTTAAATGATAGAAAACTTAATCAAGGTGAGCGTAAAAAGCTTATTCAAGATTTATATAAGATTAGTAAAGCAGTAAATGAGAGTATTAGTACTGACTTTGCTAAGTTAACAGCTAATAAAAGAAATTTAATAACAGTTGAGTATATAGATCCACTCAATGTTAAAATTAAAAATTTTAATTTGTCATACAAAGAAGCATTAAGTGAATCTAGAAATATTGCTAGAAAAATAATGGACTATGCAAATGGTAAAAAAATAGAGAAAAACACAAAAATAAAACAAGTAACTAATAAACAAGTAAATACCAATAACACATCAAATATAAGACTAGATCATGGGTTAAATGGTATTAAAAAAGATACAAGTAAAAAAAGTGAAGTAGATATATTACTGGAAAAAGAAGAAGAAAAAATAGTTGAATTAAATGCATTACAGATTCAAATTTATGGAAAAGATGCTGTTCAATTTCATCGAAATATGAAGAAAATACGTTCGACAAAAGAAATTGGTAAAAGTATAAATGAGATAAATAAAAAATATGAAGAATATACAAAAATAAAGAAAAAGTATATGGACTTGATAGAAATATATTCCAAATCTTACCCAGCACTTATTAATAGATTAAATGAAATTAGTGATGAAGGGTTTATATTATCTAATAATATAGAAGATGGGTATATTAAGATGCTAGATAAGTACAATGGGTTACCCAAAATAAGTGAGGAAGAAAATAAGCTAGTTAAATATTTTATGCTGAAACACAAAGTAAATATCCCCGGTAAGGGTATAAAGCAAGGTTATTCTTTGTCAGCTTCATTGAAAAAGTTTAAGCAAGTAAAAGATGTAGAAGTTAAGAAAATATTATTAGAATATTTAGTTTTAAAAGTGGAGCTTACTAAAGAAATTATAAGATTTAGACAACAAAATATGCGAGATATTTATTTTAGAGCAAATGAAATAATTTCTAAGTATGACGCTTATTCCTATAATAAAAATAATAATATTGAATTACATGATATTATTTTTTTGATTAGTAGCAGTACAGGTAATATAGATAGCACTGATATAAGATTAAGCGAAGATGTTGAATTTTTAAAACATAAATTAGAGTCGATTATAGCTAAATCAGAACAAAAGGGCTTAATTAACGGAATTTTAAATGAGTTAGTTAAAATGTATGAAAGATCAGGGACAACTACTAGGGATATTTTAAATATTCTTAATAAAATAGTAGAAAGAGAATCAACATTTTATTATGGTGCAATCTATAATTCAGTCGATACATGGAAACAGGAATTTATAGATTTTTTGTATAAGGTAAATTATTATTATATAGGAAACAAGCTTCCAAATGATTTTTTGAATGTTAATAAGAAAATCCTAAATAAGAATTTAGAGTTTTTGGTATTTATAGATGAAGTAGTGAAACCTAGATTAGAGACAGTGACAGTGTCTAAACAAGAATTTAAAATGAGTAGATCGAAGTTGATTAAAAGAGTTAAGAAGATATATGGGGGAAGTGTAAGAAGTGAGAAAAATAGTACAGAAAAATATTTATATAGAATAAGAAAGAATATAAGTATAATGAATGTGTTATCTAGTTATGGATATACTAAAAGAAAACTACATACGGAAGTATTATTAGTAGAACGTTTAATGATACAGAATAAGAAAGTAGAAATGATTAGAAAGGTTTTAGAAAAGTATTCACAAAGAAATTCTGATGATTTTAAACGAGAAATTAGATCATTACCAATTTCTAATGATCTAAAGAAACGAATAATCTTCTTTGAGAAAAATAAAAAAGATATTTTAGAGCTTCAAGATGTTTTTAAGAGTAAAATAAGAAATTAACCTACAAATAAGCTGGTGATAAAATGAAAAAACTAACTATATCATTATTAGCATTAATAACAATTCTTTCCTGTGGAGCTACTACTGTCAGTGCAGCAAGATTTCGAACCTATCGTTATCATACGCCACGTGTGAGAAGAACACCAAGATACCGAATTCGCAAATCAGAGTATTCTTATAGCTATAAGATGAGTTCTGATCATAACAGCTATAGTCATCATGATAATATGTCGAGCTATCGTAGTAGCAGCTACTCTAATACAGGGTCTATTGCAACATTTACTGGATCGCAGACAGATGATATTTTGAATAATCAGATTTCCAAGAAAAAATATCGCAATGACTATTATCGTCAAAGTATTATTACAAATCCTTGGATCTGGGCGATGTTAATCAACCATCACGCTAGATATCGTCATAATGAGGAATATACTAGAGGTTATAATGCAGGTTTTGAAGCTAGTCAGCAAGATAAAAAAGAGGGGACGACTGAGCATCAAACATTATCTAGCGATGAAAATGCACAACATACTAGATATTATCTTCGTGGATATAAGGAAGGGTATCGCGACGGAATGAATAGGTAATTATTTGAAGGAAGAAACTAACTAACTTCATGTAGTACATGACTAAGGCTTCAAAAACTATTAGACAACAGGAGGGATTGACATGGAAGATCTAGCAGGATGTGTAGGTTGTATTTTTTATGTTATTTTAGGATTATTTGGCCTAGCCTTATTATTCTTTAGTTTGGTTCAAATGTCTTTATAAAATTATCTTGGATAACAAAACAAAACCCGTCCAATGAACAAAAATTCATTGAACGGATTTTTTTTATATTAATCTATTCAGCTTCTCCGGCATGTTCTTGATTAACGTCAACATGACGAACGGAATAACCAAGATAGAAGAGTAAACCTATTCCGAGCCAGATAAAGTAACTAATCCAAGCTGGTAGGGTGATGTTTATCATTAAAACAACACATACAACGATTGATAGGATTGGTAGGATATTTCCAAACGGAACCTTAAATGGTCGTGGTAAATCTGGCTGCTGTTTACGTAATAAAATTACGATTAAAGAGATTAGACTGAAGACTGCCAGAGAACCGACATTAGCAATTAAAGCTAAGTTTCTCATATCCATAAATCCAGCAAGAATAGCTGCTAAAAGTCCATTTAACCATAGCGCACGGTTAGGACTATGACTCTTAGAATTTAAGTGAGCTAGCTGCTTAGGTAAGAAACCACCACGACTCATGGACATTGTAATATTAGCTCCTGCATAAACAAAGGCAAGTACTACGGCCATGATGCCTAAAATAGCACCGGCAGAAACAATTTGGGCAGTTAAAGTATGTCCCTTTTCTAAAAGTACAAAAGCCATGGCTTCAGCAACATTGAGTTCCTTGTAAGGAACAACCCCGGTCATTACTAGACTAACTGCTACGTACAAGGCAGTTGAAACTACAAGTGAAATGATAATAGCACGAGGTAGGTTTCGTTGAACATTCTTAGCATCTTCGGCTGAAGTAGCTAGGGCATCAAAACCAAGAAAGGTGAAGAAAACGGTTGATGCTCCAACCATGATCCCACGACCACCGTATGGGAAGAAAGGATGCCAGTGAGCAGGGCGTATATGTTTAACACTAACAATGATGAACAAGAAAATCACAGTTAGTTTGATAATAACTAAGATGTTATTAAGTAATTTACTCTCACTAGTTCCCTTCGTTAATACAAGGGTGATAAATAAAATCATGATGATCGCAGGTAGATTCATAATTCCTCCTGCAGATGGTGCAGCTAGGAAAATCTTAGGTAAATGTACTCCAAATTCAGCTAAGAATGAGTGAACATAACCTGTCCATCCATTTGCAACTGTAGCGGTTGTAGTAATGTAAACTCCTAATAGAGTCCAACCAGCAAAGAAGGCCATAACCTGTCCAATCGTAACCCAAGCGTAAATATAGGCACTTCCGGAATTAGGGATAGTGGTTGAAAGTTCAGAATAACAAAGTCCAATCAAGCCACTAGCGATTGCGGCTACTAGAAAAGAGAAGATAACCGCTGGACCGGCAGTAGTTGCGGCTACAATACCAGTTAAAACTAAGATCCCAGTTCCAATCATTGCACCGATTCCCAGAATGGAAAGATCAAAAAGACCTAAAGAACGCTCGTCTTCCGACTTAATGCTGGCGTTTTTCAATACTTTGTTAACGTCAATTTTATTTTTCATAGTTTAGGCCGCCTCCTTTCCGGGCTAAAGGAGCAGGGCTTAACCTTTATAGGGTGTGAATGGTAGGTCTAAACTATCTGCAACAGCCTTGGAAGTAAGGTCTCCTTGGTGTGTATTAATTCCTGTAAGGATTGTGTTGTTTTCAGCAGCTGCTTTATCAATACCTTTATTAGCAATTTCAATTGCATAATGTACTGTTGCGCTGGAAAGTGCTTCTGTCGCTGTCTTTGGAACAGCACCAGGCATGTTAGCAACTGTGTAATGAATAACATCATGTGTTACATAGATTGGATCTTCGTGAGTTGTTGCTCTCACTGTTGTTTCGAAGATACCACCTTGGTCGATAGGAATATCAACGATAACAGAACCAGGTTTCATGTTCTTAACCATTTCTTCTGTAACTAATTTTGGTGCCTTAGCTCCTGGGATTAGAACAGCACCAACTACTAAGTCAGCTTCTTCAACAGCTTTCTTGATGTTAGCAGTATTAGACATTAAAGTTTGAATCTTTCCATCGAAAATATTGTCGATTTCGGCTAAGCGTTGAGCGTTAATATCAAGAATTGTAACTTGTGCGCCCATACCAACAGCGATCTTAGCAGCGTTGAAACCTACAGTACCACCACCGATAATAGCAACTTTACCGCGATGTACACCGGAAACACCACTCAAAAGAATACCTTTGCCACCATGTGCTTGTTCTAAGAAATGAGATCCAACTTGGATTGACATACGGCCAGCGATTTCACTCATAGGGAAGAGAAGTGGAAGTCCGCCGCCTCTACCAACCATTGTTTCGTATGCTACCCCTGTAACCTTCTTTTCAATTAAGGCTTCTGTTAATGGTTTATCTGCGGCCAGATGAAGATAAGTATAGATGATTTGACCTGGTTTGAAGTATTGGTATTCACTTTCCAAAGGTTCTTTAACTTTGATGACCATTTCTGTATCCCATGCTTCTTCTGCTGAACCTATTGTTGCACCAGCAGCGATATATTCTTCATCTGGGAAACCAGAGCCAACGCCAGCTCCTTTTTCAACAATTACTGAATGGCCTGCATGAACTAAGCTTGCTACAGCACTTGGAGTAGCACCAACACGTTCTTCTTGTTTTTTGATTTCTTTAGGTACACCGATTAACATAATAGGATACTCCTTTCCAAATAATGAATAAAAATTCAAATAATTTCTCATATTTCGTTGATAGCGCTTTCAACCTAATGCAAGAATAACACTTAAAAAGATAAATATCAACCCCTAAACCTAAAGTTTGTGAAATTTAATTTCCCTTTAATTAGCGGGTTTTGGGAGCTTTTTCACAAAGTTGCTCTTATCTTGTTATTTATAAAACAACATTAGAACGATTGTTAGAAATGATTAATTATACATTAAATGTATAATTAATAAATGATTAGACTGGTTGATGTGAGAGTAGATGTATCAAGTAATTTATGGAAAATTTATATTAAGTTATTGAAATTGGGAAAAATAAAAAAGGACTGAATTTAATAATCTCAGTCCTTTTTAATAATTAAATAGTTTCACCATTAATTTTAAAAGTTATTTCAGGAAATTCCTTATCTGCATCTTTACCTTCTAAAAATTCTAGTGCTTCACGTCTAATTTTACTTAAATTAACACCCTGAGCTTTAGCAGCAAAGACACAACCACAGTAGCATTGGCGATAAACATCGTATTCATGACACATTTCAACTGAACGTTGATAACCACCATTTTTCTTGAAATCACTAGGAAGATAGTGGGTAGTATATAAACTTTGAACCTCTAGACCTACTTGATTAATGACTTGAGAGTTTTTATGCGGACTAATTGTTAGTGCACTTCCAAAGTAGTCAAAGTCTAATTCTACAGCTTTTTGTGCCACTTTATCTAGTCGATAATCGTAACAAACACGACAACGTGCACCACCTTCGACTTCTTTTTCAAGTCCACGAACTTTTTCAAAATATTCCTGTGGTTCATAAGGGGCAGATATGAACTTAACATTATTTCCAGTGTTTTCATTGAAATCATGAATAAATTTTTGTTGAACATATTTTCTACGTTGATATTCAGCACGTGGATGAATATTAGAATTAGCATAGTAAACAGTAACATCAGCAAATTTTGTTAAGTACTCAAGCGTGTATGTACTACATGGTGCACAACAACTGTGTAAAAGAATACGTGGGCGAGTGTCAGCTTCTTCCCATTTCTTAACCATTTTTTGCATGACCTTATCGTAATTGATCTTTTGATTTTTATTCATTTTAGCAAGAATTTCTTCTACATCTATCAATTGACTCATCTCGATTCTATAACGAACTCAAATACTATAATACCATTAAAATCGCAGATTGAACTAATTTTCTTGACGTAAATTAGCATAATATTTATCAATGTAAGCTTTATAACTAACAGCCATAATAATATTGTGTAGCATACGCTGATATTCGGTATGCTCATTGCCTATTTCATCTAAGTCAGTTTTCAAACCAAAGACATACGGAAGAATATTTTCTAATTCTTCTACAAAATAATTATAGGCAACTTTAGTTGAATATGTTCGTCTTTGTAGTTCGATTGCTGCTTTTAAATCGCTAAGTTGCATTACATTTTTAGCAACAGCAATAAAAAATAATTCAGCAATTTGATCAGCTGCATAACGCTTTTTAACAGGTCGGCGAATTATCTTATGTTTAACATAATTACTAATCATCGAACTAGTTAGCTTTACATCGCCCAAAATTTCAAGCCTTTCGCTGATGTATGCAGTAGTTTGGTCTAAATACAATTCAACTTCAGGTAAATCGTCATATCGTGGTAGTTTAAAATTTTGGATACTTTGGCTTATTTTAAATTCTCTATTCATAAATTGATACCTCGCTAGCCTAAGTATATAGGTAAAGTAACATTTTATCAATGTAAAACTTGTTATAAGTTTTTTAAAAACCGTTGACAATGTTTTTTATATTTTATAAGCTTAATGAAAATTCTATAAATAAGGAATGGTTGGAATTATGAAGAAAATAATTACAGATTCAGCAGCAAATTTAAATGTAGCAACATTGAATGGTATTAAATATCAGAGTGTAGGTTTAACTTTAGTTTGTGGGGATAAAGTATTTTTAGATGGTGCTGATTTTGATCAAGCTGAATTCGATAAGTTTATCGAAAACAGTTCAACAGAAATAAAATCTTCTTGTCCTAGTGTTGAAAGTTACTTGGCAGCAATAGGGGATGCTGATGAAGTATATATTTTTACAATTTCAAGTGCGCTTTCGGGTTCGTATAATACTGCACAAACAGCTAAAAAAATGATTCTAGAGGAAGATCCAAATAGAAAAATACACGTCTTTGATACAAAAGCAGCAGGTCCAGCAGAACGTATGGCAGCTGTTAAAGCTAGTGAATTACTAAATGAAGGGGGAGACTTTTCTGAAGTAGTAATACAAGTTCAATGTTATATCGATCATTTGAAGATCTTCTTTAGCTTACAATCATTAACGAATTTAGCAAATAATGGTCGAATAAATAAAACTGTTGCGAAACTTGCAGGAGTCTTAAAAATTAATGTGCTAGGTTGGGCGAACGAAGAAGGAAAGATTGAACAATTAGGAAAAGCACGTGGATCTAAACGTGCATATCAATCTTTGGTAGATACATTAGTTAAGCATAATTTTAATAGTAAAAAAGTGGTAATTGATCATGCAAACAATGAAAAAGGTGCATTAGCTTTGAAGGACTTAATTCAAGCAAAGTATCCTAATTGTCAGATAGAAATTGGAATTTGTACAGCACTATGTAGCTTTTACGCAGAAAAAGGGGGGTTAATGGTTGGCTGTACTGTGAATGATGGTTAAAAATAAGATTTATTAATAAGAATTCCTGAAGTGCAACAAAAAAGTTAGACAA
>NZ_AYYT01000018.1 GCF_001435955.1 Ligilactobacillus salivarius DSM 20555 = ATCC 11741 | reverse complement strand
ACTGACAACTTTTATATCATATCAAGTTGTCATATATTTGTCAATAACTTTTTCATTTAATATTTTTTATCACTTTCTAAATCAGCGACAAGTAATATAATAGCAAACTTATTTTTAAGAGTCAATTATTTTTTTACAAAAAAATACTGTTAAGTATCTCTTACGACACTTAACAGTATTTATATTATTTCTCTTTTAGTTCTGGAGCATCAGTTGAGAACATATCCTCTGTCGATTTACCATTATTCTTTGTTAATAAACTTGTTTTCTTTTTCTTCTGTGCTTCTTTCAATTCCTTCAAAGCCACACTCTTCTTATAAGTATATTGTGACTTGTCTACTTTCTTAAAGCCTTCCAAATTGTAGAATCTCAGTAAATCACCTGTTATTATCTTATCAGACATATTCAACTCACTGTCTACTTCATCTTGTTGCTTTTCAACTTCCTTAGACTCCTTAGAAGTTAACTTAGAATTTACAACTTCACCATTATTATTATAAACTTTGCTTCCAATTTTACTATAAACAGGAGATACAAAGTCACCATTTCTAAACGCAACTGTCTGACTTCTATTATTTGATAACAAATCTTGTCCAAGTTGAACAGTTCCTGTATCTTTTATTCCTAGTAAGTCCATTAACGTAGGCATTACATCAATTTCTCCACCATATGTATGATTAATGCCACCTTTCAATCCATTTAAGTGGATCATGAATGGAACTTTTTGGAACATAGCCAAATCATAACTAGTTACTTTCTTTTTACCCAATAATTGCGCAATTGCTTTTTTGTGGTTATTTGAGATACCATAATGATCACCATATACAACAATCATTGAATTATCATATAATCCTGCCTTCTTCAAATAATTAATAAATTCTTCAAATGACTGATCGAGGTAGCGCGCAGTTTGGACATAACCATCAACAGTTGCATCTCCTGTTGTTGTTTTCGCAATTGATTGATTCTTTTTATCCAATTCATATGGATAATGGTTTGTTAGAGTAATAATTTTTGCATAAAAAGGTTGTGGCAATTGTTCAATATATTTTACGGATTGTTTTAAGAAAATCTTGTCTTTTAATCCATAACCTATATTATAATCTTTCTTACTCTTATAGTAGTCTTTACTAAAGAAATATTGATATCCCCAAGACTTATAGGTATTATCTCTATTCCAGAAACTTCCTACATCTCCGTGGAATGCAGCTGTGGTATATCCTCTTTGATCTAACATTGCTGGCAATGCTTGGAACGTATTTCCAGCTCCATAACTTGTCATAGCAGAACCTGATGGCAATCCATACAATGAATTCTCTAACATAGTTTCTGCGTCAGAAGTCTTACCCTGTCCTACTTGATTAAAGAAATTATCAAATGCTAATGTATTAGAATCATGATAAAACTTATTTATATTTGGTGTTACTTCTTCACCATTAACTTTATAATCAATCATAAATTGTTGGAAACTTTCTAAATGGAAAATAAACACGTTCTTTCCTTTAGCCTTTCCATAATACTCAATATTAGGAGATGTTCTATTTTTATTAATTTTCTTCAGAATTTCATCTAGGTCTTTCTTGCTAGCATTAGCTCTAGTTGCAGATTCTTGATGAGCTTGATATGTACTGTAACCCGCAAAGAAATCTAAACCTAAGTACTTAACAATGTAATTATTATCAAATGTTCTTGTTAATAGTTGCGAACGGTCTTTCTCGGCTAAACCTAAATTAATAGCAAATAAAACTAGTGAAGACACCGTAATTATTATAGGTCTCCAAATTTTCACAGGGCTCAAATCAGGTTTGATTACTTTAAAAATCACCAATAGGGCTAAAATAATTACATCTAAAAATACTAAAAAGTCTGTTCCATGTATAATCTGACTAATACTTAAACTTAAGTTATTTGAAACAGAACCCGATGATTTTATGATACTCATCGATAGAAAATCTGAAAATTCTCGATAGTATAAAATATTGGCAAACAACCATAACGATTGTAGCAGATTAATGACTATCATAATCCAATAAGATTTTCTACCTCTGAAATAAAGTGCTATTCCAAATAATAATAATCCTGCCGGTATCGGATTCAAAGCTAACAAGAATTCTTGCATCCCATCCGATACTCCCAAAGTGAATTTAGTATTGTATACGATATAAGTCTTCATCCAAAAAAGGAAAAGCGTTAATGTAAAGAAACCTATTCGTGTACTCAATCCATCTCGAATTTTTCTTAATGCTAATCGCATCTCTTTTTGCCTCCATAACAGATTAATACAAAACGATTATAATAGAAAAGATGGCCTATTTAAATAATAGTAAGCCATCCTTCATAATTACTTAACAAATTAAAGTTAAGACTAATCATCCAACAAATCAAAAATTTCAATAGCTGCTAGATCAATATCATCAAATTCAAACTTTTGATGTGTCTGCATCTCTTCAAGAGTGTAAGTATTTGTAGTTGGATCATATGCTACTTGACCACGTTCAGAGCCATTTTTTTCAAAACGTCTAACTTGAACTTCATCGCTATCACTTTTAGCCATAGCATCAAGACGTGTGATAATCGCTACAAGTTGTGAATTTTCCATAAATTACAGCCTCTTTTCTTTAAACAATAATCGTTATTGCAATACTTATAATATACAAACATGATAATATCATGTTTACCATATTTTTACATTAGATTTTATTAAAAATTTCCCTTTTCTATACAATCTATTTTTTCGTTACAATTCGTTTAGGTTGAATTAACATTGCTATCAAGCCACTCAGCATCCCAAAATAATAAGTAACTATTCTCCATAAAAGCATTGCTAAAACTAACTTGCTTCCAGTACCGATAAAACTACTAAAGATTACCGAAAAGCTATATTCAGCTCCTCCAGCTCCTCCAGGTATTGGGAATAAAGACACAATCATAACTATCAAAACATGCATAGAAATTACCATAATGACGTTAACATGTGTCACTCCTAACGATAATAGGATGAAGTATGGAATAATATAATATACAGCTAACTGTACAAAAGTTATTGCACTTATTTTTAATAATAATTTCCAATTAGATTTCAATTTTAAACTCTCTTCATAGAAATTATCAATTTTCTCATCAACTATTTTATTCCAATTTTGATATTTTTCGTCATTAAATATCCATTTTATTGGTAATAATGTTACTTTTATAAACTTCTTAGTAAAATCATACCAATACATCACCATTAGCAAACTGACGATAACAGCTAGGTGTATAATAAAACCAAATACTACCAACCACGCTAGCGTATGTATTTTTTCTTGAATAAAATTAAAACCTATTAATAAACATAATACAAAATTAACAACTATCATAGCTTGGTAAACAATAAATTTCATCAATGTACTTGACGTTGCACGTCCAGCATCTAAGCCTGATTGCATTAATGCAAATAATTGTGCGGGTTGTCCCCCTGTTGAAAAAGGTGTTATCCCATTAAATAGTTGCTCTAACATTGGCACGCGTAACGCATCAAAAAAAGGATAACTTTTAATCTGCCTTTGAACTAGTATTTTTATGACTAACGCTTCAAATACTAAGGAAAGAAACATACACAAAAATGCTATTCCTAACCACCACAAATTTAAGGTGGTAACATCATGTACAAAGCTACGAAAAGATATTTCTCGTAAAGAGAATAAAAAAATCGCTATTCCTATACCAAACATTATGAATAACACTATTCTATTTTTTCTTGTCATAATCTTACCTACTAAATTTTTGATAATAAGCTAGCCATATTTTTGCTAGTCTTCTTTCAGAATAATATTCTGCAGCTTTTTTAGACTTTTCTTCCAATTTTTCTAATTTTTTTCTATCTTGCGATAAATTAATAATTTTTTTATTCATATCATTTACATCCTTAGCCGGTTCATAGTAACCATCAATGATTGAATAATATAAATCTAAATCACGTAACATAACTGGCAGACCTGCACTAAATGCTTCTAATACACTCATTGGAAACAATTCATTGTATGAAGGAAGCAAAAATAAATCAGCAGCATTATAATACTCATTCATTTTATCCCTATCAACTATTCCCGGAAATTTCAAATTTGCAGGAGGATTCTTTATAACTTTTTTTAGTTCGTCATATCCATCAGTAATAGCTCCAAAAGAAAATCCACCTACCCAAACAAACTGTATTCCAGGATTTAGCTTAGCTAATTTTACAAAGTCAGGTACTCCCTTACGTTCTTGTACTTGTCCTACACCAACTATTGTAAATTTATTATCTAAATTCAATTTCTTTCTCAAATTCTCTTTTGAATCTGAAATTTTATAAAAAGTATCACTGGATACAAAATTAGGTATATAAGTTATCTTTTCTCTCTTTATTCCATAAGCCGTCAATTTCTCAATAAATGATGGATTAACAACTACTAGCTGATCCATTCTTTTATAAAAAGAAATTATATACTTAAAAAAAACTTTTTTCGCCAACCAAGGCAATTTTAAACTTCCATCTATCGTTTCTGGCAAAAAATGTACATATCCAATTTTGCAGCCTCTTCCCGGAAGAAAAGTAGATAAATAAAATTGCGGATCAATAGTGTGATAATGACTAATATTTACACGGTTAAATTTATTAATCTCTATATTAAGTTCTTGTGAATAATATTTTTTTAATAAATTTATTAACTCTGTATATGCACTTCCAACACCTTGTCCTTTAACCTTAGTTGCCGAAGAAAACATCCCTATCTTTATCAAAATTATCTTCCTTTCGCTTTGTTCAGCTCATCAGAATTAAATCTTAATTTCTTTTTCATATCAAAATCTAGCATACATTTTTCATAAAAAGAAACAACTTTTCTCCCAAAATTATCTGCAGAAATACTATTCAACAATTCTTCTCTCGGTTTAGGATCATTATATTTTTTACCATTCACTAAGTAATCAACAACTTTGTTAACCAATTCATCTTCGCCTGTAAAGGTCATACCTATACTTGCATCTGTCAAAATTGAATCTGTATATGGACTGTGAGTAGTAATTACTTTTGTACCTGAAGCAATTGCTTCTATATAGGTCAATCCTTGTGACTCTGATACTGAAGTTGAAACGAAAACATCAGCTGCCTTATAGTAGCTACCTACTTCATCATTGTTAATTTCTCCAGTAAAAATAACGCTATCAGTTAAATTCATATCAGATACCTGTTGTACCAAACTCTCCCTAGCAGGTCCATCACCACAAATCATCAACTTAGTTGCTGGAACTCTAGCTAAAATATCGGGCATAGCATTTAGTAACTTATCTATATTTTTTTCAAAAGCCAATCTACTCAAAGTTAGTAGTAAAGGTTGCTCTGAATTTATTTTATATTTTTCTCTAATATTTTCATTTGTACTTTTAGAAAATTTAGAGATATCTACTCCAGTTGGAATTATTTCAATAGGTTCATCAATTCCATATCGTTCTAATGTCTCTTTAACTCTTAAACTAGGTGCTACTATTCCTGACATGTGGTAACAAAAAGATTTAGACATTTGTTTAACATGATAAGGCTTTAATAATCTTCCTTTAGCCACATAATGTAGATAGTCCTCATACATTGTATGATAAGTATGTATGCATGGAATTTTCAAATTTTTAGCGACGAATTTCCCAATTAATCCCATCGAAAATTCTGTTTGAGTATGAATAATATCTAAATTTAATTCTTTAGCTACTTGATAAGCATGAAAAAGTCCCCTTACAGCAATACGTCTATCTGTAAATGAAATGAATGGAATACTTGAAAAGCGAAAAATATTACGCTCATAAATACTTTTGTCAACATTAGGATCAGTTGTCGTAAAAATGTACGCTGTGTGACCTTGTTTCTCTAATTGTTCTCGTAACGTTTTGATAGAGGTCGCAACACCACTTACTTGCGGATAATAAGTATCCGTAAATATTCCGATATTCACATATATCCCCCTCTGTCATTTTATAGTCATTGTTAATTATATGTTTTTAACAAAACCATTGCAATTAAAACCCATAATTTGATCAACAAATATCCCAAATTTTACAAATAATTTACAAATCAAAAAAGCTCGAGAAGGTATTCCCCTCTCAAGCCTTTTATATAAGTTATACTAAACTATTTTGTGTATTGATTTACAAGTTCTACAACTTCATCAGCTGTTTCACAATCATTAACTGCTTTATCAGCTAATTCTTCCATCTTCTTAGAATCTAGTGTCTTCAACAAACTACGTGTCTTCAAAATTGAAGTAGCACTCATTGAGAATTCATCTAAACCTAATCCTAATAAGATAGGAACTGCAACTTGATCTCCAGCCATTTCACCACACATACCAGTCCATTTACCTTCTTTGTGTGATGCTTCAATTGTATTCTTAATTAATCTCAAGATTGAAGGGTTATATGGTTGGTATAGGTAAGAAATCTTTTCATTACCACGGTCAGCAGCCATAGAATAACCGATTAAGTCGTTTGTTCCAATACTGAAGAAGTCAACGTACTTAGCTAATTTATCTGCAACCATTGCAGCAGCTGGAACTTCCATCATCATACCTACTTCGATATCATCAGATACTGGAACACCATCTGCAACAAGTTTTGCTTTTTCTTCTTCAAAGATTGCTTTTGCATCCTTAAATTCTTGGACAGTAGCAATCATTGGGAACATGATAGCTAAGCTACCATAATGGGATGCACGCAACAAAGCTCTTAATTGTGTGCGGAAAATATCTTGGCGATCTAAAGAAATACGAATAGCTCTATATCCTAAGAAAGGATTTTGTTCTTCTGGTAATGGAAGATATGGTAATTCCTTATCTCCACCAATATCCATTGTACGAACAACAACTTGCTTACCATTCATACCTTCAACAGCAGCTTTATATGCCTTAAATTGATCTTCTTCAGATGGCAATTCAGAAGCATCCATGTAAAGAAATTCAGAACGGAATAAACCGACTGCTTCTGCACCATTATCATTTGCACCTTCAACATCTTTAGGTGTACCAATGTTTGCAGCTAATTTAACCTCTTTACCATCTGCTGTAACTGACTTAGCATCCTTCAATAATTTCCATTCTGCTTTTTGATCAGCAAAAGCTTTAGCTCTAGCCTTGTAATCTTCTAATTCTTCGTCAGTTGGTTCTACTAATGCTTGTCCATCTAAACCATCAATAATAACCATTTGACCTTCAGAAATTTCACTTGTAGCATTACCAGAACCTACAACTGCAGGAATTTCTAATGTACGAGACATAATAGCAGAGTGAGAAGTACGTCCGCCAATATCTGTGATAAATCCCTTAACAAAATTACGATCCAATTGAGCTGTATCGGAAGGAGTTAAGTCATGAGCAACAATAACTACTTCTTCATTAATTAATGCAGGGTTAGGAATAGATACTCCCAACAAGTGACCCATAACACGCTTAGTAACATCGCGAATATCACCAGCACGTTCTTGCATATAAGCATTATCTTCCATTGCTTCGAACATTTGAATGAACATATCAGTTACACTCTTCAAAGCAGCTTCAGCATTTACTTTGTCATTTTTAATTTTATCGTTAATTTGTCCAAATAATTCTGGATCAGATAAAATTGTCAAATGAGCTTCAAAAACTTGTGCTTCTTCAGCACCTAGATTTTCAGTAGCTTTTTGCTTAATGACTTCAAGTTCTTGTTTGGAAGTTTCAACAGCTACACTTAAACGTTCGATTTCAGCATCTGGATTATCAATAGTTTTTTCTTCAAATGATAAATCAGGTTGAACGAGCATGTAAGCTTTAGCAGCTGCAATACCATCACTAGCTGCGATACCGTTTAAAACCTTAGTCATTATTCAGCTAAACCTTCCTTTTTCATTGTTTCTTCAATAGCAGCAATTGCTTCTGCTTCATCTGCACCGTCTGCAGAAATTACAACATCAGCATTTTGGCCTACACCTAAGGACATAACACCCATGATAGACTTCAAGTTTACAGACTTGCCATTGTATTCCAATGTTACATCTGAGTTAAATTTGCTTGCTGCTTGTACCAACAATGTAGCTGGACGTGCGTGAATACCTGTTTCTGCGATTACGTGAAATTCTTTCTTTTCCATTATTAATCAATCTCCTTTGAATAAGTAAATATATGTGATTAAGAGCCTTGTTAAGAACACGTTTACATTAACAATATGCAAACGATAACAATCTCGATACTATGATAATAACATGAAAACCTTAGTAAGACAAGACTTACTTCATTTTAAATTTATACATATTTTTTAGGTATTTTTACTGTTAAATAACTGTCTTTACTGATTTATACTTAAAATATACTTGCTAAAATCATTATCATGCACAAAACATAATTAATACTAAATTAATTTGGATTCCTTACTATAAATATAGGTAGCTCCCCCACCTCGTTTAGCTGTTCCAACAATATTCTTTCTATGACTATAATTCATAAAAGCTTTTTGAAAATCCATGAATTCTTCTGTATTTATTTCTAACTTATCTAGTGTTCCTTCTCTAAGTTCGTCTAACAATGCAGTATAATCTTTTTCCATAAAAATCACCTCGCGCACAAAATTATAACATATATTTTATCCAAGTCTTTATACTTGAACTTTATACCTAACATTGTATAATGAAGTCATTAAGGTCAAAGTTGGTCAAAATAACTTTGATATGTTGATAGAAAGGTCGTGAAAATCAATGTTATGTCAAAATTGTCATAAAAATCCTGCGACAATTCACTTAACAACTAATTTAAACGGTCGCCAAACCTCTATTGATCTTTGTCAAAATTGTTACCAAGAAATCAAAAATGAAGCTAACGGCTTTAATAATATCGGACAAGATCCATTTGGTTTTGGTAGTTTAGATGATATTTTCAAAGCTATATCTAATCCTAATTTTTCTAACCAACAAAGTATGTCTCAAGAGCCACCTACACAAAGTGGTCGCATAGGTGGAAATAACGGTAATCGTAATGGTGATTCCTCTATTCTGGGACAATATGGATTAGATTTAACAGAAGAAGCAAAAAATGGTCAAATCGATCCAGTTATTGGACGTGATAAAGAAATAGCCAGAGTAATTGAAATTCTAAATAGACGTACTAAAAATAATCCTGTTTTAATTGGTGAAGCTGGTGTTGGTAAAACTGCTGTTGTTGAAGGACTCGCCCAAAAAATTGTTAATGGCGATGTTCCTCAAAAACTAATCGGGAAAAAAGTTATTCGTCTAGATGTTGTTTCTTTAGTACAAGGAACTGGTATCCGTGGACAATTTGAACAAAGAATGCAACAACTAATGAAAGAATTGAAACAACAAAAAGATGTAATCTTATTTATTGATGAAATTCATGAAATTGTTGGTGCTGGTAATGCAGAAGGTGGAATGGATGCTGGTAATGTACTCAAACCATCTCTTGCTCGTGGAGAATTCCAATTAGTAGGTGCTACTACCCTAAATGAATTCAGAACAATTGAAAAAGATGCCGCACTTGCTCGTCGTCTTCAACCAGTTCAAGTTGATGAACCTAGTGTAGAAGAAACTATTAAAATTCTAAATGGTATTCGTAATAAATATGAAGCTTATCATCATGTAAAATATACTGATGAAGCTTTAAGGGCTGCTGTAACTTTATCTAATAGATATATTCAAGATAGATTCTTACCTGATAAAGCAATTGATTTATTAGATGAATCTGGGTCTCGTAAGAATTTAACAATTCATGCAACTGATCCAAAAATTATTGAAGAACGCATTAAGAATGCCGAAAATCAAAAACAAGCTGCACTAAAAGAAGAAAATTATGAAAAAGCTGCTTACTATCGTGATCAAGTATCACGTTTTGAAAAGATGAAAGACAATGCTTCAGATGAAGATACTCCGGTTGTTACCGAAAAAGATATGGAACATATTATAGAAGAAAAAACTAACATTCCTGTTGGTGAATTAAAAGCTAAGGAAAAGGAACAACTTCGTGATTTAGGCTCTTCACTTGAAAAACATGTTATTGGTCAAGATGAAGCTGTAGATAAGGTTGCTCGTTCAATTCGAAGAAATCGTATAGGTTTCAACAAATCAGGACGTCCAATTGGTTCATTCTTATTCGTTGGTCCTACTGGTGTAGGTAAAACTGAAACAGCTAAGCAATTAGCCCGCGAGTTATTTGGTACTGAAGACTCAATGATTCGATTTGACATGAGTGAATACATGGAAAAATTCTCAGTTTCTAAATTAATCGGTTCTCCTCCTGGATATGTCGGCTATGAAGAAGCTGGTCAATTAACTGAACAAGTTCGCCGTCATCCTTATAGCTTAATTTTACTTGATGAAGTTGAAAAAGCTCATCCTGATGTAATGCATATGTTCTTACAAATCCTTGATGATGGTCGTCTAACCGATTCCCAAGGAAGAACAGTTTCATTTAAAGATACTATCATTATTATGACAAGTAATGCTGGTAGTGGTGATTCTGTAGTATCAGTTGGTTTTGGAGCTGAAGCAAATGGTTCATCTCATTCAGTTATTGATAAATTAACCAAGTACTTTAAACCTGAATTTTTAAATCGTTTTGATGATATCATTGAATTTAATCCATTGTCTAAAGATAATTTAGTCAAAATTGTTCGATTAATGCTAGATGATGTTAATAAAATGATGGCTGATCAAAATATGCACATTGATGTTAGTGATAAAGTCGCAGATAAACTTGCAGAATTAGGTTATGATCCTAAGATGGGCGCTAGACCTCTTCGTCGTGTAATTCAAGAACAAATTGAAGATAAAATTGCTGATTTTTATCTTGATAATCCAAATGTTCAAAATTTTGTTGCTGATTTAGATGAGAATGATGACATCGTAATTAAATCTAAGTCTGAAAAAAATGAAGGCTAATTTTTTGAGAGAGTTAATTTTTTAACTCTCTTTTTTATGCTTTTTTATTCAATATTTTTGATAAAATTAATATATTTAGCTATAATATAATTAGAGATATAGGAAAGGTTCGGTGATTATTATGATGCATTTAGTTGATGTAACTGCTAGTCATGCTAAAGATATTCAACGTGAATTAGCAGCCACCCCTGTCCACTTCATTAAAGTTTATACTTTAGGGAATTCACGTGTTGTATATAAAAAGAAACATGGATTTTCTGAAATTGTAATTTCTAATAAATTACGTGGAATAACTGACAAAGAAATAAATTTTGTTGTTGAAAAACTTTTGAAGAATGACACTAAAAATATGGAGATTACTAAACAAAAGAGTTTAGTTGAAATTATTGTTAATAATTAATTCATATATAACTACTACTTATTAGCCCCAGATTGATATTTTACATCAAATTTGTCGGGCTTTTATTATTTCACAAATTCATTTAAAATCTTGTTTATTTTAATGATATAATAGAAGATAATAGCTCTTCATGAAATGAGGTGAAATAATGGCATTCTTAGACTCAGTAAAAAACTTGATGAAGTTTAATAAAAATAATGAAACAAAACAAAAAAATGATGTATCCACAGTTGAAAAAAGTTATCTCTCAGATAAAAATAAGGAACCTATCACTAAAGTTGGACATAACGCTACTTTAATCATCATATATCAAGACGATCGTGGTCAAAGTCTGACTACTCCACAAATTATTTCCGGATATATTGGCGAAGAACTTCATTTAAGATTCAAAGAATTTCCCAACTATGACTTAATTAATATTTCAGGATTTACTAGTGCCTTTGTTGATCCATATGGTTCTATAACTCTTACCTATCGTAAACATCAAGGGGCTGATGTTTGGCTATTTTCACAAGATATTGATAAGCAAAAGTTACTGATGCGTCCTGTCTTTATCCGAGGAGATTTTGGGGAACGCTTTGAATTAAATGCCCCTACCATCCCTGACTATTCACTACAAAAAGCTGTTGGGCCTACTCGTGGTGTCTTCTCAGATAAACAACAATTAGTCACATACTATTATCGTAAATCACGTTGGAAAATTGTTGATCATAATGTACATTATCTTCGTATCAATTCTTATTGTTTAAGTTATACAGAACCTGAAGGACATGATATTTCTGTCACACTTGCTCCAGATACTATTTGGCAAACATTTGAGTCTATTCAGCTTATCAATAATGATTGGTGGTATAACATTGGCGGAAATTCCTGGGTTAAATTTGATGAACAACGCATGGAATTACTAGAAAACAATCCATATACTTTATCAGATACATTAAAGATTGCTCCTATCCAGGATGATCCTGAACTAAGTATTCCTGAACCAGTTAAATTATCTGTTACTGCTGAAATTAACTTTGTACCTAACCAAAAACTTGCTCTTTATGATCGACCATTTGGTAAAAAAATTAATGAGATAGAAAATGGAAAGACTGTACTCATAACTGCTCGTAACCGTGTCGGTCGTATGCTTTGGTTTGAAGTCGATGGCCTAGGTTGGACTATTTGGGAATATCTACAATTTTAAAAAGAGATGTAGTTGAAATTCAACTTACATCTCTTTTTTTATTTATTCAGCTTTAAAATGATACATTGTAGCAGCATAGTCATTACGGATAATAGGATCATAGAATCCTAATTCCATTAATTCATCGCCACCATAAACCTTATTAGTTTCAACATCACGGTAGTTCCTATTGGTATCCAAGCCATATAATTTAGTTTTCGTTAATACAGGTTGAGCTTCTGCTAAAACTTTACATACCATTACTACTGCTTCAGCTTTTTGAGGGCTTACAAACATCCAAGCTGTTTTATTTCCATCTTTAGAAGATTGTAAACGATAGAAATCTCCGTATTGGACTAATTTTCTAATACCTTTGTATTGATTTACTTGTTTTTTAACAATTTCTTTTTCTTCGTCTGTTAATGTTGTTAAGTCTAACTCGTAACCAAAGACTGCACTCATAGCAACTGCACCTCTAGTATCGATTGGTGTCACTCTACCAGTTTGATGATTTGGAACTGCAGACACATGAGCTGTCATCATTGATGGTGGATATACTAAACTTGTACCATATTGAATAGTTAATCTGGCAATTGCGTCCGTATTATCACTAGTCCAGCTTTGTGGCATGTAGTAAACAAAACCTGCATCAAATCGTCCACCGCCACCAGAGCAACCTTCAAATAAAACATCTGGGAACTTGCTAGTTATTCTTTCTAAAATATCATAAACCCCTAGAACATAGCGATGATAAACTTCACCTTGTCTATCTGCAGGTAGATTTTGTGAATAGATATCAGATAAATTACGATTCATATCCCACTTAACATAGTCAATGTCATTATCAGCAATAATAGTTGAAACCTGATCAACTATGTCATCTCTGACATCTTTTCTTGTCATATCTAAAATATATTGATTACGTGATGGACTTGGTTGTCTTCCTGGAACTTGCATCAAATATTCAGGATGATTTCTATATAATTCTGAATCCATTGAAATCATTTCTGGTTCAAACCAAATACCAAATTTCAAATCTTTGCTGTGTACGTAATCTGCAAAATGTTTTAAGCCTTGAGGGAATTTTTTCTCGTATACATTCCAATCACCTAATGATGAATTATCGTCATCGCGATGACCAAACCATCCATCATCTAATACAAACATCTCTATCCCCAGTTCCTTGGCTTCGTCTACGATTGGCTTTAATTTATCTTCATCAAAGTCAAAATATGTAGCTTCCCAATTATTAACTAGAATTGGGCGTTCCTTATATTTATATTTGGAGCGTGTAATTCTATCTCTGATAATACTATGAAATGCTTTACTCATAGCATTCAATCCATTATCAGTATATGTCATTAATACTTCTGGAGTTTGGAAACTTTCCCCTGCTGGCAACTGCCAATTGAAATTATAACCATTAATCCCTACTAATAATCGAACTTGATCAAGTTGATCTTTTTCAATTTCAAAAGCATGGTTTCCTGAGTAAACTAACGCAAAGCCATACGCAGCACCATTGAATTCATCAGTATTGCTATCAACCAAAGCAACAAACGGATTCATTTGATGACTAGAAGTACCACGAATGCTACCAAATGTTTGAATCCCATATCCTAATTTTTGTCTTTCTAAATGACGTTCGTTTACATGGGCTCCTGGTAAACTAATTACATCAAAGTCTCGTTGAGAGAAATCTATTTGCATGGATGCAACTTTTTCCAAGTTTACATTTTCTTGTCCTAGATTCTTAACCTTAACTGAACGTGTAATAATTGGATAATCACGATATATTGTATATAGTAAGTCAAATAAAACTCCACTTTTCTCGTCTTCTAGCGTAACAATCAAAGTATTAGCTTCCGATTCTGACTCTACATAAGCTGCTGGAAGTCCTGTCAATTCAGGTTTTCCTTCTTCAACTTTGTAAGTCTTATATTTTAGCATTAAGCCATTTGAGCCATCTTTTTGACGCACTACTGTTGCTGGAACTCGATAATCCATCTCACCGGCACTACTATATTCTTGTGGCAAAGTATCTTTGGAAAAGGTTCTATCTAAACTACCTGGTAAATTACCAGAAAATCCTCTATCTACTCGTGGATAACGTAATTGTCCATGATAACTTTTTACCCTTTTACCAAAATATAAATGACTAATAGTATCGCCATCTTCAATTGAAAAAATATATGAAAGTTGCTCATTATGCAAATGAAAAACTCGATTTTCTTTATCTACTGTAATTAAATCTACCACTTTACCAAACCTTCCTTAGCTATAGTTTACTTTAATCCACAATGCCTACTTCTTCTACAAAACGTTTAAATGCCATTCTACCGGTTTCATCATGCTTATAAACTCCAGCATCTTCTAGCACTCTAGCAAATACTCGACCTAATTCTTGATGAATAATTGTATCAACATTATCTTGATTTATATCTGAATATTTTTGTTTAATATCATCAGCCCACACTTGATGATATTCTTCCATTTTATTTTCTTGACCTAATAAGTATTTCTCAACTTCTTGAAGTTCACCTTTCAAACGAGGAGGTAAAATTGCTAATCCCATTACTTCAATTAACCCAATATTTTCTTTCTTAATATGTTGAACATCTGGATGAGGATGGTAGATGCCATCTGGATATTGTTCTGAAGTTTGATTATCACGCAATACCAAATCTAATTCTAACTGTCCATCTCGTTTGCGAGCAATTGGCGTAATCGTATGATGTTTTTCACCATTAGATTCAGCTAAGACAGAAACTTTTTCATCTGAATATCTACGCCAAGTTTTTAGAATTTTATCAGCTAGATCTACTAAATCTTCTTTTGAATTTCCACGTAAACGAATAACTGACATTGGCCATTTAACAATTCCTGCTTGTATATCTTCATAACCTGCAAATTTTAATTCTGTTTCTATTGGTGCTTTTTCCATTGCGAAAGTATGACGTCCACCTTGATAATGTTCATGTGTTAATATAGAACCACCTACAATTGGCAGATCAGCATTACTTCCTACAAAATATCCTGGAAATTGCTCAATAATACCTAACAAATTATTGAATGTTTGCTTGGTGATTTCCATTGGTTCATGAATTGTATCTAAGAAAATACAATGTTCATTAAAATAAGCATATGGCGAATATTGGAATCCCCATTGTTTATCATCTAAATCGAAACGAATAATTCTATGATTTGCTCTTGCAGGATAATTAACTCTTCCTTGATAGCCTTCATTTTCCATACAAAGTTGACATAGAGGGTATCCACTTGCCTTCATCTTTTTAGCCAAAGCAATTTGTTTTGGATCCTTCTCAGGCTTCGATAAATTAATTGTTATCTCTAATTGTCCATATGATGTTTCAACTGGAAAATAAATATTTTTCGCAATAGCTTTTGTCTTAATATAGTCATTTCGCTTACTTAAATCATAAAAATTCTGAATAGCTTCTTCTGGTGAATTTTGTTGGTAAGTTTGCCAAAAATCTTGATTAACTTTACTTGGTAAAGGAGTAATGAAATTCATCAACTCTGCGCCTAAACAATCTTGTTCATTCAAAGTTTCACCAACTTTACCATGTTGGACAGCATATTCGACTAGCCCGTCTTTTAAATCAATAATTTCATTTTTAGTAGTTGTTAGTTTTTCAACACCTTCTCCTACCAAATTCAAAATCCGATTATATAAGTAATTCCTATCAAGTTCTGTATAATTTCCTTGTTCAATTACTTGTTTTATAAATGTATCTAATAGTAATTTATCATCCATCTTTCTCAGAACCTCTCTTTACTTATCTTGATAACCTTCTGGATGTAAAGTGTGCCACTTCCACGCTGTCTCAATAATCTTACTAATATCATCAAATTGAGGTTTCCAACCTAAAACTTCTCGCGCTTTTGTAGAAGAAGCCACTAATACATCTGGATCTCCACCACGTCTAGGTGCTATTTCAGCTGGGATTTCTTTATTTGTAACCTTTCTTGCAGCTTCTAAAATTTCTCGATTAGAAAAACCTGTAGACGAACCTAAGTTAAATGCCGTACTTGGATTACCGGCTTTTAGATAATCTACCGCTAGAATATGCGCATCTGCCAAATCTAAAGGATGAACATAATCTCTTATATTAGTACCATCTGGAGTATTATAATTATCGCCAAAGATTTGTAGCTTATCTCTTTTACCCATTGCTACTTGTAACACAATTGGTAAAAGATGAGTTTCAGGCATATGATCTTCACCGATTGATCCATCAGGTTTAGCACCAGCCACATTAAAGTAACGTAATGGTACAAATTTTATTCCATATGCTTTATCAGCCCAACGCATAATCTTTTCCATCATTAACTTACTTTCTCCATATGGATTGATTGGATTTTGTGGAGTTGTTTCCTTAATGGGAACTTCTTCTGGAATACCGTAAGTAGCTGCTGTAGATGAAAAAACAATTTTATCAATTGAAAATTCATTCATTACTTCTAATAACTTAACCATTCCAGCAGTATTGTTATCAAAATACTTCAATGGCTTTTTCATGGACTCTGCTACTAAAGAATAGGCAGCAAAGTGAATGACCGCATCTATATCAGAGTTTTCTTTAAAAACTTGACGCATAAAATCTTTATCTGCAATATCTCCTTGATAAAACTTAGCATCCTTGTTAACCGCTTGACGATGTCCAGTCACCAGACTATCAACAACGATTGTTTTTTCACCCTTCTCTATCAATCTATCCACTGTATGTGAACCAATATATCCAGCTCCACCTAAAACTAAAGTAGCCATCAAAATCCCTCCATTAATTATTCTTTATTAAAGTACTTTTGTTCCATCTGCAATTTCTGCAATATAGAATGCAGGAGCATAACCTATCTTTTCTGTATAAACCTTACCCACATTTTCTTTAAATGCTTCAACTTTATCTTTATCAACAATTGCGATACCACAACCACCAAAACCAGCACCAGTCATACGAGCTCCAAGTACACCTTCTTGTTTCCAAGCAGTATGTGCTAATGTATCAAGCTCGATTCCTGTAACTTCATAATCATGTTCAAGTGAAACATGTGATGCATTTACTAAGCGACCGAATTTTTCTAGGTCACCTTCTTCTAATGCAGCTTGTGCTTGCATTGTACGTTGATTTTCCCATACAGCATGGCGTGCTCTCTTCAAACGATTTTCGTCTTCAATTAAGTAAGCATATTCATCAAAAGTTTGAGCATCTAGTTCACCTAAAGTATTAATATCTAATTTAGCTTGTAATTCACCTACTGCAGTTTCACATTCACTACGACGTTCATTATACTTAGAATCAGCTAATTCACGACGTTTGTTTGTATTCATAATAACAATTACGTTATTTCCCATATCTACTGGTGCATATGAATATTCAAGAGTATTAGTATCTAATAAGATTGCTTGGTTTTGTTTACCCATTCCTACTGCAAATTGATCCATAATACCAGAATTTACACCAATAAATTTATTTTCTGTTTCCATTCCTAACTTAACTAAGTCAACACGATCAATATCTAAGTTAAATAATTCTTGGGCAATTACACCAATTAACATTTCTAATGAAGCAGATGAAGATAAGCCGGAACCATTAGGAATATTTCCTTCAATAAAGATGTCCATTCCTTTATCAACATCATGACCAGTTTCCTTTAAGAAATAAATCATCCCTTTAGCATAATTTACCCAATTGTCTTTTTTGTCGTACTTTAAATCATCAAGTGATGTTTCGATAATTCCTAAATCTTCAAAGTTAGCGGAATAAAAACGTAATTTATTATCTTCACGTTTACGAGCAGCACCATAAGTTCCTAAGCTAATTGCACATGGGAAAACATGACCGCCATTATAGTCTGTATGTTCACCAATTAAATTAATACGTCCTGGTGAGAAGAATGTAGCTTCAGCTTGTTCACCAAAAATTTCTGTAAATTTATCATTAATTACCTTTTTATCCATAATATAATCCTCCTCGTTATCTCGTATAAAGAAAACGTTTTATTAACAATTTTATTGTAGTACTTTTTAGTAAACTTTTCAATAAAATTTACTAAAAATATGAGAAAAATTTATTATTATATCAATCTATGATACAATATATATTGAAGTTACTTAGAAAGATGGGGTTATATGGCTACTATTAAAGATATCGCCAAACTTGCAGGCGTTTCACCAGCAACCGTCTCTCGTGTTTTAAATTATGATGAATCGTTATCTGTTGGCGATGAGACTAAAAGAAGAATTTTTAAAACTGCTGAAAAGTTAAATTATTCTAAACATAAAAAGAAGAATAAAGAAGAACATTTAAATAAGATAGCAATTGTGCAATGGTATACTGAAGCTCAAGAATTAACAGACTTGTACTACTATTCAATTCGTCTAGGAATCGAAAAAAGAGCTCAAGAATTAGGATATGAAGTTGTGCGTATTTTCCATGACGATCCTTTAGATGCAATCCAAAATGTCGATGGGATCATTGCAATTGGAAAATATAGTACTAATGAAATACAACAACTTGATAATCTAAATGCTAATTTAATCTTTGTTGACAGTGATTCCTTAAGCAATGGTTTTAGTTGTGTCGTAACTGATTTCCAAAATTCCGTTATCACTGTTTTAGATCACTTCTTAGAAAAAGGTCAAAAAAACATCGGATTATTAGCAGGTGAGGAACATACTTCGGATAATTCTCAAACTTTGATTGATTTACGTTTTACTATATTTAAAGATTATCTTAGTCGTTTAAATCTTTACAACCATCAAAATGTATATGTTGGAAGTTTCAATCCTGAATCTGGGTACAAAATGATGAAAAAAGCTATCGTAGAACTAGGCGATAACCTCCCAGAAGCTTTTTTTGCTGCTAATGATGCTATTGCTATTGGCGCCGTCAGAGCACTTCAAGAAGAAAAAATTTCTATTCCTGACCGAGTAAGTATCATTTCTTTTAACGATACCTCTATTACTAAATATGTTTATCCATCATTAAGTAGTATTAAAGTATTCACTGAAGAAATGGGCGTTGAAGCAGTTAACTTACTATTGGATTACATCGCTCACCCATTTAACGTTGCAAAAAAAGTTACCTTAGGAACAAAATTGGTTCTTAGAGATAGCACTATCAATTAATTATTTATCTTCACAAAAAAAGTATGAGTTCAATTGAGCTCATACTTTTTTATTAATCTCTATTTCTTTATTTCAATAGCTGTATTTGTATTAACAACTTCTGAACCAACTGGTACTTTTACATCAAATTCCTTAAATAAATCTGAATGTGTAAAGGTCATTAATACTGTATCATCTAAACCAGCTTTCTTAATTGCTGGATCCCAGAATTCAAGAATTTGTTGACCTTTCTTAACATGTTGTCCTTCTCTGACATATGTTACAAAACCTGTACCCTTCATAGAAACAGTACCAATACCTACGTGAATTAGAACTGGAATTCCGTTATCAGAAACCAAACCAATAGCGTGACGAGTTGCAAAGACTGTCTTAACTTCAGCATCAAATGGGGCATATACTTTACCATCTGTAGGTTTAATTGCAATACCTTGTCCCATCTTACCCGTTGAAAATACTTCATCAGGTACATCTTTCATAGCAATAACTTTACCTGCTACTGGAACCATTGCAGTTAATTCGTCAGACTTAATTAACTTATCGTTTTCTGCATTAGATTGATCAAATTGATAGCCCCAAGTCTTTTCAAGTTCTGCAACGATTTCTGCATGTCGCTCTTCAGTTAAAGTAATCTTCTTCCAGAAAACAAACATCCCAATTAAAATGAAGATTGCTGGAACACCAAACATCATAAATTTGAAGACCATTTGTTGATGCATAGTGATAGAAGCAGCAGTTGCACCAGTAGTCATTCCTGCTAAAACAGCAATTTGTCCTACAACACCGTTAGAAACAGCTCCACCGAACTTATCAACTAAAGGACGAACTGATAAAGCAAGTGATTCGTCACGATGCCCTAACTTCCATTGACCATATTCAACGGAGTCAGTAATAATCATTAAAATAACTAAGAAAACAATTGGTTGAGGAATGTAGAATAATTCAGCGGCAATCAATACAAGCAATAAACTCTTGCCAGCAACAGTGAATAAACCAATTCCAATTAACATAGTTACTAAACACCAAATAAATAATGGCTTACGATTTAATTTATCTGCTAATTTAGGGAAGGCACTTACAGCAAAAATACCTACAAACATGTTTATAAATTGTAGTAGACTGAAACCTTTTGGATTCCCCATAATATATTGGAAGTAGTAAAGTTCTAGAGCATTTACTAAGTTAACTCCTACACCATATAGTAAGTAAGCCAAAGCTACCCACATTAATTGGTCATTCTTAACTAACATCTTGAAAACTGCACTTACACCAGCTGTATCTTCTTTATTTTCACGTAATTTATTGTCAACTTCACGTGTTCCAATACCAACTGCTAATGCTGTTACAAAAGCAACTGCAGCTACAATAAAGCCAAACCAGAACCAACCTCTGTCATCACCTGTTCCTCCATTACTTTGAAGGGAGAAGAATAATACAAGAGGCATAACAACAACACCAACTAAGGAACCACCGATTGAAGAACCGATACGAGCAAATGTAGCTGTCTTTTCACGTTCTCTTGAATCAAATGATAGCGCTGGCAACATAGACCAGAAACCGACGTCTTTAAATGAATAGAATATATCCATTGCAATATAAAGAAATGCAAAAATTACTAAATATAACCATGGATGTGTTTTAGTTAAACCACCCATATTTGAGAATAATGCCAATAAAGCAATTGATGAAACAGTACCACCAATTACTACCCAAGGACGAAAGTGTCCCCAGCGTGTCTTGGTACGGTCGATAGCGTTACCAATAAATGGATCAATTAATAATTCAACAATACGTAAAACCATGATAATCAATGTAACAGCACTAACTAAATGGTTATTTAACGTTTTATCCCCTGTATCAAACAAATGAGATGTAATAAAATTAATTAAATATGTAGACATCGCTGCATAAAACACATCGTTACCAAAGGCACCAAAGGTATATGCAATACGAGAAGTAATCTTCTCACTTTTACTTTGTGAATTTCTTATTTCCATATAACGAAATCCCCTTTACTATTTTTTACAACTTTATAGTAAACGATTTCAACGATTAAGTCAATAATGTTTAGTAAATTTTCAGGATATTTTTTATTAATTTTTACTAAAGTTATTTTAGTGACATCATATACATTTACCACCTGTTCTTTTGTATCAAAAAAGTCTCATACTTCATAAGAAATACGAGACTCTATTTTGTTAAATTGTTGGTTCAATTGTAAATGATACTGTCAAATCTTTATTTGATGGAATCCAAAATTGTTTTTGTACAGGTGCACCCCAAGAATCATCTCCACCTACACCCATTTGAGCAGCTAATAATCTTACCCAAGTATAATGAGGATTACTCAATTCTTCTTGATGCATTGCTTGTTCTATTTCATATTCGCTATATGGAAGTACTGAACTTTCGAAAGTATCACCGTTTGCCACAAATCTTAACCCTTCTCCATATACATCAGTTACTTCCAACCATCTAGTACCACGATGATTCCCTGTTTCTTGTGGTACTAAATATGGAGCTAAATTAGTATCAGCATCACCTTCATATATGCCTAGTTTTACCCCATTATCTCGATCGATATAGTTTTCATCTGGACCTAATCCGTAGAATTTATACTGATTGTATTTACGTTTTAATTTTAACTCATAACCATATGCAGGTAATGATGGTAGTCCGTCAACTCCAAAATATTTAGCAGTTACTTTTACTTTTCCATCTGGTGTAACTGTATAACTTATTACGTTATATACTTCTTTAGCTAATGGCAATTTCCATTTAAATGAAACAGTTATCTCACTTAATTCTTCCTTTACATTAACATCAACTAATTTTTGATATAAACCTGCTTGCAACCATACCCCACGATCGAAACCATGCTTAACACCACGATCATTATCAGTCATCGCTCTCCAAAATGTTGTTTTAGGTGTACGTGTAATATACTCTTTACCATTATAAGCCAAAGATACTATTCCACCTTCAGCTCTAGAAAGTAGCACACTAAACCCATCACCATTTATACCAATATTAACATCACCATGCACAACATTTAATTTCCCAGATACTATTTCATTATCCTTAGACGATACTTTAGTTACTAACTGTCCGAATGATAATTCATGTCTTTCATTTGCCCAAGCAACGCTCTCTTTTAGACAAACATTTACTTCAAAAATATATTCTCCTGGGATTTTTTCAATGTTTGGCCAATCAATGACTTCTTCTTGTTTTGTTTGTGGTAAAACGTTAAATGAATAATCTTTCTGCCATATTTTTTGACCATCACGTTTTACAATAGTTTCAAAAATATACGCACTTGTGTCAATGAAGAGATTGTCATTCTTTATAATTACTCCTTCTTCAGTAACTTTCACTTTAACATTAGCATACAATTGCTTAACTTCAGCAGCTTTAGGAGACGGTGTACGATCTGCAAAAACAATACCGTCTCCAGAAAATTCATAATCAGTTGCCCTCTCATCAAAATCTCCACCATAACCTAAAACTTTTTCGCCAAAGTCATCAGTTTTTAACATTGCTTGATCAACATAGTCCCATATGAAACCACCTTGATATTGTGGATATTTATCTTCTAAATCTGTATATAACTTCATACCACCTGTGGAATTTCCCATTGAATGCATATATTCACAAGATATATATGGTTTTGAAGGATTTCCTTGCAAATACTCTTCGATTTCTTGAGGTTTAGCGTACATTCTACTTTCCATGTCAGTTGCTTCCTCAAAATCACGATTCCAAGTTACACCTTCATAATGTACTAAACGTGAATCATCTACTTTATGGAAGAAATCATGCATTTTTACGATATCATCACCAGCATAGGATTCATTACCACATGACCATATAATTACAGATGCATGATTCTTATCACGCTGAAACATTGAATTTGCCCTATCTAAGACATTATCTAACCATTCTTCTTTGCTTCCAGGCACATTCCAAGATGGTTCACATTCACCCAATTTTTGCCATGAACCATGACTTTCTAAGTTAGTTTCATCAATAACATAAATACCGTATTCATCACATAGTTCATACCATCGTGTTTGATTAGGATAATGTGAAGTTCTTACAGCATTAATATTATTTTGTTTGAAAAACTTAATATCATGTAGCATTACATCCTCAGAAATTGCTCTACCATGGAGATAGTCAAATTCATGACGGTTAACCCCCTTAAAAACAATTCGCTTCCCATTGATTAGCATGATTCCGTCTTTCATTTCAAATCTACGGAAACCTATTTTTTGAGTTGCCACTTCAATTACTTCTCTATTCTTTACCAATGTAATCTTCAAATCGTAGAGATAAGGCGTTTCAGCACTCCATTTTTTTATATTTTCCAGTTTTATGTCCATAAATGTTTTCTCACGTGCTTTTTCTTTTCGAGACCAAACTACTTGATCTTCATCATATAACTCTACATTAATTTCTGTATTTTCTAGATTTCCTTCTAACTTAGTATCTAATAGCAAAATTCCATCCTTATAACTATCATCTAACGTAGTTTTTGCAAATATATCACGCACATGAACTTCTGGAATTGCATAAAGGTATACATCACGAAAAATTCCAGAAAATCTGAACATATCTTGATCTTCTATCCAACTTGCTGATGAACGTTTATATACCTCAACTGCTAACCTATTTTCTGAATCTTCTCTAATAAAGTCAGTAAGTTCAAAATCATGAGGTGTAAATGAATCTTCACTATAGCCAATAAATTTTCCATTTAACCAAAGATACATCGCAGTTTCAACGCCCTGAAACGAGATAAAGATACGCTTATTCTTTAAAGATTTATCTACTGTAAATGTCTTAACATAGCTTCCAACTGGATTATATTTTCTTGAAATATATGGTGGTCGTAATTCATCTAATCCATCCCAGGGATATTGTGTATTAATATACTGCAAATGATCATATCCTTGAGTTTGAATATGACCAGGAACCTTTATCGTATCAAACCCACTATCGTTAAAATCTTCTTTATAGAATTTTTTTACTCTCAAGTCTGGATTTTGTGCATAAGAAAATTTCCATAATCCATTTAAACTTTGTTTTAAACTTGTTTCCTTATTTTGATATTCTTCTTGACTAGCATAAAATTTATGACTTGAATAAGCCTCCAAACGATTTATTGCAAAAACATCGGGTTTCTCTAGCCAACTTAACTTTGCTTTTGTATTTTCCATTACTATCAACCTTTCTAATAAAATGCTTACATTGTTGATTATAACTCATAGTTTTTATATAACCAAACTATTTTTACTAAAATATTAGTAAATTTAATAAAAATTTTACTTAGAAAGTGTCTTTGTCTTTATAAAAATAAAAAGCCATTAGAAATTTTTCTAATGACTTAGTTATTATTATAATTTAGCTGTTAATTTAACATCTGGATATTTATCCATAAACCATCTTTCAGCGAATTCATTTTCGAATAAGAATAATGGCATACCAGCTCTATCCTTAACTAGAAGATTTCGTGAACTAGACATCTTTTCATCTAATTGTTCTGGATCAATCCAACGTGCAATCTTATGTCCCATTGGAGTCATAACAACTTCAGAGTTATATTCATTTGCCATTCTAAATTGGAACACTTCAAATTGAAGTTGTCCTACAGCACCTAAAATATAATCTCCAGTACTGTAACTTTGGTAGAGCTGAACAGCTCCTTCTTGTACTAATTGTTGAATTCCTTTATGAAAAGATTTTTGTTTCATAACATTCTTGGCAGTCACACGCATAAATAATTCTGGTGTAAATTGTGGCAATTTTTCAAATTTAACAGCTTTTTTACCTGTATAAATTGAATCTCCAATTTGGAAGTTACCAGTATCATATAAACCAATAATATCCCCAGCAACAGCTGTTTCCAATGTTTCACGTGTATCAGCCATAAACTGAGTTGAATTAGATAATCTTAGTTTCTTGCCTGTTCTTTCTAGGAACACATCCATTCCTCTATCAAATTCACCGGAACAGATTCTAACAAAAGCAATACGGTCACGATGATTTGGATTCATGTTGGCTTGAATCTTGAAGATAAATCCAGAGAAATCTTTTCTATCTGGCTCTACTTCTGAACCATCTTCTGTTTTATGTGCTGCAGGCTTTGGAGCGTATTTTAAGTATGCATCTAAGAATGTCTTAACACCAAAGTTTGTCAGTGCAGATCCGAAAAATACTGGTGTCAATTCACCTTTAGCGATTTTTTCTTCATCAAATTCACTACCTGCACCTTCAATAAGTTCTATTTCTTCTAAAACTTGTTTGTAGATACTTTCATCTTTTAATGGGTTATCTCCTTTTATTTCACCATTATCGTCTAATTCTAAAAAGGCTTGACCTTCATCTTCAGAACGGTACAATTCAATGCGATGATTATAAATGTCATATAACCCCTTCAAACCTTTACCCATACCAATTGGCCAGTTCATAGCATAGGATTCAATTCCCAAAACATCTTCCAATTCAGCTGTTAAATCTAATGGTTCTCTACCATCGCGGTCCAATTTATTAATAAAAGTAAAAATTGGAATACCTCTCATACGACAAACTTGGAATAATTTCTTTGTTTGTGGTTCAATACCCTTAGCTGAGTCAATAACCATGACAGCTGAGTCAACCGCCATCAAAGTACGATATGTATCTTCGGAAAAATCTTCGTGCCCAGGTGTATCAAGAATGTTGACTTTTTTCCCAGCATAGTCAAATTGCATTACCGAACTTGTTACAGAAATTCCACGTTTCTTTTCAATTTCCATCCAGTCAGACTTAGCAAAATTTCCACTTTTTTTAGCTTTAACAGTTCCTGCTTTTCTTACAACTCCACCAAAAAGTAATAATTGTTCAGTTATCGTAGTCTTACCAGCATCCGGGTGAGAAATAATCGCAAATGTACGACGATTATTAACTGATTCTTCTAATTGTTTTTTATCCATTTTAAACCTCTCTAATTAATTCTTTTCAAATACCATTTTCTATACTACATAAGAAAAGAGCAGGTTTCAACACCTACCCCTTATATTTCTAATTACTATTTGGAACTCTAATAGTTTGCCCAGCCGTTAATGAGTTACTTGTCCCCATATCATTCAAATCTTGAATAGCTTGTGCTGTCGTTCCATATTGGCTAGCTAACGTTGCTAAAGTATCACCATCATTAACTGTCACTTCCTGTGAGTTTGATAACATAGAAGCTTTACTTTCACTGGCAGCACTCTCACTAGCTTTTCTAGCACTTTCACTTGCAGCGGCAGCACTTGAGGCTGCTGCTTCACTTGCACGTTTACTTTCTGCTAAACTTTGCTCTTTCTTTGAACTCTCAATCTTACTTTGCTTGCTTGCTTCCTCAGCTTTAGAGATAGATACTGATTTGCTATAGCGTTTCTTAGCTTCAACTTTTTTACTAGATTCCACTTGTCTGTTTTTTGTTTCATGGTGTGAATGCAACACCTTACCTACACCTAGTAATAAGATTAGAACTAGTACAACACCTACAACTCTAACTAATCCCTTATTACCTTTTTTCTTTTTATGTCCTTTAACATTCTTATTCAGATTGTTATTTTTTACTTCTTTCTCTGCTTCAGATATTACTGGGTCTTGGCGATGATTGTGATAAAATGCTTTTTTCATTCTAGGTTCATCGCGTCTAGTATATCCATGCTCAAATTGTTCAACTTTGAACTCATTATACACTTTAGTAATATCAAAATTTTCTTGTTCTATTTGCTTTTCTTTTAAGTATTTATTTTTTTCAGGTAATGTTAGACCATTATACCAATCATTTTGATACTGGAATTTACTCATTACAATTTGAGTAGGACCTAATTCTTTTACTTCACCAAAGTCTAACCACATCGAACGTTCACATAGAGTTTCTAATACTAAACCAGTCGTAGCTGTAATAATAAAAGATACTCCATGATCTTTTAAATCTTGAATTTTTCGAATAACTTTTTCAAAGAATGCTCTTTCTAACGATGCAAATACTTCATCCAACAAAACTACTTCAGGTTTGTTAAATAAAGCTATCGATAATGCTAGTCTAGACAACATTCCTGTTGAGTATTCTGATACTGGTCGATATACCCATTGCCCGATTTCAGTAAAATCAATAATCGCCTTAACTACATGATCAGCTTCAATTTCATCATCGTATGCTTGGTCTACTTGTTTTTTTATATTTTCAAGTCCTGTTAACTGAAAATTAATAGAATTTGTCATTGATGCTAAATATATATGGGACTTTGTTGATATAAATCCTGTAGTAGGTTCTTCTAGCCCTGCTAATATTTTTAGTAACAAGGCTTTTCCAGAACCATTCCTCCCAATCAAACCTATCGCTTCGCCTTCAGTTACGCTAAAAGTGATCCCTCGTAAAGACCAAAAATTATTTTCTGATTTTTTATTCTTATCGCTTAAAAGCGGACTTTTTTTAGTTAAATACTTTATACTTATCTTTTCCATGTCCACTACTCACCTTTTATTTTAATAATAACTATTATCATTATACCTGTAATTTTTGATTATTAAAATACTCTAGTTTTTTATCGTTAACTTATATAAAAAAGGTAGCCTCAATCAGACTACCTCAAAAAATAATCATTTAATTTCTTCTTTTCCTTCGCGTTGCATCAATAAACTAATTTCATCTTTAATATCTTTACCATTATAAAGAACATTATAGATAGCTTCAGTAATTGGCATTTCAATATTTTTTTGTTGAGCTAATTCATAGGCTGCTTTACAAGTATTGATACCTTCAATAACCATGCCCATATCTTGAATAACTTCATCAAGTGCCTTACCCTTACCTAGTTGATTACCTGCACGCCAGTTTCTTGAATGAACACTAGTACATGTAACGATTAGATCACCTACACCTGATAAACCGATAAATGTTAGTGGATCAGCACCAAAAGCAACACCTAATCTACTAATTTCAGCCAAACCACGTGTCATTAAAGCGGCTTTAGCGTCATCACCATAACCTAAACCATGCAAAGCACCTGCACCAATCGCAATAACATTCTTAAATGCTGCTCCTGTTTCAACACCTATTACATCTTTATTTGTATAAATTCTTAAATAATCATTCATAAATAAAGATTGTACCTTCTTAGCTGAATCTAAGTTTTCACAAGCTGCCGTAATTAAAGTAATATCTTTACGTGCTACTTCTTCAGCATGACTTGGTCCAGATAAGACTACTACATCTTTACAATATTCACTTGGAATTTCTTCTTCTATTACTTCAGAAATTCGTTTGTGAGAACCTAATTCAAGCCCTTTACTTGCATGAATAATTAATGGCTTTTGTCCTAGTTCTTTTAAAACTTCAACTAATTGTTGAGCAACTAGTCTTATTACTTTAGTAGGTACTACGAATAAAACTGCTGAAGCTCCATCAACTGCCTCTTTAAGATTTGTTGTAGCCTTAATTGTTTCTGAATACTTGTGTCCTGGTATGTAATGTTCATTAGTATGGTTTTCATTTAATTCTTTGGCTTGTGATTCTTTATTAGTCCACAACCATACTTCGTTTTTATTTTCATCTAAAACACCAGCCAAGATACTTCCCCAAGATCCAGCACCAAGAACTGCAATTTTTTCTGTCATCTCGCTCATCCTTACTTTTTAGAGTTCTACTCTTATATGTTATCACTAATCATTAATAGTTTCAGATAAATCTTAATATTTTAATTATTTTTCAATTTTTACTTCATCTGAGGATTCATTCTCTAAAATAATAACTTCCCTTACATGTTTAACAATTACCTTGATGATTGCATAAAATGGTATACATAAGATAATACCTAGTAACCCAGCAATTTTTCCAGCTACCAACAACAATAAGATAATTGTTAGAGGATGGATATCGACTGATTTTCCGATAACATTTGGATATATCAGATTACCATCAATTTGCTGTACGATAATGCAGACTATTATTGCCATTACTGCAGTGTTAAAAGAATCAGTTAAGGATAGGATCAAAGCTGGAACTAATCCAATATAAGGACCGATATATGGAATAATATTAGTTGCCCCAGCAAATATTCCTGTCAATAAGGCATAAGGTACACCGGCAAGTCCATAACCAATAGCTGTACAAATACCAACAAAAATACATTCAATTGCTTGTCCACTAATATATTTTGATAAAGTATTGCTCATATCTTGTAACATTGCTTCAACTTGAGCAGTACGTTTACGCGGTACAAACTTTAAAATACTAGGCATTAATTTATAACCATCTTTTAACATATAAAATAACATAAATGGAACAGTTAAAACTGTAACTGTGATATTAGTTATTGCGGAGATAATACTTCCTAAACTGTTAGTTAATGACTTCATAAATTTAGCTATCATCTCACTACCGGATCCTTCAAAACGGTTTAAGTAAGATTGCAAATCAATATCTTTCAACCAACTACTTCGACTATCATATTTCAAAAAATGTTGGAAATTCTTCTCCAACTGAGAAACATAGGTTGGAGATTTTGTAATTAAATTTTCTACCTGCACAATAATTTTGGGTAAGAGGAAAGCAATTGACATCGCAATAATCGCAAACACTGCTATAAAAACAATGGCGACTGCTCCAGTTCGATTAATTTTAAATTTCCCAATCTTAACCTTCATTAATAACTTCACTAATGGTAGTAGCATGTAATACAAAAATCCTGATATGATTACCGGGATAAATAAGGTTGAAAAGAATGCTGCTACTGGTTGAAAAACAAAATTTATCTTCATACAAACCCAAATTAATGTTGCAACAATCAAAATTTCTAACGACCAAAACATCAAATTCTTTTTATTAGGCATAGAAACCTCCTCAAAAAACTATTGCTAAATAAGAGAGAGGCTGTGATATAACATCGCAACCTCTTTTTACTCCTTAGAATATATTACATTACAGCGGTAATTCACTGTTGACGCGACAATTCTAAATAACGGTTATACCAGATTTCAACATATTCTTTTGAAAATGGACCTTTACCATTATTTATCCAATCAACTAAAACCCTAACGTTATGTTTCAAAATCTTATCAATGTCTGCCGAATAATGCCACTTATTTCCATGATCCTCATATTCATCGACATCTAGCAAACGTTTTTCACCATTAGGAAAGACTTTGACATCTAAATCATAGTCAATATACTTCAAAGCCTCTTTATCTAATACAGCAGGTGAGGCTAAATTACAATAATATGATACTCCGTTCTCACGAATCATTGTCACAATATTAAACCAATAATGTTTATGAAAATAAACTAAAGCTGGTTCTCTTGTAATCCATCTTCTTCCGTCAGATTCTGTTACTAAAGTATGGTCATTACAACCAATTAACGCATTCTCACTGGTTTTAAGTACCATTGTATCTCGCCACGTTCGATGTAAACTACCGTCATGCTTATAACTTTTAATAGTTATGAAATCGCCCTCTCGCGGACCAGATATATTCATCATAAGAAAATCCTCCGCTTCTTCATAAACACGAATGTAAATTACACCGATATTCATTGATATTATACCAGATATTTCTCTAAATACACAAAAAGAGCTAATTAATTTACAAAAAATGTATATTATTTAATTACTTTTTACTCAATTTAACAACGGCTTCTACTCTTGCTGTTTGTGGAAACATATCTACTGATTGAATGTACTCAACATTATATATTTTGACCAACTTCACTAAATCTCTAGCTAAAGTTGACGGATTACATGAAACATATACAAATTTATTGGGACGATACTTTAAAATAGTCTCTATCATCTTATCATCCAGTCCAGTTCTTGGAGGATCAACTACCAAAGCATCTGGTACAAAATTATTTTTAGTCCATTTGGCAAAAAGATCTTCTGCCTTCCCTACTTCGTAATGAATATTCTTTCTACCTGATAATTCTGCATTTTTCTTAGCATCTTCTATTGCTTCAGGAATAATATCCATTCCTCTTACTTCTTTGGCGTCTGGTGAAACAAATAAACCAATTGTTCCTACCCCACAGTATGCATCTACTAGTGTTTCATCTTCTTTTAAATCCAATGCCTTTTTCACTTCTGTATATAATACTTCAGTTTGACTAGGATTTAATTGGAAAAATGATCGTGCAGATAGTTCAAATTTTATGTCTCCTAATTGTTCTAGTAATCTATCCGTTCCAGCTAACTTAAAGGTTTCTTCACCCCAAACCAAGGAAGAACGGCTTGGATTAATATTTTGCATGACTGATACGATTTGTGGATATGCTGACATAATTTCGTTTACAACCTGATTTAAGTTAGCACAATTATTTCTTGCCGTTACAAATACTACTTGAACTTGTTCTGTCTTTAGCGTTTGTCTGATTACAACCGTTTTTAAGATTCCAGAATTTCTTCTTTCATCATAAATTGAAATATTCCATTTTTCTAATAGCTTAACTATCTTTCTCATTATTTCCATTGTTAATGGCATTTGAGTTTTAAAAGTTGGTAAATCTACTAAGATATGGCTATTAGGTTTGTATAATCCGGCAATTACCTTATTTCCCTTAACTTTTCTTACTTGAAATTGGGCTTTATTTCGATACTCATAAGGTACTTCCATCCCTAAGGTTGGCCGTAATTCCATATTTTCATAATTGGTTGGTTTGAATTTTTCTAAAGATTGACGAATAACATCTGTCTTAAATTCTAACTGCTTGCTGTATGCTAAATGTTCAAGCTCTATCCCACCAACATCATAATTATCAACAGGTTCTACCCTATCAGGACTTGCTTTTCTAATTTTCTTTATTTTCGCATTTAAATACTTAGGATGAACTTTAGTTACTTCAGCCAAAATTACTTCACCAGGAAGTGCTTGAGGCACAAATGTTATCTTACGCTTAAAATATCCAATTCCTTCACCATTTATTCCTAGTCTTTTAATTGTTAAAGGAAACTTCTGTCCAACTTTTATTTTTATATCATTCTTTACCTTTTGCATGAATAATCTTAACCTCTCNCCTCTCGAATTTTTCTCTGATTTATTATAACATAATAGTTTTTGACTATCTAAATGCTTAAGGATATTCAAGAAAAGCCTATATAATAGCATTCTTGGCAATGTTGATTATAAATGTTTTTTAATGATTAAGGATAAAATAGACTGTCAAACAGACTACTAACAGACTGCTAACAACCCGTTTAAATATCGGTAGAATGAGGATAAGAGATTAATGTACAGACTGTTTTTTTATAAGGTGTTTCTAACCGAGGAACGCCTTTTTATTTTGGTCTGAGTTGGATGCGAGTTATAGGATGCGTACGTTAATAAAGTCTAGATTGATTGAGCCAAGTTTTCGGCTCTACTATTTCACTGCGTAATTTTCCGCAGTGAGATTATGTATATTCTGATTGCGTAATTTTCCGCACTCGTATTCACGTTTATAACGAGCTTAATTTTCAGACGGTTCAGACTTTTAAGGGTGTCACAAAAATGTCTCGCCCTTGAGGATCTTATTTTCTCACTGCTTAATTTTCAGCCATGAGAATATACAAAACACTGAGCCGAATTTTCAGCCTAGTAAATTTTTTATATATTATTTAAAAAGATGTTTGATACCTTTAACATATAATCGTTCAATTTGACGCTCTGAATAACATAAATCATTAGCAATTTCATTCAAGCTATGACTTTCAAGAAAATATAGGTCTAAAATTTCAGCCTCTAATTGATTATCTAGATCCAGTAACTTATCTTGTATCTCGTTGCTTATCTTGATTGCATCGCCTGTAAGTTCTCTAATTTTTCCCTCAACATATTCTTTCTGAGCAATAATATCATCTAATGTTTGTGTTACCGTGCTAGAGGGTTGCGATGAATAAGATACGCCCTTTAGGTTATAGCGTTCATTAAGCCTCTCTAGTTTATCCTTTAATCTCTCTATCTTTGTATGCATTTTACGATATTGCATTAAGTAAGCCTTGTTATGCTTAAATTCGTTGTCTGTATTCATTTGCTAAACCTCACTTTAAAAGTTGTTTTAACTGAGCGGAAAATTCCGTCCAGTAAGGCATCGCCTGTATTGAAAATAATGAAATTATGCTCCTCTAATAGAGCTTGAAATTCAGCTCTACTAATTATTGACTATTTGTCAATGAACCCTTGATATAAATTTAACCGAGCCAATTTCGGACGGGTTAAGAATTAAATATTTTCCTCTAAAATTATAAGTGTTTTTTTACTGAAAAACGAATTTAATGTATAAGTACCTCATCACCGTTGAACGCTAATTATTTCAAGTATTTATTGAGGTTAGGGGGCTACATGTTTAAATCAACTCAATCGAATTACAATAATTTTATTTTGCGATGTATGGATTAATATAACTTAAGGCATAGAATGCGTTTATTTCTCTATTTTTGAATGAAAATAGTGGAAATATTAACATGAAATATTTTTGAGTGTAATTATACTGGATAAGGTTTAAATGTCTTGAAACGTGTTTATTTAGCTCTTGTAATGTTAGTTCTAAGCGTCTGTAATTCTAGTAAGCTATGTAATTGTGTTAGTGATTTAAATAAAGGCGTATCTATAAACTGCTTAAAAGATGTCCTCAATTTTGGGAAGATCTAGTTGTATTAGTGGATTAAATAACGGCGTGTAAGCAATAAAAAAACATGCTACCAAGTGGCAACATGTAAATAATTAGCAATCATGGTATAATATAACTACCATGTTACTAAGGATCTTAGAATTAAGGTTCTTAGTTATTATCATTTTTTCGTATTTGCTACCGTGGTTCATCGCTACGGTAGTTTTTTTATATCCAGTTAGTTCTCACGGTCGAATTTTCGACAATGAATTAATTTTCTGAGTTAGCAACTTAAAAGGGTAGATGCATCTTGACTACTCTTTATATTCTAGTAAGTCTATATCAGCTAGTAACTTTAAACGTTGAGCAAACTCATAACAAGCATTATTAAATATACGATAAGTTGATTTATGACTGTAGCCAATAATTGACTCAACCTCAATCATCATTTTATTATCTATCAATCTGTATCTTAAAACTTTAGCTTTTAGTGGATCTAGGCTATTAATGCATTGATTAATGTTGTTAAGATAGCCTTGTGCCTTTATTCGTTTTAACTGCGTACTTTCAATATTGTTAATAGGCGATGAGGTAACCTTTAACTTATCGTATCTAATTCCTTGTAATTGATCCTCACTAGCAAGCATCAGCAACTTATCATATTTGACTTTAAAAAAGTATTTTACATTATCAATCGTCTTTTTAATGTCTATCTCTTTTTCATCGCCAAGTAACTCACTTAATTCATTCACTTAATATCATCGCCTTTTCAATCATATCTTGTCTTTGTTGTTCAAGTTTCTCTATTCCTTTTTTTATTGCCTCATTATCTGGATGCTCTGATAAAAATAATTTGCCTCCATATATTTGTTCATCAATTTTATTTAGTTCATCTCTAATTTGTTCAAGTTTCTTAAGCTCTGCTTTTATTACCTCATTATCTGGAAAGTTCTCTAAAAATAATTTGCCTTGATGTATTTGTTCATCAATAGGGTCTCTTTCTTTTTCTTTTAGCGGAACTTTTCTTTTTCTTTTCTCTTGTGGTTCAGAGGGTAAAAATTCTTTTGCATCTTGTAAATACCTTTCAAAATTATTAGGTGAAAGTAATGTACTAAATCTAAGATACATATTCATCTTCTCGCTATTTTTCCATTCATTTACTTTATATTCAATTACATTAACTATATCATCTTTGGTATAACCATCATTCAATAAATCTTTAATATATTGTCTATTAATTTCTGTATTTTTTAAGTCCTTATCAGCTAATTTATTAAACCATTCAATAAACTCATTATAATCAAATTCATTTGAGTTATAAGTATCTGTGTTATTCTCTGTGTAATCTCTGGTATTGGTTTTATCATTTTGACTAACTCCATTTACCCAAAATGACATAATCGTTTGGTCATTTTGACTAAACGCTTTTTCAATTTTTTTGAATTCATCATAATCAATCCTATACCATTTTGTTTTATCGAATTTCCTTTTGTTATAGTTACCTGTAATTAATAAGCCTTGATCCTCTAGTGATTTTAATTTCCTTGTTATTGTGCTAGTTGAGATCCACGGAAAGTGTCTTTTCCAATCTGCCACGCTATTGTATACCCACTTATGACCATCACGAATATTATTTGAATGATCTAACCAATAGTCTATCTGTTGTAAGATAATTGCCTTATCTGCATCGCCTAATAATACTGCTAACTTAGGTGATATTACCATCACCGGTTCTTCATTCGTTATTAATTTACTCATGCTTTCATCTCTTTCTAATTAGGTTACTGAGACTATATGCGATGCGTTCTTTTAGTGTTGGTTTTATAATATTGTTGTTTTCCTGTAGCAAGGTTTTATAGTGATTGAGGTATTGCATTTGTTTGTTCTTACTTGATAAATCAGCATCGCTTATTTTTCCAATGTCTTTTATTATCTTGTTGGTTTCATACCACGATGAAATTAAACCGTGTTTTATATGCTTGTATAATGCGATGTAGATTTTCTCTTTGGCATCATACTGTTTCTTTAACTGGTTAATGTAGGGTATACTTGCATCAGCTAGTTCAATTCTTTGTATCGTGTTTCTTAGTTCCGTTAGTTCTTTGCTTAGCTTTATGAAAGAGTAATAATCATCGCTTGCATTATTGAACTCATCTAGATAATTTCTAATCTCGTTTAATATATATGTTGTATCTTTTTTACTCATGTTTTTCGCCTCTATTCTCTAAAATAAAAGAGTGTATTTCCAATTAGGTATAATTACACTCAGTTAATAGGTTATGTTGTTTTTTTGAATGAATTCAGTACGATTTTGAGCAAATAAAGCATTTTAAGCCTTGTTGTTTTGTCTAAATGTTTTCAATCTCTCGCTTGCTTGCTTTCTTTGCTCCTCGGTCATCGTTCTTTTCTTATTGATTGAAACATTACCGCCTTTAATGCATCCGTCTAGCATGGATAACACGCCCTTAGCATCGTAACCTTTTCTATACTGCTTACTTTCATCAAGGTATTTCTCGTATTTTTTAATGTGTTTAGGTACGTCTGTATAGATGTGCCACTGGTCTAATAGTTCATCATAAATTAATATAGTTTCTCTCTCGTCTTTAGTTGGTACATTCCAATTTTGTATATCATCGTTCATTTTGTACCTCCTGTATGGTATAATAAAAAAGCACAAATAAATCGAATGCTTTTATTTGTTTGTGATCGTTTAAGATATTTATTTTCTCGAGCTTATTCAGCCACTAACTGAATAGGCTTTTTCTTTTGCTCTCAATCAAAAAAATCACCATTTTTAATTGCTCTTACAATTTCATTAAGAATGTATCCAGTACTAACAGACAAGGCAATTAATATAATGTATTGAGCGATGTTAAGTGTGTAAGTAATCATTGTTGTTGTACCTCTTTCCATTCATTAAAGTTGGTTGTTAGTTTCCTAATAAGTTTCAATTCTTCTCGTGCTTGAGATCTTATCGGTGCTATTGTTTCCAGTAGGGCATCTTGAGTATTGATGAGATAATAACCGTTTTTCTTTGTTCCTCTCACCGCTCCAATAGGTACGCCGTACATAAATCTTAAAGTGTTGATAGCATCTCTTAATTGTCTTTCATTCAATCCAGTTAGTAGTATTAATTGTTTTGTTTTCACTGGATTATCTAAACTAGAGTTACAGACAACGTTAAAAATATCGCTTAATGTCTTGCTTGTTGGTATTCCGTTAATTGTCTCGGTCATTTTTATCACCTCGTATAACTTTCGTACTAAATTGGTCTAACTCGTTTGAGAGTTGCTTTATATAATCATTTAAAAAGTAGAGGCGGTCTAATTCATCGCTCTTGCTAATGTCTGACTTATTCAAGTTAAAAAGTATTAGCTCGCTTATGTCTTTTAGTTGGATTGAATAAGTTGCTAATTCATTAGATACGTCATACATGTCTATCTTTTTCATTGTTAAAATCCTCCCGGCATATTTTGTTTTTCTTTTGATTTCATAAAGTCAATATAACTTTGCTTTCCATATCTTGCCGTGCCTAGTGCATAAGATACTGGTAAGCCTTGAGCCTTTAGCTCGTTTACTGTTGCTACGCTCTCGCCTATCCATTTGGCAAAGTCTTTTTGCTTTAAATAAGGGGCTTGCTCTTTTTCGATGCGTTCATCAATCAATTCATTTACTAAGTCTGAGCTTAGTCTATCTAGCAATGAGGGTACTAATTCCTTAAATTGATCATCGGTTAAATAAACCTTAATTACCGGCGATGCTTGTTGTGTTTGTTGTTTATCTCTTACATATTCCATTGTGAAAACTCCTCTCTAATAGTTCTTGTATTCTTAAGTAAAAGATGCGTCCAATTTTGGACAAGTCTTTTTGTTTTTGATTGTTTTAATTTCATCTATTGATGTTTAAGCGGGTTGTTGTTTAGCTTAATTGTTTATATTGCCTGTACTACTTGGATTTTTCCACCAGTTAGCAAGGCTTTTATAAGTGAATAATCAAAATCAGCATTAATAAATGCGATGACTTTATTTTCTAGTTCCTTGTATTTCTCTTGTTCTTGTGATGTCAGTAAATCAAGGGCGGTCTTTGCATCGCCTCTTTGTTTCTTTAATTCTTGAATATTCATTCCAGTAGCAACCTTAATTAATAGCTTGTTGATGTTGCTATAAGCGTATTTACTGGCATGTTTCCAGTTCTTAACGCTATCCATTAGAGTCTTTTTAACTGGCTTTTCTATCGCTCTGTTAATGTTTCTCTTGGTTAGCTCGTCTCTCATCTCATAGAATTGTTTGACTAAGGCAACCTTAAATAATTCAACTTGTGGCGTATTGTCCAAGAATGTAATTAAAAGAGTCGCTTGTTGTTCGTTAAGGTGATAGATCTTTCTAGGTCTACCACGTCCATTTAATTTAGCCATTTCAAATGTCAAAATTCCAAAACGTTCTAAATGTTCTTTCTTGTATCTGATTAACTGATTGACTGCCTTTAAAGAATTTCCTGTATTGGATGCAATCACGTCTGGCGTTGTGTATGGTTGTGCCTTTAGCGTGCTATCACTGTAAAAAACTAAATTAAGCATGTCTAAGCCTCCTTACTCTTTTAAAAGTTCATCAATGGTTACGCCTAAAAGATCAGAAACTCTTTTTAATTTGCGTACAGGAGCATTGTTATTATTCCTCCATGCTCTAATCGTTCCATTACTGAAACCACAAATTCGCTCTATTTTTCTTATTGAGTAACCTTTTTTATTTGCAAGTTTTGAAATACGTTCATAAAGCATTGTATAGTTCCTTTCTGTATCTTTTTTATCTACATTATTGATTTTTGTAGCTTTTTATTCTACAATCAAGGCATAGAAAAAATAATTAACACATAAATGTATTAATCATGGTTTTTAATTTTTTGTAGATGTGTTAACTACATACTTAAATATATAGCCTATTTTTCTACATGTCAATAATGTGTAGTTTATTTTTCTTAATATTTTTTGAAAGAGTGAAAAGAATGTCTATATACCAACGAATTAAAGACTTAGCTAATGAAAAAAACATTTCTATTCGTGAATTAGAAAAGCAACTAGACTTTAGTAATGGAGCGGTTAATAAGTGGAGAAAAAAAGCACCGAGTGATAAATTGGAAAAAGTAGCTAATTATTTTGATGTAACTACTGATTATTTACTTGGTAGAACAGGTATAAAAGAAAAAAGACCTAGTAGGGTTAGAAATTTAAAAGAAATAGTTCCAGTAGAAGAGTACGAAGATGAACACGCATATTACAATGAGCGTGCTATCTTAATTCATACATTTGATACATTATTAAACTTATTAATATTAAATGGTTTTGATCTCGGATGTATTTCTGACAACTTTGATGAGAATTATGATTATTATCAAAACTTTATAATCAATTATGCGGGGATTTCAAAAGAAAAATTTGCACGTACATTCATAGATTTAATTAATGAAACTGTTATAGTAATTAATAAAAATAAGGATGATAGTGATGAAATCTTAAAAGACATAATTAATTTTACAAAATTTATGAATTCAAAATATCACAAGTATACTCCTATGGATGCTTCTGATTTTGACATTTGATTTTCGTACATTTTTGTACGAAACTAGGTTTATCCGTTTTTTCGGAAAAACTAAGTTTATCGGATTTTTCAGATAAACCTGTAAGATCAATGATTTACTCAAGCTATTTTTTGATCTAGTGCTTTTAGCGTCTTACTCATTTTTGAGAAACACGGTAAGTATTAAGATGTTAAAAACTTTACGCCCTGTACATTTTTGTTCATAGCGGTAGTAGCAACATTCTTATTTTTGAGAAAGTTCAAACTTTACGCCCTGTAGCTCTTAGTCAAAAAAGATTAATAGCTCTCTAGCGTGATAGACAAAAATGTCCAACACGGGAAATATAAGTTTTTTCAAGGTTATTCCAGTAGATGCATCGCTTGCATTTAGTTTTTCACTTTTTTGAGAAAAACCTTATTTAATAGGCTTTTGGACAAAAATGTCTAAAAGGTAGTAGCGACTTTCTCAAAAGGCATAAAATTCAGACTTTAAAAAGTATTTTAGGACTGCTCAAAATTGAGCTAAAGTCCTCAAGCATCTTATTCTAGATAATACATATATTCATCTATTGATATTTAAGCGGGTTGTTAGACTAAATACGAGGATGATTGAACATGGTAAAAATACAAAAATATCTAGATAAAGATGAAAATACACGTTATAAGTTCCGTTATTATGCGGGCGTTGATGAATTGACTGGAAAGCAACGCTATATAAGGCGTCAAGGTTTTACCAGTGAAGAGGATGCAAAGAATGAGTTATTAAAGATTAAGTACTTAGTTAGTACTAACCAATATTTTAAAGATGTTAAGAGTGGAAAATTTGGCGATGTCTTAGATGAATGGTTAACATTACACAAAACAAGGGTTAAGGCGTCAACTTATCATATTATTGAAACTAGAGTAACTAAATACGTACGTCCATATTTTAACGATATGTATGTAGACAAGATAACAGTGAGACATTGCCAAGATTTTGTTAGTAAAGCTTTTGTTACTACACCTAAAGGATATGTATATTTAATTAGCATTGTTAAAAATACCCTTGATTATGCGTTAAGGCTTGGCATGATTGAAAGCAATCCGATGCTATACGTGATTAAACCTAAGAAACAAGCAACAATATCAGACAAGCACGACAATTTTTATAATAAAGATGAATTAAAAAAGTTCCTTGAGGTTGCTAAGTATTACAACCAAGAAAAATATACTATATTCCGCTTACTTGCCTATTCTGGTATCCGTATCGGCGAGTGTTTGGCTCTAACGTGGCATGACTTGGATTACAAGAATAATACCATCACTATTAATAAAACTCTTGCAAGGACTGATAAAGGCATAACCATTCAAACGCCAAAGACTAAGGCAAGTAATAGAGTTATAAGTCTTGATGTTGAAACAATTCAAATATTAAAATCTTGGCAACTTGAGCAAAGAAAACAATTATTAAAGATAGGGATTAACTCAATGAATAAGCATCAGTTAATTTTTAACAGTAATAAGAATAGCTTTATATTTAGCTCTGTAATAACATACGACATTAAGCAAATAGCAAAAAAAGCCGGTATTCATCCAATCACGTCTCATGGTTTTAGACATACTCATGCTACGCTACTTTTTGCGTCTGGTATGGATATTAAGCAAGTACAAGCTAGACTAGGTCATAGTAAAGTACAAACGACCCTTGATGTTTATACTCATACGATGAAAGACAAACAAAACAAGATAGGTGATGAATTTGCGAGATATGTTGACCTTTAGACTAGGTACAGACTATAAAGCAGACTGCCAAAGATTGAGCAAGCTCAAAATACCGCTATATCAAGGCTTAAAATATAATTAATGTTTTTATAACATGATAACAGTAAATATTAG